>NZ_CP150214.1:327500-963430 GCF_037969835.1 Oceanobacillus sp. FSL W7-1281 | reverse complement strand
AGAAGCAATCCTCGTCATCACAATTTCTGGAGCAGAAATCGACAGCCCATTCGTATTATGATGCTCTGCGACCCAATAGCGGTGATACCCAAGCTCCTCCGTCCATTTTGCCAGCTCCAGCGTATGCTGTAATGCCGCTTCTGGCGTTTCCCCCATGGAAATTGGGGATTGATCTAGTACACTTAATTTCATGTTAAACACGTTCCTTTTTCAAGTTAAAAACTTCTACAAATAATTAAAAAGCATAAATGTCATCCATTCAACATTTATGCTTTTAATCGATGCGCCGCTATTCTATTTTCTCCTTAATACGCATGGACAGCAGCACCCCAAGCAATGCTGTCACAGCCATCATTATAAATGCATACGTCGTCCCCCAATAGGTTCCTGTCCGCTCCGGCGCATCCATGACAGCAGTCGTTACACTGATAACGGTTGTCAGAATCACCACGCCAAAAGCCATTCCCAATTGACGCACGGTATTCACAATCGCTGAATTATGAGCCATTTCCTTTTCATCCAATACATTGACACTGACAGAAACTAATGGCATCAGCGACAAACCGAATCCGGTCATAAAAAAGCAGAAATAAATCATAATCAAAAATGGAGAGCTGTCGATACTTAGTGTTGTCATCAGTACTAAGGACACAAGCGTAAAAGCAAATCCGATAACAGCTAAAATCCTTCCGCCATACCGATCATATAAATTCCCCGAAATAACAGAGACAATACAAAGCAGAATCGTACCTGGCACTAATAAAAAGCCAGATAGAAAGGCACTCGTTTCTAAAACGTTCTGCGCAAACATCGGCAAAATCGTCTCTGCCGATAATAAGAGCGCCATATCCATAAATATAAGCACCACGGCCAACAGAAATGTCCGATTCTGAAATAAACGCACATTCAGCACAGGCACATCATCCGCTAATTGCCGCCGGATAAAAAGATATAATAAAACAGCACTGATGAGAAATGGCAAAATAACGAGATACAGGTCCATCCCGGCAATACTAATATTACTGATACTAAAAATAAACAAAGAAAAAGCCCCTGCCGAAAGAATCACAGAGAGAATATCCAGCCGTGCTGCCTGCTTCTTCAATACATCCTTCATATAGAAAACCGCTAACAGCAAAAGTATCAGCACCAATGGCAGCATAAACCAATGAAGGATGCGCCAATGGAAAACATCAATAATCATCCCGGTCAAAGACGGCGCACTCGCCGGAGCGACATTAATAACGCCGCCCAGCAGTCCAAGTGCGAACCCTCTTCTTTCTTTCGGAAATACGGTAATTAAAATCGTTTGAATCACAGGCAATATGACACCCGTTCCAACCGCCTGTATCGCTCTGGCAAGAATCAATTGAATAAAGCTCTGCGAAAAAGCGCCAACAATAAGGCCGGCAGCCATGCAAAGCAGTGCAAAAACTAAAAGTGCTTTGGTTGAAAATCGGTTAGATAAATAGCCTGTCAACGGGATAAACACTATGGTTGTTAATAAATAAATCGTCGTCAGCCACTGTACTTCCGTGGCATTAATTTGAAATTCCCGCATAATCGCCGGGTAAGACGTAATCAATAAAAACTGGCAGAATGTTAATAAAAATCCTGTTGCCAGCGTAACAATAATAACCCCTTTGTTTTCTAATTTAGGCTGCATGGCTCCTCCTTATCCGTTGTGACGTTCTATGTAATGCTTTAATTAAACTGCTTCACCATCAAATAATGCGGAATACCATCTTCTAAAAATTCATCTGACGCCGTTTCATATCCCAATTTGTGATAAAATCCTTCCGCATGCGTCTGACCATGCAATTTTGCGCGGGTTAATCCTTTTTGTAAAACAATCTCCTCTAAGGACTGTACAATTACCTTGCCGAGCCCATACTTACGATAAGGCTTCAAAATACAAATTCGTTCCAGCTTCCCGACTCCTTCTACTGCTCTCACTCTTCCCGTTCCTACAGGCTTGTTATCGTAATATACTAAAATATGAACGCAGTCCGCATCCAGCGAGTCAAACGCATCAAACTCCTCTTCTTCAGACACTTCCTGCTCCTTGACGAAAATTTCTTTTCTAATCTCAAAAACTTTCTGTAAATCTTGTTCCTCTGTTACGATTTTATATGTCACCTGAGTTTCCCCTCTCTGCCTCTGTTTGCATCCTGTTAAAAAATATAATTGCTACTATGTGTAAAATAACTGATTATTGTTGTAAATGCAACAATAATCACAAACTTGCTAATCTCTTAAAAAGCCTCCCAGCCTAATTTCGACTAAGAGACTTTACTATTTATTCCCCGTCTTCTACTCTATTAAAGATAGCTTCCGGAATCATTTCAAACCCTTCAATCACTGTGTTTTCTTCCACTTCAATCATCAAACAAAGCTTGCCGTCAAGCGTTGTCTGACGGACATAACGCAAATCCTGCGGGCACACTTTAAGGTCAGCCACTTTCGTTTTGATTTTAATGGATTTAGATGTATATTTCGGTACAATACTGGTTGCTTTCATCTCATATTTTTCATCATCAATCACTTTTTTAAAAGCAGTCTCTACCTTCTCCGGGTCAATATCCTGTACTCCGCTGCTGGTTAATACTTTTTCTACATCCTTATAATCCAGCATTGGCGCATCTTCCTCTTCATTTTCTTCAACAACACGCTGAATCTCATCATACACATTCGCCAATGTCGTCGTATTGATCTGCTCACCAGCTACATCCTTAACAATTTCCTCAAACACAATCTTATCGTCCTCTGCGGTCATTGCTTCCTCTGCGTTCAGCACTTCCTCAATAAAATGATAATCCAGCTCATATGGCTTGGCTGCAGAATAAAGCACATGGTTCACATCCGCTGCTCCGCCTGTAAATGCCGGGAATAAGAAACCGCCAATAGGCTGTTTTAAATTAATTACCGGATCCACCACAAAATGATATTTAAATTCCTTCTCCACATAATCAAAAAGCAGTTCTTTCTTCGGATCCATTGTTTTGTTGATGCTGCATAAAGTAAATGGACTTGAAAAAACCTTGTTTCTGCTGCTTTCTTCCGCCTCTTCATTACTCCGTTTTACAGGCTTTGCATACTCTCCATGGATAAACGTGATAACAATATCCATCTCATACTGCTTATCCTTCAGCATTTTCGCTACAATTTCCAGCATCTGCGCCTTCCATTCTTCTGTATCATCCGAGAGCATTCCCTTGTGAAGAATAAGCTGGCTGCTGTCTTCCACATCACGCTGGAATTTCAATTCAAACAATTTTTGATCCAGTTGCCCTGTCAGCACCTTCTTAAAATTCGCCATGAACAAATCTTTCTGCTCATCCTCCAGCATTTCAAACGGCGTACTTTCATAATGATAGATTTCACTTGATTCTTTCATAATATATACATTGAAAATATCCTGTATCTTTAATAAATCATTATTTACTTTGAATTGTTTTTTTATATCGGCAATATCTTTTTTATTCAAATTGGATTCTCCTCTATTTCTTGATCGGCTTATCACTTTTTGCTGTCTGCTTTCAACAGCGTCTATCTATTTTATCACAAATCAATAGGAGGTGTTCTTCTATTCATTTAAGATTTTCAGAAACAAAAACAACAAATAAATAAGCCTTCTGATAACAGAAAGCTCCTTTATTTGGATTCTTTTATTTACTATGTGGATAGTTTAGAATTTCTTTTTTATAAACCGTAAAATCATCTAAATGGTTCTCTATAATTGAGTTCATCCTATTAATCTTCAACGATGGATAATGACGTACTGCACTATTTTTAAATTCTATTAATTCTCTAATCGAATTACAGTCCTTTGACTAATTATATCTTCTTCCAGCAATCTATCAAAAGCATCCTCACTCAATTGCGGCAATCCTGATCTCTCCTCAGAAACAATATGCATTGCCAGCTGGAGAGCTGCTTCACATGCCCTTTGGATATTCAGAATAATAGCGTCCTGCTTTGTGAAATCTTTTAAATTCTCTGTATTATCATTATAAACCTCTTTCACGCGGATAAGGCATCTTTCCATAATAGCTATCTTATTAAAAATAACGTCATTCGCCATACACAAACCTCTCTTCTTTAATCCTGTCTAAAATTGGGTTGCGTACTTCATTCAGCTTTACATAAGATCTTAAAGCTGGCAGGAAATCGTCTTTACACTGGAATGCAATATCTAAATCATTTTTTTCATGATTGATGCCCTTTGCATAAGAACCAAAAATCAAAATAAATGCTGGATGAAATTTCGCAACAAGAAAATCTTCTACTTTTTTAGCTATTTCCTGCCGAATAACCATCGCTCCCTTTGATTACTTTTTTATTATTATATCATTTTGATTTCAATAAAAATCTTGATACAAATCAGCGAACAGTATATAATATTCATTGTTGGGTTGATTTTCACCCATGGGCCATTTCATAACGGGGCTGTAGTTCAGTGGGAGAATACTTGTCTGGCAGACAAGGGGTCACGGGTTCGAATCCCGTCAGCTCCATTTAAAAAGCACGCTTGCTTATTCTAATTTCAGAATGAGAAGCGTGCTTTTTAGATTGTAGAGCCTCTATTTTGATAGCTCGCAAGTACATGTTTTACGTTAAATTAAAAAACCGTTTTGAAAAAAGATTGATCAAAAATACGCTCTTTCTTTTTAACAAACTTTATGACCATGGTTTTAAATCAACGATTCTTTCTGCATATCCAGACGATTCCAAGTTTAAATCAATCCTTCCAGCCAGCCTCTTAATTCTGATATACTGCAATATCCTTATTCCAGATAATGGACCTTTTCTATAATTTCGAACGCTTTTCCTCGCTCCGCATAAGCACCCAACCGTTGTACTTTTCATGTCGTAATATTTATCCTAAAATTTTGAGTGCATACTATATTTCTATCTATCAGATGATGATGCATATTCAAATCTAACATAGCCAATTTCAGAAGCATTTTTCATTAATTCGAGATTTAGCCAAGAGGCTAGTTTATGAAATTCCACGTCATTATTAAATGGGAACTTACTGTAATGTTTACTGTTTAAATCTTCTTCTGTTACGTTTGATAATATCTTTTCCCATCTTTCTATCAGAGAGTTGATAGTTGACTTGACTGATTCTACATTTTTATTAACATTTATGTCCTCTTTAGTTAGCGTGCCATCACCAAAAGAGTGATTAAAAACCATTTCCCACCAAAATGTTATATGCCACAATGTCCAAGCAATACTTGGTGTACCAATCTCATAAGCTTCGGATTCAGGTAAGTCAGCATACCAATTTCCATCCACTTCTTGAATATGCAGTCCACTATTAGGCGAACGCCACATATATTCATCCTGACTTAATGAGGAAAGATGGTATTCGAGAAGTTGTCTAGAAATACTAAATTGAAATTTAATATTATCCCTTAATGCTGTATCAGTATTGCTCATGATAATACGTCCCTTCTAATCTAATTAAAATTCATGCTATCTTTACCTACCATACACGCTTTTTTCACTAAATGGCCCTTCGTAAAAATGAGCGTGCCTTCTATTCAGGAAAAGACGCCCTTTTATGAAATAAACTTCATTATCTATTGCTTAGAATATAATTACTATACAACCAACTTATAGCGTCTTTAAAATCATTAGCTATGTAATCAATGTTTACATCATTTAATTTATCAAAATGCTCATTTAGGGAAGATCTCCCTGCCCCAGTTTTAACAAGGATTTTAATACTCCCCACCTTTGCTGCGGCAACTATATCACTCCATCGGTCTCCTACAACGACACAGTTTTCAAGCGTCAATTCGTGTTTTTGCTGTGCTTCGATTAACATACCTGTATTCGGCTTTCTGCAGGAACACCCTTCGTCATGTCTATGCGGGCATATATATACATCATTGAAACCAAAATCTTTTAATTCCTGTACGAAATCCTGTCTTTCGGCTAAACCATTTGAAATTCCGGGTTGATTTGTAAACGAAAAAATTTTTATATTGTCTTGTTTTAATCTCTTGATTTCCTTCCCTACGTATGGAAAGAGTTCAAATTCACCTGGATAATGAACTGTGTCATCCCCGCCAATTGTTCCATCACGATCTAAAAAGATTGCTTCTATTTGTCTCATGCTCATTTCCCCTAAATTTAATATTTTATAACCAGTTATACTCCCCCGTTTAAGAATCCTTTACAATTAATTCTGTACATTCAGTTTACACTGAACTACTTATTTATGTAAGCCTAGCATCTGGTGATTAGTGGGTGTTATTTGCTAGTGAATAAGAGAATCAAATAATTTGAAATATAAAGCAATTGAAGAGCAGTTAAGTAATCCTCATTAGTTTGACACCCTAGGAATACAAGGGTTTTTATGTTCCATATCAAATTTGTTATAGGCTAGTATTGTATGCACAATCATGGAGTTTTTCGATGTTTCTTGATAATCTATAATTATAAATAATTCTGAATTCTGAAAGGCAGGGATATAATGTTTGATTTAACTAGTAGAATCGCTATGGTCACCGGTGGAGCAAATGGGATTGGTAAAGGAATTGTGAAGACGTTAGCAAAAGCTGGAGCAACCGTTATGATCTGTGACATCGATGAAGAAGCAGGGAAGAAAGTGGCTGCAGAAGTGAGTGGGGAGTTTCATAAATTAGACGTGACGGACAAAAATAATGCGGAACGGGTTGTTCAGGATATATTAAAAAAACATGAAAGAATCGATATTCTGGCTGCGAATACAGGTATCTACCCGGATGTATCCATTGCAGACATGACAGAAGACGATTGGGATAAAATTCAAAGCATTAACTTGAAAGGAATGTTCTTCACTGCCAAACCGGTATTAGAAGCGATGAAGAAGCAAAATTACGGCCGAGTCATCCTGACATCATCAATCACGGGTGATATTACCGGATATCCGGGCGGTTCGATCTATGGGGCAACCAAAGCAGGGATTCTTGGATTTATGCGTAATGCGGCTTTGGAGTATGCACCATATGGCGTTACGGTTAATGCGGTTCAACCTGGAATGATTGCTACTGAAACCTTAAAAAAGGAACTGGGCGTGTTAAGTGAAAAAGGTGCGGAAGCTGTTCCAATGAAACGATTAGGAGACCCAGAAGACATCGGAACAACAGTTTCTTTCTTTGCATCAGAAGAAGCAAAATATATTACCGGTCAGTCACTTGTTATAGATGGCGGACAGATTTTGCCTGAAACCCCTGATGTTATTTTATGATAGAAAGACGTCGCGGGATTCGGAAATGATACAATCTTCCTGCAAAAGATGCTTTCTTCCATACGTCATTTACAGAACATGGCGTTGACAGGATTTTTACGAAGGCTCGAAAACAATCAACGATTCAAAAAAATCTAAATAGCTTGTTATCTCATACCTCCCAAGTAATTGTGACAGTTATAAGCTGCATCAAATAAATGAAAAAGAACCCGTTTCTATTAAGGTTAAAAGTACCAGCAAATAACCAATAGAAAGGGTTCTAATAATGGCTGCTTTACCGCAAATCACACTTGATTTCAATCGTAAAATCAAACTATCTCATGATGGAGGCGAATTATCCTCCGATACTGGTGAAATGATTTTCCGTGAATTGGATGAAATAATCGGATTCTCTGCGACCTTGGCAGAATAATATTTACAGCTTACCAATGAACGGCGCTGCTACATGCATGCGAATGAAGATTTACTTCGTCAGAAAATCTATCAAATCATCGCTGGATATGCAGAAGAGGATGCTGCAGATGTCCTGATGCACCATCCGGTATTTACGCAAATCATGGGAAAAGATGCACTTGCTTCTCAGCCAAGTTTGTCTCGTTTTTGATCTGCTTTATCACAGAGAACCGTCCGTAAAAGTAACTTTATTTAGGCGTGAGCTAACTCCCTGAATCACTTAGGCTAATGCAGTGGGAGAATGAAGGAAACAGATTAAGTTAGCGACGTTCTAGGGTTGTGGGACTGTGATTACTCGTCCGATCGTAAAGAGTTGGGGTTGCGATTACTCACCCCACCGAAGAACTTTTGTACATCGAAAAACTCCCACTGAGTGAAGTTTCGTTTTATCATTTTTGGTATTTTTTCGTTGATTCTGTTTCTTTCTCAGTCGGGGAAGAGCCTTTTATAACATCATAATATCTATCAGCTCCTAAACCGCCTTCGTCAATCATTTCGGAGATTTCTTGAGTCCGCATTTCTTTTCTTTTGTCTATCTTTTTCTTTGCTTTGTCATAATTGGTCATCTTTCATCCCTCCCTTTACTTAAAATCTACATGCTATCTTTAGGGCTGTCAAGATAATAGTATCGAAAAATCAAAAAAATCAGTTATTTAATTTTATCTACCTGTATTATACTCATAACAAGTTGAAAAAAAGATAGAAAAGCCTGTCTCCTTCGTATTTCAAATAAAGAATTAGGCTTAAGTTCTTCAACAATAACCTCCGATAATTTAAAGACCATTAAATTAACCTTACTGAATGATATACAAATTTTGTTCACCAAGGAGTTTTGGGAAGCATAAATAGACATAGGAAGTATTATAAGCTAAAAAATTCAAGCGTGCGCATCAAGTATACAATCCATTCTCTCAACAAAAAGGCCGAAGCTGACATGCTTCGGCCTTTTGTTGAGAGGAGATAATGAAGCAACAGTCACTCCATTTCATTATCTTCTCCAGTGGGAAGTAACCTGTATTCCCAATGGGTTCTACATTCATGTAATTTATAATTTCCTTCTATTTCATCTTTTGACATATATCCGCATTGCTGATTCGTATTAAAAACATCCTGCACTTCATCGTCTGAGGCTCTGTAGTGGCTCAAATCTGAATAAACCATAATCCATGCCTGATCAACACTTTTTTCATATCCGGATTTCAAATCATATATAAGTACACCTTGATCCCCTTCGTCCTTCACCACTCTGATCTCACTTTCATTATCCTGTCCATTTTCTCCCGCAGTCTCCATAAACGCTTCAAGGATATCTTTATTTTTCAACTCATTATTTTTGTATACAACATCATCTTCATTGGGAACATATTCTTCCAAAGGCTCTTCCTGGCTCTGTTCCACCGCTGATTCAGCTTGGCTTTTTCCTTTCCAATCTGCAAAAGAATCGGTTTCTGTTTCTGGGTTGATAGGAGATGAATCTTGTGTACTTTCTTGTCCAGGTAAATTGTCATTTTCGTTTTGCGTCACATCATTTTCTGATGACAGGTGATTGGACTCCGCATCCGAATCCTCCGTTACATTTCCACAAGCAGTCAATATAACGAATACGAATGCTAACATGCCCATTAAAAATTTAGTATTATTTTTCATTTAAAAACTTCCTTTCTCCGATAATACAGCTTTACAAAAGAGTGAATTGGCGCATGTTAATTGATAGTTTAATAACGTGTCAGCAAGGATTAACATTGCTCTCTAATACTAAATATTAACACAGGTACTTCAATTATGAAAAATCGGGAGGGATGAGTGCAGAAGGGTTCCTTGCCCCTTTATCAGGCGTGAATTGCTGACCTGCATAGAGTACAAGTGGTTAGTTTGTTATTTTCTACGTATTCATCAGCCTTTCTCTTGCACTACCGGGCACGGACAAAAATACAAAAGCACAAATGCAGTCGTTGAAGTTTGAACTGGTCAGACAACACAATGCCTTATGGTAACACCATTCAATTTGTGATTTAATAGAATCTAAGAAATAATCCAAATGAATATAAGTAAAGAGAGATGATTGTTAGTGGGCTTTTCATTTTTAATGTTTTCATTAATCGGTATTTTAATTGGTGTGCTATCAAGCATGTTTGGTTTTGGAGGCGGAATCGTCGTAGTACCAATCTTATTTGCATTTTTACCCGATTCCATTCCAAGCGAATATTTAATGCATACTGCGATTGGTACATCATTAGCAGTTATGATTATCAATTCATTTAATTCAACGTATAACCATGCCAAAAAGGGCAATGTGACATGGTCTGTCTTTAAACTATTAGCGGGGTATATTGCAATAGGTTCTTTAATAGGCGGCGTGCTTGCAGTCTACATTGAGAGCGATTTTCTCAGGTATGCATTTATCGGCCTATTAATTTATGTCTTGATTTCGAACATGCTAAAAAAATCGTTCACAAGAGAAATAGAAGAACAAGCATTTCGTCTGCCTAAGCAGCGTTCCGCATCTTTTATCGGGATAGGCATTGGATTTCTTTCCACTCTGTTAGGTATTGGCGGAAGTACAATGACCATTCCTTATCTCAGAAATAGAGGGATGCGCATGATACATGCTGTAGCTTTGGCAACTCCGTTAGGTCTGCCGATTGCTATCGTAGGAGCTTTTGCTTATTTAGTTACAGGAATGAAGATAGATGCGATGCCTTCATCAACGATAGGATTCATATACATACCTGCGCTTATTGGATTTACCGTCGGGGGATTTGTTGGAGTACCTATCGGCAGGTCCTGGGCTCAAAAATTATCTGATAAACTCTTTTCAAAGATTTATTTAGTTCTTCTGTTTATTGTGGTTATCATGATGATTATAAGTTGATTGTTTGTCAATCGTGATAAAACGAAACCTCATTCAGCGGTAGTTTTACGGGCGGTTCTCCGTGATAAATGGAATAAAGCTTGTAAAAAATGGAACAATCAAAAAGGCTACTATTACCAAAATATCTCTTAGATTTATTTTTTGTTTGGCAGCTCAGAGAGAAACCATTTCCAGTTTTGCCAAATCTATTTAAAAAGCACGCTTGCTTATTCTAATTACGAATGGAGAAGCGTGCCTTTTGTTCCTCAGAAAATAGTAAGGAAAAAAATTCAGAGTTTAATCCTTATATTTACTTCATATTTCTTTTGGAATATGACAATAGTTATTTGGGCGCCTGCTTAATCTCTCTTGAAGTTCCTCAGCGCTTCTCACGTAATTTGTAAGCGGCAAGACTTCAACCACCATACGATCATAATCATTTCTATTCTAATTAAAATCCTTGTCCACTAAGGGTTTACCTTCCTGATCCACCATAACAGTCAGCCCAGCTCCATAGCCTTCTTGATGCAGCATATACAAAACACCAGTCTCATTATCACGAATAATCTTCGTATTCTTCATTTTTCCTTGAGAATAAACTTCTTCAAAACGATTGTTTGTCATTTTTAGCACTCTCCCTTCAAGAAAATAAATAACCTGTTTGTTAGATAGAAACTATTTAACAATCATTTCTTTCTTCTATTTTTTTAACCATTCCAGAAATTCATTCACGTTGTTTAGCAGCAGGTCTGGTTGAACACGAAATTCTAACGTTTGATAATTTGGCAGCCATTGTACTCCGATTGTATATACGTCTGCTTGTTTACCGGCCTGAATATCCGCATCGCTATCCCCTAAAAATACAGCCTCCGTGTTTTTTATGTGCAGCTGTGCCAATGCCTTGTTTAATCCCTCTGAATGAGGTTTGGGCATCGTAACATCATCACCTGTTATGATTACATCAAACAAATCATTCATTTGAAGACAATCTAAAGATATAATCAGACTTCTTCTTGCTTTCCCTGTTACAATCCCTAATTGATATCCTTCTTTTTTTAAAAATCGGAGCAAATCGTTTATTTCCTCATTTTCAACAACAAGCTCTCGATGCTTTTCACTATATTTATCATAATATAATTCAATTGCTTCATCCTGATTGGAGTCCAGCAGATTTTCTTTGATGATTCCAGTTTCCGAAGGGCCGAACATCGCCTTTACTTCATCGGAGGTGACCTCCTTATTGTCAAATTCTTTAAACACAGCTTGAAACGCGTAGAAGCAAACCGGCAACGTATCAGCAAGCGTCCCGTCAAAATCAAAAATAATTGCTTTCATCATTCCACACCCTTTATCATTATATTTGCATTCTGCGTTCTCTAAAAACGCTTCTTCTCTATTTAGCGTACCACCCAACAGAGACCGTAAACCATTTTTAAGTATTTTCCCTTATTTATATTTACTTAACATTTCTTCTGGGATATGGCAATAATCATTTGGACATCTATCCAGCCTGTCTTGATGCTCCGCTGCACTTTTCACATAATTGGTAAGAGGCAGTACTTCAACTACGATACGTTCATAATCATCCCTATTCCTAAGAAACGCCGTCGCCTCTTTTAAATGCTCCGGACTTTCACTATATACTCCTGTTCTATATTTCTCGCCAACATCCTGCCCTTGTTTATTCAAACTGTAGGGATCAATAATCTCAAAAAAATATTCCATTAATTCCTTAACCGTTATAACCTCCGGATCAAAGCCTGTTTTTACACACTCGGCGTACCCATCATAGTCCCCGTCAAGTGTATGACTTGTTCCATTCGCTCTTCCTGCTTCTGTGAACGTAACTCCAGGTAATGTTTTTATAAAAGCTTGTACTCCCCATAAGCATCCGCCTGCAATATATACTACTTCCATTTTGATTCTCCTTCTGTTTAAACACCAAGAATTTTATACATATCGAGTCAGACCATTTTTCCTGACAAGATATCGTGTTATTCCTCTCTGCATAATGCCGAAACATCTTCCCAGCCATAAGCTACATCCTCTACCAGCATTCCTCCGACTTCATTTTTCCTGAGAAGATACGCCTTGCCTCCCATACTTTCGTAGAAACCAAGCCCGGATTTATTTTGTTCCATCACCCATACCATCATCGAATTCACGCCTTGTTTTATCAAATGCTTAGCAATGGCCGAAACCAGCTGCTTTCCTGTCCCTAATCCTCTACTTTCCGGTAATAAATAAAGCGCGTATAGCTCTCCGTCAAATTTGTCGTTATCCAAACCTTTTCCTGCTGCAAAGCCTATTGTTTTCTCTTCTTCATTAACTGCTATATAAATAAAAGGATTATTTTCACTACTTAAAAATGATATCCATTTTTGCTCTGCTTCTCTGTATGTTAAACTGTCCAAATAATTATCCGGTACGAAACCTTTATATGTAGTTTTCCAGCCATCAATATAAACTTTAGCTATGGATTTTATATCTTCTTTACTTGCTTTTCTAATCTGCAACAAATTCACTCCTTGTATTACATCGCCTTTATGTAGAACTAATTTAATCGTTAAATTAAGAACAATCATTCACACACAAAAATATATATCATTTATTTCTCTATAAAAAGTATGCTTGCAAACTATTGAACTAATTTTAGCAATCAGAACCTCTTTTCACAAGTTGATAAATATTGATAATTATAATGCTTTTATTATAAAGTGAAGCTTTATTCATGTTCCCTCTCCTTGTATCCTGCTACTGTTGATTTTAATTTTATGAAACTCCCCCATAATGTTTCAAAATAAAAAGGAAGGGTATATCAAAACTATAATGTTTTCTATCTACATATAAGCGGTAAAATGACCAGATTAAAGAAAGCGTTCTCAATAAAATATAATACGAGCCATTACAACCATTCTAAATATTATTTTATACATTATCTTAGCACTATCTATTATACTTTTAAAATAAATCTTATAATTTAAAACATTTCCTCACATCCTCTTGTATTTCCTGCTTAAACATATTATAATTAAATTGTGATTTAATTCACATTCTTTTTTCTAAATCAGAAAGGAGCAATAAAATGAAAAAATTTCTAAGTATTCTAGGAACAAATTCGGATTATTCTACGAATCGTATTTTACTGCAATTTATTCAAAAACATTTTGCAAATCAAGCTGAAATTGAAATTTTCGAAATTAAACATTTACCTGCTTTTAATAAGCCGGAAGACAAGACAGCACCTGAGGAAGTACAAAAACTGGCGGATAAAATCAGAGAAGCAGATGGCGTGATTATCAGTTCACCGGAATATAACCATTCCGTACCAGCCATTTTAAAAAGCGCGTTAGAATGGTTATCTTATACAAATCAGGCATTAATTGATAAGCCTGTTATGCTGACTGGAGCTTCCTATGGAAGATTAGGATCTTCCCGTGCACAAAGTCATTTGCGGCAAATGCTTGATGCACCTGAATTGAAAGCACGCATTATGCCAAGTTCTGAATTTTTGATTGGTTATTCGTTACAGGCTTTTGATGATAATGGCACGTTAAAAGACCCACAAAAAATAGAAGAACTTGAACAAATTTTTAATGATTTTATACATTTTGTGGATATCACGAATCAATTAGTCAATGCGAATGAAACGCATCAGAAGCAAGCAGCAAACTTCTCATGGGAGACCAATTAATTACTAGGGGGTATATTGATGAAACTTGTTGGAATCGTAGGATCTAATGCTGAATTTTCTTATAATCGCATATTGTTAAACTTTATCGCAAAAAATTTCAAGAAATTAGTTGATGTGGAAGTACTGGATATTAAAGATGTCCCAATGTTTAACCAATCAGATGATCAAACCAATAGTGAAGTGATTCAAAATTTAAATAATAAAATTATGCAGGCAGATGGCGTAATTATTGCTACACCGGAATATAACCACTCCATCCCATCGGCATTACAGAGTGTCTTAGAATGGTTATCGTTTAAAATACATCCGCTTGATGAAAAACCGGTGATGATTGTGGGAGCTTCTTATGATGTCCAGGGATCTTCACGGTCTCAGTTACATTTGCGGCAAATATTAGATGCACCTGGAGTAAATGCTATCGTTATGCCAGGTAATGAATTTCTATTAGGGGAAGTCTATGATGCATTTGATGAAGATGAAAACCTGAAAGATGCGCAGACAGCCCAATTCTTAGAAACGTGTATCAAGAAATTTATCCGTTTTATCAATGTGGTCAAGGTTATCCATGCACCTGAAGGAATGCAGGATGTATCCGATACAGAGGATTTATATGCTACCGGAGCAATTGATACGACAGTGGAAGGCATCGATATGTCCGCCGATGACTGGCTGGAACAGGCTGCCGAAGCAACCCAGGCCGTGGAAGGCAATACGTATGTTAAATTAAATCGCGGGCTTTTAACAGTCAATCAGCTCAATCATTTCTTGAATTCCATGCCTGCCGAATTGACTTATGCAGATAGTAATAACCAATTCTTATACTATAACCACACCATGGAAAAAGAAGATATGCTGGCAGGACGCAGACCGGAACAAGTGGGAAGCCCATTAGCAGAATGTCACCCGGAAAGAGTATTTAGCGGCGTTTCCTGGGTCATTCAGCAATTACGTACCGGAAAACAGGATGTCGTACGGACGCAGGTTCCTACCCATGGACCAGATAAATTTGTTGTCCACAGTTATCAGGCCGTACGTGATGATGAAGATAATTATATTGGCATCAATGAATATGTACAAGATATTCAGCCAATCATTGACTGGTATTTAGAACAAACTGGCCAACAGTTAACCGGAGGCGGTGTCGATGCCGTATCCGGAGCGACTTCGAAAGTAGATACCGTAGCTGGAGCAACAGTTAAAAGCTAAAGATTGTTCATGAAAAAGAGGTCAACACGGCCTCTTTTTCAAGTGCTGTCTCAAGCCTTTATTTGATTTATAGACGATGCTGCTGCAGAATGATTCTTCATGAAAATCGAAGCTATTTTCTGACAGGTATCCTTTCGTTTTATTCAACGTATTCTAATGCAAAAGGGTGACAAGTATGACAATGCAAACGCGTGAAATACATAGAATGGGGACAATTATCCAATTATCTGTTCAGCATGACTATGCAGATTTTATTTTGGATGAATTGATTCTTCGATTAACAGAATACGAGAAACGTTTTAGTGCGCACGATGCAAGCTCAGAGCTGATGGAAGTAAACCAAAATGCAGGGATAAAGCCGGTAAAGGTTAATCCGAGCTTGTACCAATTGATCAAAATCGGAAAGAAACACAGTACTCCGGCAGACAGTGCGTTAAACATTACCATCGGTCCCCTTGTTCAAGCTTGGCGCATTGGATTTGAAGATGCGAATGTTCCCTCGCCGAAAACCATTGCATCTTTGCTCAGCAAAACAAACGCTGAAGACATTATTCTTAATGAGGAAGAACAAACCGTATTTTTAAAACACACGGGGATGTTTATTGATTTAGGCGCCCTGGCAAAAGGATTTATTGCCGACCTTCTGATCCAGGATTTGGAATCGATGAACGTATCGGAAGCCCTGATTAATTTAGGTGGAAATGTCATCACTCATGGAAATTCTCCAAATCATGCGGATGGCTATTGGCGCATCGGCATTCAACACCCGCTCCTGCCGCGCGGGAAGTATATCGCTGTGTTAAACGCTCTAAACCAATCTGTGGTTACCTCTGGCATTTATGAAAGAAATTTCACGAAGGATAACCAGACATACCACCATATTCTGGATCCCCGCACCGGCTATCCAATTGAATCAGAAATTGCCGGATTAACCATTGTATCCAAAAAATCAGTCGATGGCGAAATATGGACAAGCCGTTTATTTGGAAAGTCTCCCCGCCAAATTATTGATGCGCTTGATGCGTTAGAGGATATAGAAGGCATTGTTGTTACGATGGATGGGGAGATGTGTTATACCGAATCTCTTAAGCCGTATATTAGTGAAGCTGTTTCCTAATATTTTTGATCGAGTAAGGAACCTGTTAAGTTCTCTCAATCGGATAAACCAGCTTAACTTTCATGCAAATACGAAACCACGCTAGCTTATTCCAATTTTAAAATAAGCTAGCGTGGCTTTTAACTGTCGAAAGATTGCAATCCATCTATTTTACAAAACGCTTATAAATAAATATAAACAATAAGATAATAATAGAACAGCCGAAGATTCCTGCAGCCAGCATCCCAAGCCCTATGCCATACCAAGCATTAGCTGCTGCGGCTACGACAAAACTCGCAGCAAATATCAGAATGGCAATCGAAAAACTAATGATCGATGGCAGATAGGCTTTACCAGCATAATGCAGAAGGTACACACTTAGCAGACTCATTAGTAATATATAATTTTTACTTATTCCAAAGGATAACTTTTTGATATTTTCCTTATCTTTCCTTTCATGATAAGATAAAGCCATATTTAGTAATGGCGCAATTCAACTATGAAACATTTAGGATGAGGTTTGAAATGTTTATTTTTATTTTATTAGACGTGATATTTCCCATATTGATATTGACCCTGGTCGGTGCCCTTTTACAGAGAAAGTTTCAATTTAATCTGAAACAGATATCTACACTGATTACATATTGCTTAATGCCAGCTGCTGTATTTGTGAATATATATCATATCAATATAGAAATGGATATATTTTTTCAAATAATCTATTACATCATCCTTTATAGTTTAATTCTGATCATTGTAAGTCACATCATTGCCAAACTATTAAAATTAGATAGAGAAGAAAGCGCAGCTCTAAAAAATAGTATTTCGTTAATGAACTCTGGCAACTACGGCTTGCCGGTAAGTCAATTAGTTTTCAGCAGCAATCCTTTAGGGTTTTCGATTCAGGTTTTCATTCTTATTTTCCAGAATCTTTTAACATACTCTTACGGAATTTATAATTTATTATCAGCAACCAAATCAATCGGAGGGATTATTCAATCCTTTCTTAGATTGCCAGTATTCCACGCATTGCTATTAGGGATGCTGTTCCAAGGATTTTCCATTCCCATTCCTAATTCGATTATGATACCGCTTGATCAGCTTGCCGATGGTTTTGTGGCTATTGCCCTTTTATTACTGGGAGCACAATTATCTAATATTAAGCTGCATTTTTTCCATCGGGTCATTACATGGTCTTTGATTGGAAGACTGGTGATGGGACCATCGTTAGCACTGGCTGTTATATATCTGCTGAATATTGATGGAGTCGTTGCTCAATCCTTATTTATCGCAAGCTCTTTTCCGACTTCCAGGAACACATCAACGATTGCGATGGAGTATCAAATCAAGCCGGAATTGCACGCACAAATCGTTTTATTTTCAACACTTTTTAGTATTATTACGGTAACTGTCGTGATTTATTTGTCTTATGTTTTGTTTTGAATTATTATGTAAACAGCATTAATATTAGATAATTTGAGAAGCCGTAATAGGAAGCAGTTACGGCTTTTTAGTTCCTATATAAGGTTTTCAGCTATTATTATCTAAACAATAAAAAAGAGCATAGCAACATCGAATCGCCATACTCCATCTTATTACTTCTCCACACCCTGAAACGTATAAGGAACAGCCTTTTCCAACAGGCTTCGAATCCCCGTTTTATGATAAGGCATCCATTTATCTGCTTCATCTATACTCATCCATGCGGTATCCGCAATTGTTTCTGTATCTTGAATGGAAATTCCGCCGCCAACCACCTTAGCCATAAACGTAAAAAAGATGGTGTGGTGATTGAATCTTTCCATAAACGCTTCATTCACAGCAAGAATGTCTTCCGCTTCAATCGTTAAACCGGTTTCTTCTCTCGCTTCACGGATAACCGCTTCTGTTAACGTTTCTCCTGCCTCCACTGCCCCGCCAGGCATCGACCAATTATCATGCTTTATATTCTGCACCATTAAAACCTTCTCTTCTGCCTCGTCTAAAATCAACGCATAGACCACATCTACTCTTTCCATCTTCATCCTCCTCTATTCCATCGCTTTTTCTAACAGCGAAGCCGCATAATCATCCATTCTTTCTATCATTACTTCCTCCGTAATATCCGTTTTCCCAAAGTCTTCCCAGCCAGGATAAACTTCCGGCTGTCCTTCTAACACATCCATTAAGGAAACAATATCCCAATAAACATCATAGGAGAAATGACTCCCCATCTTCTCTTGATAAACTGCCAAAAAAGTATCTGCAGCTGTTACACCATAAAGCATGGCAAGATTCCAGCGGCAATGTCCCACATCCACTCCAGTATGACCTAAGCAGCCATTGGCCCAATCCACCACACCGCTCACCTCAGCATCCTTCCAAAGTACATTGGCTGGGTGAAAATCGCGATGAATAAACACCGGTGTATAGCTCGGTTCTGGACGCAACACAACCTTTTTTAAAGCCTCCCATACTTCAAGCTTCCTTGACCAGGCCGGAATTTCAATTTCACCCGCTTTTTGATAACGTTCATGCTTCCATGGAAAATGATTTATTGTATTGTGGTGTATCTGAGCTAATGCTTCTGCAAGCTGATTCAACCATGCAGCTTGATTCGCCGGCAATATATCTACCTTGCCTTCCATTTTGCTCATTAAAAGGAGCGGTTTGCCGATTATTTTTCCTTCTGGATCAGCTGAAATATATAGCGGTGTTTCAATAGATAAAGATGCTGCTGCTTTTAGGCTGTCTGCTTCTTGTTTGATTTCTTTTGCTGTAAACTGGCTCTTTTCGTATTGCCGTAATACCAGTTCTTTCATTTCACCAGTCGGCAATTTAAGGTTTATTGCATACATCGCAGCTGTGGTGCTTCCTTTCAATGAATAAATATGATGAATAGCTGTTTCCTTTGGAAAGTGAGAAACAATCCAGTTCTTTAATCTTTCAGGAAGTTGAACCATAGAACCTCTCCTTTTCTATTAAAAAATCCCCGCTACTTCCAAAAAAGCAAACGAGGATTTTTATTAATCATGATACATTATTTTCTCTGTCCATCTTCGCCTGTTCAACAGGAGATGGATCGAATTTGATAAAGAAATAAGCAATTAACGTACATAAAGACAGCACAGCAATCACGCCAAAGGCTACATTCACCCCGAAAATATCCGGACGGACAATGTTTTCACTGCCTTCTGTCATCGTAGCCGCAGATGTCATAATCGTTACAAGGATCGCAGTACCCACAGAAGCTGCCACCATACGCATCGTACCGTCTAATGCAGCACCGTGCGGAATAAGCTCTCTTGGCAGCTGGTTTAATGCCGCTGTTTGAATCGGCATCATAATCAGTGCAAATCCAAACATACGTACAGCGTACATTACAATTACAAAAGTAAAGGTCGTTTCAACATGAAGGAACATAAATGGAACGGTCGCTAACGTCACAATAATAAGTCCTGGCAGCACGATCCATTTCCCGCCGACCCGGTCAAAAATCCTGCCGATAATCGGTCCCATAATACCTGTAATCAAAGCACCCGGGAGCATCGACAGCCCAGCTTCAAATGCAGTGAAGTCCCGCATATTTTGCATATACAGCGGAATTAAAGTCTCTGATCCAATCAGTCCCATAAACGTAATTGAACCAATAAAGACACTGAATGGGAAGATAGCATACTTAAACACTCTAAATTCAAGCATTGGATATTTCAGTTTTAACTGGCGCAAAATAAATAGAATCAGAGAAAGAATACCGATAGCTAAAGTTATCAGTGTAATCGGTGCTGCCCAGCCAAAGTTTCCGGCATTGGTTACCCCATAAAGAATTCCGCCAAATCCAAAGGAAGATAGAATTACAGAAAAGACATCAAACTTGGTCTTCTTCACTTCCGTTACATTACGTAAGGCAAAGAAAGCAATAATAATATCAATAATAGCGATTGGTAAAATAATATAAAACAGTACACGCCAGGAATAATGCTCTGTTACCCAGCCTGAAATAACAGGTCCAATTGCCGGTGCAAAGGAAATCACCAGACCAATTAATCCCATCACGGATCCTCTTTTATTAATCGGGAAAATCAATAAAAACACAGTTGTCATTAATGGCAGCATCACGCCGGCGCCAATAGATTGAATGACTCTGGATATAATTAAAAATTCAAAATTCGGGGCCATTCCGCCAATTAATGTTCCCACAGCAAACACACTCATTGCTGTCAAAAAGAGCTGCCTCGTTGTAAAACGTTCAATTAAAAAAGCACTGACGGGGATCATAATCCCATTTACCAGCATAAATACCGTTGTCAGCCACTGTGCACTGTTCGGCGTCACACCCATTTCATTGATAATTGGCGGTATCGCTGTAATCATCAATGTCTGATTTAAAATAGAAATAAAAGACCCAGCCAGCAAAAGCGCCACAACGGTCGGTCGATGTATTTGATTCATCTATCTGTATCCCTTCTTGCAGTTAAATTTGTATTTTGATTCTCGAAATAATAAACAGCTTACTATAGATTAAAGGAAAAGCGAAAAAGATGCTAGCTTTTTTTCTTATCCTTTTTGTTAAGAAATGAAAAGTCATTTTTCCATATGTTACAATTTATATATATTACCAGCTGAGAGGAGTAATGATAATGCCAACGTGTCAGCACTGTCACCGAAAATGGACGTGGAAACAAACCATGAAAGTAACCACTACCTTAGATACCGCATATAGTTGCCCTTATTGTGGGGAAAAGCAATATGCCACAAAAAAATCGAGAATACAGTTTTCCTTTTTAATGATTATTCCGTTAGCTGCCCTTCTTCTAAACTTTTTTAATATACCTTTTTGGTTTATTTTCAGCTGGCTGATTTTAGGAAGCATTATTGTTCTTAGCCTTTTCCCTGCTGTATTAAAACTGACAAGTACAGAGGAAGTTTTCTTTTGACTTTATACACATTACGACATTTCAAGCTGAAGAAAATGAAATCACTATTAGAATCGACCAGGCGTCTGCCCATCCATGCTTCCATATCAATATTTCAATCCCCCATAGTATCCTTCACAGGAAGAAATGATGAAATTTCTCCGTATAGCATGTTTTACTTACTCCAACTGAGGGTAAACCTCCCATAAGATCGTAATAAAGGAGTTGGGCAAGATGAAAACATTTAGTGTCGTACCGGATGCAAATGAAACAAGCTGGTATGTAAAACTGGAAGATGTCGCACCGGAAGAAGTATATGGATCAAAAGATGATGCGCTTTCTGCTGCAGAGCAAATGGCGAAAGAGAATACACCAAGCAAGGTGGAAATCAGAGACAAGGACGACAACATCCAAGAAGAAAAACGATTCTAGGATTTTTTATGTTTTGACCGTAAAACAACAAGTTTATGAATTCGATAAAGAAAGGAGAGGTAGACAATGGAAAAAAACAACAAGTTTGGATTACTAATAGGGGCTGGAGCAATAGCTGGTATCTCCTTCATCCTGCTGAACCCGAAAACAAAAAGTAAAGTAAAAGATACTTCCATGAATGCGAAAAATTCTGTTGTGTCATATACTCAAAAAATTAAAGATGATCCAAATGGTACGAAACAATATCTAATAGAAAATGCGAAACAAACACTATCAAGTGCACAGCAAGCACTGGAGAAAGTACAAAACGTTTGGGCTAATGAAGGCCAGGAAATAAAAGAAACAGCTAAAAATATTGTTGAAGATACAAAAGAACTTGGTGACCACGCAAAAGATGTACAAGAAGGGATGAAAGATGCTAAATCCGATATTGATGAAGCAAAAAACACTGCAGTGAAAACAGGAAAAAAGATGAAGAAAGATAGTAAATCGAATAGTTCCTCAAACGATACTGATCATCATGTATTAGATGAACCCATTAACAAAATGTAGAAAAGGAAGCGCTCGGAGCAGCGCTTCTTTTTCTACATTTACGTTAGATGGATGCTTTTATTAAAAATTGGTTAATCAGAAAAAATGTGTAGATGAGGATACATCACTTTGTTTGGAGATAGGCTGGATTCCCTCAGCCTGCCTATCTCCAAACATATTTATTTTCCCCCAAACTTCCTCAGCAACTTCCCTTACTAAACGTAATTTAGCCCATTGCTGCTCTTCCGTCAGAATATTTCCTTCTTCTGTTGAAGCAAAACCGCATTGTGGACTGACACATAAACGCTCAATCGGCACATATTTCGAAGCTTCTTCAATACGTTTCTTGATTTGGGCTTTATCCTCCAGCTCCGGAAGCTTGGAAGAGAATAACCCCAATACCACAAGCTTATCGTCACTAACGTTAACGAGAGATTTAAATCCGCCGGCACGCTCGGTATCAAACTCTAAATAATATGCTTTTACTTTTTCTTGCGCAAATAGAATTTTAGCGATGGTGTCATAAGCACCTGAAGAAGCCCATGTAGAATGATAGTTTCCGCGACAAACATGTGTTGTAATGATTAAATCCTCTGGATGGTTTTCAATCGCTTTATTATTTAAATTCACATAAAGCGTTCCGATATCTTCTACATTTGCTCCATCATGACGGCTTGCCCAATAATTTTCATCAACAAGCATTCCCCATGTACAGTCATCTACTTGCAAGTTTCTGCACCCTGCTTCATATAAATCTTGGATAACGGTACGATATGCCGCTGCAATATCTTCTGCCAATTCATTCTGATTCGGATAAAGCTGATTGGTTATTTCTACATTTTCCGGGCGTTGCAGCTCTGCTAAAAATTGTGCCGGAGCAGGAATGGTCTGTCTTGCCACGGCTTCCTCATCGGCAAATTGCTGTATAAATTGGAAATGCTCGACAAACGGATGATTTTCTCCGCTGATTTTTCCAGTTAAACGGGCTGTTTCTGCACGTGTTTCTTCGCCTTGAAATTGATAGCCCTTTTTAATATCCTGCTTCTCTACCCCCTGCAGTCCCCACATAAAGTCAAGATGCCACCAGGAACGACGGAATTCTCCGTCTGTAATTGCTTTTAAGCCGACATCTTTCTGCTTCTGAATTAAATCCTTGATTGCTTCATCTTCCACAGCTTTTAGATCCTGCTCAGAAGTACTTCCTTTAGCAAAAGCTTCACGGGCTTCCTTTAATTTCTCCGGTCTCAGGAAGCTTCCTACATTATCAAAACGGAATGGTGTTTCTGCACGTACGCTCTCTTTGCTCGCTACTGTCATTACGAATCTCTCCTTCGTTTCATTGGTTGAGATTAGTCTATCACAGAAAGCTTACTATCAGATAACACCTAAAATCTATCGTTTGTTATAGTTTTTTTCTATATCGATACGGATTGTTCATAATAGCTTGTTAGTAAAAAAAGCTATTATGAACGATTGCGGTGCTGTCATTTAATCACAAAAAATAATCCATCCTTGAGCTTAGCGACCAAGGTGGATTATTTCCGTTAACATGCTGACCCTTAAAAGGGAGCCTTGCTATTGACTTACCGTTCGTGTGACAGCACGGACGGTATTTCTATTATATTTACTTCTATACTTATTATACCCTATTTTTTGATTTTTAAAAGTTCTTTCAAATAACTCGTGAACACTGCATCTCCGAACAGAGACAGACTGGAGGCTCCAGCCTGTGCACTAGTTCTTCTTTTATTTCCCCCAAACTTCCTCAGCAACTTCCCTTACTAAACGTAATTTATCCCATTGCTGTTCTTCCGTCAAAATATTTCCTTCTTCCGTGGAAGCAAAGCCGCATTGCGGACTGACACATAAACGCTCAAGCGGCACATATTTCGAAGCTTCTTCAATGCGTTTCTTGATTTGGGCTTTATCCTCCAGTTCTGGAAGCTTGGAAGAGAATAATCCCAATACGACAAGCTTATCGTCACTAACGTTAACGAGAGATTCAAATCCGCCGGCACGTTCGGTATCAAACTCTAAGTAATATGCTTTTACTTTTTCTCTGCCAAATAAATGTTTGGCAATGGCATCATAGGCCCCGGATGAAAACCATTTAGAATGGTAATTCCCTCGGCATACGTGGGTGGTAATGATTAAATCCTCTGGTTGATTTTCAATCACTTTATTATTTAAGTCTACGTATAATGAACCGATTTCTTCTATATTCGAATCATCTTCACGGCTGGTCCAGTGGTTTTTACCGACAAGTCTTCCCCACGTACAATCATCCAGTTGCAGATTCCGGCAGCCCGCTGCATATAAATCCTTGATAACCGTTCGGTAAGCTGCAGCTATATCCTCCACGAATTGATTCAGGTCTGGATAGATACTTTTCGTCGTTTCTGCATTATCCGGACGCTGGGATTCAGATAAAAATTGCGCTGGAGCGGGAATCGTCTGTCTTGCCACGACTTCCTCATCGGCAAATTGCTGTATAAATTGAAAATGCTCGACAAACGGATGATTTTCTCCGCTAATTTTACCAGTTAAACGAGCTGTTTCCGCACGCGTTTCTTCGCCTTTAAATTGATATCCTTGATTAAGCTCTTGCTTCTTCACCCCTTGAAGTCCCCACATAAAATCAAGATGCCACCAGGAACGGCGGAATTCTCCATCTGTAATTGCTTTTAAGCCGACTTCTTTCTGCTTCTGAATTAAATCCTTGATTGCTTCATCTTCCACAGCTTTTAGATCCTGTGCCGAGATGCTTCCCTTTGCAAAAGCTTCACGGGCTTCCTTTAATTTTCCCGGTCTCAGGAAGCTTCCCACATTATCAAATCGGAATGGTGTTTCTGCACGTACGCCCTCTTTGCTCGCTACTGTCATTACGAATCTCTCCTTCGTTTCATTGGTTGAGATTAGTCTATCACAGAGATCCCGATATCAGATAACACCTAAAATCTATCGTTCAATATAGCTTTTAACTATATCAAGGGCTACAGCAAACTTTGTCTTTCTTCTTCAATACTGGACTGTAAATAGGCAATATAGGTTTGCGCCATTGGGCTGAGCTCAATATCTTTATGAACGATATAGCCAACATGAATGACTTCATCAACCTTCAACGGAACCGCAATAATATTATCTCCATTCAGCCTCTGACTGATAACTCCCGTCGATATCGTATAACCATTCAGGCCAATCAGCAGATTAAACATCGTTGCCCGGTCGCGGACATGAATATTTTTCGGTCGGGTCAGCGTGCTTAAAATCTCCTCTGAAAAATAAAATGAATTATAATCCCCTTGCTCATACAGCAAATAAGGATACGGCTCCAAATCCTCCAGCGTCACATACGCTTTCTTCGCCAATGGATTATCCCCGCTGATAAACACATGGGGTGTTGCCTCAAATAAACGGTGAAAGGCTAAATTTCCTTCTCTTAAAAATTTACGGATAATCTGCTCATTAAAATCGTTGATATACATAATCCCGATTTCACTGTTTAAATTTTTAACATCCTCGATAATTTCATACGTCCTTGTTTCCCGAAATGTAAAATCATATTCGTCCCGGTCATAATCTTTTAACAGGCGTACAAAGGCACTAACCGCAAAAGCATAGTGCTGCGCAGATACAGCAAAATGATGCTGCGGCGCTGCATTGTTAGAATAACGGTTTTCCAGCAATTCCGCCTGTTCTAAAACCTGTCTGGCATAGCCTAAAAACTCAGACCCTTCTTTGGTCACGTGGATTCCTTTGTTTGTACGCGAGAATATTTTGACGCCGATTTCCTTTTCCAATTCCTTTAACGCATTGGATAAGCTCGGCTGACTGATAAATAAAGCTTGGGCTGCTTTGGAAATCGAACGGCTTCTGGCTACTTCAATCACATATTTTAATTGCTGTAAGGTCATTTCTTTCTCCTTCCTCTGGTTTAATTTTTCCGTTTACTAAACCACAACATCCTAGCAGCAACGCGGACATTCTATGCACACTTTGCTGCTAGAATCACATCATTGGGTAAACGTTGCCTTGACTCGTTTAGATCTGATAAAATAGCCAATCCAAATAAGGTTAATTAAGATAGCGCCCCCGGGCATTTCTCCTTCTACAAATATAGCAGGTATGTTCGATAAAATATTGATACTATAAGCTGTTATCATTAGCTTTGGTAATATTTGTTTCCTTTTGATCCATGTATAAATGATAAATAGATAAAAGAAAAACAGAATGATGCTTGTTATGTATACAACTAAACTGTAAGTCCCTAAAGAAGCAGGATTGACAGCGATGACAAGTAATACTACCGAAATGATACTGAACAAAATCATAATTGCCGGAATAATAAGCCATCCTGCAACGATTGCATAACGAGAATCAGTTTGAAATGCTGACTGATGTTCTTCCTTTTTTTCTTCCACTGCTACGTCCCCTTCTTTGCTCAATTAAAATAAATATAGCAAATTCAGGATATTCCTTCAACTGTGTATTAGACTGCTCAACTCTTTTTAGATTTTCTTATCCATCCTTCCTTTGGTATGTGTTTTCTATAAAACGAAACTTCACTCAGGGAGAGTTTTACGGATGGTTCTTCTCGATAAAAATATCGATTTATATCACGTTAAAAATAATTGGTACGCATACCTCTCTCCATTCTCAAAAGGAAGCTGGATGATTCCCTTGAACTTAAATCCCGCTGACAGAATAACATGCTGCATTGCCCGATTTTTTGGATGTGTATCGATCCGGATTTCCTTGATACCCTTTTCTTCACACATAAACAGCAGCAGCTTCATAAACATTTTTCCGTAGCCCTTCCCGTTAATGTCAGGGTTAATAGCGAATTTATGAATGGTCGCATAGTTATTCTCCTGTGATGTATCCCAATCCCCATATCTTATGGAGGAATAAGCCGGCTCTTCTTCATTCGTTATGATTGCTGTACCGATAATCTGCTCATTTATCGTAAATAGATAATTATTTCCTTTTTCTACCTCCCTTCTTATGTCTTCCTCTTTCGGCGTATCTTCATCAGACCACTGTGGTGATCCAGATGCAGCCAGTTTATTTCTGGCACGGTTAATTATTTGCATCATACCTTCAACATCCTCGAGCGTTCCATTTCTCATTTCCATGTTCATGACAGCACCTGCTTTTATTATTTTTACATTTTCTTCGATGGCTTTCTAAGCGTGGAGAAGACAAAATGTATCTTTTATTTTAAATTATACATCTGTTTTATTTATTTCTAACAATAATTGCTCCCTTGTAAATATACAATCCCAAAAACGTACTGCTGCGCCCTAAATATACCTGTATAATTTCCCGATTCAGTCAGTTGACTTCTTCTCCCTCCTTTGATATATTATCAATGTTATAAAAATTAAAACCGCATACATGATTTAAAGGAATGTAACCTTTAGAGGGCATAACCTGACAAGATAAAGCACGATTCGTGCACTTTATTTTGTCGGGTTTTTTTATTGGATATAACTTACCTTTCACATAGAAGCAGGAGAAGACGTCCAAACTATATAAGATGTACGCAGCTTTTTATCGAACGTTACATTCTAAAATATACAAGGAGGAATACAAATGAGTTACGAAAAACTGGCAAAAGACATCGTGGAAAACGTTGGCGGCGATAAGAATATTAAAAATGTCGTCCACTGTGCCACACGATTAAGATTTCAACTCAGAGATAACAAGAAAGCAAACAAACAGGTACTTGAGGAAATGGACGGAATACTTAGTGTTGTCCAGAGCGGCGGACAATACCAAGTCGTTATCGGCCCGCATGTATCTGAGGTGTATAAAGAAGTTGCCAAAAATACAAATATTGATAATAAGCAGGATGATAGTAATGATGACGGCGAAAAAGCGAATTGGGTAGCGCAGGTTTTTGATGTGATATCGGGAACGTTTTCTCCTTTATTAGGAGCGCTTGCCGGAGCAGGTATGTTGAAGGCTTTGTTAATCGTATTAACGATGACAGGGGCACTCAGTGAAGAAAGCAGCACCTATTTGATTTTATCAGCTGCCGGAAATGCCATATTTTATTTTCTTCCTATTTTTATAGGTTTTACCCTCTCTAAGCGTTTGGGCGCCAACCCTTATGTAGGCGCATCCATTGCGGCGGCATTATTAGAGCCTAATTTAACTGGTTTAATTGACAGTAATGCATCCTTTTTAGGAATACCAGCCATTGTAGTAGACTATTCTTCTACGGTATTTCCTATCTTTATTGCCATTTTAATTTATGCTTTACTTGATAAAGGCCTAAGGAAGATTATTCATAAAGATTTACAAATGTTCTTAGTTCCTATGCTGTCATTAACCATTGCTGTTCCACTAGCTGTATTGATTTTCGGACCATTCGGAACTTATGTAGGGGACGGTATTGCAGCAGGTATCGAATTCCTTATTGAACGAAGCGGATTATTAACTGGGGCAGTTTTAGGTGGAGCTTGGTCCTTCCTAACGCTATTCGGCTTGCACTGGGGGATTGTGCCAATTTCCATTCAAAATCTGGCAACTGGCGGAGATCCGTTAACACCGATGTTTGGAACGGCGGTTTTTGCACAAATTGGTATCGCTCTTGGAATTCTGATCCGTGCCAAGGATAGAACATTAAAAGGACTTGCCGGTTCAACTATGCTTCCTGGCGCTCTCGGCGGTGTAACAGAGCCAATCCTTTACGGCCTCATTCTGCGCTATCGAAAAACAATTATTTATCTGCTCGCCGGCGGTATTATTGGCGGTGCCATCAATGGTGTACTGGGATCTGTAGCAGTTGCTTTTGCTTTTCCAAGCTTCTTATCGATACCAGCATTCTCTCCTATTGGAACGTACTTGGCAGGAGCATTGACTGCATTTGCGATTGGACTGGTATTAACATTAGTTTTCGGGTTTGAAGTAAAAGATAAAAAAACATCTGGCAACGAAAAAGAACATAATACATCTGTAAATACAGGTGAATCACAGCCAACACAGAAACCCGAACAATTAATCGAACAAGAATCTATCGCAAGCCCATTAACAGGTATCGTCAAACCTTTAAGCGATGTAAACGATCCGGCCTTTTCTTCGGAAGCAATGGGCAAGGGAGCTGCAATTGAGCCGACAGTCGGCGAAGTAGTATCTCCAGTGAATGGCGAGATTTCCGCTATTTTCCCAACCCATCATGCTGTTGGAATTACATCGGAACATCAGGCCGAGATTTTGATTCATGTTGGTTTAGACACGGTACAGCTAGAAGGAAAACACTTTGAAGCGCTGGTGAAGCAAGGAGATACTGTGAAACAAGGCGACACGCTAATCCGCTTTGATATTGAAAAAATCAAAGAAGCAGGATTTGATGTAACAACCCCTGTTATTGTCACGAACACAGATAAGTTCACAGACCTTATTGTAACGGATGATGTAGAAGTAAAAGCGAATGAAGATTTTATTCGGGCAATTGTATAAGTAAGAAGCTGGTAATCCTCCAAACTCCCGACCTTCCTTTAAGGCCGGGAGTTTGGAGGATTTTTCCAATCATAAAAAGAAAAAGCCATTAGTGAAGAACTCCTCTCGCTCTTCAAATGACTTTATTATTTGAAACATATTTACTTCATCTTTCATAACCCGGTTAATCCATCATTCGCTTCTTAAATGTAACGGCAGCCAACACTACCATCGCTATAGCCCATGCACCAATAATGGCAAAGGGCTTCCATAATTCACCAAACCCAGCTCCTGCATCTTCCAACTCTACAATTTCCTGCAGCTGAAGCCCTGGTGTATATTCTAATATTTGCAAGAAAGCATATTGCTCCGCAAACATAATAAACATATTTCCCATCCCAAATATAAACATTACAGGCAGGATATATACCGATGCTTCTAACACGCTTCTCGTGATTAAGCCCATCCAGGTACCTAAAGCAATAAAGAAAATCAGGGACAGAACAATTCCAGCCATTAAACCGATTCTGCCGGTGAAAGAAAAATCCATGATAAACATACTGATCCCCGTTACAATCACGGTAATCAGAATCGTTACTGCACTTTTACCTGACAATATCTCGGTTAATGTAGCCGGAGAAAGCATCAGACCGCGCAATGTATTTTTCTCTTTTTCTTCTGCTATCATCGCACACTGCAGGAAAGTACCAACTAACGCAAGCGACATGCTGATAACAAATAAATGCATCTCTATTGTTACATTATCCATTCGACCATATATGACGGCAAAGATAAGTGGCATCAGCGCAGTGGACGAAACATACATATTTCGATATAAATCTTTTAAATCCTTTTGAAAAATGGCCATAAATCGTTTTACAGAAAATGTCATACCAATTCCCTCCCAGTTACTTCAACGAAGATATCTCCTAATGTTGGTTCCTTTGTATAAATACGTTCCACCATTTCCCGGGAAATATATTGTTGAATTTCCTCAGCACTTGATGGCTTGAGTGGAAGCTCCAATTCTCGTCCGTCTTTCAGTTCGATCCCAATAATCTCTTCCCGATACTGTTTTTTTAGCTGTTTTGGTTCATCTAAAAGCTGGACAACCCCTTTATTTAAAAAGGCTACCTGGCTGCATAGATGATCTGCTTCCTCCATATCATGCGTGGTCAGAAAAATAGTCGTTCCCTGTCGATTCAGTTCTTTTAAACCGTTATGAATATGTTTTGAGTTCGCAGGGTCTAATGCCGATGTCGGCTCATCTAAAAATAATAACTCAGGCTTATGCAAAAGTGTTCTTGCCAATAATACGCGCTGTGTCATTCCTTTAGACAGCTTAGCAACCTGTGTTTTTTTCTCCGAACCTAAATTAACTGCTTCCAGCGCTTCATCGATTCGTTGTAAAGACGTACCGTATAAATCTGCATACAGCTTTAAGTTATCATAAATGGTCAGCCGCGCATATAAACCGCTATTATCCGTCACAACTCCAAAGCGTTTTCGATATTCCGGTGTATTTAACTTAGAAACAGGTTCTCCAAAAACCTTCGCTGTCCCTGCTGTCGGTCTCATTTGCCCTGTTAAGATTTTGATAGTTGTTGTTTTCCCAGAACCGCTCGGGCCTAAAAATCCAAATGTCTCTCCTTTTTTCACCTGAAAGGATACATTGTTTAATGCTTGCTTTTTACCAAAAATCTTCTCTAAAGATATCACTTCAATCATATTCTCCATCCCTGAAACCTCCTGTATCAGTTAAGTTGCCTGTGACTACAGAATAGCTTCTTTTCAACAATGGTGCAGTATATTTTCGATGAATGGAGTATATATCACATTGAATTATGCTTATTCTACCCCTAATAATTCTTTCAGCTCGTTCAACTTTGATTTCGATAATGGAACCTCAGAGCTTTTTTTATCTACAAGAGATAAGCTGTAGCTGTTTCTTGTCCAGGTAATCACTTCTCTTATTTTTTGAAGATTCACAATATAGGAGCGGTGACAGCGAAAGAATCCTTGATGAGACAACCGCTGTTCCAATTCTTTTAAGGTAAGACCTGTAGGGAACCCCTCTCCTCGAGTATACAGATAGGATTGTCCATCCTGACTTTCGATATAATCAATCTCCTGCGGATCAAATAAAATAATTTTATCCTCTACTTTTGCGGAGATTTTATTTAGCTGGAAAGTTTGCTTTACTTGAATCGCTTCTTCCACTGTTTCTTCTGCATCTGTTTCAGTGGAAGTTAAACGTTCATTCTCCTCTGTTTCCACGTCCATTTGCTGGATTCCTTGCTCATCTAAACGGTAGACCGCATCCGCAATGGTGACAGCACTCTCCGTGCTTGTTGTTAAAATCAATACCGCTTTTTGCTGTTTCTGCAGAAATTCGACAAATTGATGGAGGACCCGTTTCGTTTCTAAATCGACATTGACCTCAGGCTCTTCGAAAATCACAACCTCTGCTTCCTGCATTAAAATTCTGCCAAACTGGACACGCCGCTTTTCAGAGCGGTTGAGCTGATGCATTTTCAATCTTGCTTTTTCTTCCAGTTGAATTTGCAACAGTACTTCTTTTATAGAAGCCTTGCTTTGATATAAAGAGCCGATAAATTTCAAATATTCCTGTACCTTCAATCGTTCATAAATGCCCTCTTCATACCAGCAAACCCCTAAAGAAGAAACGTATTTCTGTCTATCCTCCTGTAATGTCTGGTGCTGAATTTGAATCGATCCATTCCGCACATTCTCTTTTCCAATAATCATCTGCAGCAACACCGCACGTATATTAACAGTGGATTGAATCGCCTTTATTTCTCCTGGTTTTACTTCTATATCTATTTTCGGAAATAAGGTCTGGTCTCCCTGACGATATTCCATTCCATTTATTCTTAACATGTTTCATTCCTCTTTCTATTGATAACATCCTTTATATGAGCTTGCAGTCTAATGATTATTTCATGACAAACCGTTGAATCTTTGATACAGTAGACTCAAAGATAATAATGAAAAGCAACTACTAGGGGAGCCCAAAATCGCGGGCTGAGAGGGAAGCATGCTTACTTTCCGACTCTTACAAACCTGATCTGGCTAATACCAGCGTAGGGAAGTAGTCAATCAACATATGATTACTCTCAGTATACCAAATCAGGCTTCTCGATAAAGCCTGATTTTTTATTTTTACAAAGTAGTTACCTTTTCATTTCCCTTAAATTTGAAGGAGATGATGGGATTGAAAAACCGCACACGCCTGTTAACAATGATGGCTGTACTTGTTGCTATCGGAACGATTGGATCACAATTGCTCTGGTTTCCTGCCGGAGTTGCCAGAGCCTATCCTGTTCAACACGCTATCAATGTTATTGCCGGGATTATGCTCGGGCCGGGTCCGGCAGTCATTGTCGCATTGATGATCAGCCTGCTCCGAAACCTTTTAGGACTAGGAACCTTGGTTGCTTTTCCTGGAGCAATGATTGGAGCTTTTGTTGCTGGGGTATTGTATAAGAAAACACAAAAATATCCAATGGCAGCTCTTGGAGAAATTATTGGCACCGGGATTATCGGCTCTTTCTTTGCAGTTCCGATAGCCAATCTTCTTATGGGAAGCTCTGCAGGAGCATTTGCTTTTATTCCGCCATTTGTTGTAAGCAGTGTCTCTGGTGCATTGATTGGCTGGCTGTTAGTCAGTCGTCTTCCGGCACGGCAGTTTTCTTTAACAAAATAATTTACTTTATTCTATCCAAGGAGGATTTTTATTATGAGTCAGGTTCGTTGTGCATTAACCATTGCCGGTACAGACCCTAGCGGTGGTGCCGGTATTCAAGCAGATTTAAAAACGTTTCAAGAGTTAAAAACCTATGGCATGTCCGTTATCACTTCCGTTGTAGCCCAAAATACGACAGGAGTCCGATCCGTGGAGCATATGCCGCTCTCCATGATTGAGGACCAGCTGGATGCAGTGATAGAAGATATGCCCATCCATGCTGTGAAAACAGGAATGATTGCAAGTAAGCAGATGATGGAATTAATCGTAAAAAAACTGGAGAAGGTTGATGCACCTTATGTCATGGACCCAGTGATGGTGGCTACCAGCGGGGATTCATTGATCGATGAAGAGGGGCGAAGCTTTTTACGTCAATACCTTCTTCCATTAACAACGGTTGCAACGCCGAATATTCCAGAGGCAGAATTCCTGACTGGCCTATCTATTACAACGGAAGAAGATATGAAAGGTGCAGCAGAATACCTTGTTCATGAATACGGTGTAGATGCAGCCTTAATAAAAGGCGGTCATTTAAAAGGACAGGCAATTGATTTTCTTTATGATGGGAAAAAAATGCATAGCTATGCGGCAGAGCGTATTGATACCAAAAATACGCATGGAACAGGCTGCACCTATGCTGCTGCGATTGCTGCTTATTTAGGGAGAGGCTATCCGCTTCCGGAAGCAGTAAAAAAAGCAAAAGCATTTGTTACTGCTGCTATTTCGAAATCCTTTGAACTAGGAAAAGGAAATGGCCCGACAAATCACTGGGCTATCCGGGAAATCAAAGAAAGGAAGGTTACGCATGAATCCTGATATTATTCAGCAAGCCAGAAATAACACACCGCTTATTCACCATTTAACTAACCAGGTCGTCATGAACTTTAATGCAAATGGACTGCTGGCTTTTGGCGGCAGTCCTGTCATGGCAAAGGAAATAAGGGAAGCTGCAGATATGGCAAAGGTTTCCGATGCACTTGTCTTAAACATCGGCACTATCTTAGAAAGCGAAGCAGATGCAATGATTATAGCAGGCAAAGCCGCTAATGAAAAAGGAATTCCTGTTGTTCTGGACCCCGTTGGCGTGGCTGCGACTTCTTTTCGAAAAGACATGGTAGAAAAGATTCTACAAGAAGTACGTCCAACGGTTATCAAAGGGAACGCAGGTGAAATTGCTTCTTTGGTTGATGCAGACATTCAATCGCGCGGTGTAGATTCTGTCGGCGAAGGAAATGTAGATGAAATTGCCGAACAAGCTGGCAGGAAATACGATACTGCAATTGTGATAACTGGAAAAACAGATGTTATCCATGCTGATCAAAAACTAATTTATAATCAAACAGGGCATCCGCTTCTTTCTAATATTACTGGATCTGGCTGTTTATTGGGGTCTATTGCTGCCGCGTGCCTGACGACTTCTTACACCGTCTCAGAGCAGCTCAGCTCCGCACTAAGCTTTTACGGACTGGCGGCTGAACATGCAGCAAAACTGCCGCATGTACATGGCCCGGGAACTTTTTTACCAAGCTTTATTGATGCCTTATCCTTTACACCGAAGCAGTTAAATGGAGGATTGGAAGATGATTTTTAACCGAGAGCTATTAAGAAAATATTTTATTATGGGAAGTCAAAACTGTCATAGAGATCCTAACGCTGTTTTAGAAGAAGCGCTTGCTGCCGGTATTACCGCATTTCAATTTCGTGAAAAAGGGACTGGATCATTGAGCGGAGAGGAAAAGCTTCAGCTTGGCAGGGAGCTTAGAGAACGTTGCCGCGCACATGATGTTCCATTCTTTATTAATGACGATATTGAACTTGCGGATGAATTGGATGTGGATGGGATACATGTCGGACAGGATGATATGCCTGTCAAAGAAGTTCGCACCAGGTTTCCAGATAAAATCATTGGCTTATCCATCTCCACACAGGAGGAACTGGATCGGAGTCCGCTTGAGCTGGTCGATTATATTGGTGTCGGCCCTATTTTTACAACGTCTACAAAAGAGGATTCAAAACAAACGGTCGGATTAGAATGGATTCATACCATCCGCGCTCAATTTCCAGATATACCAATCGTGGCAATCGGCGGCATTCAGACAGAAAATGCCCATTCTGCCATAGAAGCAGGTGCTGACGGTGTTTCCTTTATTACTGCTGTTACGGAAGCTGATCATATCAAGAAAGCTGTAGATAAGTTATAACGGACTTCTGTCATCTGCACCATCTAGTGATTGCGCCCATTCTGCCCATAATGAAGCGCAAATAGCGCAGATACCTCATATGCTATTAGGGAACATCAGCCTAATAGAGGAGGAAAATTATGAATCATTTTCAACCACAGCATCCAAACGGGCAGGAAAACAGACAAAATAACCTGCCTGGACAGATGTTAAATAATTATTTTCAGCCGGCACCACAGCATGATTACTCCAATGAAGCTTTTACCGGCAGACCGGACGGAGAATCTGGCGGACAGGGCGGCTATCAGACAGAACCGTATTCTGCTAATTCTATGCCGCCTCAATACAATCAGCAGCATCCTGCTAATCCTATGCCGTCTCCATATGAACAGGAGCACCCTGCTAACCATATGGTGCCTCCATATGAACAGGAGCATCATTCATCGCCGGAGCGAATCGGCGGCTTTTTTCCTGGTGCACCAAACGGAAATGGGAATGGAGCAAATTTCCCTGAGGGAATGATGGAACAAATGATAGATATGTTCCCTGAACCTCCAAATAACAATGGAAATGGAAGCGGGAATGGAGGGGCCTTTCCTAATTGGCCGCCAGCCCCATCCTTCCCAAATTTCCCTGAAAACGGAGGGAATGAAGGAGCTCAAGGGCAGCAGCCCGCACCAGCAGGAATGGGTGGGATGAACAGCCAGCCTCCGATGGGACCGCCGCCTAATTTTGTGCCGCAAAAACAACAGGTGCAGACATTCGCAGTCGACCCGGGAGGTATCAGACACTGCATGTTCCGCTTCACCTATATTTGGCCAAATCATGGCAGAGGATTTTGGGCTTTCCCGACATTCTTAGGAAGAAACTCGATTGCCGGATTCCGCTGGAACGGGTTCCGCTGGGTTTACTTTGGGATGGACTTAAATAGCATTGAATCCTTCCAATGTATGTAAGGATGATAACATCCGTATATAATGAAAAAAATGGACAGCAGAAGAGCATTGCCTTCGCTGTCCATTTTTTTCATTTCTTTATTTATATTTTTTATCTTCTTTTTTACGCATTTCACGCTGCCAGATAAGTCCTTGCTCCAGCGCCATTTTCTTTGCAATTTTCGGTGCGTTCCAAAGCGGCGGCAGTATCAGTAACGATACCGGTACAGCAGATATAACAATCGAGTTTTGAATCGACGTAATGCTGTCTTCTCCAATGGAAAGAATAGCCGTCGTAAATGCTCCGAAAAGAACAGCCCAGACTACGCGCAGCCAGCGTGTTGGATTATCATGCCCTGATAACGTTGCAGCAACGGTATAAGACATAGTATCTGCCGTTGTAGCAACGAAGATAATCGATACCAGCAAGAATGCTACACCCATAACTGTTCCAAACGGCAATTGATCTGTAATCGCCATAACCGCTGCCGGCATTCCGCCATCTGTTAATGCTGTAGAAATAGATCCTTCATTCTGTGTTTCAAAGAAGATACCTGTTCCTCCAACGATAGCAAACCAGAAGTTTGTCACAAGTGGTGCTACCACAGACACTGCAATGACAAGCTCACGAATCGTCCTTCCTCTGGATATACGGCTGATAAAGACAATAAGCATTGGTGCATAGCCGATAAACCAAGCCCAGAAGAAAATCGTCCATCCTGATAACCATTCACCGTCTCCACGGTAAAACATCATTTCAAACATATTTTGAACATGGACACCAGTCCCGCCGACAAAACCATCAATAATAAACGCGGTAGGTCCAATGATAAGAACAATAATACCAAGAAGAATAGTAAATTGAACATTCCAGTTACTTAAATGATAAATTCCTCTATCTACTCCGGTTGCAGCTGAAATCGCTGCTACCGCAACTAGAACAATCACTACGATAATACTGATTGTCAATGTGTTCGGTACATTAAACAAATGATTCAATCCGTAAGAAATTTGTAAGCCTAAAAATCCTAACGGTCCCAATGTTCCTGCTGCCGTTGCAATAATAGAAAAGGCATCGGCCAATGTTCCAATGGCACTTTTTTCAAATATCTTATCTCCAAAAATAGGATAAAGCAGTCCACGCGGTTTTAATGGATACCCTTTTTGATAATGGACATACATCATAACAACAACTGCCAGTGTTCCCAGAATTGCCCATGCAAGGAAGCCCCAGTGCATAAATGCTTGTGCAAATGCACCTCCTATATTATTGAATTCTCCGCCACCGAAAAGAGGCGGTGTATCCATGTAATGATACATTGGCTCGGCAGCAGCCCAGAAAACTCCTCCGCTTGCCAACAACGTAACTAATATCATACATACCCAGCCAAAATAACTATACTTTGGCTTATCCTGGTTTCCTAATTTTACTTTACCATACTTTGATATGGCTAATCCTAAGCCGATGGCGAAATTAAGGAATAAGAGTATTTGCCAATAAGCGCCAAACCAATCAGCAGAATAAGTAAATAAGGTATTTACTGCGCTATCCACCATATCACTGTTTATCAGTGACAAAACGATAAATAGAACTAAAAAGCCCCCACTGATATAAAAAACTGGCCAATCTAAACCTTTTCCTTTTTTTGACTTCACATTTTACCTCCTGTTTTTATGTAAGCGTCTATCAGCATATATCCATGTTATTGATAGACCTCTGGATGAAAGCATTTTTTCATCTAAATGCTTGACAAGCTTTCATCCTCTCACTTGTTTTGTTTGCACATATCTTTCTATTATAGTTACGTGTACCTAACAACACAACCCGTAATTTGGAGACTTATTCAAAGGATTACTTTGAATATAAGAGTATTTCCCTTATTATATATTCTTAAACCCTTCTCATCCTCAAAAATAAAAAAATCTCGCGGAATATAGCGAGATTTTCTTCTGAGATTTTTTTATTTATTTTTTCAAGCCCTACGAATTAATAATTTTATCAACGGTTTCTTCCACTTCATCTCGTGACATTTTTTCTTTACCGCTTTTTAGTGCATTTAATGTTTTATGCGCAAGTGCCAGAGGAATACGGCAGAAAAGCAGGATATTTTTCGTAGAGATTTGCGTCATATATTGATCTGCTTTTTGCAAATTTGCTTCAGCGTAAGCAAACATTTCTTTTTTGGACCAGTCATCCGGGAAGAATCCGACTCCTCTTTCTGCATCTTCATCCACATTCCGTAATATATTTACAGCCTGTAATCCACGACCGTAGCCAATAGCCAAGTCACGATCCGTTTCGGTTCCATCATACCAATTCCATATATCAGACAGCATTACACCGACAAGGCCAGCCACATAATATGTATACTCATCTAAATCTTCTTTCGTCTTTACATTCCATTCTTTCCTTGTCCACTTCGCCATCCCTTCTGCCATTTCACTGGTCGAATCTTTTACTTTTTGTTCGATATCATCAGGGCAAAAGTCAATCCAGTCCGGCAGGCGCAATGTTACCTCTGGAAGTTCCTTTTCATAAGGAGCTACTAACTGCTCATAAGCTCCGCGAGGAAACACTGGTTCCTTTAATAAACGGCTTGTCTCCATTAATAAGTATTGCTTTACTTCTGCATCCATTTCCTCGTGATCTTCTATCTCATCCACAGCGCGCATGCAGAGGTAAGCTGAACCAACTGTTTTTCGTAACGTTTTGTTCAACAGTTTAATGGGGATATAAAATGTTCTGCTCGTCTGTTTTAAAACCTTCATTGCATCTTTTTCTAATGTTACTTTGCTGCTCACCCAAAACTCCTCCTTATTTCATGCGGTTAATACCAGTATAACAAACAAGTTTCTTTTTTTCCTTTAAAAGTGTTGAATTCTCATTAATTTTCACATAAAATTCTTGTGCTATCTGTTCCTTTTAGGCTAAGATGATAAATAGTGTTTTATAAAACGAAACTTCAGCCCGTGGGAATTTTGTTTTTCTCCGCGATAAGTATAGATGCTAAAAGCGTTAGTTTAGATAAAAATAACGAATAATAAGATAATTATAGATAAGGCGTGTTGTTTTATGAATAAAGGTGTTTATTTGTTAATGACCATTTCATTCGTTGTTGGAATGGTTGAATTAATTATTGGCGGTATTCTCGATTTAGTCGCAGCGGACTTGGGTGTATCCTTGGGAAAAGCAGGATTATTGATTACAATTTTTTCTCTTGTTTTCGCTGTTGCCTCTCCTATTTTACTTTATTTAACAGCTTCTGTGGAACGGAAAAAGCTGACGATTATTTCTTTATTCATCTTTTTGCTGGGAAATATACTAGCTGTTTTTAGTTTGAACTACACGATGATTTTTATTAGCAGAATTATTTCCGCAGCAAGTGCTTCCTTATTAATTGTACTTTGTACGATGATGGCAGCTTCAATTGTTAAACCTGCTTATCGTGGACGTGCTATCGGCACCGTAAGTATGGGCGTGAGCGGCTCACTGGTTTTCGGAATTCCATTTGGTTTAATACTCGGTGAATCATTTGGCTGGAGGGCGCCGTTTGTACTTATTGCTCTCTTAACGATTGCTTCTATTATATGTGTTTATTTGTTTATGCAGCGTGTTCCTTCTTCGGAAAAGCCCTTGCCGATAACAACACAGATGAAAATGATTCGGAACCCGAAAATTCTTTTTATCCTGCTGACTACGTTCTTTGTGCTCGCTGGGCATACCGCTTTATACGGCTACTTGAATCCATTTGTAAAGGATTTTATGGAATTAGATGGCATCTGGCTAAGCGCCGTTTACCTGATTTTTGGTATTTCTGCAGTCAGCGGCGGCGGTACAGGCGGCACATTATCTGATTTATTTGGGCCAAAACGAACCATTCTTGCTGCCATTGGTTTATTTGTAGCTACAATTTTAATTATCCCTGCTTCATCGTTCCATGTGGTATTATTCCTTGTCGTGCTTATTCTTTGGGGAATGCTCAGCTGGGCAGTCTCTCCGCCGGTTCAAAGTTATTTGATTGAGACCTCTCCACAAAATTCGAGCATCCTGGTCAGCCTAAATAACTCTGCTTTGCATCTGGGTATTGCAGTCGGATCCTTTGTTGGAAGCATCGTCATTGAACAGGCCGGTGTAGATAAGAACGCCTACGTGGGCGGGGCAATCGTTTTATTAGGTCTGTTTACTGCTTTGATTGCCCTAAAGGGATATAAACGTCCGCAGGTTACAGCTGAATCTGAATAGTTTCTTCCTTTGTAAAGCTTTGCTGTTATATATGAACCCCTCTGCAAGCTTCTTTTTATTCAGCTTGCAGAGGGGTTGATTTCTGCTCACTCGCTATATTATTTAACGGAAAGCAACAGCTGCCTCAGGAATACGTTTGTTTATCTTTCTCACCATATGAGCTCTTTTCCTTCTTTATAATAGTTCGTCTGTATATCACAATAGGAAACACTCCTAAAATAAACCCGGCCAGCGCAAAAATCTCTGTTTTCCCGATACTATAGCCAATACTTGCACCCAGGCTTAAGAAAATAATAAATAATGCTCCGAGATGATAGATTCGCACAGTTCTCATCCCCTTTTTATCTATTTATATGAAAAAATAGCGAAAATGGCACAGCTGCTGAATCCATTCCGTTAAAACCATTCTAAAAATGTGACGATTTTTTAAATCGCTGATTATCCCGCCTCAAGAAAACGATTACATCCATAAACGCTTATCTTTTCTAAAAATTCACTATTGCCTTACTCTCTTTTTCATGTTTAAATAAATTCAATATACAATAGGAAGCGTAGAGGTGGTAAGATGGAAGAGAAGGTTTCAGTAGGTTTATTAGGTCTTGGTGTCGTTGGATCAGGAGTTATTCACTTGATTGAAGATCATCAGGAAAAATTAGCCCATCAATTAGGCTGTAAAGTCGAAGTGGATAAAGTACTTGTGCGTAATATCGAAAAGGCTCGGAATATTGATGTGGATCAAAGCCTTTTAACAACCAACCCCGATGATGTTCTGGAAAACCCGAATATCGATCTTATTATTGAAGTAATGGGCGGTATTGATCATACAAAGGAATATATTTTAAAGGCCTTTTCTAATAAAAAACATGTTGTTTCAGCTAACAAAGACTTAGTGGCTGTCCATGGTCCTGAGTTACAGGCGGCTGCAGTAAAAAATAATTGTGATTTTTATTATGAAGCCAGTGTTGCCGGCGGCATTCCTATCCTCCGCGGAATTAACGAGGGCTTGTCCTCTGACCATATTCAAAAAATTATGGGGATTGTCAACGGAACAACGAACTATATTTTGACAAAAATGGATGAAGAAGGCGTGAGCTATGAAGATGCGCTTGCAGACGCTCAGCAGCTCGGTTTTGCTGAAGCAGATCCGACATCTGACGTAGAAGGATTAGATGCCGCCAGAAAAATGGCTATCCTTGGCCGGCTGGCATTCTCTACACCTGTTGATTTGCAGGACGTGGAGGTAGAAGGTATCCATGGCATTGAATTAAAAGATCTCCGTTATGCTGCACAGCTGGGATATACTATGAAGCTTATCGGATTTGCAAACTTTTTCGACCATGAATTAGAAGTAAGTGTAGAGCCTACCTTACTGGCGAAAAATCATCCGCTGGCAAGCGTTAAAAATGAATATAATGCAGTATACGTGTATGGTGAAGCAGTTGGGGAGACCATGTTCTATGGCCCGGGTGCCGGCAGCCTCCCGACAGCAACTGCTATTCTATCCGATGTTATCGCAGCTATCAAAGCGATGCGTTTAGGTGTGTCAGGAAAGCAGTTAAATGACATGCAGTTTCCAAAAACATTGCGTCCAAAAGAGAAACAGCATGGTCAATATTATGTCCGCCTATGCGTGGAGGACAAAACGGGGGTATTCTCAGAAATCTCATCAATTTTCCACGAACAGGATATCAGCTTCCAGCGTATTTTACAGACTCCTGTGGATGAAAAAGATTCTGCAGAGATTGTGCTGGTTACACATGATACACCGTACTCTCATTTTGAAGAAGTGCTGAATCAATTAAAATCATTTGATGCAGTAAACGAGATAAAAAGCTATTACAAAGTAGAAGGAGATGCGTAAGATGGCTTGGAAAGGGTTAATTGAAGAATATCGTGACTTACTTCCTGTCACAGATAAAACACCCGCTTTATCATTATCAGAAGGAAATACACCACTTTTTCATTTTCCAAATCTGTCAAAGGAATTGGGTATCGAATTATACGGGAAGTTTGAAGGCTTAAACCCGACCGGCTCATTTAAAGACCGCGGCATGGTCATGGCTGTTGCCAAAGCTATAGAAGAAGGCAGTAATTCTGTTATTTGTGCTTCTACCGGAAACACTTCTGCATCAGCAGCAGCTTATGCGGCTCGTGCAGGCCTGCGGGCGATTATTGTTATCCCTAAAGGAAAGATTGCGCTTGGCAAGCTGGCTCAGGCTGTCATGTATGGAGCAGAAATCGTAGAAATTGAAGGCAACTTTGATCAGGCGCTGCAGCTTGTCCGTAAAATCAGCGAGAAATCGCCTATCACTCTAGTAAACTCTGTGAATCCATATCGTCTGGAAGGACAAAAAACAGCAGCCTTTGAAGTTTGTGAGCAGCTGGGAGAAGCTCCTGACATCTTAGCAATCCCGGTTGGCAATGCTGGAAATATCAGCGCCTACTGGAAAGGTTTTAAAGAATTTAATGCATCAAAAGGTACAGCCCTTCCAAAAATGTTTGGTTTTGAAGCAGAAGGTGCAGCAGCTATTGTCAGAGATGAAGTAGTTGAAGATCCGGAAACGGTAGCAACAGCCATTCGAATTGGTAACCCGGCGAGCTGGGATTTAGCAGTTCAGGCAAGAGAAGAATCGGGCGGAATGATTGGTTCTGTCACAGATGATGAAATTGTATCTGCATTTAAGCTTCTTCCGCGTAAAGAAGGTGTATTTGCAGAGCCGGGCTCAGCGGCTTCCATTGCTGGTGTTATCCAACAGGTAAAAGCAGGTGAAATTCCACAGGGCAGCAAGGTTGTAGCTGTATTGACAGGCAATGGCTTAAAAGATCCGCAAACAGCTATTGACCAGCTGACCATCGACCCTGTATCACTACCAAATGACGAAACGGCTATCCTTGAATATTTAGAGAAGATGATTACGTCATGATGCCGTTTCGCATCTCTGTACCGGCAAGCAGTGCTAATCTTGGCCCTGGTTTTGATTCCATGGGCCTTGCATTAGGTCTGTATATTCATTTGGACGTAGAAGCTTCTGATCAACATGCATTTTTCGCACACGGCTCTGAAAAATCCCAAGAAAATCATTTTATTTGGAATATTACAGAGCAGGTAGCAGCACGGTATGGGGCTGTCTTGCCCCCCTGCAAAGTGCAGGAAATCAGTGAAATACCACTGGCCAGAGGTTTGGGCAGCAGTGCTTCTGCGATTGTTGCAGGAATTGAACTGGCTAATCAGCTGGGAAACCTGCAATTAACAAATGAACAGAAATTAGCATTTGGAACAGAAATCGAAGGGCATCCTGATAATATTGCTCCTGCTTTATTTGGAGGTTTAACGATTTCTACCATGCTCGATGATGATATTCCTTCTGTCCGGCTTCATGATATTGAATTAGATTTAATTGCGTATATTCCAGAAGTAGAGCTGAAAACAGAAGTTGCCAGAGATTGTCTGCCAGATACATATGAACGCAACTATGCAGCAAGAGCAAGTGCAATGAGCAATCTGGTTGTTGCTGCACTCTATTCTAAAGACTATGCGTTGTTTGGAAAAATGCTGGAGAATGATTTATTTCACGAGCCTTTTCGTAAAACACTCATCTCTAATTTTGATGTTATTCGTGAAAAAGCAAAAGAGCTCGGAGCATTTGGCACAGCTCTAAGCGGAGCCGGACCAACCATGCTTTCTTTTGTTCCAAAAGGAAATGGAGAAACAGTAAAAACAGCGATGGCGAAGCTGCTTGAAGGATATCAAGTAAAGGTTTTAGAGATTGATACAAAAGGGGTTTCGATTTCTTAATATATATAAAAAAGTGCAAGCGCGGATGGAGACGCTTGCACTTTTTTTATATGGTTTCGTTATAGATCAGACCATCATCATTTTGAAGATCAATGATTTTTAAGCGGCTATCGTTTTTAACAAAGACGGTTTTATAATATTTCTCTCCATCGATTTCATAAAACATCACACGCGTGCCTTGATTATCTGTTTCCACAGAAATATCGTATTCTCCTTCTGCAATCTCTTCATCAATTATCTTCTGCTCTTCATATTCATAGGATGTATCTGTATCTTTATTGACAGAAGTATCTTCATCCGTTCCATCTTCCGGCTCTTCTGAAACATCACCGGCTACATCTGATTCATTATCTTCTGTTGTTTCTTCGGTCTCACCAGCACTATTGCCTGTTTCTTGTTCTTGCTCTGAGTCAGCTTGACAAGCACTAAAAGCAAACAGTGTACATAGCAGACCAATGATTTGTAATGTTCTTTTCATTCTATCTCCTCCCCCTCGTTAAATTTCCTTTTTTGGATAGTATCAAACCTTTATTTTTAAATTTTTGTACCAATCCCCAAAAAAACATCGATAATAAATTTTACGCTATCATGATTTTTATTTCAACAATGTAGGTACTTGATACTATTTTACTTTGCGTGTCTCAAATACAGAAAAAGGGACATTGGCAGCGGGGGTGATAACTAAACCAAAACAATAAAAAGAAGCAGGGAAAGCTGTGACACTGGCTTCCCTGCTTCTTTTTATATCTTTTTTATCATCCCATCAACGCTGTCATCAAAGCTTTTTGTGCATGCAGGCGGTTTTCGGACTGCTGGAAGACTACGGAATGCTTCCCATCAATAACTCCTGCAGATACTTCTTCTCCCCGATGAGCCGGCAGGCAATGCATAAAGGTGACATCTGCCTTTGCATTGGAAAGAAGTGCTTCATTTACCTGAAACTGTTGAAAGTCCTGCTCACGCTTTGTTTGCTCCGCTTCCTGCCCCATACTTGCCCATACGTCTGTATAAACGACATCAGCATCTTTCACAGCCTTCACAGGGTCATTAGTCCATTCAATCGTTGCACCATGTTCAGATGCAAATTGTTTCGCTTTTTCCGTAACTTGTTCTTCAGGCTTATAATTATCTGGTGTTACTGTAACAATATGCATGCCCATTTTTGCAGCACCAATCATTAAAGAATGCGCCATATTATTACCATCACCGATATAAACCAATTTTTGCCCCTGTAGCACACCTTTCACCTCTTTAATGGTTTGTAAGTCTGCTAATACCTGGCACGGGTGATAAAGGTCTGTCAATCCATTGATGACAGGGATACTTGAATACTTCGCCAGCTCCGCCACATCATCCTGATTATAGGTACGGATCATAATTCCATCCAAATAGCCTGAAAGCACCTGTGCTGTATCTGCAATCGTTTCTCCCCTGCCAATCTGTATATCCTTGGAGCTTAAGAAAATACCTAAACCGCCAAGCTGATAGATACCTGTTTCAAAGGAGACACGCGTTCTTGTCGAAGCCTTTTCAAAAATCATTCCTAACGTTTTCCCCTTCAAGGGTTCAAAAATAATCCCTTCTTTACTTTGCTTCTTTTGATAATCTGCTAATTCGATCAAATAGTCGATTTCATCTTTTGTATAATCAGCAAGTGTCAGAAAGTCTCTTCCTTTTAACTCCTGCTGCTGAAATTGGATTTGATTTGTTGTCATTCACGTACACCTCTTCAATAAGTTGTTATGAATTATTATGCAATAAAAAGAATATTTATTCAATAGTTTTTGAGATTTTTATTGTCTTTTCTTAGAAATTATATTCAAGGTACGATGAAGGAATCAAAAAACCATCAAACAATGCGCATCTGCCTGTTTGATGGTTTGCCGTTACCCCTTCACTTGAATCACGACCACTTTCAGATAATCTCCCTGCTTAAAATGCTTATTCACCGCAAAATCACCCGGAAGCGAAAATTCTTCCAAAACCGTATATTTCTTTTGTTTCGCCTGAAATCCGCGCTGGATCATATCTTTGAATTTCTTCATTCCAAAAGAAGCTGTATTGGTGGATGCAATAATCACACCGTCCTTTTCCAGCAGGTCAATGGAATTCTCTATCAGCTCCGGATAATCCTTTGCTGTCCGGAAGGTTCTTTTCTTAGAACGCGCAAAGCTTGGCGGATCCAAAACAACAACATCGAATTGCAGCTTCTTCCGCTTCGCGTATTTGAAATAATCAAATACATCCATCACGATAATATCCTGCTGGTCAAAATCAATCTCATTTACACTGAACTGTTCAATGGTTTTACTTTTACTACGTTTTGCCAAATCCACGCTGGTGGTTTTCGCTGCTCCTCCAAGTGCAGCCGCTACGGAGAAAACGCCGGTGTAGGAAAAGGTGTTTAATACATGCTTTCCTTTTGCGTATTTATTGCGTAATGCTTTACGGACATCGCGCTGGTCTAAGAAAATGCCCACCATCGCTCCATCATTCAGGTAAACCGCATAGTTCATGCCATTTTCCTTTACGATAAGCGGGAATTCACCTCTTGTCCCTTTTACAAAATCGTCATCCTCTACATACTGTCCTTTCGTGTCAAAGCGTTTCTTTTCATAGATTCCCTGATAGTCGCCAAGCTCATCAAACACTTGGACGATCCAATCTTTAAACGCATAAATCCCTTCACTGTACCATTGGATAACATAGTAGCCTTCAAAATAGTCAATAATCAAGCCGCCGATTCCGTCTCCTTCTCCGTTAAACACACGAAAGGCAGTTGTTTCTTCTGCCTGATAATAGGAGCGGCGCTTATTTATCGCTGTGAGCAGCTTTTGCTTAAAGAAAGCTTGGTCAATGGTGTCTTCTTGTTTAAACGTTAACACCCAGCCCATTCCTTTATTTTGACGGCCTGTATAAGCCTGTGCCAAAAATTCTCCCTGCTGTGTATGAAGGGCGATGATTTCTCCTTCATCAAGCTTATCCGCTCCATGAATAGCTTCTTCTAAAATCAATGGATTTTGCTGTTTGATATGTTTTACATGCGTTTGTTTTACCTTTACCCTCTTCATTGCTTCACCCTTATTTCTTAACTATATTCGGATCTTCAATCACTGCAAAAATGCAGGTATCTCTGAGTTCCCCGTTTCCTTCTATAACATCATTTTTCAAGATTCCTTCCAGTTCAAAACCGGATCGTTCAGCAACTGTTTTGCTTTTGCTATTTTTAGGATCACATCGGATTTCTACCCGATTTGCATCGAGCTCCCGAAAAGCAAAGGAAGTAAGCCCCTTTACCAGCTCTGTAACATAGCCTTTTCCACTATGCTTTGTATCAATCCAATAACCGATCTCAAATTTTCTTACATCCCAATTAATGCGATGCAGACCGCTGGAAATCATAAATTCTCCAGTTTCTTTATCAAAAGCATGGAAACGTAAATCTTCACGCGAAAGAAAATTCAAATAAGCTTCCTTTGTTGTTTTTTGCACATCCTGCTCCGTCTGCTCCTGACGTGCAAATGGAAGCCAAGGCTTCAATTCATTGATAGAAGCCTGCATGGCAGTATAAATAGGCTTCCAATCTTCAGGCTTGGGCGCCCGGATAATTAATCGCTCTGTTTCAAATTGGTCTGGAAAGGATAATAAGATTGGTTCCATTGTATTGTTCTCCCCCACATCATAAAAATTATTTTTCACGCAGCTTCAAATAAAATTCACTTGTATTACCTTTTTCATATAAATTTGTCATAGAAGTAGAATATTCGTTGATAGTCGCGGAAAAAGCTATGGATTTCTCCGGGATTTCCACCTCAAAATCATTTTTATAAAGCAAGGATGTCACGTCATGATAGGTTTCACTAGTCACATCAAATGAAAATGCAACCTGCTTTTTGTCAGCTGTTTCATCCAATTCAACCTGTTTTCCCTCAAACGATTGCCCATTAATTTTGATTTCCATGTAATCTCCTCCCTATTTACATCCTACGCGTTGGCTTCGACGTTCCACAAGTACAATATCGCGCCATCTGCCGTCTTCCATCTGTCCGATTTTTTCACGAAACCCGATCTTGCGAAAGCCCATCTTTTCATGCAGCTTCAGGCTTCCTGTATTTTCCGGAAAGATTTCGGATTGCAGTGTCCACATTCCTGCTTCTTCACTTGCTTCAATCAATGCTTGCAGCAGCTTTGTTCCAATGCCTTTTCCCATAGCATCTTTATGCAGGTAAATACTTACCTCGGCAACGCCCTGGTATGCCTCTCTTGCAGAAATAGGCAGCAGCGATGCCCAGCCAAGAATTTTCTCTCCCTCGCGGAAAACCAGCCGGCACTGCGGTAAATGATCTCGGTCCCAATCATCCCAGGATTTCCAGTCAGGCTCATTCATTTCAAACGTTGCATTCTGTGTTTCCATTCCATGATAGTATATTTCCAATACCTGTTCCCAGTCTTCCGGCTTCATTTGTTCCATGATAAAACACATACATCCAAGCTCCTTTTTCACGATAGATAGTGATTCATATATTACAGGCTTTTGATATGAATTTCTAGTGGATAAGACAAGTTACATCATTATTTGCTACAATAATTAGAAACGTTGAAAAAAAGGAAGTGAATCAAATGAAAGTCTATGTCGATGCAGATGCCTGCCCTGTCAAAAACATTATTATAGAGGAAGCTGGTAAAAAGAAGGTTCCTGTTGTGCTGGTAACGAGTATCTCACATTTTTCTTTACAGGAGTATCCGGAAGGGGTGGAAACTATTTATGTAGACACAGGTGCAGATGCTGCGGATTACCGGATTATGCAGCTGGCGAAAAAGAATGATATTGTCGTTACACAGGATTATGGACTGGCTTCGCTTGCACTTGCGAAGGGCTGTTATGTACTGCATCATAAAGGATTCGCCTATACCAATGATAATATCGATCAGCTGCTGCAGTCGCGTTACTTGAGTGCGAAGGAGAGACGGAGCGGGAAGCACACCAAGGGCCCTAAGGCATTGACCGGAGAAGATCGTCAGAAATTTCTAGAGCTTTTTCAAAAATATTTGCCGGAAAAGGACTAAAAAAACACTCTTTCTGTTTTCTTAACCTTCATTACCTGTTAGAAAACGTTAGAGTGCTTTTTTGTTACATTATTCCTCTTCCATAAAGGCTGCATAATTTGTGGAGAATAAATGCTTTACCGGATCTTCCGGGTCAGCGATTTTCTTCGCATGATTGACTGCAATCGGCCCTTCATTAAACGCTCCGGCAATTAATCCAAGCTTGTCCGGGTAATGCGCGATATCACCGATTGCAAATACTCCTTCCACCGATGTCTGCATGCTGGAATCAACCGCAATCATGCCATCAATCATTTCCAATCCCCACGTCGTGATTGGTTCCAAATTGATTTGAAAACCATGATTAACCACCAGCCGGTCAATCTGAAGCTCTTTTTCCTCCGCTTCATCCTCTACATGACCAAGGACTGCCTTTTCAAGCTGGCCATCTGTTCCATGCAGTGCTTTTATTTCATATGGTGTCATGATATTCACTTGCGAATTTTTCAGTCTGGTCACACTGCTCTCCAGCCCTTTAAACTGATTGCGGCGATGAATGAGCGTCACACTCTTTGCTATATTTTCAAGCTCCAATGCCCAATCTACCGCACTATTTCCGCCTCCGGAAATAAGGACATGCTTATCATAATAATCCGCCAGCTTTCTCACCGTATAATGCAGGCTTTTCTCTTCGTAATAAACCGCTTCCGGATGATCCAGTTTTACAGAATGCAATGTTCCAAAGCCTGTTGCTAACATGACTGTTTTAGAATAATGGACACTCCCGTTATTGCTCACAAGCTGAAAATTACCATCTTCCATCCGCTGCATATCGACAACCTGTTCCCCTAAAACAACCGTTGGATCAAATGTCAACGCCTGCTCCACCAGCTGTTCCGTAACTTCTTCTCCGGTAGCCTGCGCAATACCGCCAATATCCCGAATAACTTTTTCCGGGTAAAAGTAAGGCACTTTTCCGCCAAGGTATGGAAGGTATTCAATGATTTTGGTCTTCATTTCCCGCATTCCGCTATAGAAGGCAGCAAATAATCCTGCCGGACCGCCGCCGATTATAGTTACGTCATAGATTTCTTCGTTCATTATTATTTGAACTCCTTCCCATCTTTATTTTGTTTTCATCAGCAGATAAACAAAATAAGGTGTACTGACAATCGATACCACAATTCCTACAGGTATCGTGGTCGGTGCTAAAATATTACTTCCAATCATATCAGCTGTCATTAATATAAATGCGCCCAGCAAGGCGGAAATCGGGATCACATAATGATGCAGCGGACCGACCAGCTTGCGGACAATGTGCGGAACAACTAAACCTAAAAAGGCAATCGCTCCGCCGGCAGCAACGGATGCTCCTGCTAAAGCGACAGCAATTAATAATAAGACGCCCCGTTCTCTTTCTACATGCGTTCCAAGACCAGAAGCAACATCGTCCCCTAAATGAAAAACATTTAAGTTTCTTGCTTTTTTTATAGCCACGGGAATCAGAATCAGCATCCATGGTAATAAAGCGAAAACAAAGCTCCAATTCTCACTCCAAATCTCACCAGACAGCCAAATGGTCACCTGACGATAATTTTGCGGATCCATTCTTAGCTGTAAAATAGTCATAAGTGCGCCAAATGCTGCATTTACCCCAATTCCGACCAGCACAAGCCGAATCGGTGATACTCCTTTTTTCCAGGCAATGGCATAAATCAAAACGGCCGCCGAAAATGCTCCAATCAACGCAACAAAAGGAAGCATATAGGTATTGAGCGCACTGGTTGCCGGAATAACTCCCTGAAAGAAATAAAGGAATAAGACAATGGCAAAGCCTGCGCCTGAATTAATTCCCAATATTCCCGGATCAGCAAGTCCATTTTGGGTAATGCCTTGCATAATGGTTCCGGAAACAGCTAAGCCGGCTCCAATTAATAATGCTAAAATAATTCCCGGCATCCGAAATTGAAATAAGACAAGCTCCTGCCTGTCTGAACCCTGTCCCATTAATGTATGGATAACTTCTTTCGGGGAAATCGAAATGGCTCCCAAATTTAAACTGAGAAAGGAAAAAACAATCATGCTGATAATCAGAATGCTGATAATCATCCAAAATCGAAATCTCTTTTGCTTTTCTACTGTATTCATTTTCTGTCACCCCCGCTGCCTCTGGCTAAATAGAGGAAGAATGGAACGCCGATAATCGATGTAATCGCTCCTACCGGTGTTTCAAAAGGGGAATTGATGATTCGTGCAATCAAATCTGCATTTACCAGCAATAAAGCTCCAAACACTGCGGAGGTCGGAATAATCCAGCGGTAATCTGTGCCAATAATAAACCGCGTGATATGCGGGATAATCAGCCCCACAAACCCGACGGAACCCGCAACCGAAACCGCCGCACCTGTTAATATTAAAACAACCGCAATCCCGGCAATTTTAATAAAGGTGTTATTCTGCCCCAAGCCAGTAGATAAATCATCACCAAGACTTAAGACTGTAATTGATTTTGCAATAGATAATGCCAGTACGATTCCTATCACTCCAGCAACTAGGAGGAGAGTTATCGCATTCCAGCCTGCTCCATCTAACCCGCCCGCAAGCCAAAAGCCGATATCCCTCTCCAGCTGGAAATGCAGGGAAAGAATCGAAGAAACAGATCGTAATAACGTACCAATGGCAACTCCAGCCAGCGCTAATTTAACCGGTGTTAACCCGCTGCTGGAAAAAGAGCCGATTAAAAACACCAGTGTCACTGCGATACCTGCCCCAATAAATGAAGCAAACATTAAGCCGACATTCGAAACTGCCGGATAAAAAGCAAGAATGATTACAAGCATAAATGCAGCACCGTCTGTTACCCCCATAATCGATGGAGACGCAAGCGGATTCCGTGTCATTCCTTGCATCACAGAGCCCGATACAGCTAAAAACGCCCCTACTAACACAGCAGCCAGAGCCCGGGGAATCCGGAGCTCCCAAATAACCTGATGCGCCTGCTCTCCTTCACTAAACTGGAAAACAGCCTGCCAAACCGTATGTAAATCTACTGTGGTTGCACCATATGAAATAGACATGCCAATCGAAAACACAACGAGACAAATGCCTATCATATTTATCAATACTTTTCTTAATTGAGAAGAACGTGAAAACAATCTCATTTCTTGTATACTCCTATATTTTATCCATAGAATATGATTGTGCTATGATATCACTTTTTAAAGTGCAAAACAAAAAGACTTTTCCTATTCCTGCATAACTAAAAGCAATGAAATCTGCTGTTAAATAACGTGTTGACTTTCTAATTGAAAGTGATTATCATTATCGTTAGACGTTCATTATAACATAAAAGGAGAAAAAGAGATGAACAAATTTATGCAAAAAAGATATTTATTTATGCTGATACTTACTACCCTATTACTTCTTGCTGCTTGTGGCAACAGTAATGATGGCGAATCCGGTGATTCTAATACATCCGGCGATACCGATGAAACGGCTGACATCACCGTTGATTCGGAGATGGGAGAGGTTACGATTCCTGCAAATCCCGAAAAAATCCTTGCTTCCTATAATGAGGACACGTTGATTGCGCTTGACGAAATGCCTGTTGCAAAATGGGCAATCGGTGAAAGTGTCCAGGATTATTTGGAGGAAGACCTTGCAGATGTGGAAACCATTGAATGGACACTGCCCTTAGAGCAAGTGCTAAGCATTGAGCCAGACCTTATTATATTGGATCATACCTTAGATAACTATGAAGGTTCTTATGAAGATTACGCAGCAATCGCTCCAACCTATGTTTTGTCTGAAGAAGAAGTAAGTGATTGGAAAGTACGTTTACAGAAATTTGGAGAAATCCTTGGCAAAGAAGATGAAGCTGAACAAGTATTAGCAGATTACGATGAAAAAGTAAATCAGGCAAAGGAAGAACTTGATGACTCATTAGGTGATGAATCTGTTGCAATGATGTGGGTTGTCGGCGGCAAATACTTCTTGTTTGAAGAAAACCGTCACACGGCAGATATGATTTACAATGAATTAGATGTAGAAGTTCCTGGGATTGTAGAAGAACTTGAACAAGGCGAAGAGGCTTGGAATCCAATTTCTTTAGAAAAGCTTTCTGAAATGGATGCCGATCATCTGATTATTTTAGGCTATGAAGACGATGAAGGCATCGAAGCATTGAAAAACAGTAATGTCTGGAATAATACCGATGTAGTTCAAAATGATCAGGTCTACTACATTGAAGACGAAAGTAACTGGACAAACAGCGGTCTCGTTGCTTCGGAACAAACCATTGATATGCTTGTTGATTTATTTAAATAAGACATCAAGTTAAATAAATCAACATGCTTTATCATTTAGAACCCTTATGAAATCAAATGTATTCTCATGGATTTCATAAGGGTTTCTTTTTTTAATCAGGTTAATATAAGGTTCTTTACGCCCTCTCTTTCTCATATATTTTAGTGAACTACTCCCACCACTTACCACCCTTACAGGTTGCTTGAAGTGGGGGCTTCTTGGGTAATCGCCACTTTTAGCAGCTGACGAAATAGACCAAGCGAACCCTCTTGTTCCAAGAGTTTATATTTTTATTAGGCACTTGCTAATGCTAATAAGCGAATGCCTTCTTTTCTGATATTGCGTGCTGCATTATAATCTCGATCGAGATTTAGCCCACACGAACAAGTGTATGTCCTCATTTCCATAGGCATTGGTTGGATATTTCCGCAATTCGAACAAGTTTTGGTAGATGGGAACCATTTGTCAATTTTGATCAGTTGTTTCCCTTGTTCTTTTAGTTTGTACTGTAAGAAAGAAGTGAACATTCCCCATCCATTATCAGCTACACTTTTACCGAAATGAAGTACTTGGGACATGCCTTTCATGTCTAAATCTTCCATCACAACAGCCTCGAAGTTAGACGCTAAATCCTTTGATTTATGGTGAAGAAAGTTTTTTCGTTGATTGGCGATTCTTTCTTGCATTTTAGCTACTCGAATACGTTGTTTCTCCCAATTGGAAGAGCCTTTCTTTTTACGAGAAAGTTTACGTTGTTCGATTGCTAATTTCTCTAACATTTGTCGATAAAACCTAGGGTAATTGGCTTTCTCACCCTCGCTATCGACAAACAACCCATTCATCGCAAAATCTAATCCTACTACTTTTTCGACTTTCTTCTTTTCTATCTCCTTCTCATACGTTGTAAGAATAGAAATATAATATTTCCCTGATGAAGTCATAGATAGGGTACAAGATTTGATTTTGTATGCGGAGGGTATTTTTCTATGTTGTTTCATTTTGAGTCTTTTCAATTTAGGTAATTTGATATGACCATCCAACAACTGAATATTTCCGTTGACGAGATTTGTTGTGTAGCTTTGTTTATGACGTTTACTTTTGAATTTCGGAAACTTCGCATTACCTTTGAAAAAAGCTTTATATGCCTTATCTAAATTTAATTGTGCATTTGCCAACGCTAAAGAGTCCACTTCTTTTAGCCATTCATATACTTTTTTGTATTTGGCAGGGGTGGGATGTTTTACCTTTTTCAATGCTTCTTTATTACCTTTTAGGCATTCATACGTTTCTTTTCGCTCTGCCAACATTTTGTTATAAACAAAGCGAACACTCCCAAAGGTTTTACGTATAACGACTACCTGTTCTTTTGTTGGGTACAGACGAAACTTATATGCTTTATGTTGTTTAGCCATATCAAGTCACCTCACTTTTTCCCTTGATTTTCAATATATTCCTTCACCATTTCGATAGGAGAACCACCAGTCGTCACCAAACAAAAGCTTCTTGACCAAAACATTTCTTTCCATAACTTTTTACGAACATGAGGAAAGTCTTCCTTGATAAGTATTAAACTGGCACTTTTATAGGAATTGATGAACTTCGATAATTCACTGTTGGGTTGAGCTTTGAACAAAATATGAACATGGGCCATATCGTGGTTCCATTCCACCAATGTAATATTATATTTTTCACTCAAAGATACAAATTTATCTTTGGCATAATCTGAAATGGTATCATCGATTACGTTTCTTCTTTACTTCACAACGAACACAAGATGGTAATATATTAAGAAGACTGAATGGTTATTACTGTCTAATTTCACTGATATATCAATCTTTTACTTTATATGACTGATTATACCATGTTCAGCAAAAATCAAAAGAAAAAGCCTTTGGTCTATCACCCAAACGAAATTCATCCCCCCCTTACCGTTGGACTACGCCCTTCACACGCTTGAAGAGGGGGACTTCTTTCGAAAGCACGTTAAATTGTCACCTAATTGAAAACTATTATCATTGACTATTCGTCCTTCTAGCAATAAAATGAAGTTAGTAGCTATACGCACCTTTTTAGGTCAGGAGGCGTTTTCATTGAACTCATTAACAGCAAGCAACTTAACACTTGGGTTCGGAGACCGTATTATTATAGATGAATTAGACATTGCTATCCCTAAAGGGGAAATCACTGTTTTTATTGGCCCAAACGGCTGTGGAAAATCAACTTTATTACGTTCTTTGGCACGTTTATTAAAGCCAAAGCAGGGATCTGTTATATTAAATGGACAAAACATCTCTAAAATGCGCACAAGAGAAGTTGCGCAAAACATGGCTATTTTGCCTCAAGCACCGACCAGCCCCGAAGGATTGACGGTTTATGAACTTGTCAAACAAGGCAGGCACCCCTATCGCAAGGTGATGAAGCAATGGTCCAATGAGGATGAAGAAGCAGTACAAAAGGCATTAGAAGATACAAATATGTCCGATTTAAAAGACCAGTCTGTCGATTCGCTGTCAGGCGGACAACGCCAGCGTGCATGGATCGCCTTAACGTTAGCACAGGATACAGACATTATTTTATTGGATGAACCGACTACTTATCTTGATTTAACTCATCAAATCGATGTGCTTGACCTTCTGTTTGAATTAAACGAAAAAGATGGCCGTACGATTATTATGGTACTGCATGATTTGAACCTGGCAAGCCGCTACGCTCATCATATTATTGCAATCAAAGATAAAAAAGTATATGCACAGGGAAAGCCGGAGGATACCATTTCTGCCGAGCTTGTCTCCGCCGTATTCCGGATGCGGTGCAATATCGCATGCGATCCGATTTTTGGTACGCCAATGTGTATACCGCATGGACGCGGAAACTGTTTGATTAAAGATGCTGTACAGGAGAATTCCATCCATCAGACACCAAGAGCTTTATAATAAGACTGCATAAACCAGACAATGATTTCATATTCTTTTATCTGAAAGAAGTTTGTCTGGTTTTTTCTTTGTTCCTGCAGGACTGATTAGTATACAAGGAAATATAGTTCAAGGAGGAAAGAACAATGAACGGACCAGCGGAAGGATATATCGAATTTTTTGTCTATGTTATCGGAATAGGAATCGTTATATTCCTGCTGAGTATGCTCCTAAAGGAAAAAAGAATTATTCTTCCTCTCATCACTTGCTTATTAAGTCTTTTACTCATTATAGCCAGCTTTCTTTTTGTAGGCGGCTGGGGAGGTATGGGGTTATTATTCATGGCTAGCTGTGCTTTGGTCGCCTCCATTTTAAATATTATAATCATGGCGCTCATAACACGGTTTAAGTGGAAAAACTCTGAAAATTAACTGGTAATCCATTTTCTTTTAATGACAAAACTTCTTATTTCCGCTATACTGTAATCAACAATAATCGAAAGGGTGAACAAAGGGAACATGAAGTACTAATCCTGTTTTTTTAAAAGAATGAATTTCATAAGAGGATGATAACAGCAGATTGGAAACTCGGAATCCGTGTGCCCTCTTGCTGTATTGTTTTTCATGCTCTCATGGAACGATTTCAGAACAGGATTAGCCTTTTATCCTTTGTGATAAATACCCGTATGAAATGAGCGATACGTATGCCCATTTCCTTTTTTGGCGACTCCTGTTCTGAATGCAGAATAGGGGTTTTTTTATGCAATTAACTCCCCTATTCCCATCCTTCATAGATACGGAGATGATTTTATGAGAATTTTAGAAGCACATCATATCAAACACAGTATCAAAGATCGGGAATTATTTTCGATAGAGCATTTGGTTGTTCATGCCAAAGACCGGATTGGTTTAGTCGGAAAAAATGGCTCAGGCAAAACAACTCTGCTCAACCTGCTTGCCGGTAACATTCCACCGGAGCAAGGTACGATTCATATGCATACTTCGGTGGAATTATTGCCACAATTAAAAGAGAAGCGTGATCAAAAAAGCGGCGGAGAAGTAACGCAGGCTTATATTGTAGATGCTTTACAAAAACAAACCGGTCTCCTTCTCGCTGATGAGCCGACAACCAATCTGGATACAGCACATATTGAATGGCTTGAAAAACAGCTGTCCCATTGGCAGGGAGCATTAATAATCGTCTCTCATGACCGTAATTTTTTAGATAAATTATGTCAGCAAATTTGGGAAATTGATGAAGAGCGCATCCAAATTTATTCCGGCAATTATACAGCATACCGAGAGCAAAAGGATAAAGAAATCGAAAAACAACGTCTGGATTATGAGCATTATCAGCAGAAAAGAAGGCAGCTTGAGCGTGCGATAGAGAAAAAAGAACAAAAAGCACAGCGGGCAACCAAAACACCGAAAAGCAAAATCGGCTCTACAGAAGAATCCTTAAAAGGGGCGAAACCCTACTTTGCGAAAAAGCAGAAAAAGCTGCAAAAAACATCCAAAGCTTTAGAAACCCGGTTAGATAATATGGAAAAAGTGGAAAAGGTAAGAGAAGCTGCTCCCTTGAAAATGACACTTCCCCATCAAGAAAAATTGCAGCAGAAAATTATTTTACGGATAGAGGATGTAGAAGGTGCTGTCCCCGGGAAACAATTATGGAAAAAAGCCAGTTTAAATATAAAGAGCGGAGATAAGGTTGGCATCATTGGCCCAAACGGAGCAGGCAAAACAACGTTTATTAAAAAAATAATGGATAGGGATGCCGGTATCACTTTAAATCCGTCTGTAAAAATAGGTTATTTTCAACAGGATTTATCTACTTTAAATCAGAAAAAGTCGATTTTGGATAATGCCAAAGAAACCTCTAAACAGGACGAAACCCTTATTCGGACGGTTTTAGCGCGGCTGCATTTCTATGGTGATGATGTTTTTAAGCCTGTCCATGTGCTCAGTGGCGGAGAGCAGGTTAAGGTCGCATTTGCAAAGCTTTTTGTCAGTGATATCAATATGCTGATTCTCGACGAGCCGACAAACTACCTCGATATCGAGGCTGTCGAAGCGTTAGAGGGGCTGCTTCAGGCCTATGAGGGCACTGTTTTATTTGTATCCCATGACCGGCATTTTATCGAAAATATCGCAACCAAGGTCATTGAAATAAATCAACAGCAGCTTACCTTTTTTGATGGAAGCATTCAGCAGCTCCATGAAGAATCAATGGAAAAAGAAACACAGGAAGACCCAATCGAACAGCAGTTAATGATTATTGAAACGAAGATAACAGAAACATTAAGCAAGCTCAGCCTGGAGCCGTCGGATGAACTGGATCAGGAATTTCAAAAGCTTCTCCAGCAAAAACGCGCGCTTTTAAATCATCAAGAGGAATGATAGAATAAGATTTGTTCAGCAGGAGGTTCTCTCTCCTGCTTCTCTTCTATACCCATTTCAGAAAGGAACTTCACCATGGAACAATCAACCGATAAAGCAGCCATCGAACTAAACCATGTCAGCTATTCTGATGAAGATTTAGATATTATTAAAGATATATCCGGCTTCCTGCGTGAAGGAAAAATCACCACGTTTGTCGGTCCTTCCGGAGCTGGAAAGACAACGATATTCCGCTTATTAAACGGATTGATTTCTCCAACCAAAGGGGACATTTATCTATTTGGAAAGAACATTCAAATCATGGAACCGACTGCGTTACGGCGTACTGTTGGCATTGCACTTCAAGATGCGACGATGCTGCGGGGGAGCGTTTATAAAAATCTGGCTATGCCGAAAACACTTCAAAACCAAGAATTAGAAAAAGAAGAGGCAGCGCATTTGCTCACGCAGGTTGGACTAGATGATTCTTTTCTCCACCGGGATGTCACAGATTTATCCGGAGGTCAGCGGCAAAAGGTGTCAATTGCTCGTACGCTTGTCAATCGCCCAAAAGTATTGCTGCTGGATGAGATTACCTCCTCCCTCGATCGGGTATCCACATCGGATATCGAGCAGTTGATTCAGCATATTAACCAGAAATTTTCTGTGACCATTGCCTGGATCACTCATAATTTAGAACAAGCTTTACATATTGGCGATGATACGTGGGTCATGATGAACGGGGAGCTTATCGAGGCAGGAAGGAAAGACTTATTGAAAAATCCTGCTGACTCCCGGGTACAGGAATTTGTGAAGGGGGAATGGCAGTGAGTGTCCTAAACTTAAGCTTATCGCTTATTTTCGTCCTGATTCCTTTAGTACTTTCTAAAACATTACATCTCGGCTTGGAAAAAGATACGTTTATTGCTACCATTCGATCGATTATTCAGCTTATAGCTGTCGGCTTTATTTTAACCTTTGTCTTTGAATCAGACAGCTATCTTTTTATTATCTTAATGGTTGCTCTCATGATTGGCGCAGCCACACATAATGCACAGAAAAAAGGCGCATCAATCAAGGGAATCATATGGAAGCTGATTCTGACCTTTGTTTTTATTGAGCTGCTGACACAAGGTATTCTGTTGGGATTTCAAATTACACCGCCGACTGCACAATACATTATCCCTATCAGCGGGATGGTTGTCGGTAATTCCATGGTGCTTTCCATTCTTTTTCTTAACCGTTTCACGTCAGAAATCCAAACAAAGAAAAAAGAAACAGAGCTCCTGCTTTCTTTAGGCGGAACACCAAAGCAGGCTATTCACTTGCCATTGATTCATTCTATTAAAGCGAGCTTGATTCCCACGATTGAAAGCCAAAAAACAATCGGTCTTGTTCAATTGCCGGGAATGATGAGCGGGCAGATTATTGCTGGAGCTGACCCAATCCAAGCAGTCCAATTCCAGCTGTTAATTCTCTTTCTATTATTGACAACAGCTGCTGTAACCAGTATTATGCTTGGTTTTCTCTCCTATCCGACATTGTTTAATGAACGAATGCAGATGCATAAGATCAAAACGGATGACGGATGAAGAAAATTAAAGCTCTAAACTGTTATGTCATTATATCTGTATAATATCAAAGAATCGTAAGCGCATAAGCTATGCTCATTCCAATCAAGGAGAAACCTAATATAATTAATAGCACCAGATAAAGCATTCCCTCTCCTCGATATTCTTTATCTTTCACATTAGAATAATAAACAGCTATATAAATCATATCGATGATAAAAATAGCTGGAAAATACAAGGGGTTTTCAGCAAATACATCCTTGCTGAAAATTCCTGCTATGTTAGATATAAATATAGGCAGGAAAAGAAGCAAATCAAACGCAATTCCTGCTGCATCAAGATGTTCTTCAAATTTATTCTTGCTCACAGTAACTCTTCTTCATTTCTCAATCATCAAACTCCCTTATTGTTTTCCCTACTATGTGTTCCGCGACACTTTTTCTTAGGTTAAACAGCCGCCCTGTAAAGAACGCTGTAATGACTGTAACACCAGAAGATTTTTGAAGCCGCAAAGCACATACCTCTCCATCCGCTCACTTGACAAATTAGTTATTATTCATTATTATTTAATTACATATATCTTAATTAAATATATTTTTTATATTGCAAAAGAGAGGTGATTATTTTGGCTGAGAACTTATCATTGAAAGCTTTCGTCATTACCATGAAGGCTTCTAAAGCTTTAGAAGAATTAACAAAAAAAGATATCAAAAAACACGGCATGCGTGCATCTGACTTTGCTATTTTAGAAGCATTGTATCATAAAGGCAGACAAACTATCCGGGAAATTTCAGAATCCGTATTAATCAGCACCGGATCGATAACCTATGTCATTGATAAGCTTGAAAAAAAAGAGCTCTTAATCCGGACAAATTGTCCTGATGACAGAAGAGCAGTCTATTTAGAAATTACAGCAAAAGGAAAACAAATGATGGATGAAATTTTCCCGAAGCATCAGCAGGTGATTGAAGAGGTTTTCCAAGGAATTTCAGAGAACGATAAGGAAACCGTTATCGAGGTATTAAAAAAGGTTGGCCATCAAGCTGCCGAAAAAGAATAACGCAAGTGGGAAGGATGAACATCAATGAAGTATATCTATGAAGAAAAAGCGGGTCCAGATGGACCTACCCTGCTTCTCCTGCACGGAACAGGCGGTACAGAGAGTGATTTATTACCTTTAGCGAATATCATTGATTCAGAGGCAAATGTTTTGAGCGTTCGCGGTAACGTATTGGAAAACGGCATGCCCCGTTTTTTCCGCCGTTTGGAGGAAGGTGTTTTTGATGAAGAAGATTTAATCAAACGCACAGAAGAATTACATGAATTTTTAAATGAGGCTAGCCAAAAAGAAGGGTTTGACCGAAAGCAAGTTACAGCACTCGGCTATTCGAACGGAGCTAATATTGCCGGAAGCCTTTTATTCCATTATAAAGGCTCCCTGCAAAAGGCAATCCTTCATCATCCGATGGTTCCGAGAAAGGGCATTGACCTTCCGGATTTAACTGGTACAGACGTATTTATTGCTGCGGGTAATAATGATCCGATGTGTCCTCCAGAAGAAGCGGAGGAATTGCAGCGTTTGCTGGCAAACGCCGGAGCTAAAGCTGATATCCATTGGGAGAGTAATGGGCACCAGCTGACGATGAGTGAAGTGAAAGCAGCTGCCAGCTGGTATACAAAGTAAAAGAAGGAGACCGGTTCTCCTTCTTTTTAATTTCTTATAATAATATAGACGGTATACGCTACATATATAAGAGCAAGTATAATCCCCTCTCTTCTTCCAATTCGAAAGCTCGTTCGGGAAAAAATCAATAATAGGATGGTCAGCACAATCATTATCCAAATATCTGTGAAGATAACAGGATTAATGGGTAAAGGAGAGATCAGCGATGCTGCACCAAGAACGAATAAAATATTAAAAATTCCGCTGCCAACCACGTTCCCTAAGGCAATTTCACTTTCATTTTTTAGTGCTGCAGATATAGAGGTAACTAATTCAGGCAGGGAGGTTCCTACTGCGACGATGGTCAGACCGACTAGTGCTTCACTCATCCCCCATGACAAAGCAATTTCTGTTGCATTGGTCACAACGAATTGTCCTCCCAGAATAATCGCAGCCAGCCCAAGAAGAGTGATTAAGGTACTCTTCCCCCATTTTACATTGGAATCTTTAACAGCTGTGGTTTCTTTCCTGCTTTTCAAACCGACCTCAATGATGTAATACATAAAAATCGCTAAAAACAGAAAGAATATGATTCCATCGCTTCTGCTGAGGATATCTGCTGTCGAACCTTGCAGCAGCACATCGCTACCTAAGGCAAACAAAGCTACTGCCGCCAGCAATGCAAAAGGAATCTGTTTGACAATCATTTCATTTTGAACCCGAAGCGGATAAATCGCAGCTGCCAAACCGATAACCATGGTAATATTAAAGATATTGCTTCCAACGACGTTTCCTACTGCGACATCAGCTGTTCCTTGCACTGCCGCAATAATACTTACCGTTGCTTCCGGCGCACTTGTTCCTAAGGCAACAATCGTTAATCCGATTAAAATCGGGGGAACGCGCAGCAGCTGAGCAACATTAGAAGAACCGTCAACAAACCAGTCTGCCCCTTTTACTAACAATCCAAATCCAATAATTAATAAAATATATTCCATGGAGGTGCTCCCATCTCTCACTGTATATTGTGTTTTTATTCTACCGCAATTGGATTTACCTATCCACTTTTTCAAGCAGATGTTTTTTATTTTGCTGCAGCAGTTAGAAAAATATGATTCCCCGCAGGGTCCTTTACCATTCCTTCATCAGCCGGATAACCTAATGCTGCCAATCTTTGAACCGCTTTGTCTATCTCCTCTTTATTCGGGTACGTTATTGTAAAAAACTGCATCCCAGCCGCTTGTAAATCTGGAATCGGCACCCCTTCCCCATTCCATGTATTAATCGCAATATGGTGATGATAACCGTTGTCAGATAAAAAAGAAGCTCCGGGAAGTCCAGTTACCTCTTGAAAGCCCATTCCTTTGATATAAAATTCCCTTGCTGCCGGTAAATCATTCACATGGAGATGCACATGTCCAATACGTGTTTCCACAGGCATCCCCTGCCAATCACCAGCAGCCTCTGCCAGCAGTCCATCTGCATCAAGCGGATCCGTACTCATTTGCACGGATTCATCTACCCACTTCCAGCTTTCAGACAATCGGTCTCTGGCAACTTCGATTCCATTTCCATCCGGATCAGAAAAATAGAGTGCTTCACTGACAAGGTGATCGGCAGCTCCTAATTGCAGGCTATATGCTCTCCCCGCTTGCAGAATATGCTTTAAAAATGCCGCCAAATCCGCTCTTTGAGGCAATAAAATGGCAAAATGATACATCCCTGTTGTTCTGCCTTGTTTCGGCAGTACTCCTTCCGGCTGTTCCAGCGTAATTAAAGCCTTCCTTCCATCTGTTGAAAGAATGGCTTGGTTTCCCTTCTCCTTCATCACTTGAAAGCCTAAAAAAGTATGATAAAACTCGACAGAGCGCTGTAAATCAGCTACTTGAATGGTTATATCTGATACATACATTGCCGGAGCTTCAAAAAATTTATTTTCCATTTTATACTTGTCACCTTCCTTAATCGATTTATATTTAACTAAAAATAATAAACTTACTTTATGTAACTCATTATAAATAAAGTAGGTTCGATGGTCAAAATTTTTGCAAGGCTTTTCTTTTTTTATGTTTTTTTCGAATATTTAAATCTCTCTTTTCAAATAGAAAAATTTTTTCTAAAACTGCTTTTGAGAGAAAACTCATGAATCTTTCCCTCCATACCTGTTATTTAGACAGAATTTTATAATTCATTGGATAAAATATAAAACCTATTATAATACAAGTTCCCTTGACGCTTTTTTTTGCATAATATATAATCCTTATAAGTTTACTTATATTTATTTAATATTTTGAAGGAGAGGGTCTTTATGAAGGTAAAACTGGAGCAGGTAAATAAAAGCTTTCCCAAAGGCAAAACAGATTCGCTCCATGTCCTGCATGATATCGATCTCCAAATTGAAGCAGGCGAGTTCGTTTCTTTGCTTGGACCTTCCGGCTGTGGCAAGTCCACGATTTTGAATTTAATCGCTGGTCTGGACAGTCCGACATCTGGAGAAGTGTATGTGAATGATAAAAAAGTCCAAGGACCGGGTACAGACCGGGTCGTTGTTTTCCAACAAGGCGGTTTATTTCCATGGATGAATGTAATGGATAATGTTACATATGGACTGCTGTTGAAAAAAATGAGTAAAAAAGAAGCGGAAGAAAAAGCAATGGAAGGACTTCGGATGGTGCATCTCGGGAATTTTGCGCAAGCTTTTCCCCATGAATTATCCGGAGGTATGCAGCAGCGCGTAGCAATTGCCCGTGCTTTCGTGATGGATCCTGACGTTCTTTTGATGGATGAACCATTTGCGGCGCTTGATGAGCAGACACGGCTTATTTTGCATCAGGAGCTGCAAGAAATTTGGCAAAAAACCGGAAAAACCATTCTGTTTATCACGCATAATATTCGTGAAGCACTCACCCTATCGGAACGGGTATTGCTTATGAGCACAAGACCGGGAGCAATCAAAAAATCTTTCAGAGTACAGGCGGCGCGCCCGCGTAACCCTTCAGATAGTGTAATTGTAGATTTGGAAACACGTGTGATGAAGGAATTGGAAGAAGAAATGGAAAAAGTGTTGAAGGAGGAGTTCGGGGATGATTACCGCCTTAAGACGAGTGCTGTTCGTGATCGTGATCGTGACTATATGGGAGATCATATCTAAAACCAACCTGTTTCCAACCTTTATGTTTCCCCCTTTACTGATTCCGAATGATCCCGGCGGAGTCACGGTGTTAAGCACATTAGTGAACGGTCTGATTTCCGGGCAAATACTCGGAGCTACCGGAATGACGCTTGGGAGGCTGCTGCTCGGTTTTTCCATAGCAGTGGTTTTAGGTCTAATTTTTGGATACTTGATCGCCCGTTATAAATGGGTGGATGACACGCTTGGATTTTTTGTGACTGCGTTACAGTCCATCCCGAGTATTGTCTGGTTCCCTCTGGCTATTGTCTGGTTTGGGCTTGGGAACGTAGCGATTTTATTTATTGTCACTATTGGAGCAACCTGGACAATGACAGTAAATGCAAGCACCGGATTTAAAAATGTGCCCAATCTTTATTTAAATGCCGCACGTACATTAGGTTCATCGGGTACGCATCTTGTGCGAACCGTGATTCTTCCGGCATCTGTACCGCATATCATCTCCGGTCTTCGTGTTGCTTGGGCTTTTGCCTGGCGCGCAATCATGGCTGGGGAACTTCTCGGAGGAAACGGCGGCCTGGGGTATTTGTTAGATATGGGACGCTCCTTGCAATCAATGGATTTAGTGCTCTCTATTATGATTGTGATCGGTGTAATCGGTACGATTATGGATAATCAGGTATTTCTTAGAATGGAACGCTCTGTTGCAAGAAAATGGGGTGTTGGAGCTTAGTGGAAAGGATGAAGGATATGAAAAAAATATTATTCGGCCTGGGTGCGCTTCTTTTATTAGGAGCGGCGGGCTGCGGATCAGAAGAAGCTGCCGATGAAATACACATTGGATATTTTCCTAACTTTACACATATCACCACGGTAGTCGCACTGGAAAATGGTTACTTTGAAGAAGAAATGGGAGAAGAGGTAAGTATCGAAACCTCCACATTCCCGGATGGCAGTGCCTTTATGGAGGCTATGTCCACACAGGATATCGACATTGGTACTGTTGGCCCGTCACCAGCAACAACAACTTATTTAAGAAATCCGGAGCATGAAATCATTGCCGGAGCGGTGAACGGCGGAGCTGTCCTTGCCACCCGTGAAGATTCAGGTATTGAAAGCGTTGAAGATCTTGATGGCATGCGCGTAGCAATCCCGACTATCGGGTCTACGCAGGACATCATGCTGCGAGAAGCATTAGATGAGGTCGGACTGAAAGTAGATGACGAGGGCGGAACTGTAAGCTTGGTACCGCAGGCTCCTGCTGACACATCCACGCTGTTCCTGCAGGGGGACGTCGATGCTGCGGCCACACAGGAGCCTTGGGGCGTGTATTTGGAAAATCAGGCAAACGCCGACATTCTCCTTGATGAAGAAGAATTTGCTTGGGGAACAGAATCAACAACAACTGTTGTTACTGCCCGAAAAGCATTTACGGAAAGCAATGAGGAATTAACACAGGCCTATTTGCGTGCCCACGCCCGTGCGGTAGAATTTATTGAAGAGAATCAAGAAGAAGCGGTTGAATTGTTTGTCAATCACATTGAAGAAACGACAGGCAACGAGTTGGATTATGAGGAGACGCTGGAAGCAAGCGAACGTCTCAATCCGACGTATGAAATCAACGAAGAAGTGCTTCAGGAAATGGCAACAATCAGCTACGAAGCTGGGTATATGCAGTCAGATGAAATTGAAGGATTGGTTAATCGGACATTTTTGGAAGCAGCACTGGAAGAATAACCTGATAAAGACGAACTCCCGGTTTGACGACCCGGGGTTTGTTTTGGTTTGATTTCATTTTCACGTCGACTTCTTCTTCATTCTGACCGCTCTCAGTTAAACTTGTTTTTATTCAAAGACTTCGCGTTTTCCAAATCATTACATATACAAAACGATTGTTTTCCTTCTTCGATACTGGTATGATAGGCTAGGTTCAACGTGGTTCGTAACCATCCCACGCTAAAAAACTAGGAGGAAAACAGGATATGAATATAAAGACACTTGTAGTTAACGGGATTATTGCCGCATTGTATGTCGCTGTATCCCTGCTGGTCTCCCCAGTTGCATTTGGGGCGATTCAATTTCGAATATCAGAGATGTTTAACCATTTGATTATCTTTGATAAGCGTTACTTTTTCGGCATTACGATTGGTGTATTTGCATCTAATTTATTTTCAATGGCAGGCGGATTGGATCTTTTATTCGGGACAGCACATACCGCCATATCTTTAGGAATTATTATTTTCTTAAAAAAATATATTAAAAACAAGCTGACACTGCTATTTCTAAATACATTGATTTTCAGCTTTAATATGTTTATTATTGCCTTCATGCTAAATATAGCTTTACAATTACCATTCCTGCTGACATGGCTTACAACCGGAGTCAGTGAATTGATTGTATTACTGATCGGCATCCCGATCTTCTATACTTTATATAAACGGATACATTTTGATAAAATGATATAATACGGAGAAAAAGACGGTGGAGAATAAATCCATCGTCTTTTTTAAGAATGGAGAAGTAATTTTTTTAATGATATGAAATTCTGCCGGAGGTTCTAGCACTTTTTCGTTCTTCACGCAATCAATCACAAGGAAAGGAATGAGTAACATGATTATCCGAAATCAGAACGGCCATTTTATTTTTATATCACAGGTAGACCACGCTTCTGTATCCGGAGAAATAGTTAAAAATCTGTCCTCGGATTATTTCGATCATACACCTTATAAAGATTCCGTTATCTATGCAGCTGAGCAGCATGACTGCGGCTGGGAGGCCTTTGACAAGCAGCCTTTTTGGAATGACCAGGCGAATCGCCCCTATTCCTTTATTGATTTTCCAGATATACCTAAAACCGTCTTATATACACAGGGTATTCAGCAGGTTCAAGAAAAGGATAAATATGCCGCATTATTATGCAGTGAACATTATAAACGTTTTCTCGTAACATCCACGCTCCCTGAAGCAAAAGCATTTGTTCAGCAGGAAGCAGAGCGGCAGGAATGGCTGATTAGCAGGATGGATCATTTTAATCAAGATATGTTTGAAATGGATTATACGCTTTTACAGTTTTCCGATACGCTGTCTCTGTTCGCATGCATGAATGAACCGGGAGCTGCGAATAAAGACCTTCATCCTTTTTTTAAAAACGGCGTATCCGTTTCAAACACCGCAACCTCCTTTCCATCTGCTTTTTCTGTCAGCTGGGAAGATACGGAGACAATAACAATGGAACCTTTTCCATTCTCAGCAGACTTTTCAGTTACTTTGCTGTACAAAAGCATTCCTAAAACAACGATTCAGCAGCAGGGGCTGGTGGATGCTTATGAGCATGCCTCTGTTTTATCAAAAACGATAAGAATAAACACCAAGAAATAAGGCTGGCAGCTGCTCCAGCCTTATTTCTTGGTGTTTTTAAAAAGGACCAGACGCATCCAGTCCCTTCTCTGCTTCATTCAATCTATTTTTACTCTCCTCCCCACACATAAGGGGTTTCTTGATACACATAATAATTCAGCCAATTGGAAAACAGCAGGCTGGAGTGACTCTTCCAACGGTGCTTCGGCTGTTTTTCCGGATCATTATTTGGATAATAGTTTTCCGGTATTGCTGTATCGATTCCTCGTGCATGGTCTCTTTCATATTCTTCCTTCAATGTGTTTGCCATATATTCTAAATGCCCGGTTGCCATGATATGCTTTCCATCCTCAGAAGCAAGTAAAAAGACCCCTGCGTCATCGGATACAGCAATCAGCTGCAGATCAGGATGATTTTCGATTTCTTCCAAAGAAACCGTTGTATAGCGGGAATGCGGTGCTAAGAATACTTCATCAAACCCTCTCACCAGCCGTTCTTTCGGTGTTAACACATCATGTTCAAAAATCCCAAAGCATTTTTTCGGAAGCGGATGCTTATTAATTCCATAATGATGATATAAAGCAGCCTGTGCTCCCCAGCAAATATGCAGGGTGGATGTCACATGATCATTCGTCCAGTTCATAATCTCCTGCAGCTCTTCCCAATAATCAACATCAGTAAAAGACAGATGCTCCACCGGGGAACCCGTAATAATCATACCGTCAAATGTTTTATCCCGGACCTCTTCAAAGGTCTTATAAAAGGTATCCAAATGATTCTGGCTTGTTGTTTTTGATTCATGTGAAGCCATTCGTAAAAAAGAAATCCGCACCTGTAACGGTGTATTTCCTAAATATCTTAACAATTGCGTTTCTGTTTTTTGCTTTTCCGGCATTAAATTAAGAATAAGAATACTAAGCGGACGAATTTCCTGTGCATCCGCGCGCTGTTCATCCATCACAAATATATTTTCCTCTTCCAGAATCTCTTTTGCAGGCAACTCTCTCGGAATTTTAATCGGCATTGTCTGACCTCCACTTTTTAAACTTAACTTATTTCAAACGTTCTATTATCAATATGGATTATATCCGTACTGAATGTACAGCTTTTCCAAATTATTTGTCTATTTCTATTGTAATAGCTGGCAAGAAAAGTTCAAGTCCTCTCCCCTATTTTCTATAGAAAATCAAAAATGACTAGGATTCTAAAATATTGAGAGACCAATTTGTTCTTTTGGAAAGTAGATCAAACTTCCTTACACTGTATTTTCCCAATTTCAGATAATAATCCTCCAAAGATACGATTAATTTTATCTGGATTGGCAATGCTAATGAGAAGAAATTTATAATGGAAATGAGGATAAATCTATGGCTGATAAAGAAAAATCCACGCATCAAACCAACATGAAAAATGATAAAACCTTAACTACCCGTCAAGGGCATCCGGTAACCAACAACCAAAATATCCGGACCGTCGGCAATCGTGGTCCTGGAACACTGGAGAACTATGATTTCATTGAAAAAATAAGTCATTTTGACCGTGAAAAAGTTCCAGAACGTATTGTTCATGCACGCGGTGCTGGGGCGCATGGCTATTTTGAAACCTATGGAACAGTCGGCGATGATCTGGTTTCCAAGTACACCAGAGCAAAAGTTTTTCAGGATAAAGGGAAGCAGACTCCTGTATTTGTCCGCTTTTCAACGGTAGTACACGGCAACCATTCACCAGAAACAGTCCGTGATCCGCGTGGTTTTGCAGTCAAATTTTACACAGAGGATGGCAACTGGGATCTGGTCGGAAACAATATAAAAATATTCTTTATTCGTGATGCAATGAAGTTCCCGGATATGATTCACGCTTTCCGTCCAGATCCCGTAACAAACATTCAGGATTCCGAGCGTTTCTTTGATTTTTGTTCCAATTCTCCAGAGTCCTTTCATATGGTGACCTTTATTTACTCCCCATGGGGCATTCCGGCCAACTACCGCATGATGCAGGGTTCTGGTGTAAACACCTATAAATGGGTCAATGAGGAAGGAAAAGCGGTGCTGATTAAATACCATTGGGAGCCGAAGCAAGGGATTAAAAATTTAACCGCCAAAGAAGCGGCCGAAATCCAAGGCGAAAATTTCAACCATGCGACACAGGATTTATATGACAGCATTGAAAATGGAGATTATCCAGAATGGGAGCTGCTGGTGCAAATCATGTCAGACGACGATCACCCGGAGCTTGATTTTGACCCGTTGGATGATACCAAGCTATGGCCAGAGGATAAGTTCCCTTGGCTGCCAGTCGGGAAAATGGTATTAAATAAAAATCCTGAGAATTATTTCACCGAGGTAGAACAGGCATCGTTCGGCACTGGCGTATTAGTTGACGGACTGGACTTTTCGGACGATAAAATGCTTCAGGGACGGACCTTCTCTTATTCAGATACACAGCGCTATCGTGTCGGAGCGAACTATTTGCAAGTGCCAATCAACGCAGCGAAAAAACGGGTGGCAACCAATCAGGAAGGCGGTCAATTACGTCAGGAAAATGATAAAGCGCCCGGCCAAAACCCGCATATTAATTACGAGCCGTCTGTACTCGGCGGTCTGGAGGAAGCGAAGCAAACCGGAAAAGAATATAAACCTTTTGTAGAAGGAAATCTCGTGCGCGAATCCATTGACCGCAATGATAATACAAAACAGGCAGGAGAAACCTTCCGTCAGTTTGAAGACTGGGAAAAAGATGAATTATTGTCCAATCTGATTGGTGATTTATCGACCTGTGACAAGCGGATTCAAGATAAAATGATTGCACTCGCAGAAGAAGCAGATGAAGAATATGGACGCCGTCTGCGAGACGGATTAGAACAGACGAAAAAGCATGGCACCAGTCAAAATCCATTAGGTGCAACAGATGCCGAGCAGGCTCCAAAGCACGCAGAAGAGTTAGGACATGACGCGGACCCTTATTAATCGAAAAACAGCAGTGCCTCAAAAGCTTCATTTTCGAGGCACTGTTGTTTTATTTCTCTTCATTCAAAAATGGACTAATCTTTTTTTGATATGCTTTATAATGCGCTTCCCATGATTCCTTTGGAAAATCCATTGGTTTTCCTTCCAGCGCTGCCTGGAACATCTCTAAACATACCTGCCATCCAGCTAAATCCTTCGGGATGTGATTGTTTAGAGCCGGAATATATTCCTTTAATAAAAGCACACACCCATTTTCTACTGGTTCCAATTCAAACCGGACAGAACCGTCTCCCCATTCAAATTGCCAATAGGTTAGCTCCTGAAAATCTACAATAGCAATCTCGAAGGAGTTACCTCTTCCATCATTCATATTGAATTTCATTGTTCCGTTTTTACGAAGGTCTACCACTTCTAAGTTCGGCATCCACTGCTGCAGTTTATCATTTTGTGTTAATGTGCTCCACACTGCTTCAACAGAGCTTTTAAATCTGCGTTCAAAGGTTGCTGAATAGCCCTTTTCTGTTTTTTCTACAATGGCTAACATCTATTTTCCTCCAGTAACTAAGTATTAATTCAACTTGTATATATTATAACCGTTTTCCAGCTGCTTAACGATATGCTTCACTCATTTCATCAGGAATCCCCAGTAATAAACGATTCCGCCGGATAGTAATTGATTATTTTACAAAGCTGATTTGCCATATAATCCGGCGATTGTTCAAAATCGTTTTTAATCCAATCTAAAATAATGCCTAAAATCCCATAAGCGTAAAACGAGGTATACATATTATTATTTAATCCATCATGATACGGGGTAATCAAATTAATATCCTGTTTAAAAAATTCCGTGATAGATTCTAAAAAAGTTTCATAGAATCCTGGAATAGCCTCAAATTCCTTCCAAAGTCCATAAAAATGCTTGTTTTCGAGAATATGATTAAAAATCACAATCTCTGAAGGAGCTAAGGCGTTTAAATGAATATAGTTATTTTTCTTATAAGGGACACGGAAGGCTTGAATAAGTCCGTTTGTCTGGTCTGTGATTATTTCCTTCACTAAATCTGCCTTGTGGTTATAATGCCGATAAAAAGTAGCTCGGTTATAATCCGCATAATCAACGATATCTGTCACTGTTATTTGCTCATAATGCTTTTGCTGCATCAATTCAAGCAGCGCATGTTCAGTAATTTTTTCGTTCTTCTTACCCGCCTGTCCATTATCATATCCTTCGTAACCACGCAAACCACCCCAAATCCTTTTTGTTTTTAAACATATTGCAGCAATCTGTTGTTTATGTGTACAGACCATAATATATTACTGATTGAAAGCGCTTTATTGTCACTTTATACTTATATTAACTCGTACTTATAGCTTATCATAATTTCAAGATTGATTGGGAGGTCATGACATTGGAAAATCAGTGGAATGAGCAATATGATGTCGTTGTTGTGGGTTCAGGCGCTGGCGGATTAACAGCTGCTTTAACAGCTTGCTTGCGCGGATTATCAGTAATTGTCATTGAAAAGACTGCACTATTTGGCGGCTCCACTTCCAAATCCGGCGGAACCATCTGGATTCCCAACAACCTTTATCTGGAGAAGGCCGGGGTAGAGGACACGTATGAACAGGCAAAAACGTATCTGGATGCTACTGTCGGAGACCGAGTTCCAGATGTATTAAAATCGGCTTATCTGCAAAAAGGACCCGAAATGGTAAAGTATCTGCATGAGAATACAGCGCATTTCCGATGGGAATACACTCCTAAATACTCCGATTATTATCCTGAATCACCTGGAGGCTTGGCATCTGGGAGAGCCGTTGAAGCCCAGCTTTTTGATCTTCGAAACCTAGGGAATGATTTGAAGTATTTACGCACTTCCGGTTTGCCGACGAAAGGGATGGTACTAAAATCAAGTGAATTCCACAAAGTAAATATGATCATGAGAACGTGGATTGGAAAAGTAAAGGCAATGAAAGTAGGAATGCGCCTAATTCGCACACTCCTTTCCGGGTATAAACCTACTACCTTAGGAGAAGCTGTTGTTGCCCGCCTGTATACCTCGCTCAAAGAGGCTTGCGGGGAAGTCTGGCTGAACACGCCATTTAAAGATTTGATTTATGAAAATAATCGCGTTACAGGGGTTGTCGCCGAAAGAGATGGAAAGGAACTCAACATTCAGGCTCGGGAAGGTGTGGTTTTTGCTTCTGGCGGGTTTTCCCATAGTCCGGATTTGCGGGAGAAATATTTACCAAACCCTACCAATGCCGAATGGACGCTGTCAGCAGAAGGACAAACAGGCGATATCATTGCAGCAGGTGTCAAATTGGGTGGACAATTGGATTTGATGGATAAAATGTGGGGAACTCCTACATCAGCTCCCCCAGGGGCGCCTGCATTTATGCCTGTTGCCGAGCGTGCCACGCCTGGCTTGATTAGCGTCAACAGCAATGGCGAACGCTATATCAACGAATCGGTTCCGTACCATGAATTTGTTGATCAAATGTATGAAAATAATCATGAAAAGAGCTCCACGATACCATCATGGATGATTTTTGATCAACGGGTGAAGAATCGTTATCTGGTATTCGGTATCATGCCGTTACAGCCGCTTCCTAAAGAATGGTTTGAGACAGGATATGCCAAAAAAGCAGAAACTCCGGAGGTATTGGCTGGGCAGATCAATGTGCCTCCAGAGAAGCTGGCTAATACCATTTCCAGATTTAATACATTTGCAGCCAATGGGCAGGACGAGGATTTTGGACGCGGGAACAGTGCTTACGATAGATATTATGGTGACCCGACATTGGATAACCCTAATCTTGCTCCGCTGAACAAAGCACCATACTATGCAATCCCAATCTACCCGGGGGATATTGGCACCAAAGGCGGTCTGGTCATTGATGCATCAGCCAGAGTCGTCAGGAAAGACGGCAGCCCAGTTACAGGACTATATGCTACTGGAAATTGCACCGCTTCTATTATGGGCGAAACTTATCCCGGACCAGGCGCAACGATTGGAGCATCGATGGTATTTGGTTATACAGCAGCAGTGGATATAGCTGAGAAAGTTGGAAGGAAAGAAAGCCCTATTCCTAAGGTAACCATGACAGTTTAAGTGTATTTCTGATTTCAAGATGCAGATGCAAGATTTTTCGAAAGACATCCTAATCGGCTTATAGTCTGATGTAAAAGAGGATTCCGATTTACAGATTGCTAAATCGACATCCTCTTTTTTCATGTATTCCAATCTACCTCGCCCCTCCCTTCAAACGAACAGCAGAAGTTTTCCAGATCTTCTCTTTCTTCTTTTTCGGTTTATTTTTACAAAGCCTCGCTGATTTCCTTACATCCTCCATCCGATAATCAATATGACTTTTCAAAGACTCATACGTAAAAAACATGGGATAAATCAGCTCCTGAGAATAAGTTATTTGATACGTTTATTGTATCGACTTATTCTCTCCCGCACATCGGGTCGGTGACTGATTTATCCCTTGAAATTTCCGCTGCTTCAGATGGAAGAAAAACTCCGACTTCCGGTTGAGGGCAGCTCCGTCCTTCTCAAATTCACGTAGATATACCTTCCGTTAAACCAGTTAGCTTACATCCATTGATTTCTCAATTACCTCTAACACCTGCCGCAGCTCCTGAACCGGAACCTGCCCGGGTGCTGAAGTTCTTTCCCCTGCTCCAAAGGTTAAAACAGATCCGAAAATCTGGCCGGACAGCCGGCTGATTACACCAAGCGGGCCCATTGCCATTGTTATCATGGGCTTCGTTGTATATTCTTTCATCTCATTAGTCGCTGTGAGCAGCTCTAAAACATCCGCTGTCTGATTAGGCATCACAGCAATTTTTAAAATATCACCGCCGAGCTCTTCTGCCCATTTTAAGCGTCGGACAATTTCTGATTTAGGCGGTGTTTTTTGAAAATCATGATTGGAAACAATCACATATGTATGTTGCTGATGCGCTGCAGAAATCAGATTTCTAACTGCCTCCTCTCCCTGATACAATTCCACATCCACAAAATCAGCAAGTCCTGTCTGGATCACAAATTGATTCAGAGCGATATAATCTGCCTCGGAAAGCTCCTTTTCTCCTCCCTCTTGATGGCTGCGGAAGGTAAAAATAAGCGGAATTCCCTTTAAAACTGCTGTTAAATCTTTTAACATCTGTTCCACAGCTGTATGATTTTCCACTTCTTCAAATATATCGGCACGCCATTCCACAACATCTGCTCCTTCTTGCTGATAACGCTCCGCCTCTTCGATAAGTGCCGTTTTGTCAGAAGATGTTAAAGGAATACAAATACTTGGTTTCCCCACTCCTAAGGTTACGTTTTTAGCTGTTAATGCTTCTATCATCATACATTCTCCATTCTTTATTAAATTAAAAATGCCTTTTTTAATAGGTACGGTATCTATCCTTTTGCTTCCCGAAAAAATAGAAAACTCCCCATGCTCCCCCTACAAATAACATAACCATACTGGAAAGATAAAATACAGCAGAAATTCCATATAAATCGATAATAATAAATGATAGTAAGGGACCAATTGCTGCTCCTAAATCAACAGCTACTGTATGCAGCGTCATCATCTTAACAGGATCTGTTTTAGCTGCAGCATCTCCTGCCAAAGTATCTGTTATTGTTAAAAATATCGTTGTTACCACTTGAAAAAACATGATGATGATTAACAAAGGAATAAACGATTCCACACTGCCTAACATTAAAAAAGCAGCGCTGCCAAGGAATAATGGAATAAGAATCCAATAATACTTTTGCTTTTGTTTATCGACAAAACTTCCTATAACAGGGGCAAAAAAAGGATCCCAAGCCCAGCGAACTGCTTGAATGATTCCAGCCAATGTTGCTGCCCCGATAACCATGCCAAATACGGACCAATGCGGATGATATGACTGCTCAATCAACGGGCTCAAGGTAGAGTTAAAAATACCCATGGTAATATACCCCATCGTTCCTCCGGTAATAATGACGAGAATAATATATGGCTGACGTATTGATTGCTTCTCCTTTTCCGGCACATGACGATTTACAGCAATCGTATCTTTCTCCGCAGCTGTATTGTTTTTTGGCACCAGCTTGAAGATAAAAGGAAAAACAGCGACAGCTGCCAGCGCAAACAGTGTCGTCACAAAAGGTATCGACAACTGATCTGCTAAAAATCCTCCTGCCAGCATACCGGCTAAACCTCCTAATCCCCATAGACCATTGTATAACCCCATATAATGCCCTCTAGTCTGTTCTGAAGAAAACGATACAACCGTAAGCATCCCTCCCAGCTTCACAAATGACCAGGCGATTCCCCATAAAATTCTGGCAAGCAGAAGAAGCCAAAATCCTTGAAACTGACCATAGAAGAACGTGCTTAATGCTGCAAAAACCACAGAAATCACTACACCTGAACGGATATCGAACTTGTTGTAAAACATTCCTACAAATGGCGTAATCGGCAAACGGACAAAACGATTAATAGATAACAGGACACCGATCTGCCAAATAGCTGTTAATCCAAAATCCTGCCAATATAAGGGCAAGACGATAAAAAGCATGACATCCCCCAGCAGCGTGATTGCTGTAATCAGGGCAATCCCGATAACTTTTCCTTTATCACTCATGGGAATTGCCCGCTAAGATTAAATGGCAGCGCCCTTTTTTCATCATCCGTCCCTCCTGCCTTTCATTTAACCCTCGCAAGATTCTTTTAACGTTTTTGCTTCTTATATGTTTAACTTATATTCCAATATATCATAAGTTCCAAAACAATTTCTTCGTAAATTTATTATTTTTAGAAAAGCTTCGTTTCGTTTTATCAAAGCCTATTTTTCAGAAAGCTTTCTATATTTTATTGACAACTAACTGTAACACTGTTATGGTTATACACATAGGTATATAACCATAATACAGTATGACTTAACTATTAATTTATAAAGGAGAATGTATATGGCTTATCCCATTGAAGTACGCCATTTAACGGTACATTATAAGAAATACAAAGCGTTAGAAGATGTAAGCTTCACGCTGTCTCCAGGAAAAGTTCACGGAATACTAGGAAGAAACGGGGCCGGAAAAACAACCCTGTTAACATATCTTGCTTCTTTCCACAAAGTAAAGCAGGGCACGATTGTCATTGACGGCGAAGACCCTTTTGAAAATGAACGAATTTTGCAGGGAACATCTTTTATTTACGATAAAGATAATACCTATGACTACGATAAAATCACTAAAATACTCAAGGGTATGCTTTATTTCCGTCCGAATTTTGACGAAGCTTATGCCAAAGATTTAGCAGCTAAGTTTAACATTCCGATGGATAAAAGTGCCGACCAATTATCCAAAGGGCAGTATTCCGCTCTACAGGTTACCATTGGCCTGGCAAGCAGAACACCGCTCACCATTTTTGATGAAGCCTATCTCGGAATGGATGCGCCGGCAAGAGAGTTATTTTATAAAGAAATCTTATTGGAGCAGGAGCGACATCCGCGTACAATTTTATTTTCCACCCACCTTGTTTCAGAAATGGAGTACCTTTTTGATGAAGTGCTTATTATCGATAATGGGGAGGTTTTATTGCAGGAAACAAGTGAGCAGCTTCTGGAAAAGGGCTTCTCTATTACAGGGCCTAAAGAAGATGTCGATTCATTTACAGAAACATTGGAAGTGATTCATGAGAAGTCGCTCGGCGGCACTAAATCTGTAATGGTGTATGGAACGTTGACAGAACAAGAACAGCGGGAAGCGGCTGAGCTTGGCTTAGAGGTTGGCACATTATCTTTAAATAATCTATTTATTCATTTGACAAAGGAAGGTGAGGAAGCATGAAACAATCTCAATTAGGATGGTCTTTATTCGTAGAACAGCTAAAATGGGCAGCTTGGTTTTTTGGTATTATGATTATTTTGACGATTGGAATTACGGCAGCAAATCAATGGGGTTTCTTGGATAACCTCGATGTCAGCAATACAACTTCGAATGTATTTTTGTTGATTATCGGATTGCTTTATTCTTATGGATTTTTAGACTACTACTTTAAATTGGGGATCTCCCGGAAAAAGTTCTTTAAAGCTTCCTTATTCGCGTCTGTGTTGCTTTCCGTTATTTTAGCTTTTGCCATGAGTCTCATGATTGGTTTATTTGAGACACTTGTTCCAGCTTTAGGCTTTACTGTTCCATGGTCAGATTTATTGAGCAGCGGCGGCGTATTATCTTTTATAAAAAGTATAGCCGATTATTCTGTCAGTCATTTTTTCTATCTTTTAATTGGCTGGTTTATGGGGCTTGGTTTTTATCGTTTTCGCTGGAAGATTGGATTATTGTTCATCCTTCTTTCCTTTCCATTTTTCGGCATATCCGCATTGTTGCAGGATCAGGATGATATTGCACATACGATTAACTTTTTCACCTCTAACTCGCTCATTATCAGTATGGGACCGTATGTTATTTTCTTTATCATGATAGTCATTTTAATTATCTGTAACTACCGTCTGACCAAGGACGCACCAATTCGATTATAAAACCCTGCCAGAAAGGAGGCTATACACACGATGTCTACACAATTTCGAAGTGATAAACCTATCTTTGTCCAAGTTCGCGAACAGATTGAAGACCAGATAGTCAATGACCAGCTAAAGGAAGGCGAACAGGCTCCTTCTACCAACCAGCTGGTCCAATTTTACAAAATTAATCACGCCACCATCTCCAAAGGCGTCACACAGCTTGTAGATGAAGGCATTCTATACAAAAAGCGAGGTGTCGGCATGTTTGTCGCAGAAGGAGCAAAACAAAAACTCGTTCAAAAACGGAAGCAGGCGTTTATGGATGATTACGTTATCGGTTTAGTCCAGGAGGCAGAAAAGCTTCGGATTACAGAGGACGAAATTATTGATTTAATCAAAAAAGCAAGAAAGGGGGATAAAGCATGAGTTATGCCATCGAAGCAAAGGATGTCAGTGTACGTTATAAAGATTTCACCGCCATCGATCAGATCAGTTTTCAGCTGACGTCCGGAAAAATCCATGGTTTGCTAGGTAGAAACGGAGCGGGGAAAACATCCTTATTATCGGTTCTATCCGCTTTTCGAAAAACAGATACAGGCAATCTTATCATTGACGGCGAAGACCCTTTTGAAAACCCAAGAATCATGCAGGACACGATTTTCATATTTGATCAGCACAAGGATTTGGAATACAGCTATGATAAGGTTGGCGAAACATTAAAAGAAATGGCTTACTTTCGTCCAAATTTTGATGAAACCCTGGCCCTTCAGTTAGCTGAAAAGTTCAAGCTTCCTTTAAATAAAAAAGTGAATCAGCTGTCAAAAGGAAAAAAATCAGCATTTCAGGCTATTATCGGCTTAGCGTCTAGAGCGCCTCTAACTATTTTTGATGAAGCTTATCTCGGTATGGATGCGCCGACAAGAGAAACTTTTTATAACGAGATTTTAAATGATCAGGAAAAGCATCCAAGAACGATTATCTTTTCAACCCATCTCGTTTCGGAAACCGATTATCTATTTGATGAGGTGCTGATGATTCATAACGGAAAGGTTTTATTGCAGGACGCTAATGAACAGGTTATTTCCAAAGGCTTCTCTATCACAGGTTCATTGGAACAGGTGGATGATTTCACAAAAGAATTAGAGGTTTTAAACAGTCAGCTCCTTGGCGGAACAAAATCTGTGATGGTATACGGCGAACTATCTGAACAACAAAGGTACGCAGCAAATCAAGCCGGGCTTGAAATCGGCCCCCTCTCCCTTCATGATTTGTTTGTGCATTTGACAAAGGAGGAAAAGGAATGAGTGCGATTATCTTATCACCGACAACAATGGCTAGATTCTTATTTATGGAACAATTGAAATGGACCATGTGGTTTCTTTCCTTTATGTTTGTAATTTATATTGTTGTCGTCAGTTTTGCTTCTGGCCCCCATTCCAGTTTTATTGATTTGGTAAACTTTTCAAATGGGTCATCATCTATTTATATGTTCGTCCTTGGCATTCTGACAACATCCTCCTTCTTTTATTATTACATGCTGCAGGGGGTAACCAGGAAAAGTTTCTTTCTCGGTACGATGATATCGTCTGTTCTGCTGGCAGTAGCCATAACAATCATCCTGATTGTGTTAGCCTTCCCCCTTCAATTTATTTCTGGATGGGCTGGCTGGAATATCCATGCACAGGAATTTGATTATACAAGCAGCTTTTCCGCATTCATTTATGTCTTTGGCAGCCTGGTTATGTTGCACCTTATTTACTTTTTAATCGGCTGGATGATAGGTCTGACCTTCTATCGTTCGGGCTGGCGATATGGACTGCTCTCTATTGCATGCAGCATTCTTATTATCGCAATAGCAGGCGTTTTTATAGAGGCCACTCATTTTTCCTTTTTCACAAATATCATCACGGTGCCGACGTTTATAGCGATGCCATTGAGTATTGTATTAATTGTTCTGCTTCTTGGCGTTAATTATCGTTTGATTAAAGATATCACGATAAAAATATGACTTTGTATCTGTTTAGATGCAGCATTAAAAAGAGCAGCGCATTTCTTCGACGAAGAACTATGCGCTGCTCTTTTTTCTATTTCAACTGCTGTTCCGCAAAAGAACGATACAGTTCATGTGACTCCAGTAATTCCAGATGTGTTCCTTTCCCGGTAATCTCTCCATTTTCAATAAAGATAATTTGATCTGCATCAATTATCGTTGCTAAACGATGGGCAATCACAAATGTCGTTCTTCCCTCCATTAATCGCTGCAGGGCTTTTTGAACCACCTGCTCCGATTGACTGTCGAGACTTGCCGTTGCTTCATCCAGCAATAAAATCTTCGGATCACGTAAGAAGGCTCTGGCAATATTAATACGCTGGCGCTGTCCGCCGGATAATTTCGTACCGCGCTCGCCGACTTGCGTATCCATTCCATTTGGCAGCTCTTGAATAAATTGTGCGGCATAAGCCATTTCCGCTACTGCCCAAAGCTTCTCGTCAGCAATGTCTTCTGCATCTTCCAGGCCATAGGTTAAATTATCTCGAATCGTACCAGACATCATCGAGCTTTCCTGGGACACATATCCGAGCTGGGAGCGCCAGGACGCCAATGAAATATTCTGAATTGATTCGCCGCCAAGCAGGATAGCTCCCTCATCAGGCTCATAATAGCGTTCAATCAGGCCAAATACAGTGGTTTTTCCTCCGCCGCTCGGCCCGGCAAATGCCACCATTTCTCCTGGTGCCGCAGAAAATGATATGTTGTTTAAAACCTGCTCGCCCGCTTCATAAGAAAAGCTGACTTCTTCAAATGCCAGCGGAAGCTCGCTAATTTGTTTTGCAGAACCAGGCAATACTTCTTCCTCTTCTTCCTGCAAAATTTCTGAAATTCGTTCCGTAGCACCTTTTGCTTTTTGCAATTCTGTAAAGAACATCGCAAATGTCGTAATCGGGAAAACGATTTGGAATAAATATAACAGAAAGGCAACAAGCGATCCTGTCGTCATGGTTCCCTGCTCCACACGGATGCCGCCGTAGCCGATAATCATGACAATTACAAGCATTACAATCATATACATAAATGGTGCAATGACTGAGAAAATCTTTGCTTCTTTCAAACCTGTCTGCAATAGCTTGAAAATCCCCTGTAATCCCCGCGTTTCTTCCTTCTGTTCTGCCGTGGAAGATTTCATCAATTTAATTTCACTGACGGTCTGCTGAATCTCCCCTTGAAAATTAGCTGTTTGATCCTGCAGACTCCGGGATACTTTTGCCATCTTATTCCCAAGCGGCAGCATGACAATCAGCGTAATCGGAACAGCGATAAACATGATCAATGTCATTTTCCAGTCCATAAACAGCAGGATAATGACCGCTCCAATAATGGAAATCAGACCAGAAATAAATTGCGGAAAATGCTGAGAAACCAAATCCTTTACAATTCCCGTGTCATTGATTACACGACTGACGGACTCCCCGCTCGGCTGCTTTTGAAAATAAGAAACCGGCAGGCGAATCAGCTTTTTCCATAATATTTCTCTGAGTCTTGCCACTACTTTTTGCCCGACATAAGCTAGTGCATAAGCTGACAGCCCATCCACCAGCGCATGTACGATAAATACGCCGATGATCAGAACAATAAAGCGCCAGTCTAAATCGGCAATGGAAAATCCGTCCACGAGCTCTCTGGTCAACAGCGGAATGGTCAGCCCTACCAGTGTCGTCAGCACACTCCCCAATAACCCTAATGTTAAAACCAGCTTCGGTATCCTGGTAGATAATATCAGTTTGATAAAATTACTTGATGATTGTTTCGATGCTTTCATTTACTTCTCTCCTTCTTCCTCGTCCCGTAATGGACCCATATAATCTGTTGTTACTTGCTCGATCCATGCTTCTTCCTCCGCTGTGATTGGAGACGGAACAAGGCGTTCTATCTCTTGAATATACGTATTTACACGTTCTTCGTTCGCTTTATCCTCCATATCCAAGGTGAAAATATCAGCCAATTCTTCCAAGGAATCCATCCCCACTACCTTCAGGATAAGACGATAAAACTCATCCAGCATCTGTTGAACTTCCGGATCATCTGCCGGCTTGCCAAAATGCTGTTTGACTCTCTTATAAAATGTCAGCAGCCCTTGTTCAAAAAGCATTTTTTCTTCAGCTGTCTGAGGAAACATCTTCTTCATTACCTCATCCTTAATGATTCCTTTTGCCAGCTCCTCCTGTTTCTTCTCATTTTGCATACTCGCCAGTAAGCTGATGAGTACAGCCTGGTCAACTTCCTTTTCGTTTTCCAAAAGATATACCGTCCGCTGGATGGCTTCCAACGCAATATCAATCTGTTCCCTATCCTTGATCAGCTTCGATTCCTGCAGCCTCAACGTCTCGATAAAGCTTAAATCGAACGTATCCGGCTGCATATGATGCTTGATGTCATCCAAGCTCATCCCTAAAAATTTCATCGTCATGATTTTATGCAGCTGAATCATATCCTCTTTTTCATAAATACGATGTCCCCTATATTCATCCCGTTTTGGCTTTAATATATCCTTCTCATCATAATAATGCAGTGTTCGCACAGATACGCCAGTTGATTTAGCAAATTCGCTGATGGAGAATGTTTCGTTTTTCATTTCCGCTCTAATCTCCTCTCACTTGATAGCTCTATCATACCACCTCACGTAACGTCAGGCGCAAGCCTAAAACGAAACTTCATTCAGTGGGAGTTTTTTCTTTTCTTCCACTGAATGATTAGTTGAATGATCCAGGGAGTTAGCGTCCGTTATCTCCCGCCTTAATAAATTTATTTATACTCTTTATTTTGAGGCGGGAGTTTTACGGACGATTCTCCGTGATAAATTTTTTATTATAAAGAATTGGCGGAAAAACTTCTCTAGAAGGAAGTTCGTTTTATTTATAATACGCAACTAACGTTAACATAAATGGTTATCCTGCGTTGGTTGTTTCCTTTTCGTTAACGGGTAAAATAGAAGTATACCCAAACGAAAGGGATGCATGAGATGAATAAAATTACTTTATCACGAAATCTTTCTTTTTTAAGAAGAGAAAATAATTACTCTCAAGAAGAATTAGCAGAAAGAATTGGCGTTACCAGACAATCCATTGCGAAATGGGAAAATGGAGAGTCTTTACCGGACATTATCAACTGTGATGCGCTTGCCTCTTTATTCGATGTCTCTTTAGATAATTTCATTCATTACGATCAAAAAGACAGCGGGTTTCCCATCCCTCCGAAGGGGAAGCATATGTTTAATACAACCCCTTTGGAGAAGGATGGTTATGTCAAATTACCGAAAAAGGCTTTGGATATGGTTCGCATGCAGGAAGGCGACCAGTTTATGGTGTTAGGCGATGAAAATCCAGAAAGTATGGGCATCGCCTTAGTCCCCGCAGACTTTTTTACTACCATGGCAGCTGGCATTTTGAATCGTACAGAGGATACTAAAAAATGACAAAATATATTCTAGAAGCAAAAAATATCTCCAAAGTCTATAACGGTTTTCAAGCATTGGAAAATGTATCAATATCCTTGAAAAAAGGGAAAATCTATGGGTTAATTGGTCAAAATGGAGCCGGGAAAACAACATTTATGCGGATCATTGCCGGCCTTTCCTTCCCTGCTTCTGGAGGGCTGTATTTCTTTCATCAATCCGGTCAAAAGGCATTGCAGGCTGGCCGGAAGCAAATGGGAAGCATGATTGAAAACCCGAGTATCCTGGGGCATATGAGTGCAAAAGATAATCTCCGTGTCCACAAAACAATGAAAGGGATAAAAGAAGAAAATGCGGAACAGCGCGTGCTCGATATCGTTGGATTAGCATCTGCCGGCAAAAAGAAAGCAAAGGATTTTTCCTTAGGAATGCGCCAGCGCTTAGGGATTGCTATCACATTGCTGGGCAATCCAGAGATATTGATGCTTGATGAGCCGATTAATGGTCTCGATCCCAGCGGCATTGCTGAGATTAGACAATTAATCAAGGAATTAGCGGCCAACTATCAAATGACGATTCTGCTATCCAGCCATCATTTAGCTGAGCTTCATCAAACTGCGGATGAATTTATTATTGTAAATAAAGGGAAAATCCTGAAAACACTCAGCCATGACAATTTAGAGCAGCAAATCGATAAGCATCTTCTGATTGCTTGCAACGAACCGGAAAAGCTGCAAAAGGTACTGAGAGAATCGCTTCATACAGAGAATTTTATTGTACAGCCTGATCAAAGCATTAAATTATATGACTTCACGGATAAAAAAGAGGAGCTGTCAAAATCCCTGATAGAACATGATATTATCGTTACCATCTTCGCAACACAGGAAGAAACGTTAGAAAGCTATTATCTCCAATTAATTGGAGGTGTAAGCTGATGCAGCTGTTAAAAGCAGATTTCTTTAAATTAAGCCGGTCGATTTCACCATGGACACTATTTATGCTAGCTCTTATCAGTGCCATTGTTTTTGCTGCCTGCTCACATTATGTTGCGATAGACAGCTTAAGCATAGAAACTGCGTCCGGCAGCTTGTCTTTATTTTCCGAAACGCAGATGATGGCATTATTGGGAAGTATCGCTGCGGGCATTTGCCTGACAACTGATTTTGAAAATAAAATCATTGAAAATGCCATTTCTGGCGGACATAGCAGGAACGCGATTATGATTAATAAAATGATTACCTTTTTTATTTTAATCGCGTTATTATATCTGCCTTACGCTGCCATTACACTTCTCTTTGCTTTTACAGATACAGCATTCAGCGGCTTTCTCCCGACACCGACCTTAAACATATTATCTGGAGCAGCAGAACAGGTATCAACAGCAGGTTTATTCGGGAAAATTTTATTGGTAAACGGCTTATCCTTCTTTATTTTTTTCAGCCAGCTGATGGTCAGCATCTTCTTTATGTTCCTGTTTAAAAAGGCTGTTCTTGTTATCGCTGCTACGTATATGACCAGCTTGATTCTTGGACCAGTCTCAAGCTTAAATGAAACAATTCATTCTGTGATGGCTTATACTCCTTATGGAATTGATTTATCTCAGCTGACATTCCACATGAGTGGTAAATTTATCGGGGAAAGCTTCCTTATCAGTTTTGTATTTATTCTTGTTTTCTATCTGGCGAGTTTTCTTATCTTTCGGAAGGCAGAAGTGAAATGACGTTACTATTTTATCTGCAAACTTTCCATATTTATTTTCTGAAAATGATAAGATGAAACACCTCTAAAATCCGGACATCCTTTTTTGTCCGGATTTTTTAAATGTAGCATTTTCTATCTGCAGAGTGCTTTTGCAATACTTGAATCTATTAAACGATATGCCTTATCTGCCGGAAACCGAAGTTGATTTCTTCATTCTTTTCTGCACAATCGTTACAATGACTAAATAAGCCACAGGCATTATCCCCGCCAGCCAAACAATAGCATGCCATCCTGCTTGATTCCAAACAGGGCCTACTGCCGTACTTCCGAATGCTACGCCGATATAATAGGAGACAAGGTATAAGCTGGATGCACTTCCTTTATGATGTGCTGCCTGCTCAGTTACGAAGGTTGCCGTTAAAGAGTGCGCTGTAAAAAAGCCGAGACAGATCACACATAAACCGGCAATGATCCAAGGCAAGGAGACAATGCCTGTCATCAAAATACCTGCCGACAGGGTAATAATTCCCGCAACACGAACTCTGTTCAACCCTAAAGAGCTGGCAAGCCAGCCGGCAACCGGTGCGCCGATGACACCAAACCCATATGCCAGAAATGTATACGAAATAGCCTGTGACGAAAGGGAAAATGGTTCTCCTTCCAAATAAAACGGCAAATAAGTCCAGATAGAAGTGAAGGAAACCTGAAAAATAATTCCCATACCAAAAAATAAAAGCATTACCGGGCTTTTAATATGAAAAAGCATTCCTTCAATATCTTTTCGGAACGAAAGATAACTGCGTTCAAAAAATTGCGATTTAGGCAGAAAAAGGATTACTGCTATTGCAATTATCAGCCCTATCCCTGCAAAGATATAAAATATCGTCTGCCAAGCTTGATCTTCAGCTAAAAAACTCGCCAAAAACCTTCCGACCATTCCTCCAAAGGCATTACTTGCTATGTATAAAGCTGTTGCAATTCCAATACTCCAACGGTCAATTTCTTCATTGATATAAGCAAGTGATGCTGCAGGCAAACCCGCCATAGCAAATCCTTGGATAAATCGCATCAGAATGAAAAAAGTAAAGGAATCAATCATCGGAATCAATAGAAACGGAATAGCCGAAACAATTAAGGAACATTTGATAAGCGGAACCCTGCCGATTCGATCAGAATAAAACCCAAGAATAATCAAGCCGAGAATCAATCCAAAAACATTCACAGATAATGGTAACGTGGCTTCTGACACAGACACATTAAAATCTCTGACAAACAATGGGGCTAACGGCTGCACCACATAAAGACTTGCAAATATAAAAAAAGAAGCTGCAGCTAAGCATAAGGTAATTTTCCAAAAGTAGAAATCTGTTTTATTGTACTTTCGCTTCTCCATCCCATAACACTCCCTATATTTCATTATACTAGGAAAATGGAAATATTCACCCTATTTCAAATGAAATATTTATATATATAGGAAGTGTATTTACAGTCTACTATTATGATGAAGTGATTTACCCTTGTTTTGAAAAACTTTTCCGAAAAAAATCGCATCTTAAAAGCTGAATTTTTCGTCCAACTCTTAACATGCGACCAAATGTAATCCTTCTTTTAAACAAAGCTCCCCAGCCATATCGCTGTTACAAAAGCAAGAATAAGCAGCTTTTTCTCATCATTTGTTACTTTTTCTACATCGTCAATATCCATTTTTATCACGAGATAGATTGCATAAATCAGGAGAATGCCAGCGCCTATTGCTCCGGCCGGACGTGTGAAAGCTGTCCAAAGAAGCAGCAACCCGATTAAGATAAAATAAAGCATGGCAGGCAGTTTAGCACCGCTTGCTCCAAACTTATTCTCTGCCCACACCACAGAGGTTTGCTTCAGGGGCACTGCTTTTCTATCCGCATGCCGGTCCGGAATATGATGAACCATTACCCACGCCATACACCAGATTGCATTAATCAATGCATTTTGCCATGTCCAGGCAGGGACTTGTCCAAGTAAAATCCAAGGGGCAGCGATTCCCAGCATCAGCATGGTTGGGAATAAACTGAGCCATTCTCCCGCAAATGGATAGTAGGCTAACTGAAATGGTTTTAGTGAGTAAGATACTGCTCCCCAGATACCGACCAAGGTTAATACAGCAAATTCCGTAAGTCCGAGAAACGCAAACAGGATAGCCATCAGTAATAAGAAAATCGTCATCCAGATACCTAATTGCTTGAGCATTCCTACAGACATTGTCCCTGTCTGCAGCACTCTGCTTCCTCCAGAAAGAACGCCGGGGCTGTATTGATCTGTGCCCGATTGATAATCTGCAATATCATTCAAGGTGTGAGTCAGCATGCCATGAATAAATACAGCACCGATTAATAATACAGAAGCAACGGTCATCACAGCGCCGGCCGACAAATCCGTATAAAATAAAAGCGGCAATACCGTTGATAAAATAGCTACTATACTAGAAAAAACAACAGCAACAAGACGTAATAACATAACAATACTTTTTCGGGTAAGAGCTGGTTGTGCTGGAATCATTATCATCATCCTTTTATAAGAAATCAGTTGATATTCATTTCCTTTTCTCTTAGCATACTAAACTTTTCTATCTTTTATACTAGTTCACTGCTAATAAAACAGCAAAGTATCTTTTCAGGTTTCCACCCTTCACAGAAATTCAAATTAATCGCGCCATATGTGCATACCCGAAAATGACTTTTCATAGTCGATACATGATGTTTTGCTTTGTACCAGAGCTTGTATAAAGGCGCCAATGGTTTGTATCCAGCTTCCAACAAAATCAATATGTTCTCCTCGTTCCCCTTTTAGTTCAATAATGCCTGATAAACCCTGCAAAGCATTTCCAATAGATTGAAGCAGTGCTCCATAGATTTCATATAGCGTATCCATAGTTATCTCAGCGGTATCCAATAAATCAGGAAGAGCCATGCTGCTTCCGGCAGCTTGAAATAAATTTCCTTTGATGGTTACTTTTCTTTTTGTTTCTTCAGTAAAAGGAATGACTATTCCGCTAATCACGATAGAATTCCCCATCGCTTGGACTTGATTTCCAATTTTATTTAAAGTGAGCTTTTTTTCACTATCGGCTGCTAAAGCACTGCCTGTAGCCTGCATGACATTTCCTGCTAAATCCAAATTCGTTTGCTGCGTTTCATTCAGTTTAAAGGAAGGCGTACTGGCTATAGCAGAAAGAAGTGCGCCTATGGCTGCCTCCCACGAACCGAATAACACTTTCAGATTATTATCCATATTAAACGTCCTGCCTTGGGGTTATTTAATAATCTATTCTAATGAACATAATTGGTAACGACAAATAGCAGCTATTTAATCGGCGCTCCTATCCCCCTTATTTAGGGTGCCTATATTCCCCCGGTTAAATAATTGTCAGCTGTTTAAATCATGGTCACAAAGCTTTCGAATATTCACTTGTGCAGTCATCAACAATTAAAAAAAGAGATGCTGCCGCTTTCTATACACTGTTCCCTGATTAAACATGGCTCACCTGAAAATTTATTATTCCTCCAGCTTCTTTAACCGTTTATTTTTCATTCCGTTTTGTTCTGAAATGCATCTAATTTCCTTTCTATTGCAGCCAGTCTTCCCTCCAGCTGCTGGTCCTTCTCATTTTGCTCTTCCGATTCCTGTAAAAATTCATCGATTGCCAAGCTTGCAGCATAGGTGCTGATAGCATCACCCAATGTAGCTAACAGACCGCCAATCAAAGCTAATTTTAAGCTATAAGAAACCTGTATATCTTGATCTGAATGGTTAGAATGATTATCCTTTTTTTCATCCATTTCCCCTCAACCTCTCGCTTCAAATCATCTTCCGTTATTTATATTATTCAAATTAGACGTTTATCGTTAACAGAATATAAAACAAAACTTCCTTCTGCGGGAGGGCTATGGGCGATTTGCTCCATAATAAAAGAAAAAACGTCACAGCGATTAAACTGTGACGCAGATTTTCAATTATATTTCCATCACTCCGCCAGTGTTCGCAGAAGTGACAAGTTTAGAATAACGGCCAAGCCATCCCTTTTTCACTTTTGGCTCAAAGCCTTTCCAATTGGCTTTGCGTTTTTCAAATTCCTCATCCGAAACCAGCAGGTTCATTTCACGGTTTTCAAGGTTTAATTCAATTATATCTCCATCCTCTACAAAGGCTATGGGACCTCCTTCTGCAGCTTCTGGTGAGATATGACCAATGGAAATCCCTCTGGATGCGCCGGAGAAACGTCCGTCAGTAATTAAACCAACCTTTGCACCAAGTCCTCGTCCTACAATTTGTGAGGTCGGCGCAAGCATTTCCGGCATTCCTGGTCCGCCTTTAGGGCCTTCATAACGAATAACAACCACATGACCTTCTTCTACTTTGCCGGACTCAATTCCTTCCAGTGCTTCTTCCTGTGAATCAAAGCAGACAGCCGGTCCTTTGAAATAACCGCCTACCTCTGGGTCAATAGCGCCTACTTTGACGATAGAGCCATTCGGCGCCAGATTTCCAAACAATACAGCCAGTCCGCCTCGTTCGGAATGCGGATTATCTAATGTATGAATAACATCCTTGTCCAGAATTTCCGAATCCTGAACGTTTTCCCGAATCGTTTTCGCAGACACACTTAAATTGTCTCCATGAAATGCCCCTGGCTTTTTCAATAATTCATTAATAATTGCACTAATTCCGCCTGCTCTGTCAACATCTTCAATATGGTAATTTGATGCTGGAGCAACCTTGGCCAAATGCGGCACACGGTTTGCGATTTCATTGATACGTTCCAGCGGATAGTCTACTTCTGCTTCATGGGCCAAAGCCAATGTATGCAGTACTGTATTCGTAGATCCGCCCATTGCCATATCTAATGCAAAGGCATTATCAATTGCTTCCTTTGTAACGATATCGCGCGGTTTGATATCTTTTTTAATTAACTCCATTAATTGTTTAGCGGAACGTTTTACGAACTCTTTCCTTTCTTCTGCAACAGCAAGAATCGTACCATTCCCCGGCAGTGCAAGTCCAATTCCTTCTGCCAGACAGTTCATTGAATTTGCGGTAAACATTCCCGAACAGGAACCGCATGTCGGACATGCATTTTGCTCTAACTCTAGTAATCTTGCTTCATCAATTTTTCCAGCTTGATAGGCTCCTACCCCTTCAAAAACAGAAGTCAGGGAAAGCGGATTACCAGCACTGTCTGTACCAGCCTTCATCGGACCGCCGCTGACAAAAATAGATGGGATATTTACACGAAGAGACCCCATCAGCATCCCCGGTGTAATTTTGTCACAGTTCGGAATACAAACCATGCCGTCAAACCAGTGCGCATTTGCCACTGTTTCCACAGAATCGGCAATCAGCTCCCGGCTCGGCAGGGAATACCTCATTCCAATATGCCCCATCGCAATGCCGTCATCTACCCCAATCGTATTCATTTCAAATGGGATCCCGCCAGCTTCACGAATTGCTTCTTTTACAATTTTTCCGAATTCTTGTAAGTGAATATGTCCTGGAACAATGTCTATATAAGAGTTGACCACCAGAATAAATGGTTTTCCTAAGTCTCTTGTTTTTACTCCTGCAGCATGTAGCAGGCTTCGATGCGGTGCACGATCCACACCTTTTTTAATCATATCGCTGCGCAATTCCGCCAATTTCCTTACCTTCTTTCTAAGATTTTTACTAAAAGATTAGAGAATAGCTCTCTCTTCCCTTGCTTATTCTGGAATGCCTCAGACACATCACTTATCTGAAATAATTTTCAACAAATTAAGTTTTCAAATTATTTCAAGCTACTGCTTCTAAAGATGATTGTATCGAAAATAAACATTCTAATTTTTCTTATTTTACTACTTCTGGATAGAAATTTATATACTAAATGACAAATTAAATGAAAATCTTAAAAGATTATGGCAGAATATGCAACAAAATAGCGAAACCTTTACTTTTTATGCGATAAAATTAACGTCCCTCCAGCTGTTTCGTATCCTTTCCAAAGATTCGCCTTTCCCTTTTTAATTATTTGCTCAGACAAGCTGATCCTCCCATTTTAATTTCTTCATTAAAAAAATGCAGGAATTGTATATAACTAAACAATTCCTGCATTTTCAGTAAACTAAACCTTTTTAATTCCCTTTCTATATCTCTTAAAAAATTTATTAATCAGATAAAATTTTTCGTCATATGTTTCGTAATCTACGTTATTCGGTTTCCCCTAAAAATAAGAGACACAAACTTCCCTATATAATGTCGAATAGAGCCCTCCTAAATAACTCCAATAAATACTGCAATGATTACTAATACAATACTTAATCCCCACAACCAAGGAAGAGAATATTTGATATGACGCCCCATTTCTAAACCAGATAAACCAAGTGCCAGCCAAACTGCTGGTGCAAGCGGACTAACAAATGTCCCTACAATGTTTCCAATAACCATTGCATATGCTGTAGATACGGATTCTACACCAAAACCTGATGCAATCTGTTCTACAACCGGCAGCAATCCAAAATAATACGCATCTGTACTCGTTAGTAAGTCAAGCGGTACTCCTAAGAAACCGATAACCAGATGTAAATATGGTCCGACAGCTTCAGGCATGATTTTCACACCATCTTCCGCTATAGCGTCCATCATCCCTGTGCCGGTTAAAATTCCTAAAAATGTTCCAGCAGCTAAGATGATGGTCGCCATTGTCAGGGCACTTGATGCATGCGCTTTTATTCTTTCCGTTTGATCTTTCATTTTTGGATAATTGATTGGTAATGCAAACCCAAGTCCAATCATAAATGCAAGACCAGCTGGGATAATCCCTGATACTAACAGCGCGATAACACCTAATGCAATAATCGTATTTATCCAAAGTAATTTCGGCCGTGCGTTTGGATTTTCATTGGAGGAACCCTTCTTATCATACATATTGTCAGCATCTATATCTTTCGCAGTCTTCTCCAATGCAGCAGCACCCTCCAGTTTTCCAAAGCGCTGTTCCACTTTCTTTTTTTCCCTAAATCCAAGAAATACCGCTATACCAATCATCAAAACCATCCCAATGATCTGGACAGGAATGAGTGGATACCATAACTCCGTAACATCTTCACCTAAAACAGAAGCAGTACGTCCTAAAGGTCCGGCCCACGGAACCATATTCATAATGGCTGCACTTCCTCCGACCAAAAGTAGCAGCAAATATGGATTCATATTCAATCGTTTATACAACGGAAGCAGTGCTGGAATCGTAATGAGAAATGTTGATGCTCCAGAACCATCCAAATGAGCAATCGCTGCAATAAACACAGTAGCTACACTTACAGCGATAATATTCCCCCGAGAAATCGCAACCATTTTATTAATTAATGGGTCAAATAGTCCGGCATCTGACATCACACCGAAGAAAAGAATTGCAAAAATGAACATAACAGCAACATTGATTACAGTAGCAATTCCTTCATTAAAAAATTCTCCAATTTCTCCTAAACCAAAACCTGCAATAAACGCACCTAAAATAGGTATTAATACCATAGCAATAATTGGTTGAACCTTACCCCGAATCAATAAAATAACAATTGCCAATATTGTTAAAAATCCTATTAAACTTAACATCCCTATCTCTCCTTATTTCATACTATTGACTACCCTTGTAATTGCTAGCTAATTACACCCCTTTTTTGAAAGCGTTAACAAAAATTCAATTAATAAATAAAATAGCATGAAAAAAAAGAAGGCGGAACCTTCTTCTCATAAGTTGTTTATTACTTATATTAATCATTTTGTTCATAAGTTTCACGAAGTATATACTCACGTTCTGGTCTGCCGACAGTTCCGTATTTTAAAGTCGTATGAACCTCTTTCGCAGACACCAGGTATTCCAGATACCGGCGTGCCGTAGACCTGCTTGTCCCAATTTTCTTACTTAGTTCCACTGCAGTGACTCCTTTCCCTTTATCTGCCCCCAAAAGCTGCTTGATATCATTTAACGTAATCGGATCAATTCCTTTAGGTAAATTTGTGTTTGTACTACTGGAGCGAGATGGATAACTGCCGTCTGTCACACCTGTAAAAGCATCAATTTCCATTTGTTCTAACGTCTCTTTAGCAGAAAAGATTTTTCGGTATTCTTTATATCGCTCTAAGGACTGCGCAAAACGATCCGCATCAACAGGTTTTACAATGTAATCAAAAGCGCCTCCCCTTAATGCTTCTTTAATGGTTATTGTTTCATTAGCGGCAGTAACAGGAATTAAATCGATATCATGATAGAGATGACGTATTTGCCAAAGCAGCTCCAATCCTGTTACATCAGGAATGTAAATATCAAGCAGAATCAGCTGCGGACGAGAAGTGCACTCTTTAAGATAGGCAAGTGCTTCTTCCCCTGTTTTTACCACTCCCTGCACCGTATACCCTTCTATCCTCTCTATGTATCTCCGGTTGATTTCAGCAATTCGGAAATCGTCTTCGATAATAAGAGCCTGTATGCTATCATTCATCCGAGTCTCCTCCATTTTTAGGTATAATCATTACAAAACAAGCGCCGCCCATTTCTCCTTCTTCCAGCATGATTTGACCACCTTGCTTATGGACGGCATGTCGTGTCAACGCCAACCCTATTCCACGATTTTTCTCTCCTTTTGTGGAGTACCCCTGTTCAAAGATATGAGCTGCCGCCTCTTCTGATATACCCTGACCAGAATCATCCACCTCTACCACGATGTCATCCCCAATGTCAGTGAAAAAGAGACTGATTTGCCGCTCGCTCTCCTGATTACCTTTCACGGATTCCAACGCGTTTTCAAGCATATTTCCAATTCCAGTAATTAAGGCCTCCTGCTTATCCCCATAGTAAGCATGATTAAGCTGGCTGTCCGGATGAAGGGAAATAGTCACCCCAAGCTCATTCGCCTGATTGATTTTCCCTTGCAAAAGTCCCTGAACTACTGGATCGGCTGCATGTTGCGTTAAGATTAGCGATTGCTTCTCTTGGATATTTCTTTTCTTTTTAATAAAATCGATGGCTTCTTTGTGTTCTCCTAACTGAAGCAAACCGAGAATGGTATATAAACTATTGGAAAATTCATGTGTTTGAGCACGTTGAGCATTTGCATACTGTCTAATTTGTTGAAGCTCCTGGGTCACATGCTCTATCTCTGTTTTTTTCCGGAAAGTAGAAACTGCCCCAGCTATCTCCCCTTCCATATAAATAGGTGCTTGGTTTACTATGACAATGGATTCACCAAGAATCATTTCCTTGTCGTACTGGCTCTTCCCGCTTTCCAGTACTTCACACAAACCAGTATGAGGAATCAGTTGATCAATCGATTTTCCGGAAGAATAATCAAACTGCTGGGCCTCCGGAAACAAAATCTGTTTTGCGGCTTTGTTCATCATGATTATCATTCCATTATGATCAACCGCTATCATTCCTTCATGAGTAGACTGTAATATCGCTTCCTTTTGCAATAGCAAATAAGAAATATCCTTTGGTTCCATATTAAACAATAACTTTTTAATATGATAAGCAATAAAAATGGCACCTGCAATTCCTAATACAATAACTCCTATCATGGTAAGCCACAGGGACTTGCTCTGATTCGCTATAATGCTTTGGACATCCTCACTTAGAAAGCCTACCGATACGACACCGATAATATTTCCTGATTCATCTCTTACTGGCACTTTTCCACGAATAGATAATCCAAGTGACCCCTCACTCTGAGATACATAAGCTTCTCCATCTTGTAAAGCACGGGTATTGTCTCCGCCAATCATTTTTTCTCCAATTCTTTCTGGGTTTGGATGGGAATAGCGAATTCCTTCTTTGTTTCCTACAACAATAAATTCAGCACCCGTTTCTTCCTGAATCGGAGCTACCGTTTCCTGAATGACCGAAGCAGGATGATGTAACTCGAAGGCCGCAATGATTTCTGGTGTATTGGCAACACTTTGAGCTACACTTAGCGCCCGTTTCCCTACCTGGTCTTCAATGGTGTTGGTAATAAACGAGTGGAGAAACCAAGTAAAAAGAATAAAAATACCAAAAATCAGCAGGCTAATCAGGATAATCATCTTGCTTTTTAAACTTAACACTGTTTTAGATTCCGAATTTTCTTTTTTATTTGATTTACGAAAATAAAACATATTGTTGGTCTCCTCATTATGCAAAACTCGTAAGAAAGATTATCTTTCGGCAGCCTGATTCAAATCCCACTGTCTCAAGTTTTTCTAATCTTTTCTGTCATTCTATTATAAAGGGAACGAGATATGTATGTCACTTTTTCAATAAATATACCATCATTGTATAATCTTAATTGCATTTGTCCAAACATTGACTGCAAATCCATTTCCATTCTTATCTCTAATTTTTTCCGCAGGCATCCTCAACCTTTTTTCTGAGCCGACGGATACTTATGCTTTTCACTTTCGTGACAGCATGCCCCCTTCCAAATGCATACTGATTTGCTTCTTTCCACTCTATTATATTACAAATAAAAAAGTAACCTCTTACGGCAATCAGTATAAAAGAGATTACTTTCAATTAAATTATAATTATATACCAGTTTTCTTCACAAACGAGGATTTAATTCTCTGTTTGAAATTTCTACAGACATGATTTTTTCCATCTGTTACCCTTCTATATCACGCCGCTTATATCCCAATGCACCAATAAATATCAATAATACACTTATTCCGCATAGAATCAGTAACGCTGCATAAGACAGCTCCTCACTAGGGTAAACTGGTACATGTTCATAGACCGATAGATTTCTTACCCAATCCGGAAGCTCTAAAATATCTCCCAGATAGATTACGATAAACCCGTAGACAAGAAACAGCCATACAAGTGAAGCTGCTCTCGGCAGCCAGCCAATGAATAAAACAGCCGTACCCAATACGAATAAAAGTGCGGGGATATAAACCATAGAAGCCCCCAGTACATCTGAAAATGGCATCATGTCTTCACTGATGACCGCTCCAAAACTCCATAATGCTACCGCCTGCAATATCGGCACCAGAACCGCAATCAGGATAGCTGGAACGAGATAAGCCCTCAAAAGCTGTATCCGCGATACTGCCCTGCTGAAGACAAGTTCTGTCCGATGAGCTTTCTCTTCACCCCGAAGCCTTAAGAAGCTGATAATTACTGGTGCCGTGATAAATAATGCCATGATTCCCATTAATAAAACAATAAATTGCTCCATTACATTGCCTTCCCCTGTTAAAAAGGCCTGCATCGCTTCATTCTCTAAAAAGAAGGTCTCTAAATCTCCTAATATAAGTGCAAAAACGATATTAAGCAGCAAAATGCCAAGCGTCCACATAAAAATCATTGTTTTTTGTAAACGAAGGATCAGTCCCGTCTTTGTTTTTAAAAAGGCAGAGGCATGAACAGAGCCTGCCCGTTCCGGTAATAATCCATCTCCTATATCACGTTTTGCCTGCAGGATAAATGCTATAATTCCCAATCCAAGACTGCTTACCAGCAATAAACCAATTGGAAAGACGTTATTTTCTACGAAAACGTACGCTCTTGATAACCAGCCAAGCGGACTGATCCAAGATAAAAATGCGACATTCACATCCCCGATAGCACGCAAAAGATAGAAGAAAAACAGCGCACTAAAACTAAATACACTCGCCCCCCTTGAAGAGGTAACAAAATGAGCAAAGAATGCTGTCATTGTACCAAACAACAGCCCAAAGCTTCCCAAAAGGGCGCTATAAAGAACAACTCCAGAAAATCCAAAACTATCTATTTGCATAGAGCCCATTGCTGCCGCCAGCAGGAGAACGAATAAAACATTCGCAGTCAGCATTACCATAAAAGAAGCGGTCAAATAGCTTAATCGTCCGACAGATCTTGATTGGACCAGCTCTAAGATGCCATTCTCCTCATCATCCCTTGTCAGCTTAGACATGAGTAAAATATTCATAATAGCCACTGCAATCGCAGAAAACAACAGCATTTCCAACGCAAATAAGCTGCTTGCCTCCTGATAATGATCATACCCTATTCCAAGCATAGCAATCATAGCCGGGTTTTCCATTGTGATGGAATAAGCTTCTCTGGATGCCTGATCCGGATACAAATCTGGATAAGCATAAGCTACGGAGCAAGTCACCAAAACAAGTCCCGCCAGCCATAACAGCAATCGCAGCCTGTGCTGCCTTATTAAGATTGGAAACAGTACCCTTGTTCCTTTGATATGCTTCCTCATTGTGCATTCCCCTCACCGCTGCGTTCTTCATAATGGCGCATAAATAAATCTTCTAAAGTTGGTGGCGTGCTCTCTAATTTCCGAACACCATATTTATTTAGATAATTAATAATCTCCTCCATATGATCTGTATCTGCTTGAAAAGTAAATTGTCTCCCTGATTCTTCCAATTGATGCACACCGGACAGCTTTACTAACCCTTCTGGAGCTTCCCTGGTTTCCACCTGCATCTGCATCCTTGTTAAATGACGCAAATCATCCAGTGTACCTCTTTCAATAATTTTTCCTTTACGAATAATCGCAACACGATCACAAAGTTTCTCGACTTCCGATAAAATATGACTGGATAAAAGCACTGTCTTCCCTGCTTTCTTCACTTCTTTGACACCTTGCTGAAAGGTATGCTCCATCAATGGATCGAGCCCTGAGGTCGGTTCATCCAGAATAAACAAATCAGCTTCTGAAGCAAATGCAGCAATCAGAGCAATCTTTTGCCGGTTTCCCTTCGAATAAGACCTTGCTTTTTTCGTCGGATCAAATTGAAATCGTTCCACCCATTCATCGCGCTTTTTCTCAGAAAAGCTTCCATTCATTTTCAGTAAAACATCAATCACTTCTCCGCCCGTTAAATTGGGCCATACATAAACATCTCCCGGCACATAGGCACAGCGTTTATGAATTTCTGCAGCATCCTTCCACGCATCCTTCCCAAATAAGGTCGCGCATCCCTCTGTTGCCTTTAACATTCCTAATAAAATACGTATCGTTGTTGACTTACCCGCTCCATTCGGTCCAATAAATCCGTAGATCTCCCCTTCTTTTAATTCCATCGACACTTGATCCAGCGCTTGAAAATCACCAAATCTTTTCGAAATCCAATCCAGCTGCAGTACAGTCATAAGAATCCCCCTCAAAAGTTTTGAAATATTAAACCTTATATATTTCATAATATAGATAAAAAGTTCTTTCGTCAATAAGTTTTGAAATATTATTGTGTTTATATTTCATTTTCAAATATGATATGATAAGGATGGAGGTGGCAAGCTATGGATGGATTTGAACGAAGAACATCAATCAAAAAAGAAAAGATTTTAAATACAAGCACAGCATTATTTCAAAAAGAGGGCATCAAAAAGGTTTCCATCTCGAAGATTGCAAAAGAAGCAAATGTGTCACAAGTAACCATTTATAATTATTTTGAGAGCAAGGAAAACTTATTGCATGAAGTGCTTGTCTACTATACTAATCAAATGTGGGAAAAATATCATAAACTCATTGAAGAGCCGATATCGTATGAAGAGAAGATGAAGCAGCTTATCTTCTCTGAAGCACAAATCGTAAATGATGTACACGAGGAATTTTCCAATTATATGATGGAGCAATATAAAATACCAGGTAATTTTATCGAGCGTCTCTACCAGGAAAAGGCACTTCCAGCAATGATGCAGCTCGTTCAACAGGGGAGGGATGAAGGTTTTATTGATCCTGCTATCAGCGATACGGCTATCTTCGTCTACCTTCAGATGTTTAGCGATTATTTACAAAAAGGAGATGCCATCGAACAACTCGTCCCTTTAACAGAAGAATTAATGAAATTGTTTTTCTACGGTATTGCAGGAAAAAATGAACAAAAAAAACCTGACTGAGCGTTTTCAATCTGCCAGTCAGGTTTTATTTCATTTTATTTTTTCACTTTCGCTACAATAATCATTACTACTGCAACAATTGCTGCCGGCAAGAGCCAGCCTAAGCCTTCTTCATAAAGCAGAAGATTCTCCACAAGCATCTTATCAAGTGAATCCAGCCAGCCAGGCAATTCCAATCCTATTGAATCAAAAAGCGCTAAAAGACCGTCTATGATACTAAAAATGAACGTGACCGCTATGGTCGGAATGTACACTAAACGTGAATGATTGAAAAATGGTGATACAAAAGTTAATAAAACCAACACCATCGCCAGCGGATATAAGAACATCAACACTGGAATAGAGAAAGAAATAATGTTTTCCAGTCCAAAGTTAGCAACGACAAACGTTAAAATGGAAAAGAAAAACACCCATGGCTTATAAGCAATGGCAGGAATGATGGAATGAAAGTATTCCGCATTCGCTGTAATCAGTCCAATTGCTGTTGTCAGACAAGCCAATATAATAATAGCTGCCAGCAAAATAGCTCCAAATGTACCGAAATAATGCGTTGCTGCTCCACTTAATACAGGTCCCCCGTTTTCAAATATACCCAATTCTAACACACTGGTTGCTCCTAAATAGGAAATCCCGACATAAATGATAGCAAGTAACGCTGTTGATGTTAAACCGATTTTCGTAACTGCTGAAAGAATTTGATTGTTATTCGTAATCCCAAATCCTTTGATAACATTAATAATAATAATCCCAAATACTAATGCAGCCAAGGCATCCATCGTGTTATAACCTTCCAAAAATCCAATGAAAAAGGCAGAAGACTGATATCCTTCTTCTGGAGACTGAATGGATCCCATCGGATTAAAAAATGCAACGGCTAATAAAACAAGCAGTAAAACCACCAGCGCCGGCGCCAAAAATTTCCCAATATTATCGACAATTTTTGATGGGAATAACGAGAAAAGCAGAGTAATTAAGAAAAAGACCCCTGTAAAAATCAAGAGTACCGTTGATTGTGCTCCTTCACTTACATATGGTGCAATACCAACCTCATAAGCTACCGTTCCTGTTCTTGGAGCTGCAAAGAATGGACCAATCGTTAAATAAAGTAAGGCTGTAAATGCAAGACCATAAACAGGGTGAACACGACTTGCAAGCTCCTGTAAATTATTTTTTCCAGAGAAGCCCATTGCCATAATACCGAGAAAAGGCAGCCCTACTCCAGTTATTAAAAAGCCAATCGTAGCCGGGATAATATTATCCCCTGATAACTGTCCCAGTTGTGCAGGGAAAATCAGATTTCCCGCTCCAAAAAATAAAGCAAATAACATAAATGCAATTGCTAAATAATTTCCTATACGCAGTTTGGTATTCATTTTTATTCCTCCTACCTCCAAACCAAATAATTCTTGGAATTATCTAATTATTTAACATAATTTGACACGATTTCTATCTTACTACTTTAACATATGAAATGCAACGGAAAAAGGGATGAATAGGGATTATAGAAAAAATTCCCATACATCCCTGGTTTGCTGTTCTCTCATATTTTTTATAGACAATCGCACTGCAAACTTATACTATTAGATGTAATTATAAAATTTACAAACTAGTATAAAGAGGTCGATAGATGATGAAGTTATCCCGTCGTGTAGAAAAGCTTCCTGCTCAATTTTTTGCATCCCTTGCCGCTAAAGTCGCTGCAGCACTAGAAGAAGGAAGAGATATTATCAATCTCGGACAAGGCAACCCGGATCAGCCGACACCGCCGCATATTATCCGTGCCCTTCAGGAAAGTGCCGAAAATCCGGTTGCCCATAAATATTCCCCTTTCCGCGGTACCGATGAATTAAAAAAGGCTGCAGCACAATTTTATAAAAGAGAATATGATGTCGATTTAGACCCTGCTTCAGAAATTGCTATTCTGTTCGGCAGTAAAATCGGTCTGATAGAGCTCCCTTTAGCTGTTATGGATGAAGGCGAATTAATGCTCTTGCCAGACCCTGGATATCCAGATTATTTGTCCAGTGTTCCATTAGCAGATGTTACTTATGACACCTTCCCATTATTAGAGGAAAACAATTTTTTACCAGATTATGCTGCCCTGACGGCGGAACAAAAGAAACTTGCCAAGCTATTATATCTCAACTATCCAAACAATCCGACCGGAGGAGTTGCAACGAAAGAATTTTTTGAAGAGACCGTTGCATTAGCGGAGGAAAATGATATCGGCGTTGTTCATGATTTCGCTTATGGAGCCATCGGTTTCGACGGCCATCAGCCAGTAAGCTTCCTGCAAACAAAAGGAGCGAAAGATGTCGGCGTTGAGCTGTACACCCTTTCCAAAACCTATAATATGGCTGGCTGGCGAGTCGGTTTTGCTGCCGGCAACAAAGATATGATTGAAGCGATTAATATTCTGCAGGACCATTTATTTGTCAGTCTTTTCCCAGCTATTCAAAAGGCAGCTGCGGAAGCATTATCAGGTGATCAAAGCTGTGTCACCTCGCTTGTCGAACGCTATGAACAACGCAGAGATGTTCTCATAGAAGAATGCAGACGTATCGGCTGGGAAGTCACTGCACCGAAAGGCTCTTTCTTTGCCTGGCTCCCTGTACCAGCGGCGTTTACAAGTGAAGCATTTGCCGATTATTTATTACAAGAGGCGGATGTTGCCGTTGCAGCCGGGAATGGTTTCGGAAGGAATGGAGAAGGTTATATACGCGTCGGATTACTCGTAGAAGAGGAGCGTATTCGTGAAGCTATTCGACGTATTGAGAAACTGCAGCTGTTTCAAAAATAAATATTGACGAAACTTGTAAAATAAGATACTTTTAAAGAATACAATTCAATTACGATTATACCTCTTATCCAGAGCAGCTGAGGGACTGGCCCGTTGAAGCTCGGCAACCTTTAAAAAGGTGCTAATTCCAGCAAGACATCCGTCTTGAAAGATGAGAGCAGAAAATAAGATTACATTTTCGAGCCTCTCTTTCATCTAGAGAGGCTCTTTTTACAAATTGTATAGATTTTGATAAGAAAAGCTGCTGATAACTACCAGTTCAGCATAAATGATAGAAAGGCAGGAAAAACAGCAGATGATTAAATTAGAGAATGTCACCAAAATTTTCCCCTCCAAAAAAGGAAAAGATGTTACTGCACTGGACAATGTGACGATTTCTGTCCACAAAGGAGAAATCCATGGCGTAATCGGCTACAGCGGTGCAGGAAAAAGTACATTAATTCGCTGTGCCAATTTACTGGAATCCCCTTCGAAAGGCAAGGTTTGGATTGATGGAATTGACTTAACCAAATTATCAAAAGAAAAGCTCCGGCAGACAAGACAGAAAGTCGGCATGATTTTTCAGCATTTTAATTTATTAAGGACTGCCAATGTCTATGAGAATATTGCGATTCCATTAAAATTACTCGGCGTACCGAAGGCAGAAGTTAAGGAAAGAGTCATGAAATACTTAGATATTGTCGATTTAGCCGAGAAAAAAGATGCTTATCCTTCTCAGCTTTCCGGCGGTCAAAAACAGCGTGTTGCTATTGCCAGAGCACTGTCCCAGGAACCACAGGTTCTCCTGAGCGATGAAGCAACCAGCGCACTTGATCCAGAAACAACAAATTCCATTCTCGAACTATTATTAAAAATTAATGCAGAGCTTGGAATCACAATTCTATTGATTACGCATGAAATGAACGTCATCCAAAAAATATGCGATTATGTTTACGTTATTGAAAACGGAAACCTCATTGAACAAGGGTCGACGATAGAATTATTTACAAAACCTAAACAGCCGACAACCAAAAAATTCTTAAATACCATTTCACAACGAAAATTATCGGACCGTTTGATTGATGATTTGAATTTAGAGGGCAAAGTAATTCGTTTGACCTTCCTTGGTGAAAATACAGGACAGCCATTGTTATCTAAGGTTACACAGCAGTTTTATGTAGAACCGAATATCTTGACGGCAAATATTATCGAATTAAAAAATGGCATTGTCGGTAACCTTGTCGTTCATTTAATCGGCAGTGAGCATCAAGTGGAACATTCTCTCTCCTTCTTGCAGGAACAAGGCGTAGAAGTAGAAGAATTGGGGGTGAATTGACATGCAGGCATTTATTGATCAATGGGGTTCAGAGTTTTATGATGCCATAATAGAAACCATTCAAATGGTTTTAATCTCTTTGTTTTTCGCTATTATTATCGGCGTTATTTTAGCTATTCTCTTAGTTTTGACACGACCGGGACAACCATTACAAAATAAATTTGTTTATCAGTTTTTAAACTTACTGATTAACGTTATCCGATCGATTCCGTTTATTATTCTTTTATTCTTCATGCTTCCTTTTACCAAATTGATCGTAGGTGTGACCATTGGTGTCAAAGGGGTTATTGTACCGCTCGTTGTCAATGCAGCTCCTTATATTGCCAGACTGATTGAATCCTCCCTGCTGGAGGTCAACCAAGGTGTTATTGAAGCATACCGGGCGATGGGAGTAAAAACACATCAAATTATTTGGAATGTGATGCTGCGGGAAGCGAGACCAGCTATTGTTCTTGCATTAACTATCGCAACGATCAGCCTTATCGGGGCAACCGCTATGGCCGGCTTAGTCGGAGCAGGAGGCCTAGGTGACCTTGCTTACCGGTTTGGACATCTGCGTTATGAAACAGATGTCATGTATGTCACCGTTATTATGCTCGTTATTATCGTTCAAGGTCTTCAGTCTCTCGGTAACCGGCTCGCCGAACGATTGAAAAAAGATTAATTGGGGGAAAAAATATGACAACCTCATCCAAAAAAGGCTCTTTCTTAGAGCATATAACCATACAGGATTCCTTTCCGATTGGAACTGTACAGCTTGAAGCTGCAGCAAAGCATGCCCTGCCGGCAGAAGTGTTTGGCCACATCCGCTCCGGTGCCGGAGGAGAAGAAACGTTAAGAAAAAACAGGGAAGCCTTTGAGAAATATTCAATTGTTCCCAGATTTTTACGTAATGTCTCGGAAGTGGACACATCTATACGTATTTTAGGAAAAGAATATGCTTCCCCATTGATGGTTGCTCCGATAGGTCATTTAAAAATGGTTCATGAAGAGCCTGACTTTGCCGTTGCAAATGTTGCAGCTTCAATGAATATTCCATATATCCAAAGTACGGTTACAGCAAGATCTATCGAAGAAGTCTCAGAGGCTGTTCCTCATGGGCCAAAATGGTTTCAGTTATATTGGGCCAATAATGATGCTATTTCCTACAGTATGGCAGAACGCGCAGAAAAAGCCGGGTATGAAGCGATTGTCGTCACCGTGGATACCATGATTCTCGGGTGGCGTGAAGATGATATGAGGCATCAGTACTCCCCATTGAAAAAAGGTTATGGAAAAGCAAACTATGTCCAAGATCCTGCATTTCAGGAAGGATTAAAGGATGGCCAGGATGAAATTGATTCGATTATTGAAAACCTTCATCATCCATCGCTCCATTGGGACAATATAACAGAATTACGGCAACGCACGAAGCTGCCGATTTTTCTAAAAGGCATCCTTCATCCGGAAGATGCAAAACAAGCAATAAATGCCGGCATAGACGGAATAATTGTGTCCAATCATGGCGGCAGACAAATGGATGGAATCATACCAAGTCTGGAAGCATTACCAGCTATACGCGAAGCTGTTGGTCCAGATTTTCCTTTGCTGCTTGACAGCGGTATCCGCCGGGGAGCAGATGTCATCAAGGCTCTGGCGCTTGGCGCAGATGCAATTTTATTTGGACGTCCTTATACCTACGCGCTTGCACTTCAGGGAGAAGCAGGGGTTCAGAAGATATTCGCCAACCTTGCGCAAGAAGTTGCTGTATCGATGGCATTATCTGGAGCTAAGTCAATAGAAGAAGTAAAGCAGCTTACATTGAAAATTGCTGCTGATAACTAAGTATATATACAGAGCGGCCTCTTGACGGAGACGCTCTTTTCTTTCATCATATAATAATATAATATTTTGAAAAAGGATAAAAATAGGTGAAAGGAGATTTTAAGCATGAGCGTTATTCCCGAAATTTTAACACATATCGAAACAGCTTACCGGACGCATAGCCCTGTTTCATTTATTCGTGAAAACTATACGATCAGCGAAGACGAAGCATATCAAGTGCAGCATGCGTTTATAAACAAACGTGTTCAGGAGGACGATGCGGTTGCCGGCTATAAAATCAGTATGACTAGTAAAGAGACACAGGCAATTGCTGACACACATGAACCTGCCTACGGAACGATTCTAACTTCCCAAGTGCTACAGGGAGATTCTGAATATGCACTATCTCATTTATTCTCCCCATTGATTGAACCGGAGCTGATGTTTTTCATCAATGAAGACATCTCGAATGACGCAGATATTCAGGAAATCATCGAAAAAACTTCTGTTGCACCAGGGATTGAAATTCCAGATGCAAGATATATCGACTGGTTCCCGAATTTTTCATTAATGGATTTGTTATCTGACAATACAGCAACAGGCAGAATAGTTACAGGCAGCCCTGTCCCTTCCCCCAGCATAGAAAAGCTCGGTGCAATTGATCTCGATTTAAAATTTAATGGGAAAACAACACATATCGGACGCTCTGATGCAGTATTAGATAATCCTGTCAATGCGGTTAAATGGCTTGTGGAGAAATTAGCCGAGCATAACCTGTCCCTGCAAAAAGGCATGGTGGTTTCTTCTGGAACATTTATTTCGCCATTTAAAGCAGAAGCAGGTGAATATCTTGCCAGCTACCGTGATATTGGCAGTGTAAAAATAACCTTGATTTAAGCGTGATATAGAGAATATGGGGTGACTTATGATAAATAGGAAAGAGAACATTATATCAGGGGTTTTATTTATTATTGCAGGGATTTTAATTACTTTTTTCTTAAATACAGCAACTATGATTATTGCACTTTTTTTAATTACTGTACCTGCAATTTACGACTGTTACAAGAAGCCGACACTTGCTAAAATACTTTTTTATATTATTGTATTTGGAGCCTTTTCTGTTTATCTCGTTTTCTTTCTTTAGATTAAAGCTAAAGATGGGATTGCTATTCTTAATACATCGGAATAGCAATCCCTTACTTTTTTAGCTATTATTTAGCCCGCAGAAGCCAAATAGAAACAGGAAATCTGATTTATTTCGTTAAATAGGAGCTCTCCCATAGCGGAAGTGCTGTTCCTATCTTGTTCTTTAATGCATTTTGATATACTTTATATGCCCAGGCAACATCCTCTGTAGGAAGACCTCCAGTCATGCAAATAATAACCTCATCTTCTGATTTCCTTCCCGTTTTTTGACCTGAAATAATATCCCCAATATCATCAATTGCACTGTCATCATATTCACCGTTATGGATGAGCTCTAATAGTTGACCTGACATTGTCCAATCACGAATACTGGCTATACCCTCAGGATGCGATAACCCATCTTCCAGCCATTTTTTATGCATAGACCATAAATCCGATACAATTCTTGAATGATTGTAAACCTCTTGAGATAAATCTGCTGCTCCTGTCAGAATAATAAGTGCTCCAGGCTTTATACTATCTTTTTTAATTTCTGGCTTACTTTTCCCAGATGTAGCAACAGTTACAATGTCAGATTGTTGAATACAGCGATCCATATCATCGACTACTTCAACGAAAAGGTTTAATTTCTGTTCCAATTTATTAGCAATTTGCTTCCCTTTTGCTAAATTAATATCAAAAAGGACAACCTTTTCAAGTGTACTAACGGAGGTTACTATCGCTTCGATACAAGACTGGTTGATTGCACCTCCTCCAACAGCACCTAAAACTTTTGCGTCTTTCTTAGCGAGATGTTTGGAAACAACTCCCGGCACTGCACCAGTTCTCATAGAACTGACTAAGTTTCCTGCCATAATTGCAAGCGGTGCTCCTGTTTCTTTATCATTAAGCGTAAAAGTATGAATAGAACGCGGCAACCCTTTATCCATATTTTCAACATTGGAACCATACCATTTATTACCGATCACATCGAATTCTCCTCCAAGATAGGAAATAAGCGACATAAATCTCCTATCTGGACCTGCTTTTGGTATATTTTCAAATGGCTCTTCTTTATTAAACCAAAGCATTAAACCATGATCGTTTCTATTTGGCCCCCCCAGCATATAATCGCCTTTTCCCATAAGATGAAACATTTCCTCCATGGTGTTGACACATTCTTTCATATCAAGAATACCGGCCTCGATCAGTTCTTCTTCCTGTAAGTATAATAATTCTACCTTCTCACTCACTTAGATCTCTCCTTTGAATTTAATATAATCCATTTTTTATAGTAGGATACAATAAGTATTACTAAACTAAGTACGATTGTAATCACGACAAAGAGCCAATGATGCCCATTTAAAATAAGCAGCGGGGAGAATGTAATAATCGCAATCTCCACAGGAGCTATTGGTATATATGCCAATCCAAATTCATCTAACGTATTGCTTTTTAATTTTGGGTCAACAATTCTTAATAATGCAATTGCTGTTGCAACAGCTCCGGTAATCCATCCAAATGTAAAAATTCCTTTTTCAAACCAATTTTCCTGGAAATAATACCTCGATAAGACTTTATAAAAAATATAGCTGAGAATGATACCAAATATAATAAGAATGCTAAATGGCACAATATTATCAGCTACGACGGTCAGGTTAATAGATGCAATTCCAAATGCAACTAGAAAATCGGTTGCATTACCGCCTATACTGCTCATGATTTTGTTATCAACATATTCATCTGCTTTGACCCACTCCAAAAAGTATTTCAGTAATAGACCGACTAAAAAGGCAAGAGAGAATGCTGGAATCGATAAACTTGCATATAAAGATTCGCCCAGCTGGCTTAGATAATACCCAATTGAAGTAGCTATCAAGACAAGAATCAGATGAAATGCAAAAGGATCAATTAAAATACTTGATACGGTATTTTCGCCTAGTGAATCTCGTTTATCTTTCGGCAACAAACCAGATTTCAATTCATTTGGAAGCTTATCAAAACTGCTAATATAATTTGTATTTCCTTTGTTTGCATTAAATTTAATTAACAGCAAACCTACTCCTATCGCCAGAATAGCTCCTATGGTTGCTGAAGTCATTGCTAATGTGGTGGCTTCTTCCCAGCCTTGACTTTGGAATGCTTCTCCTATCGCAGCTGCGGTGCCATGCCCTCCCACAAAACCTGCTGCCAACAGCAAACCAAATCCATTATGCACATCAAAAATCGGTACTAATAACACTAATGCAAATAATAATCCTCCTCCCCACATAAGAAGCATAATAACCTGCGAATAAGACCATAATCTTCCCACTTTATCAAACATATCTGACCATTTAAATTTTGGTGTTGCTAAAGGAAGTGCAGCAAATACGAATGCAATCAATAAAGAAGGATAAGTGCTTATTAGTTCTGAAAATGGCAGTATATTTAATCCATGATTTCCTAAAACCAAGCCAAGGATTCCAGCAATAATACTTGCAGGCATAAACGACCGTTGAAATATTCCCACTTTTGCTCTCAAAAAAGTTCCAATCAGCAATAGTGCAGAAATGATACCAAAGTCGATTAAAATATCCCAAACACTAAATTCCATATTGTAACCCCTTTCATGTTGTTTTATAATACTATATCATTGAATAAGGAAAAAAATAAACCAAAATATTTAAAAAGGAATTATTTTTCCTTAATTATAATATATTCTATAAACTGATATAATTGTAATGACAAAGGAGGAATGAACTTTGGACTTAAAAGATAGATTAATAGCTATTCAGAATGATTTGCCTCGCCAGCAGCAAAGCCTGTGTAAATATGTCATAAAGAACATAGATGATGTATCAACAATGACAATTAATGAATTATCGAAAAATAGCCAGGTAGGGACAACAACCATCCTAAGGTTTATTGAAAAAATTGGTTATAAAAAATATCCAGATTTTAAAAAGGACATCATCAAATATGCTTTCAATAATAAGAAAAATACATGGTGGCATTTACAAAAATCATTAGAGGAAATAGACGAATCAGAGAACTCGATGATGAAGGTTGGATATAGCAGTATACAAGATATTGAATCCATGTTAGGAGAGCTTGATTTAAAGCAATATACTCACTTTCTAAACATGCTCTTCCAATCAAAAAATCTGTACTTTCTAGGGATGAGAACGTCGATATCAATTGCTCTTTATTTTGAATTGATGCTTCGGGGCATCAGGGACAATATGACACAATTAAGCGGCAACAATGATTTTTTATACGATGAATCTTTAAAATTTAACCAAGGTGATTTATTGATTGTAATTGCTTTGTCTCCTTATACAAAACAAAGCATTGATTTTGTAAAATATTGCCGTAGCCATAAAGACATCTCTATCGCACTGATTACCGATATCGAAACATGTCCTATCATTCCGGATAGTGATGCACACTTAGTGGTCGGACAGAGTAAAAATCGCTACAGCATTATCCCTGCTATAGCTTTAATCGAATCACTCATCATTGATTCAGGAAAAAAACATCCTGATTCTGTTGCTAAAATTTCAGAATTAAATAAAGTGCATCAAGATAATCATATTACTACAATATAAATGAATGGGTTGCGAAAAGATCTATATAATTTTTTTCGTGTTTAAAACTTAACTCCATTTTTCAAAATTGATATTTTTCATAGTATAAAAAATGAGCGCCATCTGTTAAAGTAAAAAATAAAGCTTATAAACCGTACTTCAAACAGCAGGTATTTTTGTTTTTCTCCCACTGATTAATTAGTTGAGCGGTTCAGGGAGTTAGCGTCCTTTATCTTCTGCCTAAATAATTTTATTTTCTCGCTTTTTTTGAGGCAGAAGTTTTTTGAGCTATTCTCCGTAATAAAAGAATTGATTTTTACTCAAATTAACAATATACAAGTAAAGCAGTACGTAACAGGGGTGTGCGTAAGATGAATGAATGGTACAAACTTGATAATGCAGGAAAAATGTTTCATGCTGTCTCTGAACAGACAAATTCTTCCGTTTTTCGGATGGCTGCGGTAATGAAGGAGCCCGTACAACCTGATAAGCTTCAGCATGCACTCGACGATGTTCTTAAGCGCTTGCCTATGTTTGCTGTAAAGCTAAGCAAAGGCGTGTTTTGGGATTTTCTTGTGGAAAATAAAGAAAAACTTTTTGTACATTACGAAAATCAATATCCGTGCGCTCCTATTGACCCATTGGAAACAAATGGATTTTTAATGCGCGTTACGTATTATAAAAAAAGAATTGCTGTGGAATTTTTTCATTCTGTAACAGATGGCACTGGCGCTTTAGAATTTATTAAAGCACTTGTTTATCAGTATCTCGTTCATCTGGGGAAAGACGTAAGCTATGCAAGTACATTAATCGATATTCACGATGAACCCAGCTATTACGAAAGCGATGACAGCTATCAAAACTATGTCACTGATGAAAAAGCCGAAAAATTTAAAGAAGCACCTTCCTATCAAATTCGCGGCGGAGCAATTGACCAGACAGTAGTCGTCCATGGAAAAATGAGTGCGGAGAAGGTACACCAGCTTGCTAAAGCGCATGGAACGACCATTACTGCGTTTATTTCAGCACTTCTTATTGCAGCTATTTATAAAGAGAGATTGAAATTCCGTGCTTATCAGGAGGAAATAAAAATCGCCATTCCCGTCAATTTAAGAAATCTTTTTCCTTCAAATACACTTCGTAATTTTTTTGGTGTCGTTAATATCGGGATGGCAGTAACGGAGAAAACAACTTTAGAAGAAATCATTACAGAAATATCAAAGCAACTACGGGAAAAAGTACGGAGAGAAAGCTTACAGCAAAGTATTAATGATCGGGTGAAATGGCAGACCAGACTGACAGCAAGGTTCATTCCACTTCCGCTGAAATACCATGCAATACGTTATGGATATAGAAGCTTTAGTGAACGCACCAAAGCAATGACGATGACAAATGTCGGAAAAGTACAGCTACCAGAATCAATGAAATCACATATTTCACATATGGAACTCATTTTATATCCAACCAAGAAAAGTCCCATTAATGGTGCGATGATTGCAGTTGGCGATGAACTTGTAATCACATTTTCCAGAATGATTAAAGAAGCGGATATTATTCGTACCTTTTTCAGAGAACTATCTAAGACATATAACTTGGAGATAGAGGTCTATTCCAATGACAGCAGGTGAAAACAATGCAACATTATTGCAATAATTGCAATACCTATACAAAACAGCAATATTGTCCTCTCTGCAAGAATAAGCTTTCTCAAAAAACAGGAGACAATGAATATTATCCTATTTATGAAACCAAAGTCAAACGACGCCGTTTTGCACAGCGGCTTGTCTTATTTATTGCCATTTTTATTGTCAGTACCAGTATATTAATTAATTTACTGATTAACCCGGATAAATTATGGTTTTTATATGTGTTAAGCCCAGTACTATACAGTCTATTAACCATAAATCATACCATTCTTTCCAGAGCACACACCGGGTCCAAGGTGGTTCTTCAAGTTATTGCACTCTCTGTTATGCTATTTATTTTAGATGCAGCTTCCGGAAGCTCTAAGTGGTCCATTCATTATGTTATTCCGTTTCTTGTTACGCTGGCAACGTTACTTGTAACAATCATTGTGCTGCGGAAACCTATGAAGTGGCGTGAATATATCGGTTATATGACTACGATGGTTATTCTCGGCTTCCTTCCTGTTATTCTGTTCTTAAGTTCGTGGTCCACTGTATTATGGCCAAGTGCTGCAACAGCTCTCTATGCTTTGATGACGCTGATTGGCATGGTACTGTTTTCGGAAAAAACGATGAAAAATGAAATTGTGCGGCGATTTCATTTTTAGCATAAAAGCACATGCAGTCTCTTCATTTATCAGCATGTGCCTTGTTGTTTCATACTAGTTCGTTACCATCTATTTATTCTTATTTCTCAATTCCTGCTGAATAACCTCTAATTGCTGTAGAGTTAAACCCGTCACCTGTAAAATGGCCGTTTGGCTTATCCCCTGTTCTAACATTTTGAGTGCCGTCTGTTTTGCAGATTCCTTTAGTGCGGACTCTGCTTCAAGCCTTTTTCGTTCCGCTTCTTTTCTTTTGATTTCCGCCTTTTCCTTCTGCTTTTCTGCCTCTTCCTTCTGTTTTTCTGCTTCATCTTTCTCCATTTTCATTTCTTCTCTCTGTTCTTTCATTTCTGCCATTTCCTGTTCCAACAACTCTCTATCACGCTTCTTGGATTGCTCATCTAAAATTTGCTTCAAACGGACTTCATATTCCCGACGTTCTTCTTCTGTACGGCTTAAATCTTCCCAGACCCGCATCGCAACATTTAACGTTTTATCCACCATCGCAATCTCCTCCAGTTCTTGATAGATATCATTATATAAAGTGAAACTTTGTTCAGTGGGGTTCTTTACACCCCACTGAACATTTAGTTGAACCAATCGGGCCGTTACTGGCTGTTAGATCTCCCACTTAAAATTTTCATGACTTTTCTATTTTTAATGTGGGAGTCTTACAGCCAGTTACACTGCGAGAAGTGATTCTTCCGTCGGTCTACTGTTCCTAACAGCAGCAGCCAGCGCGTTAAGACATCTTCCCATGGATCCAGCTGGTTATTCTTCCAGGCAGTAATTAATTTAGGAATCTCCACAAAATGAAATTCAATCATATCGGTTAATGGATATTTCTGCTTCATCTCATACAGACGAAAGATATTATGAAAGGCGTCCGTTTCATCCAGCAGGTTAAAATGCATGATATTAATACTAATGACAGGGTACAATTCTTTATAGCTTTGCCCTTCTTTCAGCTGCTCTGAAAAAAGTCTCGACCAATAATACAGCGATCTTTTAATCATATTATACTCATTATTGATTTGAATTTCTATGTTGACCCATTCTTTATTCTCCGTCCTGATTAAGAGATCTAATCTGGATTTCTTATCTTCTTCATACTCGCCGCCAATTTCGATATTTTGAAAGTAAAGCTGCTGAATTGGACTTCTTCCTGATTTGGCTAAAATGGCATTGAGAAAGACGACAGTGATATCCTTATTCTTTTCGTTTCCAAATAGTTGTTTAAAAGCATAGTCTACTTTTAAATCCATTAATTGGAGATCCGGTATTCGATGCAGTGCTTTGTTGGTGCGCTCTTTTCTTCTTTGATATTTGTTGTATGACTTGGATTCTTCCTGTACATGCAAAGGGATTATTTCGGATGAGGAGTATACTTTTCGGAGACATATTTGGGGCATAAAAACACATCCTTTTATTTTGATAAGGTGAGTTTCTAAGGTGACTATCTAAACCCAGTATACCGAACAAACATTCTCTAATCAAGTCATTATTTATTTAATTTCCACAGATGGTATGGTCTCTTATTAACGTATGTTTCGCTTTTCAAAAGGCAAAACTAATCATAACAGAATGGAAAAGGAGAAACTAAAAATGATCGCATTACATACCAATTTGCCGGGTAAGCAAGGGGTTTTCCTAAAATTAAAGCTGCATTTAAAAGAGCTTGGATTTACGATAGTAGAAAATAGTAACTACCACGGATATTTTAATGGGCTTCTTTCCAGTCAGGCAGAGAGAAAACTATATTTATATCTCCCCTACCAGATGCTGCAAGAAGAACATAACCAGCCATCTGTTCAAATTGAATTTGGAAATCCTCAAATTATCCATCACGCCGACAATCGACATTTCGATTCATCTCAAGCCTATCTTCATAAATCAGATTTATATGATTGGAAACTTAAGGGAGAACAAGCTGTGCAGCAGATTATCAATCATATCGATAACAATCTTTAGTTGAACTTTCCCCCTTCATCCAGCATACTTAAAGATAGATTGCATAAGGAGGAGCGTTATGTATCACTTTGTGGAAGAGCAAATTAAAAAGGCAGCGGATGATGGAGAATTCAATAATTTGCCGGGCAAAGGAGAGCGTCTAGATTTGCGGGATGAATTTGCAGGATTGCCCGAAGAAGTAAAACAATCTTTCCGAATTTTAAAACGGGCAGGCTATCTTTCTGAAGAGCAGGAAAATCAGAAGCAGTATATATCGCATCACGACTTAATGAAAATTGCAACAGACGATAAAATGCAGACGGATTATACAGAGAAACAGGCTGCATTTCAAACTTTAACCAAAGAACGGAAACTTGATAAAAGCCGTATTTTTCATAGATATGCGAAAAAGATCAGAAATAAACTGTTTCGTTAAGAAAGGGACTAACCGTTATGGTTAATCCCTTTCTTTTCACGTTATCACGGAGAACCGTCCGTAAAACTCCCACTGAGTGAAGTTTCGTTTTATAAGATGCGCTCCATCTCTTTCAAAAGCTCGTAAGCTCCCTCAGATTCGTTTGAACAAACAATTATCGTCTTCTCCTCATACGGATAATGAACTGACCGGAAATTAACTCCCGGATCATAGCCCATTTGAATATGCTTTATAATGTTTTTATTGTCGTCTAATTCCATATAACCGGCGTATCCGTAGAAGATGTTTTCTTCTGCATCTACACATTCATGCGGCTGACATACTTGCTTTGTCATTTCTTCAGATAACAGCTGAAAGCTCTTCAAAGCCTTCCAGAACTTAGCCATATCAGCTACAGTAACATATGCACCTCCATCCGGGCCGCCCTTAGCTGGAAGGGAATATATATTTGCTCTCCATTTCCCATTCGGTTCTTCCACATAACCTAATGCTGTCCGTTCCGGCAAATCATCCATTTCAAAATATCCTGAATCGCTCATGTCTGCCGCTTTAAAAATATGTTCCTCTACAAAGGAAGAAAAACTGCAGTCGGTAACCTGTTCTACAATCAATCCTAATAAAATATAGCCTGAATTATTATATTGAAAGGAATCACCTGGATGTTTCTGCGTCTTTTTATGTTGAAAAAGCGTGAGAAAATCTTTTGGCGATCTGACTTTATACATTGGCAAGGACACCCACAGCTGCTCATAATCATCCATCTCTTCCTCATCAAAATAATCCGGCACACCCGAAGTATGCGTCAGTAAATGATGAATGGTAATGTTCTTATCAAAATAAGGAAACTCCTCCATCACACAATCATGCAGCTTTGTCTCAAAAGTTATTTTCCCCATTTCCACCAGCTTGGCTACAGCAACTGCAGTAAACAATTTGCATCCCGAGGCAATACCAAATCGTGTATCTGTCTGATTCTTTAGTTTCTCGGCTCGATTTCTATAGCCACTGCTTCCTGTAATGACTTCATCCTGCTTTTTAGCATAGAACGCTCCTGAAAAATGATATTTCTTTTGCGCTTCCATCAGTTTGTTCCGCTTATTTTCTATATTCATTTTTTGCCCCTCCTGAAATCCTTTTTTTCATTATGATTTTAAAAGGGAATCACTAAGATGTTCATACCATATAACGCATCATATGATTTTCCTCCGTTCGTCTTAAGGTTAAGGTTATTATATACTTACTTTCTGAAAATTTAAAGAGCACACTGCTTCTGTTAACTTAACCAGAATCATTTCTTTCTTGTTAATCCTTGTTTCGTAATAAAGCACAGTATGTTGCAGCTCAAAAAATAACCAAATCTATGATGGTTGAAACCTCATAAACTTGGTTATCTCTTTCATACATATAATTAAAACAGCCCTAACTGCTGCGAAGCCAATCCATCAAATTCAATTCCTAACATCTGCTGCAGCTGCTTCGCGTTTCCAGCAGCATGTCTTCCTGAATTGTTGTTAAACAATACTATAACCTCTTCGCATTGCTTTTCTAACCTTTTTACCTCTTCAGCTATCGTTGTTAATTCCTGCTCGTTATATTCATATAAATAACGGACCTTCCGCCAATTCGCATTTCCCGAGTAATTCCAGCCGTGGACGTTTCTTCCGTGCAGCCGGATAATGACTTTATCTTTTACTGTCACAACAGGCACAAAAGGAACCGACTTTTCACCAGCCTGCGGTTCATCCGCAACAGTATGAATCCAGCCTTCTTGTTTCATAAATTGCAAGGTTTGCTGCTGAAATCTTTCCTCATACCAGGATTGCTGCCTGAACTCCAAAGCAACAGGAATATCCTCCATTTCCTTTTTACAATAACGTAAATATTGCACATGCTCTTGTGTACAATCAAACCACGGCGGAAATTGAAACAGCACGGCTCCCAGTTTTCCTGCTTTTTGAAGCGGTACAATCGACTCCCTGAATGCTTGGAACATTTCTGCCTTCGTTTCAAAAGGGTTTACTTTCCCCTCCCGATCATGCCCGGTCATTCCTTGATAGGCTTTCACGATAAATTGAAAATTCTCCGGCGTCTCCCCCGCCCATTTTTCCATATTACGAATCGGCTGTACTGCATAGAAGGAGGAGTCTAATTCTACCACCGGGAAATGACTGCTGTATTCTTGTAATTTTTCATGTGCTTTTGTATCATCTGCATAAATAGAATCGTGGTCTCCCCATCCTGTTAGACCAATTTGAATCATTTTGAACACCTCACTCTTACACTATCCCCTGACTTTCCTTTGATCCCGTCCGACCATATATTTCACAAATGGGATGATAATAATGGATAAAAAGACAATCCGGAATAATTGGAAAGAAGTCACCACCGTCACTTCTGCTTGAATGGAAGCAGCGATAATCCCCATTTGATCCACACCGCCTGGAACAACACTTAAAAAGCTTGTAGCAAAATCCATAAAACGATGTGCCATCCATTCACTAATTAAAAACGCCACGCTGAGTAAAATCACACAAGACCCGATAGCATATGGAATATGCGATTTCATTTTCTTCAATTTATCACGTTCTAATAGTAAGCCTACATAGATTCCAATAAAAAGCTGAGCGATATGTAATAGATTTTCTGGCATTAGAGGCACCTGAATAGACAATAAATTGCATACCATAATAAAGAAAACAGGTCCTAATAAATAAGCGGTAGGTACTTTGATCAATTTAAAAGCCATTCCTGCTATGTAGCATACAATTAATAAACCGAATAAGGCCAGTGAATAGCTTTCTGCCGTATTATCGGATGCCATACCTCCATTATTACTCGATACAATAAACGGAACCAACGTAATAATCGCCAGCAGCCGGATGACTTGATAAAATGTCACCACAGTTATATTCAAGGTTTTTTGCTCTTCCGCAAAGACGACTACCTGCTGTAATCCCCCTGGAGCACAACAAGCCATTGCTGTCCCGATATCCAGCTTTGCCCATTTTGAAACCACAAAGCTGACACCGATAAATAAAATTAAAAAAATAATGTTAATGATAATCATCATCGGAAAATAGTTTACCATATCCTGCAGCGCATCTAATGTAAACGCATACCCAATCGTATATCCGGCAATAACCAGTCCGATATTACGAAACGTTGAATCCCATACGATTTTCCAGGATGATTTTAAATGAAACACTAATGTCACTATCATTGGACCGAGCAGCCAGGGCAGCGGCAGACCAAAGACCGAAAAGACAAGCGCTCCTAAGAGACCTATTGCAAACGTCCTCAGGAATAAATATATCATACAATTCCCTTCCTTCTTTCCCTATTATAACGTTTTCTTTCAAATACGAAAATCTATTATTTCGAATTTGGAAGTAAAATTAAAAAGAAATATAAAAAAGTAACATCTTTCCACTTAAAAGCGAAAAGCTGTTACTTTTTTATACTGTTTGCTCTTACCTTTTTTCAATCTCAACAAAATCAGGTTATTCGTAAGCCTATTTATTTAATAGCAATAACTACGTCCTCACTTGCCCGAACTCGCTTCACATTTTGTTTATCTAACGTTTCGATATCACTCATGTTTGTAATAAGCATTGGTGTAATAGTACTTGAAGCCTTCTCACTTACCACTGACAAATCTACATCAACAAGGACATCTCCTTTTTTCACTTTATCTCCTTCTTTAACATAAATGGTAAAACCTTCTCCATCCAATGCCACTGTTTCTAAACCAATATGGATTAAAATTTCTGCTCCATTGCCAGCTTTAACTCCTACTGCATGCTTCGTTGGGAATACTTGTACAATATCTCCATCAACTGGTGATACCACTTTGCCATTAGATGGTTTAATAGCAATTCCATCGCCCATCATTTTTTCAGAAAATACCGGATCAGGTACTTCTTCTAAAGGAATTATTTCTCCATCAACAGGAGCAAATAATTCTACTTCGTTATTTACTTTCTTTTTAAAAAGCTTTCCAAACATAATCTCCCCACCTAAGTTTATATTGATTTTATTTCTTTAAAACAATTTATTATCATGTAAAATATATTTATTCAACGCAAATGCTACACCGTCGTTGTTATGATCTTTTGTTACAAAGTCTGCTATTTCTTTAACACATTGTTGAGCATTTCCCATCGCAATACCCAGCTTAGCTTTTTTAATAAGTTTGACATCATTGAGTGCATCTCCTATTGCCATTACTTCATTCATCTCAATTCCAATTTGTTTACAAACAAATTCAATACCAGCTGCTTTATTTATACCTAAAGGATTTAACTCAAGATTAGTTGGCAGTGTATTTGAGACCTCGTATAGATTCGTTTCTATTAAATATTTGCGGAGACTATCGGCTTCTTTCTCTGTGTCCAGCCGAATTCCAAACTTTAACCAGTTTTTATCCATATAATTGACTGGAAACTGATTTTTAAAGAGTTCTTTCGTAGTTAACGCCCAATATCTTAATTTTTTTGTTTCACAAAATTGAGTAAGCCTTAATAAATGATTGGCAGAAAGAAAGTACTGGGAAATCACTTCCTTTTCCGCGTTTAATATTTGTCCCCCATTTGCTGTAACAAAAAAATTATTCAGTTTTAATTCATCCGCGTATGGTTCTACATGGCTAAAAGGCCTGCCTGTACTTAAAACAATTCTAATTCCCTGGTCTATACAAGCTTTAATAGCGTCTTTATTTGCACTGGATATTTGTTTATTTGTATCTAAAAGTGTTCCATCCATATCAACAGCAACAAGTTTAATCATACTAAATACACTCCTAAAAAAGGACCATCCGATTCTTCATCAAGCATCCTGTTCTGGTAAATCTTTTTTTATTTTTTCAGAGATACGGAATGCTCTTTTAGCTTGTTCTTCAGCAATAATATGTCCTGCACCTACATACCTTTCCGGAAGCAGCATACCGTTGATTTCATCCTTAGAAAACATTTGATTTACATCCTTATCTTCTAATAAAGTATCTACAAATGAACTTCCCTCGGTCTGCACTTGTATCGCTTTGTTGTAAACAATCGCATGTGCTTTATCTTTTCCCAGCTTCTTTGCCAGTTCCATCATAATAAATTCACTATTATCTAATCCTTTATTCAGAGAAGCATTTTCCTTCATTTTATTTACATGAACAGAAATTCCTTTCGTCAATTCCTCTGTCCGCAAAACCACTTCTGTAATTAATTCTATTGCTTCTTCCAGCGCAGCATCAAATACCATATACTGACTGCTATCTGCTTCATATGGTCTTGCAGCGGCATTTAAACAAAGCTGCGGAAGCGTATAGAGTTTTTGAGCGTTAGCGATAATCCCTTTTGACAGCTTGGGATTAATTTTATGCGGCATCGTACTGGAACCAATTGTTCCACTTTGAAAACTTTCGGAAACTTCACCAATTTCTTCAATGGATGTAGAATATACTTCTTCAGCAATTTTATGAAAACCATTTGCTAATAAAGCAAGTGCATGAATATATTCCGTTTTATGACTCGTTATATTTCTTGACGGTACCGGCATGGCATTCATATTTAACAGTTTAGCCACTTCTGATTGCAGTGTTATCCCTTTTTCTCCAAAGGTATTAAATGAACCGACAGCTCCACCCATCATTACTTGAAACGTCCGTTTGGCCGCTTCGGATAATCTCTCTATCGAATCAATCGTCTCACTAATCCACACAGAAACTTTGTATCCGTACGTAATAGGAATGGCATGTCTTCCATGTGTACGTCCAGACATTACTGTATTTTGATGTTTTTCTGCCAATTCTCCTAAGTGGGATAAAATATCAGCAAGTACAGTCATTACACGATCATGTATTTTTGATGTAACTAAAAGCTGTGCTGTTTGTTGAATATTTTGCGTTGTAACCCCATAATGCACGTACTTCCCGCTTTCTTCGTGACATGCTTTAATGAAAACTTTTAAAAAGGGTACAAAGCCATGTCCAACACTTTCTTTTAACCTTTCCATCTCTTCTAAATCTATATTTTCTATTCTAGCTGCTTCATTTATATTTTTTGCTGCTTTTTTAGGTATGATGCCTAATTCTCCCTGAGCAGTTGCTAAAGCAGCTTCAACATCCAGCCATGATTGATACTTTTGATTAGAATCTAATAATTCTCTAATTCCATAATCATACATTGTTTTTGTTTTAGAATCATATAATGCTCTCATACTTCCTGCTCCCTTATGCTTTATTTTGAATATAACTTTTCATCAACTGCATTTCTGACAAATTCCACATGTGGTCCAAATACGACATGAATATGATTTTTTTGAGCCATAAAGGAGCCGGAGGAACCAGAATCTTTTAATCTTTCCATGTCAACTTTTTCATCGTCATATAAGTCTACTCTTAATCGAGTAACACAGTTGTCTACATTTTTAATATTTTCTTTTCCGCCAAGTCCTTCAATAACAATTCCCGCAATTTCAGGGTATCGTTTTTCTTTTAATAGACTCACATTTTTAATTTCTGCTTCACGTCCAGGTGTTTTTAAATTCCATTTTGTAATCGCAAACCGGAAAACAAAATAGAATACGATAAAGTTCACGATACCTAGAAGAACAAGCTGATACCAATTCGTATCTTCGTATAATAATCCAAAGATACCAAAGTCAAATATAGTTCCCCGAATATAGCCAATCGATATATCCAAAAAATTTAATGGTAACGCCATAATACCACTTAATATGATATAAACGACAAACAACAAAGGAGCAATGAATAAGAACGAGAACTCAAGCGGTTCCGTTACATTCCCTAAGAATGCTGTTAATACAACTGTCAGAATAGTTCCTTTAGCTATTGTTTTATTAGATGCAAAAGAAGTGTGATACATTGCTAAACCAATGGCCGGAATTCTAAACAATGTAATCAGCATCTGACCAGAAGCCAGATACTTTACTAAATCAGGCATTAAGCGATCCCATGCTTCATGCGATGGACCTAAATCAAATAAAATCTTATTTGTAGCATTTAAAATACCAATATAATTTTGACCGTCAATCAGGTAAACGCCTCCTGCTTCTGAAAAACGAACAACAGAAGCAAGTACATGATGGAGACCAAAAGGAATCAAAGCACGATGAGCAAACCAATAAGCACCGACTCCAAAATGTTGGTTCATAAATATAAATGAAATACTTAATAAAAATTGAGTAAATAATCCCCAGATAACAGGGATAATCAATCCGACTGGAATCATCACCAAAAATGTAATGATTGGAACAGATTTTTTTCCGCCAAAGAAAGCAAATGCCAGCGGTAACTCTAATTTATAGAAGCGGTCCGCAATTTTGGCAGCTATTAAACCAGCTATTATCCCTCCAAAAGCATCAATTCGCAATGTTTGAATTCCTAATACAACACCTTGTCCTACTTGCGACATCGTTTCAGGGTCTTCAGCTAGTGTGCCTGTCACTGTCAGATATACATTCATTACAACAAGCATAGTTAAATAACCTAATACAGAAGCAAATACAGCAATTCCTTTTTCATTCTTGGACATCCCGTATGCGACACCCATAGCAAAGAGAAGTGGAATATTTCCAAAAATGATTGCTGTAATATCCTGCAAGCTATTAATAGCTGTTTGAATCACAGTATTATCCAAGAAAGGCAATCTCTCAATCATATAATCCTGTCCTAAAGCTCCACAAATTCCCATAAGCATCCCAACAGGAGCCATTACACCAATTGGTAACAACAAAGATCTTCCAAACTTTTGAATTGTATCTTTAACGTTATTTAATTTCATTCCTTCTCTTCCTTCCTTATTTCTTAAACTAAGTGTAGAATTATATTAGGGTCATAACAAGGAAGTTTTTTAATAGAAATCCATTCAAAATATTACCCCTCATTTTTAATTGGAAGACCTTTAACCTATGCTTTCAAAAGCAGAAAAAACAAAAATGCTATTTGACCGATACTTCAGGAGGAGGAAAGGAACTATGGACTCACTTGATTTAAAATTACTTAATCACCTTCAAGAGCATGGTGAGATTGATTTATCAAATACAAAAGCTTTCAATCGAAGCGAGGGAAGTATTTACAGGAGAATTGATTTAATCAATGCATATTTATCCAAGCATCAGCAGCTTGTCCCTAAAAACCACAAGATTCAAAGTAAGATGACGTATAAAGAATATATCCAAATCGTTCAAAGCATTCCTTTTTATGAATATGTTCCATCACAAAAAGAGCGATTATCTTTTATTATTGTGCAGTCCCTTTTAAAAGAAGTTGTCAATACCTCCAGATTATATCAGCATTTGGGATTAAGTATGAGCACCAAGAAAAAAGATAACCGTCATTTGACAAATCAACTAAAACAAGCAGGACTTTCCAAAGAGATTATTCGTAAAAAAGGGATTCGTATTACTGGTCAAGAAACCCTTATTCGTATAGAAGGTACAAAAATTTTAATCAAACTCTTTGAGCTGGATGAGAATAATACATTATATCTTCGACAAGCTAATAATCCAATGGAAGTATTAATTTCAGAATACTTTATAACTGAAACACATTTTATTCACAACCAAGTTAAAAATATGATTGAAAGTATAATCCATCAACTGAATATAGAATTATCTTACCCTTCTAAAAAGTTTATTTTTTTATATGTAATGATTGCACTTTATAGAAATCATCTAGGTTACTATGAAAATAAAAAAGTTCATACAACCTTTACCTTCTCATCACCATTTAAATTTGTTGAACATTCAACAGAGAATCAGATTATTAATCATATATTATTCTCTCTGGATACGATGAACAGGGAAAATAACGTATCTATTCAAATCCAATGGCTGGAAGATAAAATGATACAATTTATTTCTGGCATTCAATCAAATATTATTACAGATATATATTCGCACCATGAATTATTCCAAGAAATATACCAGTTCATTTTCAAATGTATACTGCGTTCCGATTATCACTTTGATTTTTATGATAATAAGCTGGACCAAACTGCAGAGAAATTCCCAAATCTATATCGTTTAATTGAACAAAATTCGTTTATTTCCAATGAACTTCAATTATCTTCAGATCAGATTGCAACACTAACGCTTATTTTCCGAAAACATATTAATGAAAATAAGATCTTGGGAAGGAACACAAAAAGAATCATCGTTGTTACGAATTCTTCCATAGAAAAAGCTGATTTCTTTGGAGCTTCGTTAAATCATTTTCTGGATATTAAAATTGTTAAAGCATTGCATATTAACGAGTTACATGAGTTAGCCAAACTTGATTATGACTATATTCTTACTTTTTCCAACCGTATTGCTACACTTATTGAGGAGCAAGGCTATACATGTCTAAAAGTAAAATTCTATATGAATGATGACGATATCAATAAGCTGTTGGACATCGGTTTTTCCAGCAGTTCGCGCAGAAAAATACTAGCTGATGATATTGTATCTGTTTTGGAAAAGAAAACAGCTGAGGAAATGAAAGAATACTTGATTAAAAACTATCCTTCTCACTTTCTGTAAGTGCGTGTTCAAAAAGGACGATAAAAAGTTTCAAGAAGTTTAAGGCGACAGAGATTTTTACGAACGGACTTCTCGCGTGTTGTGGTGACTTCTGCTAAGACCGCCCATAGGACGAGGGCAGTCTTAGCAGAAGTTCCTTTTCTCGCCGTGGCATTTTTGTTGGTCTTTTTGAACATCCTCTATAAGAGAAACCTTCATCGCTTATAGAAAAAGATTTGTTGATTTAATCGTAAACAGAAATCAAGACTGGGTGAAATTCCAGTCTTTTTTTCGATTACTTTCTTTATTGACATACTATGACTGTCATAGTAATATACTTGTATAGAAAATTACTTCGACTGTCATAGTACTATATCTAATATATATTGGAATATGAAGATAATTCGTTGTAAGGCAAGGAGGGATTTTGTTGGAAGGAAGAATTTCAGCAGATTTATTACGCGGACATACAGATACGATTGTATTGGGCATTATAATGGAAAACGATGCCTACGGGTACCAAATTTATAAAACCATCATGGATCGGACAGATGGTTTATATCAATTAAAAGAAGCCACCCTTTATTCCAGTTATAAACGATTGGAAAAGGATGGATGCATTGTCGCCTATTGGGGAGATGAAAGTCAAGGCGGCCGTCGAAAGTATTATCGGATTACCGACAAAGGACGTACTCAATATAAACAAAATATTGCCGATTGGGAATTTACCCAGCGTATCTTAAATCGATTATTAAAGAAGGAGGATAATTAACATGATGATAAAAAAATATGTGGATGATTTATTTCAAGGCTATGGACCCACACCAGAGCTTGAAGATTTTAAAGAAGAAATTGTAATGAATTTAAAAGACCGCGTGCAGGATTTAGAAAAGGAAGGAAAGTCATCTGACGAAGCATTTGCAGAGGCCGTTGCAGAATTAGGTGATATTACTGCCATTGCTGATGATTTGAGCAGAGAAAAACGAAAAGAGATTATTGGAAAAATGTATATTGATACGAAACCAAAGCTGTCTGCAGGCTATGCGATTGGATATATACTTTCTGTTGGAGTGCTATTGTTTGGCATCATTACAGCCATGATTACTTATTTTTCAACAGAAAATCATTTATTCATTGCTATTTCCTCCTTTCTGCCATTTGTTGTACCTGCTGGTGCTGCCCTAACTTATTTAGGATTAACAACAGAAACAGCAGCAAAATATCCGATGAATTGGAAACGGGCACTTATTTACGCCCTTGCTGTTGGTGTCATCTTATTTGGAATCTCCATCTCCAGTTCACAATACTTTATGGAAAACAGCGACCCTGCAGCTACCCTTGGTGTATTAATTCCTTTTGTATTACCTGGCATATTGATTATCGCCTTTTTAGTTCTTACCGAGAAGAAGCGGTTCAAGCCATGGTTAATGCAAGAGCATGAACGCTATCACGAAGCTTACGCAGGATATTACAGGGATACAGAAGAAATAACGAAGCGCGGAATGCTGTCAGGAGCGTTATGGATTGGGATGCTGGGAGTCTTTCTGATTATCTGGATTCTGACCAATATCTTTTACGCCCTTCCTGTTTTCTTATTCGCCATTGTTGGAGAGCTTTTAATTGAGTACCGTATGATATCCAAGCATAAACGCAATTCAGCAGCAAAATAATATGTATGCTTCCATCTGCTTTTCACACCCATCTCTTAAAAGAAATGGGTGTTTTGCTATGCATAAAACCTTTGTTTTCGTACAAATTAATATAAAGACATACTCAAAAGAGAAATACCTATTTTTTTTATTTTTGGTTTGATTCTTTTTTAAATGGGTATTATTAGTTTAAATAACGCTCTCAAAGAGAGCTTGGAAAGGATGAACAACCATGAAAAAAATCTTACTTCTTTGCCTGACACTGCTTCTTTCCATTACTTTAGCAGCTTGCGGGACAAGCGATGACAGCAATACAGATAATAACGCAGCAAACGATTCAGATACAAACGAAAATGCAAACGAAAATGCAAACGATAATAATGAGGATGCAAATACAGAAGATGAAAACACGGATGATGCCAACACCAATGGCAATAATAATGACGCAGCAGAAAATGATGCTGTCGATCTTACTAACGCATCCTTAAGTGTAGAAGATGCCATCAGCGCTTTTCATGAAAAATTCCCGGATACAAGTGTTTCTTCTATTCAATTAGATGAAGAAAGAGGAGAACTAGTCTATGATATTGACGGTTTCGATGATTCCACCGAATACTCTGCTGAAATCGACCAATCCGGTAAAATCATAGCTGAGGAACAAGAACAGCAGGATGCAGATGATCGCTACGAGGAATTAATGCTGGATGATTATATCACCGCTGAAGAAGCACTGTCTACAGCCTCAGAAGCTTCTGAAACAGAGGGCATTACTGCAAGAGCCTGGTCATTAGAATTTGAAAATGGCAGCCCGGTATATGAAATAAATTTTGAAGATATGGGGTCTCAGGAAGTAGATGTTTATATTGATGCGGAGTCTGGAGAACAGCTGCATGTGGAAGTAGATGATTAATGGTTTTAGAAAGCAGGCTAAGCCTTAAGCTTGAGCCTGCTTTTTTTATATTTCTCCTTACCCCTTCAATCTGTATTTTAAATACATTCGTTAAAATACTTTTCGCTCGTAAATAAATTGGCTGACTAACCAAGATATAATATACAAACTAAGAGCGATCATTGCACCACTAAGATAAAGTGTTAATGTCGATAAGCTTGCAAAAAAATGAATGATTACTGTTAGATTTTCAGTTACAAAGGGCACAATAGAGGATAAGGCAAATGAAAATACGAGAAATCCAATCATAATTGCTGTCCCTATGTAACCAGGCTTTAGTATATAAAATAACGGAAAAGTGAAAGCAGCAAAAATTAAGAACAATCCAGCACCAATCGCCATATCCCCTATTGTATAACTATAATTAAAGAAATATAGAATGACGCCAGCGACTCCAATTGATAAAATCATAAATAGCACTGCTCCAGCATATTTCGCAGCCACAATCTCTTTTCTTGTGTACGGAAGCGAGTTCCATAATACATTTATCTTTGTCTTTTCTTCATTTATATACGCATTGAGCGGCAAAAAAATACTCGCCACCAAAAAAATAAAAAATGGACTGAGCTGCCTGGCAAAGATGGCATAGAAAACAATTATAGTAACAGATATAAGCAGATCCCGTTTCTGTATAATTAAATCCTTTTTGATCAAGTTAAGCATATTCATGTCTTCCTTCTTTCAAATAAATTGATATTACACGATATATCAGAATACTTTACGCTGATAAATAAACTGACTGACTACCCAGGATATGAGATATAAACCAATCGCTATAGCTGCGCCGCTAAGATAAAATATTGACGTTGATAAGCTCGTAATAAAATCTGTAATGGTAGTAAGGTGGTCTGCTAAAAATCGAAAAACTGGCGGCAAAATAATGGTTGAAGCAATAAATCCAATAAAAGCCGCTATAAAAATATACTCTGCCTTTAAGAAATAAAATAATGGAAAAGCAAAGGCCGCAATGAGACAGAATAACCCAGCAGCAATTGCCATGTCCCTCATGGTATAGTCAAACTGAAATACATATAGGATAACTCCTGCCAGAATAACGGATAGAATCATATATACAATTGCCCCAATATATCTGGCAGCAACAATTTCTTTTCTTGTGTATGGCAAAGAGTTAAGAAAAATATTTGTTTTCGATTGCTGATCAAATATATATGCATTCAAAGGAATAAAAACAGCCGCCATCAGAAAAATAAATGATGGGTGTATATCCTTGATGAAAATAGCAAAGATCATAATAAGGGGAACAAGAAAGCCTATTTGCGTTTTCTGTATAAAAACATCTTTTTTTATCAGGTTAAACATTTTGCTTCTCCGCTCCTTTTGCATAGAACATAATATCTTCTAAAGTAGCAGGTTCCATAGCAACACGATCTCCAAGTACCGCCTTCACTCCAGCCACATCATTTGTTAAAGCTGTGAATCCATAGGAGGAACGCTCTATCTTGATAAACATTTTTTCTACATCCCGATTGATGACATCCATGCTTCCTTTAACTAAAGCATAACGATCCTGCACATCTTCCATGGAATCGGTAAAAAGAATTTTCCCCTTTTGAATAAACGTAATATAATCGGCAATCCGCTCTAAATCACTGGTGATATGCGTAGAAAAGAATAATGTTCTTCTTCCATCCTCCATGATCTCCTGCAAGATATCCAAAAGCTCTCTCCGGAAAACGGGATCTAACCCTGCTGTCGGCTCATCCATCATAATGAATTCGGCATCATGCGATAATGCCATTGCCAACGAAGCTTTCATCTGCATCCCTTTGGAGAAGGTTTTCATTCCTTTATTTAAAGGCAATTCAAACTTCTTGATATAATCGTAAAACTGCTTATCATTCCAATTTTTATAAGCTGGTGCAACAATCCGCCGAATATCCTTTAAATTTAAACTTTCATAAAACACATTGCTATCGTAGACAAAGCCCATTCGCTCCTTAATCTCTTTCTCATTACTGGCATAATCCAGTCCAAATACATTGATGTCTCCTGCATCAGCCTTTAACAAATTCATCATCAGTTTCATCGTTGTTGACTTCCCAGCTCCATTTGCCCCGATAAAACCAGTTACATACCCTTGTTTGATTTGTAAATTAATATCTTCTATTGAGAAATCTTTAAAATGCTTGCTTACCCCTTTAAATTCTACTACATTTTCCATATTTTTCACTCCCTAATTAAAATTCTATTCATTTCCTTCATTTCGTTCCTATTCATGAAATTCTGCTTTCAAGATCATTTCTTTACTTATTTTTCTTAAAAATAAAGCTCAGAATCTCTGCTAATACACATATTATTACTGCAACTAATTGTAAAAACGTAACAAAATTAAAAAATGGATAACTATAAAAATGAAAATGCTCTGTAAATAACTTTGCGTTTAAAATGTTATTAATAAAATTTGTATCACGAACATTGGGCTCCCAGCCAGTTCCATCCAAAAGCATAAAAATAATTTGAACCAGGATAAGAATTCCTGCAGTTACTACTATTTCTTTTAGTTTCTTATTACTTAAAAATCTTGTTTTTTCCGTCATCCGTATTCCCCTTTATATAACGCTTATACTTCTAATCCAATATTGTATATATACTATATTAACAATATATACATTATTAAACCATCTTTTTATTACCTTTTCAACTGTTAAAATGATCTTTCCATAAAAAAGAGACCTCAGCTTTATGCTCAAGATCTCTAATCGGTATCTATTCAAGATTTACTATAATTTTTTAAAAAGCTTTCCGCTGATAAATCATTTGGCTAATCAGCCAGGAAGCTGCATATAACACGATAATGATACCCGCAACACTTATATAAAGTGAAGGAGTGGACGCACTGGAGAGAAATTGAACTATGGAAGTCAGATGCTCTTCTAAAAATGTCATTGTTACCTGGCTTAAAATAAACACCAAAACAAATCCTATCACAATTGCCGTCCCAATATGTCCCGGCTTCAATAGATAGAACAACGGAAACGCAATTGCAAACAAAGTAAGTGTAATCCCTGCTCCAATTCCAATATCCGCCCATGTAAAAGCACGATTAAACAATGAAAAAAGGATAATTGTTATACCAATAGATACTGCCATATAAAAAACAGCGCCAATATACCGGGAAGCAATAATTTGCGTGCGAGTATAAGGCAAAGAATTCAACAAAATATTGGTTTCTGCCTTTTCATCATACGAGTAGGCGTTTATCGGAATGAAAAACCCCGCAAATACAAAAATGAAAAAAGCAGGTAAATGGGTTCCTGCAAAAATAAAGAAAAGAATACATGGAATGAATAAGTACAGCTGAAATTTCTGTATTATCAAATCTCTTCTGATTAAATTAGTCATATGGATAATCTGCCCCTTTCATATAAAACATGATTTCCTCTAAGGATGCTTCTTCAATGACAACATGCTCGCCGAACACTTCTTTTACTTTTGCAGCATCCTTGGTCAACGCCTGAAATCCGTTTGGCAAACGTTCTATTTTTATAAAAAATGCTTCCGTATCTGCATCAAGCAATTCCGTGCTTCCCTTCACGATTGCATACTGTTCCTGCAGTTCATAGACTGGTTTATCAAAAAGAATTTCTCCTTCATCAATTAGAACAATATAATCAGCAATCCGGTCCAGATCGCTGGTGATATGTGTCGAGAAGAGAATCGTTCTTTTCCCGTCTATCATTACTTCCTGAAAAATATCTAATAGCTCCCTACGAGATGTCGGATCCAGTCCTGCTGTTGGCTCGTCCATAACAATCAACTCCGCATCATGCGAAAGAGCCATTGCAATGGAAGCTTTCATCTGCATTCCCTTTGAGAATTTCTTCATTGGCTTATTTAAAGGCAGTTCAAACTGCTCCACGTATGCTTTAAATTGCTTTTGATCCCAGTGCGTATATGCCGGTGCCACAATCCTGCTAATATCCTTCAAGTTCAAGGATTCATAAAAGATATTGCTGTCGTAAACAAAGCCGATGCGATCTTTTATTTCTTTTTCATGACTGGCATAATCCAGTCCAAATACGCTCACTTCCCCATTATCCGGCTGCAGCAGATTCATAATGAGCTTCATTGTCGTTGATTTGCCGGCGCCATTTGCCCCAATAAATCCAGTTACATATCCTTGCTTTATTTGTAAATCCATATGATCTATCGTAAATGCTTTCAACGACTTAGAAACATCATGGAGTTCCACCACATTTTCCATCCCCATCACTCCTCATACAGCAGCTTTAATAATTCTTGCAGTTCTTCATAAGGCAATCCAATTTCCTTGCTGTTCGAAATAACCGCACTCAGCTGCTCCTCAATCACTCTTAATTTCTTCTCCCGGATAACATCTAAGTTTTGCTCCGCTACAAACGAACCTTTTCCGACAATGGAGTAGATAAACCCTGATTTCTCCAACTCCTCATAGGCCCGTTTGGTTGTAATAACACTTATTTTTAAATCTTTTGCCAGCTGTCTGATAGAAGGCAATGCATCTCCTTCCGCCAGCTCGCCTGAAAGAATTGCTGTTTGAATTTGCTTTAATATCTGCTCATAAATCGGTTCTTTAGAGCTGTTGGATATAATAATTTGCATGTCTATACCTCATTTTTCTGATTGTATATCTACATTATACACAATACAAAAAGTAATGAATAATCTCGTAATGCTAAGCTCCAAAAACATCGCTTTATTTAGAAAAATTCAAGAGAAATTTTGTATGATGCAGAATAATTTTAAAAGTATGATGGGTCAGTCTCTTTTCAACACACTTGAAAAAAGAAGGAAAATCGTCTGCAGCACGATGATAACTATACTTAGAAGAGTAATAAAATTAAAAATATCAGATGTATGAAAGTTGAAAATATCGGTAAACCATGCTGACTCCATGATACTATCCCGAATTCGCATCAAGAGTGAATTATCATCACGTAAATTCGGGCTCCAGCCTGCCCTGTCAAAAATAACAAGCAAGATTTGTATTCCTATCAAAACACCTACAGTACTTAACCACTCACCCCAGGCTCCATATTTTGAAGATTTCCCCATAAGCCTACTCCTCCATTAATGTATATACACTATATAAACAATATATACATATTAAACCACCTTTCTATATTTTTTTCAACCATAGAAAAAAGACCAGGAATTATCCTAGCCTTTGCATTTCATTTTTCCAAGCTGTAAAAAAAGTTGAGATACCATTGCATACAAAACACTCCTTGAAATCTCATCCCCACCTGCGAATCATATTAATGATGCTTCAGTTTATGTACTTTTTAAGAATTTACGTAGAACAAGTAGTCATTCCATTGTTTATTACCTTTTATGCAGTGGGAGAACACTATTTGATTTGAGTAATTGTACAGAGGTTTCGTGGTCTTCAGTGACTTATTTTATTACATCTTACTAAAAACGTATTATATCTGTATAATCTTGTAAGGCTCCAGCTCAGCAGTTTCTCTATAGACCGCTGAGCCGCTTTAGCACTTACATGTCATTTAAATTTTCTATTTGTCCATAGCTGCAACTATTCTTCCAGCTTAAACACCCTTGTCGCCTCGACAGCTTTTTGCCATCCTTTATATAACTTTTCACTTTCATCATTATCCATTTTATCCTCGAATGTTTTCTCTACTTTCCATTGCTTCGCGATTTCCTCCTGGCTTTCCCAGAAGCCGACAGCTAATCCAGCCAGATAAGCAGAGCCAAGCGCTGTTGTCTCCTGGATTTCAGGACGTTCTACAGTGACGTCCAAAATATCGCTTTGGAACTGCATTAAGAAATCATTTTTCACGGCTCCTCCGTCTACACGCAGGGTTTTTAATTCAATATCTGAATCTGTCGCCATCGCTTCCATCACATCTCTGGTCTGATAAGCCAGTGATTCTAATGTCGCGCGGATAAAGTGCTCTTTTTTGGTTCCTCTTGTTAAGCCGAATACGGATCCGCGTGCTTCACTATCCCAATATGGCGTTCCTAAACCAACAAAAGCAGGTACGACATAAACACCATCTGTTGTCTTGACCCGTGTTGCAAAATCTTCACTTTCCGGGCTGGATTCAATCATTCTTAAACCGTCCCGCAGCCATTGAATAGCAGAGCCAGCTACAAAAATACTTCCTTCTAACGCATAGGTAACTTTTCCATCAACGCCCCAGGCAATGGTTGTTAATAATCCATTCTCTGATTCAACCGGTTTTTCTCCTGTATTCATTAACAGGAACCCGCCTGTACCGTATGTGTTTTTGGCCATTCCTTCTTCAAAACAAGCCTGTCCAAATAAAGCAGCCTGCTGGTCACCTGCAATGCCCGCAATTGGAACTTCCTCACCAAAGAAATGATAAGAGATCGTTTTTGTATATTCTTCAGAAGACGGACGTACTTCTGGAAGCATCGATTTCGGTACACCTAAAATGTCTAACAGCTCTTCGTCCCATTCTAAATCATGAATATTAAACATCAGTGTTCTGGCAGCATTGGAATAATCGGTCACATGGGTTTGTCCGCCTGAAAACTTATAAATCAGCCACGAATCAACCGTACCAAATAACAAGTCTCCTGCTTCCGCTTTTTCTCTTGCACCTTCTACATTATCCAGGATCCATTTTACCTTCGTTCCTGAAAAATACGGATCAATCAGGAGACCTGTCTTATCCCGGAATGTATCCTCATAGCCTTGTTCTCTTAATTCCTTACAAATAGGCTCTGTCTGACGGGATTGCCAGACAATAGCTCTATAAATTGGCCGTTTCGTATTTTTGTCCCATACAATTGCTGTTTCACGCTGGTTGGTAATTCCAATTCCTTCTATTTGATTTGCTTCAATACCTGTTTTATTTAATACTTCCGCAATACAGCCTAATACAGATGTCCAAATCTCATTGGCATCATGCTCTACCCAGCCTGGTTTTTCAAAGTACTGTTCAAATTCTTTTTGCGCAGTATCGATAATTGCCCCTTTATTATCAAATAAAATCGCACGTGAACTCGTTGTTCCTTGATCAATTGAAAGAATATATTTCTCTGCCATCCCTGTTTCCTCCGTTTATTCATTTAAAATTCACCTGTTCTAAATGTGCAGGTGTTTATTCCATATATTACATACCCTAAAATACGTTATTTTATTCTTACTTATGAGATAGCATGCTTATCTCGACGCTGTTCATTTACAAAAGCTGTTGCCAGAATGATGGCTACTACAGCAGACATGATCCAAAAACCTGCCCCCATCTCCCCATCAAAAAATGCATGGTAGAAAATGGCACCGTATACACCGCCGATAATCGGACCAATAACAGGAATCGGCGAATACCGCCAATCTGATCCGCCTTTACCTATAATCGGTAAAATAGCATGTGCAATTCTTGGACCCAGATCTCTGGCCGGGTTGATTGCATAGCCGGTCGGTCCTCCAAGAGACATCCCGATTGCAACAATTAATAATCCAACCACCGCCGGGTTTAATCCTTCTGTGAATTCGTTTGCACCGATAAATAATAAGCCCATAACCAAGACAAACGTTCCGATGATCTCACTTACTAAATTGGCCGGATAGCTTCTCACAGCCGGACCTGTCGCAAATACTCCCAGCTTTGCCCCTTTATCTTCCGTTTCTCTCCAATGCGGAAGGTACTGAAAGTAAACAATCATTGCGCCAATTATAGCTCCGATTATCTGACCGGATAGATACGCCGGCACCTTTGCCCACGGAAATTCGCCAATTGCAGCAAATCCTAATGTTACCGCAGGATTTAAATGGGCGTCAGATATATTCCCTGCCGCATAGACTCCCATCGTCACACCTAAACCCCAGCCTATTGTAACCAGTACCCAGCCGGCGCCTGCAGCTTTCGATTTTTTTAATTCTGTGCCAGCGACAACTCCTGCCCCTAAAATGATTAGAATCATTGTCCCGAGCAACTCAGCTGCAAATTCAGACATGTTTATATCCCCCTTGTTAAATAGAATGTTCTATTGATTTTCAACAAGTATGAAGTAAAAATGACAAATAAAAAAGTCCACACAGATATAACCGTCTCCTCTCTCGTGAAAAAACGATTTACTGTGTGAACTTTATCTCCGACACAACCCTTAACTTGTCATCCAATACCTTATAACAAAATTAAAACGCTGTCAATAATTTCAATTTTAATATTTGGCAGGTATCAGCATCACGTTAATCAAACATTATCGTTATTTTTCCCGAGTAAATCCCTTTTCAATGGACTTTCTCATCTTTCTATCACAAATTTGTATAAAATAACTTATTTCATAAGGATTCCCTATTATTTAATAACCATTCACATTTCATGAAACCTGTAAGCTGCAGACATATATTCCTTTTCATTTCACCCTAATTCAATAAAATTAAAAAACGTTCCTGCTTTCTGTAAAGAAAGATCAGAACGTTTTTTAATTTTATTTCTATTTTCATCAATACCTGTACGTCAGATTTCTCTATTGACGCGGCTAATTGCTTTCAAGCTACTTTTTTTCATCCCGATTTTCTGACTCCAAATCAGCTTCATATAAATGACTTCGGATTTTAAAGAATTCAAAGGCATGCGTCACAAATACTTTAAGAAGCGCGTAGCCGGGAACAGCTAATAGAATACCAACGACACCAAATAAATTCCCAGCCGTCAGAATAATAAAGATAATCGTAATCGGATGCACACGGAGATTTCTTCCCATAATCTGCGGTGAGATAAACTTCCCTTCAATGAGCTGTACAATGGTCCATACAATAATCAGCTTAATCACCATAAATGGAGAAGTCACCACCGCAACGATTAACGCGGGGGTAATTGCAATCGCTGGTCCAAGGTAAGGAACAACATTCGTAAAAGCGGCAATCAGCGCCAATACCGGTGCGTATTCCAGTCCAATAACGGTAAAGCCGATATACATCAGCACACCGATACAGAAAGCAACAATAATTTGTCCGCGAATAAAACTGCTGATTTGATGATTCATTTCTTTCAAAATCACGTAGGTTGGTTTTCTCATGGACACTGGTAAAAATTTAAGAAAATAGTGTGGCAGCTTTTCCCCATCCTTCAATAAATAAAATAAGATGAATGGCAGCGTGACAATTGCTAAGACAATTTCTGTGACGGCGCCGATTACACTTCCAATATTGGAAAAGGCGCTATTCACTAAATCAAGTGAACGGTCAGATAACTGTGTAGCAAATCCTTGCAGATCGATATATTCCACTAATTGAAATTGGTTAATGAAATTCCCGCCGATAAAATCATTTACCATTTTTTCAATATCTGAAATAAACGGCGGCAGGCTTGTTATGAAACTTGTAATCTGGTCTCTCAAGAAAGGAAAGACAGAAATGATTAAAATCGTTAAAATGCCAATAATAACCAGATACAGCACAAAGATAGAATAGATCCGCTTCACATTTTTCTTTTCTAAATAATTAACAATTGGATTCAATAAATAATATAAAATTGCTGATAAAATAATTGGCAGCAAAACTGTCTTTAAAAGCACGACAAGTGGTGTAAACACAAAGGAAATATGTGTGAAAATAAGTATGTTTAAGCCAATCAACAATAAAATGACTAAGAACACAACAAAGCGGTTATTTAAGAAAAAACGTTTAAATAAATCTATTTTATCGTTAACGGATTTCAATGCAGCACCTTCTCTTTTCCCCATATTTCTAAGTTACTCCTATTATATCGCAAAAACTGACAGGAATCTCTACCCAGCTCACCATTTTTTTCATATTAGACACGTTAAAATTTTAGTAAATGCTTTTTAATGGAGACGAATAAACGCAAAAGTTCTTCGGCAGGAAGTGTAATCGCAGTCCCATCCTCATCTTATCAAAGGCATTCACCGAATTGGTTGATGAATGCCTTCATGCTTTAATCCCTATTCTCTAAAACTAGCAGCTTTTCATAGGCGTGTTGTCTTTCACTATCTTTATTTTCCTTCTGCTCTTGTAACCTTTGCAGTTCTTCTGCATCAGCTATTCCTGCCATACGTAGCTCTATCGCATAAATTTCCGCCTCTAACGCTTCAATTTGCTGTTCCAGCTTCTCTATCATTATTGACGGGTCTTCTATGGTTTTATACGATTTTTTCATTTTTTTATCTGTTTTTTTGTTAGAGGAGGAGAGCGCTTCTTCCTTTTCCGATAACTGTTCTTTCCTTTTTTCCTTTGCCCAAGAGTAATTCCCCGGATACGTTGATAGTTGTTTGTTTTCTATCCAATACAGATAATCAAATTGTTTATCTAAAAAGTAGCGATCATGGCTGACAGCAATCAGGCTTCCTCCAAATCCTTCCAGCGTCTCCTCTAATACTTCTCTGGAATCAATATCTAAATGGTTCGTCGGTTCATCCAGTATAAGCGTATTGATATCCTGATGCATCAGCTGTGCTAAGCGCAGACGCATTTTTTCGCCGCCGCTCAGCTGTGTTACTTTCCGAAAAACATGCTCCCCGTAAAAAAGAAACTTTGCCAGAATATGTCTTGCCTTTCCTTCTGTTACGGAAATTGCTTCACGAAATGTTTCAAGTACTGTCTGATTCGGGTCAATATCATGAAACACATGCTGTGAAAGATAACCGAACTTTACATTGCTGCCAATCATGACTTCTCCTTCATCCGGCTGTACATTCCCAAGCATCAGCTGGATCAGTGTGGATTTTCCTGTTCCATTTTCCCCGATAATGGCAACCCGGTCCTGATAACGGATGTGCAAATCTACCTGATCAAAAAGCAGTTTTTCTCCAAATTGCTTCCGTACATCTGTCATGACAACTACATCTTTCCCGCTCCGATCCGAGCTGTCTAATTCCATTTGCATCTTTTTCCGGTTTAACCCCGGCTTTTCTATTTTTTCCATCCGCTCCAGCGCACGCTCCATATTTTTTGCCCGCTTATGCAGTCCTTCATTGGGCGGGTTAGCCCGGTTCGCCCACTCTTTCAAACGTTTAATGGCTTCTTTCATTTTCTTCATTTTTTTCTGTTGTTCTTCATAAGCCTGAAACTCCCGGAGCAGCCGCTCTTCCTTTTCCTTCACATAACCGGAGAAATTCGTATGATAAACCGCCAGCTCTCCATCTTCTAAATCAACAATTCGCTCCACGACTTCATCGAGAAAATAGCGGTCATGGGAGATAACGACAACTGTTCCCTCATAGTTATTTAAAAATTCCCCCAGCCATTCCACCGCCTGCAGGTCTAAATGGTTTGTCGGCTCATCCAGTAACAGGAAATCTGGATCCTGGAGAAGAATCTTCGCTAAGCCAACCTTTGTTTTTTCTCCGCCGCTGATTTGGTCAAAAGGCATTTGTAATAAATCATGAATTTGCAAGCCTGTCGTAATCCGGTCAATATTTGCTTCTAATTCATATCCGCCAAGCACAGTGTAACGTTCCTGCGCTTCACCGTATGCCTTAATAGCTGCAGCCATATCCTGTTCTGATTCCGGGTTCTGCATCACCTGCTCCAGATGGTTCATTTGCTTTTCCAGAGCTACTATTTCCTCATTAGACTGTTTTAGCACATCAAATACACCGATGCCTTCTTCCGGATGAGGTATCTGTTCTAAATAGCCGATGGTCGTCGCTTTTTTCCAATGGATATTTCCTTCGTCCTGCTTTGTAATTCCTGCCATTAACCGTAACAGCGTCGTCTTGCCGCCTCCATTCCTGCCGACAATTCCGATTCGCTCCTTTTCTTTTACTTCCAATGTTAAATCTTCAAATATGATATTTCCGCCGTACATTTTCTTAACCTGATTCATTTGACAAATCATTATTTATTCCCCTTTACCTTCTCTGCCGAAGATAAAGACAGCAAAAAGCACACAAAGAGCGTACCTCTCTGTGTGCTTTCAGACGTCACTTCATTTCACATAACCGTACTTTATCCGATGCAGAGATGCTTTTTTGCTTTCGTATTTGCTATTAAATTGCTAAAAAAGGACAGACGTATCCCGCAGGCAGCAAATAGCGCAAATTTCGCACGGCAGTAATATAAGAATTCCATCCAGTCTCCGCACGATTTCTCAAGCCCTAAAAACATCTCTACACCTCCATTTCTCTCGTAAATTATATTCATTATATAGAATTTTTGTGCTCCATGCAAACTTTTCCCAGTGTATTGTTTCACAGTTCCGAATCTATTGTGAAATTTATTAAATTTAGATTAACCATTTAAAATTCTAATATTAGTATAGATATTCTCTTATTTTCAGATATACTCAGAATAGAAGGAGGCTTTTAAAAATGCTGACACCAAATAAGACCATTCAGGATTCCATTGTATTTATTCAGCAGAATTTAGATCAGGACCTTTCACTCAACGTTCTTGCTGATGAAGCAGCTTACAGTCCATTTCATTTTTCCCGTATGTTTAAACGGCAGATTGGCGTATCACCGATGTACTTTATTTCCAGTTTACGCTTGCAGCTTGCCAAAACATTATTATTAGACACCGCTTTTCCTATCCGGGATATCGGTCTTGAAATCGGCCAGCAAAGCCTCGGGACCTTTACAACACGCTTTACCAACAGTATTGGAATGACACCTGCCTCCTTTCGTGCTTCTCTTCAGCACCCGGAAGCATATATGACTGATTTAAAGCAAAACAAATGGCAGCCTCCATCCATGCATACCGCTTCTTCCCGTCAATTATCTGGATCGATTCAGACAGATGAACCATTCAACGGTATTATTCTGGCGGGGCTATTTCCAAAGCCGATTCCAGAAGGACTGCCAGTCCGCGGCACCTTATTAATACATTCTCATTCTTTTCATTTAACGAATATTCCTGTTGGCACCTATTTTCTGATGGCAACCGCTATTTCATGGGAAATGGATTCCAAAAAGATTCTTATCCCGCAGGAAACATTACGTGCACGCCATCCCTATCCCATCTGTATTGATGGAAAACGTTCACTGCCCGAAACCCGCCTGATTATGAGAAAGCCGGAAATTACAGACCCGCCCATCCTTATTTCGTTACCATTACTCATGAAACATTTTCTGCAGCAGTCACCGATTTCACATTAAATTATTCTAAATGGAGCAATCGAGAAGAAATCAGTGTAAACAACTGCTGCTATACTAAAAAAAAGAGAAAAGGAGTGAAGAAAATTGACCGTTACTAGGAAATTAATGGAAAAGTTTAACACTGCTTTCGCCAACGGAGAAGTTGATTTTATTTTTGAAGCAGCCGCAGATGATATTATCATGAATGAAGTTGGTCACGGTATTAGTGAAGGAAAAGCAGCTTTTATTGAAAAAATGGAGCCGATGCGCGGTTATAAGGCAGATGTTTATAAGGTTTACCGAACACTCATTGAAGGAAATACAGCTGTTGTGGAGGGCGAAATGCAGTTTACAGATGAAGATGGGTCTGTCACTTATTATTTTAATGACTGGTATACGTTTGAGAATGAAAAATTAAAAAACCTTACTGCCTATATGATTAAACAAACCTAGGAGGAGAATACGATGCCTACAGGAGTATACGCTTATATAACAATGGATGGTACTGGAAAAGAAGCAATCGATTTTTATAAAGAAGCACTGGATGCTGAAGTATTAGGGGTACAAACATTTGGCTACCTGCCTGAGAATCCGGAATTTGCTCTTCCGGTTGAAGCAAAGAACCGTATCCTGCATGCCCAGATACAAATAGGAAATACGTATTTTATGCTGTCTGATACTTTTCCAGGGCAGCCCATTGAGACAGGTTCACAGGTCCACGTCTGTGTTACTTTAGAAGACTCCGGCAAATCCAAAGATATATTTGAGAAATTGCAGCAAGGCGGCAAGGTGCTTATGCCGCTTCAAGAGACACATTGGAGCCCTGCTTATGGACAGGTGCAAGATAAATTCGGGATTACCTGGCAAATTTCAACAAATCTGCAGGAATGCATGTAAGTTAGATTCTAAAGCAGATGAAATGTATCTCCACCTTCTCTTACCTTTATCAGGTAGGAGTTTTTTCTTTAAGGAGAAATTTTAAAAACAACGTCTAAAAATTGGTTAACGGATAAAATTTTATATTGTTCAAAATAGGTAAAAAGTGCAATAATACTGGGTCAATACCAAAATCTATGGTTGGGAAATATAATTAAATGTGATAATAGCAATTATCTAGCGAAGGAAATACACGTAGGCTCCTATGGGAATGCGCAATGGTCTTCGGTGGGGCGAGTAACTGCAAAAGCCCTTCGATGGGACGAGTAATCGCGGTCCCAGTCCCAGTGTGAAGACCCCGCAGAAAAAGTGATCTTCTTTTTTTCTACCCTCGGGGCATAAGTGCGACTTTAGCTCTGTCTGCGCCTGCCGGCTTGTCAATCGCTAAGTCTTCTTTTAGAGGAGGCTGAAGACAAGCCCATGGAAAGCGTAGTGTATTTCCGTAGCGGCCGCTTACAGCAAATTTATATCTATTATGTTAACCATAGATCTTGGTGAAGAGCCTTTATAATAAACGAAAAGAAGGATGGGAAATCGTTGGCTTTTATTGGTTTATTACTTTGCATTGTAGCCTTGTTTGTTATTTTCTTAAAATTAAAGAGTGTTTTAACTGGTGAATTAGTAGCAGGAAAAATTATAGGATATAACCGCGGTGCGAAAGGCCGCTATAGCATCGTCGCCTACAATTATAGAGTTTTACTGGAATATAATGACGAACTGTATTATGTTACCTCTATTGATACTTTTACTGCAACAGACGGTGTAATACCCAGAAAGTATTTGGGAATGTATTGCTGGGCTTATTTTAACCCGAAGGCACCAGATAAAAGAGTTGCTTTAAAAGGATTTCATCGTTTAGAATGGATGGCCTTCTTTCTATTTTTGCTGGGAGCTTTGATTATTATCATCGATTTGGCCAGGATGCTTTAAACCAAACGCCGCCGAATACATAGATGGAAACGATTGACCGGCAAAGACAAATTGTTTGAATTTTCCGGAGCAGAAAGGTAGGATTTTAAGTATAAGCGAAGGGAGAGTATATACAGATGACAAATCAAATTCCAGAAATCACATTACATGACGGTATTCAAATTCCTGCTGTCGGCTTTGGGACGTACAAGCTGAAAGGACAGCAAGGCGCACAAGCAATCAATACGGCAATTACAAACGGCTATCGCTTAATTGATACAGCGTACAATTATGAAAATGAAGCTACCGTTGGAGAAGCTGTACGCCGGAGCTCCGTACCACGTGAAGAATTATTTATCACATCGAAGCTTCCTGGACGTTATCATCATTATGATGATGCCATTGTAACGATTCAAGAATCTTTATTCCGCGCTAATCTGGATTATTATGATTTATACTTGATTCACTGGCCAAATCCCATTCAGGATAACTATGTGGAGGCCTGGCAAGCATTAATTGATGCGCAGAAATTTGGTTATATCCGTTCCATCGGTGTATGCAACTTCTTATCAGAACATTTAGAGCGACTTGAAAAAGAAACAGGAATTTTGCCGACTGTGAACCAAATTGAATTACATCCGCGATTCAATCAGGCAGAGCAGTTGAAATGGGATACGGACCATCGGATTGTAACAGAATCATGGAGCCCTTTATCCAGAGCAAGTGACCTCCTGCAGGATAAAACATTACAAAAAATTGCTGAAAAGCATCACAAAACAATCTCACAAATTATTCTCCGCTGGCACTATCAACTGGGAGCAGTGGCAATCCCTAAATCAGCGTCACCAGTCCGCCAGAAGGAAAATATCTCTATCTTTGACTTTGAATTAAGCAATGAAGAGATGACAATGATCAACAGTCTTACCAAGGCAGAGGGGCGTTTGAAAGGCCAAGACCCGGCTGTTTATGAAGAGTTTTAAAAGATTAAAAAAAGAGAAGGCATGTTTCACCTGTAAAGAAGAATTCATATAAACGAAAGGGGGCTGTTGTGCAATGAGGTAACTGTTTGTACGACAGCTCTTTTTTTCTTACTTCCATTTATTCATTTCATAAAGGAGTGGTTATCCCATGACAAATTTGACACGCGGTATTGACCATATAGGAATTACAGTACCAGATATTGAAGAAGCAACAGCGTTCTTCAAAAAAGCTTTTCATGCAAAAATTGCTTACGATAATAAGAAATTAGGCGACGAACCGCAGCAGGGGGAAGCCGTTGAAAAAACGTTAGGTCTGAAAAAAGGGGCGAAGGTGATTCATATACGGATTCTTTCTTTTGACAATGGTTCCAACTTAGAGCTCTTTCATTTTAAAGATACCGAACAAAGAGAACCTGTTATTGCCTCTGATCTTGGAGTCCAGCACTTTGCATTCTATGTTGATGATATCCAGCAAACAGCTAACGCTTTTGTGGAAGCAGGCGGCGAATTATTAACAGAGCCAGGCGAGCTATTAGGGGATGTAGAAAACGGATCTGGAGAATTTGTTTATGGACGCGCACCATGGGGCATGCTGATTGAATTAATAAGCTACAATCCGAATCAATTAGATTATCCTGAAGGTAGTGAAGCAAAAAGATTTACACCGTAAAAGTCTTTTTACATGTCCAGTCTTTTGTAGCAGCTTAACTGGACCATGCCCGGCATAAAACAACATAAAAAGTTCCAGTCATCAAAAAGAATGATTGGAACTTTTTTATGTCAGGTGATGAAACCTCTAATCAATATTATTCATCAAATTCATAGCCACGCGCACAAACTTTAATCGTAAACCATAACTTTTCTATTCACCACCGCTAAATTAACAACAAAAACACCAAATAAACAATCGGAATACTGACAACCGAAAGAAGTGTGGAGAAAAAGACAACTACCGCCGAAAATTCTATATCTCCCCCATATACTTGTGCATACATACTTATTGTTGCCGGACTCGGCGTCGCAGAAAGCAAACATGCTATCATAAATAATTCAAATGGAAGATTAAATAACAGCAATGGCAGAAAGAAGACAATAGGATAAATAAACAATCGAATCATTACAGCGATATAAACAAAAATGTCCTTCATATAGGCAAGGACTTTAGCATACGTTACGGTTGAAATCATCATGCCAATCATAATCATGGATAAAGGTACCGTCATCTGTCCAATGGTTGCTATAGGACTCATGATAAAAGCAGGAAACTGAACAGGGAAAATAAATAAGACAAAACCTGCTATCGTTGCTAAAAAGCCTGGATTTTTTAAGATAAACATCGTTTTGGAAACTGGAAGTCCTTCTGGATTCATAATATAAATCGCATATGTCCACATCAGGACATAATAAATCAGATTAAATACAGAAGCGAACAGGACTCCCTCCTGCCCAAATAGCTGCAGGATAATCACCATGCCGATAAACCCTTGATTCCCAAACAGAATCACATTTTCGAATACAGCGCTTCGGTTCACCGGGAGCGTTAGTTTTTTCGTGATAAACCTGCTTACAAAAAGGGTCCCTCCCATGATATAGATGGAAAGGACGAACATAATAAGGGCGCCATAAGCTTGTTCATATTGGAAGGGCATATGCATAGAACTAATTATCAGACAAGGTAAAGCAATATATAATAATAAGGTCGTGAATGAACGCTGACCTTGTTCAGAAATCAGTCCCTTACGTCTGATTATCCACCCGATGGCGACAATAATATAAAGCGAACCAATTTCATACGCTAGTGTAAATAATGTATCCATGCCCCTCCGCCTTCCTCTTTAACGTATCGTTACAGATTATTCATCTAGAGAGGAAGGTGTGATAAACGGCTATGCTTTATCGTTATTCCGGTATTTCATTAAATCCTTATTTATTTGTCTCGTAGAACCGTAAACAGACTTATACAGTTTAAATAATTCCTTATACTTCTCTACATTTTCCGGAATAGGCTCCACCCTTTTTGCATCCTCCAGAAAAACGGAAGCACATTCCTGCAGCGTTTCAAACCACCCCGCGCCATAAGCTGCCAGCATCGCCGCTCCCATTCCCGGCCCTTGTTCACTGCTTGGCTTTATTACTGCAGCATCGAATACATCTGCCTGAATTTGCAGCCATAGCTCACTTTTGGCTCCGCCGCCAATGGCGATAACCTTATCAATCACTTTTCCATGCTCCCTGAAAATTTCTACCGATTCATTTAAAGAAAATGTAATCCCTTCAATTACCGCTCTGGTAAAATGTTTGCGTTCGTGAGAGCTGTCCATGCCAATAAAGCTGCCGCGAATGTAGGCATCCACATGGGGTGTACGTTCTCCAGCAAGATAAGGTGTGAATAATAGTCCGTTTGCTCCTGCTGGTACATCCTTAGCTTCATTTATAAGGTCATCAAATCTCCTTTCTTTTGCAAAGGTGTTCTTAAACCAGGATAAACTATGGCCTGCAGAAAGTGTCACACCCATCGTATAATAAGCATCCGGAGCAGCATGGTTCATGTAATGCACTTTTCCTTCAAATGATTTATCTCCATTCGTTTCATAGGAGACAACAACACCAGAGGTTCCAACACTAACCATTGTCTCCCCCTCTTCCAAAATACCGGCACCAATCGCTCCACAAGCATTATCGGCACCCCCTGCAAACACTTTCATTTCTTCTGATAAGCCGGTTTTTTCTGCTATTTCTACCTTGATATTCCCAACCATTTCATGAGAAGGAACCAGCGGCGGACACAAATCAGGATGAATATCTAAGGCTTCACAGATTTCCTTGCTCCATGAGCGCTTCTTTATATCTAATAAAAGGGTGCCTGCAGCATCTGAATAATCCATATGTAATTGACCAGTCAGGCGAAAACGCAAATAATCCTTCGGCAATAAAAACAGCTTTGCTTTTGCGTAATTTTCAGGCTCATGCTTTCTAACCCATAAAATTTTAGTTAATGTAAAACCTTCTAAAGCCATATTTTTTGGTATTTCTAAAAGCGTATCCTCTCCAACACACGTTGTAATTTCCCGGCATTCTGCAGTAGTGCGCGTATCGTTCCATAAAATAGCCGGGCGGATTACCTCGTGATTATCATCCACTAAAACAAGACCATGCATTTGCCCGGAAAAGCTGATTCCTTCAATATCAGATAAATTCCCAGAAAATCGATCTGTCAGCTCCGTCAGGCCGGCTATTGCCTGCTCTACCCAGTCTTCCGGATTTTGTTCACTATACCCTGCTTTTTCCTGCATCAATGGATATTCCTTCGATACCTCTTGAACTACTTTTCCCTTCTGATTGACCAAAAGCAACTTTACCGCACTGGTCCCTAAATCCACACCGATAACATACTTCACTGCTTCATCACCCTTCCTCTCTCTTATAACAAAAGCCACTTTTTTATTAAAAAAGAAAAAAGGACGAATCATTCATCCGCCCTCTGCAATTCTTATTTCCACCAATCATTATAAATAGAAGCAATCGGCTCCCGCTTATGCATGGTTTTGATATAGTGCCCTTCAATAACTTCTCTTGCTTCTTGAGATATTTCTTTTCCTTCTAAATAATCATCGACTTCTTCATACGTGACGCCTAACGCTTCTTCATCAGCTAAGGCCGGACGGTCATCCTCTAAATCTGCAGTCGGTTTTTTCAAATAGAGATGCTCCGGACAGCCTAACGCTTTCAGCAGTTGTTTTCCCTGACGCTTATTTAATCCTTCCAGGGGCGCCAGATCACAAGCTCCGTCTCCATGCTTGGTGAAGAACCCGGTAATTGCTTCTGCGGCGTGATCGGTTCCTAATACAAAGCAGTTATGCACCCCTGCGATGCTATATTGCGCCTTCATGCGTTCTCTTGCTTTTTCATTCCCTTTTAGAAAATCGCTGATAACGACTCCTCCAGCACGCAATGCTTTTTCACTTGCATCTACTGCTTCCTTAATATTAACTGTCAGCACTTTCGAAGGCTGAATAAATTCAATCGCATCTGCTACATCATCTGCATCGCCTTGCTTTCCATATGGAAGCTCCACACCAATAAATTGATACGTTTCTTCTTCCTCTTCCTGATTCAATTCATCTATTGCCAATTGAGCCAGTTTCGAAAGCAAGGTAGAATCCTGTCCCCCCGATATTCCAAGGACAAAGCCATTGGCAAAACTAAATTTCTGCAAATATTCCTTCATAAAATCAATACGGAGACGAATTTCTTCCTTCGGGTCGATTTCTGGCTTTACATGTAATGCGTTGATAACGGATTGCTGTAATTCACTCATTCCTAAACACTCCTTTATTCGAAAACGTCGAATTCACTTATTCTTAGCAAACCAGCAGCTTTCACTTGGCATACAAACATTTCACTGCGGTAAAAAAACAGAAAGTTTATCCGTATTCCGATAAAATCAATGATTCTAATCTTGTTTTAGCTGTTTCTTCACATTTTCAATATGCTCCATCTTACTATTCCATAGTTTGATACTTAAATCGACTGGATATTCAGCCGGATAGTTTGTCCGCTTATATTCATCCCAGAAAAGCTGAAGCTGGCTCTTTGCGTAATTCTGTACATGGAGAAGACTTGGGCATTCGTAGACAATATCACCGTCGACAGCAATGTCAAGATGCAGGTTTACTGCGTCAAAATTAGAAACCATTTTCTTATAATACGTATGAATCGGGTGGAAAAGCATAATTTCCTCTTCCTGGTTCGGATCTTCATCCTCTAATGTCAGGTAGTCTCCTTCTGTATGATGGTTTCCCTTATTTATAATCCGATACACTTTTTTCTTTCCTGGTGTGGTCATCTTTTCCGGATTACCGGACAATTTAATGGTATCTACCATTTCTCCATGCTCGTCCTCAATCGATACAAGTTTATAAACCGCTCCCAGCGCAGGCTGGTCATATGCCGTAATCAATTTTGTACCGATTCCCCATACATCGATTTTCGCATGCTGGGCTTGCAGACTGGCGATGGTATATTCATCTAAATCATTGGAGACATAAATTTTCGCATCCTTAAATCCAGCCTCGTCCATCATTCTCCTGGCTTCCTTCGACAAATAGGCTAAGTCGCCGCTGTCAATCCGGATTCCTTTAAAATCAATGGTATCCCCTAATTCTTGAGCTACTTTGATTGCATTTGGCACACCCGAATTGAGTGTATCGTATGTATCTACTAAAAAGACACATTCACGATGACGCTCTGCATATTTTTTAAAGGCGGTATATTCATCTCGATAAGCCTGAACCATCGAATGAGCATGTGTTCCCGATACAGGGATTCCAAATAACTTGCCTGCCCGGACATTACTGGTTGCATTGAATCCGCCAATATACGCCGCTCGCGTTCCCCACACGGCTGCATCCATCTCCTGTGCTCTGCGTGTTCCAAATTCCATCACCGGGTTATCCCTGACCAGCTGCCTGATGCGCGAAGCTTTCGTCGCAATCAGTGTTTGGTAGTTCACAATGTTTAATAAAGCAGTCTCTAATAATTGTGCTTCTGCTAACGGCGCCTCCACACGGATAATCGGCTCATTCGCAAAAACAACCTCTCCTTCATGCATGGATTTCAACGATCCGGTAAAACGGAGCTGACGCAAATAATCAAGAAAGTCTTCTTTATAACCGAGTTCCTGTAAATAGGTTAAATCCGATTCACTGAAGCGGAAGTTATGTAAATACTCGATAATTCTTTCTAAGCCGGCATATACGCCATAGCCATTTCCAAAAGGGAGCTTGCGAAAGTATAAATCAAACACAGCATTACGCTGATGTACATCATCATACCAATACGTTTCAGCCATGTTTATTTGATAAAGATCTGTATGCAGCATTAAGCTGTCATCTATATAATTCATTTCCGATTTCCTCCTGTGGTTTATCACGGATGACTGTCCGTAAATCTCCCTCCTCCAAGTAGAAGGGGAAAAATCAAATCTGCTTAGGCGAGAAGTCAGATGATCTCATTCTCTGAACAACTCCGCCTAATCCAGCGAGAGAAAAGCAAGGCTCTCACGGAATGAAGTTTCGTTTTATACGTCTTCTATTTTATTACCAAATAGTTGAGAAAACAACATAATCGTTAAATTGATATAACTGGGACGGCCTGAATGAATTCCGTTCCGTTTTCTTTAAGTTTCCATGCTGATCGACAACTTTTTCTAAAAAAGGCAGCTTAGGTGCTTTTCCAAAAAATACAGATGTGTTTGTGATTCTGGAATGATTGGATACCGTCATCAAGACACGCTGCAATTCAGATAAAGTAAATTCATTAGGCAGAAAGTTTTTGGCAATGGTGGAATGAAGCATGTCCCATTCAATTAAGGATACAGCATCTGCAATTATTTGTTCGTGATCGAACGCTAATGCAAGCTCTTCTATCTCATCCAATGAGAACAACCCAACTTCCGCTGCATCATCCGCCGCTTCTCGTTTTTCAAGCTGAAATTCCGGTACAATGGCATAATGCGCATTGGATATAATCCAGCCGCGAGGGTCTCTTCCCCATGCATCGTACGTGCCGAAATGCTTTAAGAATACATTTTCTACGCCTGTTTCTTCCTTTAATTCTCTCGTTGCTGCCTGTAAAGCAGTTTCCCTTTTTTTCGCATCCACAAACCCTCCAGGCAACGCCCACTTGCCGGCTTCGATATTAGGTTTTCCTTCTGCATTCATTTTAGCCCGTTTGATTAATAATAGCTTTAACCTTTTTTGAGGAGGCTCTTTTTTGCGTTGTTCTTTGGATTCAGCATTCTCTGAAACAATGGTAAATACGGCAATATCACTCGTATAACCGTCTGGTGTAATATACTTTGATTTCTCCTCCTTCATGAATTTTTCACCTCCAATGAGTATCGTTATTAGTAATTTGTAATTTTATAATTACTAAATATTATAGCTAAAAGAAGACCGATGTCAACTGTTGAAGCTCCAGATTTATTTTCTATAACAAAAGCTGAAAAGAATGGACCCTTCATCAGGCTGTGCTTCATTCTTTCCAGCTTTTTAAATTACGCTTTCGTTTTTTTCGGGAAAAAGGTGTACGACCAGGAATAAATAAAATCAACGATAAAGATAAGCCCCCAAAGCTTGGACATGCTAAACGCTGTTTCACTGGCATACGGGGACTGCCGATAATCATCTATTTCCACCCAGGTCAAATCCGTTAAATAACCCACAATTCCTGCTGTTCCACCCAGCCCATAAATCCACAACCCTGCTTGTACACTGATAAAAATAACCAGATGAATCATTGCACTAATACGATTTTTACGGGCAATATATTTTGGGTCCTGTTGGCGCTCCATTACCTGCATATCTTTTTCCGTTAATAAGGAAACACCGCGCCATTTGCCAATCGTTTGCCGCATCCAGCGATCAAGACGCTTAAAATCAGCGATACCAAAAGTACATGCATAGAGCACAAAAATCATAACGATAATCTGGAACGTGCTGATTTCTCCGGTGATTTGATAAATGTAGAGAGCCAGCCCTGCTTCAAATATAAATAAAGCTAAAAATAAACTGATAAAGATAACACTTAGCTTCTTCTTATTCAGCAAATATCTAGTTACCCCAAATAATAAGAGCATAACAACAGAAAGAATCTCCGCCGCGATAAATAATTCCCACTGGTAGGTTAAAAATGCTTCTTGCATAGCTTATCTCCTTTTTGTAAATACCTTTTATCACGAAGAATCGTCCGTAAAATTTCCCGCCTCAAAATACAGAGTAGAAATCGACGGGAGATGAACAGCCGCGGACTACCCTGAATCACTCAACTAACTTTCTGTGAGAAAAAACCAAAAAATTTCACAGAATAACATTTCGTTTTATAGTATTTACGCAAGAGAAGCAGAAAAGATTCATGAACATGAAAAAAACCGGGAAAACGCTTCCCCGATTTTTTCAGCAGAATCAATCCGCTGCATATTTAACTACTGCATCATGCAAGAGAGAAACAACCTCTTTTTTCGCACGATTATTATAATATTTCGCAAATCGTTCATCTGCCATATACATTTGTACCAAGCCTTTATGAGCCTCAGCGGAATAATTCGGCCAAGAATACAGCAGCCATTTTTTATGAAGTTCATACACTTCCTTTGCTTCTGGTGTATCTAAATCCTTCGTCTCTGTCAGCTGCTCCAGCTTCATAAATAATTCATCTTCTATCCGCTGCATTTCCTGAAAGTCTGCCTCACTGAGGTTCATAAATTTTTTATTCGATTTTTCTATTGTTTCCTCTCCATATTTTTCTCTGATTTCTTCTCCATATAACCGTTCATTCTCTTCCAGACGTTCTTTCTTAAATCCTTCAAATTTTTCTTCCGCTGTCATCGTAATCTCTCCCTTTGTATATTGAATTGTTTTTTTCACGGTAGCTAACAATCGGTTTATCTTTTCTTGTTCCGCTTCCAGTTTTCGCTGGTGATCTTCTAATGCCGTCAGCGTATGAAACGCAGGATCATCCAATACGGATTGAATCTGCTCCAGCTTCATCCCTAAGGAACGATAGAGAAGAATCTGCTGCAACCGATTTAATTCCTTGTCTTCATAGAGACGGTATCCTGAATCCGAATGCTCCGCCGGCTTTAATAAATCAATTTGATCATAATACCGGAGTGTGCGTGTGCTGATACCAGACATGTCAGCTACTTGTTTGATGGTGTATTTCATCTCGTTGCCCTCCTTTCATTTTTTAGTATAGAGATTTACGCAGCGTCAAGGTCAATACTTTTTTTACTTAATTTAAAAACCCATCTCGATCAGTTTGAGATGGGTTTATCTTACCTTATTTTATATAACTTCATTAAATATTTGTCCGCCATTTAAGTCAATAATCTTTAAACGGCTCGTATCTTTGATAAAAATCGTTTTGTATTTTTTTTGATTAGCGTCATCACCAATAAATAGAATACGCTTATGCGGATTATCCTCCACAACTTGAACAGATTCATTTCCAGATGGAATTTGATCTTGGATAACATCCATTTCTTCCTGTGCATTTGCGCCTGTTTCTTCTTCCATAGTTACTGCTTCCTTATCTGCTGTGATTTCTTCCGCTTCTCCTGTATTAGCGTAGATTCCACTAAACAGTAATGCTCCTGCTGCCGTTGATAGTAAAATTGTCTTCATTGGTAAAAACCTCCTTAATTTCTTAACAATTACCAGTTTACTGGATGACTGCTTATAATGTCCTTAGAGAAAAATGAGAATTTGATGAGAAGCCTCAGCGTTTATTTTCATGGGGATAGGGAAAAAAAGATAGCACGCTGCTTTTCTTTAGCAAGCCTTTTATGTAAGAGTCATCTCAACAAAGCATAATTATTTCTTACGTACCAAAGCGATTTAAATAATTCAAATTAAAAAATACAATCGGAGGAACGACAATGAACAAAGTATACGATGCAGTCGGTGTTGGAATTGGTCCATTTAATTTAAGTCTTGCGGCTTTAACAAATGATTTGCAGGAAGCAGACATCTTATTTTTGGAACAGGAAGCTTCTTTTGATTGGCATCCTGGAATGCTGATTGAGGGGATGGATCTGCAGACACCTTTTATTGCAGACCTGGTAACTTTAGCAGATCCCACCAATCGTTTTTCATATTTAAATTATCTCCACGAGCATAATCGGATGTATCAATTTTTCTTTTTTAACCGTTTCACTATCCCAAGAGAAGAATACAATACATATTGTAAATGGGTCTCTTCCAGACTAGATAACTGTCAGTTCGGACAACGTGTAACGGATGTAACAGCTATGCCGGATGAATCCTGTTATAAGGTTACAGCCCGGTCTACAGAAGATGAAAGTGAACGAAGCTATTATGCAAAACATCTTATTTTAGGAACAGGCAGTATCCCGAATATTCCAGAAGCGCTGCAAGGCTTTCCGGAAGAGGATATCACACATACCAGCCGTTATATGTATCTTAAAGATACCTTAAAGCAGGGAAATTCCATTACAATCGTCGGGTCTGGTCAAAGTGCTTCAGAGGTGTTCTACGATTTGTTACAAGACCAAAAAGAGGGGGCTTATGATTTAACCTGGTTTACCCGTTCCAGCGGAATTTTTCAAAAGGAGGATACAGGACTCGGAAAGGAGGTATTCTCACCAGAGTATGTTGATTACTTTCATAACCTGCCGTTGGAAAACAGGATGGAGTCGCTTGAAAATTTAAGCACTATTCGAAACGGCGTTGATCCTAAACTCTTGGAAAAAATTTATGAGCTGCTTTATAACCGTTCAATCGAATCGCCTTTGCAGCAAATTACGATTCAAACAAACACGGCAGTAAATGCGATTGAAACGTGCGGCAATTCTCAAAAGGGAGCCTATAGCCTGCAATGTGAACAATGGCAAAAAGGAGAAAAATTTACTTACCCGGCGGATAAAGTAATTCTGGCAACTGGATATAAGCCGCATCTTCCTGATTGGCTGAAGAATTTCTATGAATACATAGAATGGGAGGATAAAAAAAGATTTCGTGTAACTGCAGATTATCGGCTTGTTTTTAAAGACTCCCGTAAAAATCAAATATATACGTTGACCAATATTGAACATTCTCATGGTTCCAGTGCAACAAACTTAGGGTTATCCGTCTTGCGAAACCAAAAAATCATTAATTCGATTGCTGGCAAAGAACTTTATCCAATACCGCAGCAAGCAGTCTTTCAGCAATTTGAAATGAAAAAATCATACTGACATCCAAAGATGCCAAACGCGTTTGAACAGCGTTTGGCATCTTTTTCACTGCTCCAAATTCATTTCCAGACGTACCATATCGATGACCTGTATCCCATTTTCAAAAATCGGCTCTTCATAATGCCGCAAAAAGAAATCCCGGTCAATGGAAACCATCCGGAACCCGCATTTTTGATATAGTGCCAGCTGTGCAACTCCTGAGCTCCCTGTTCCAATTTCTATTGTACGGTACCCTTGCTGTTTTGCTGTCTGAATCGCATGCAATACCAGTTGCTTTCCCAAGCCTTGTCCATGATAAGCTTCATCCACAGCAACATTGACAAGCTCCACGGTATCTGGTCTGGTCGGCAGAAGAACATATACACCAACCACCTCTTCCTCTTTCTCCAGCACATAGCAGACTCCTCTGAAGGTATAATCACGGATCAGCCTTTCTGATGGATCTGCAAGCATTAATAGATTCATAGGCAATGCTTCTCCGCTATCTAATGTACGAATCATCATTTTCACTTCCTTTTTTATAAAATAGGCTTGTTTCTTTCTTGTGAATCTTCTAGTATTAAGAATTATACATCGAATTTAAGTATACCAATTTTTCAGATTCAAAGGAGATTAAAATGGATGTCACCACTGTCGCATTAACCGTCATAATGATGGGGCTTATTTTAGCTATCGGAGCCTTGGTAGCTCTTAAAAACACGATTACATATGAAGCAAAACAACTGTTCATGAGCGTAATTATCAATGTCGCCGTTCCATTTATTATTTTAAATGGCGTCTTCAATACCGATTTAACGGATGATGTATTGCATCAGGTTATTCTGATGTTTATTTGCAGTGTCAGTTTTAACGTTTTGGCTATTGGTATTTGCTTTTTATTTGGAAAAATTATCGGCTTTTCCATGACAAAATCAAAGCAGCTTGCCTTACTTGCGGCTATTGGAAATTCCGGTTTTATCGGCATTCCGTTATGTGCTGCTATCTTCGGTCCAACCGGCGGGCTGCTTGCTGCTATTTTTGATGCAGGACTGGATGTTGTGGTCTTCTCGCTGGGAATCTATCTATTGCAAAGCAATAATCATTTTGAATGGAGACACTTAAAAGCGCTCGTGAATATGCCGTTAATAGCTATCAGCTTCGGACTTATTTTTGCCTTCAACGGCTGGGAAGCCCCTGTTTTATTTAAGGATTTGGCCGGCATGCTCTCTGCACTGGCGGCTCCCATGGCGATGCTCTATGTCGGTTTTAGCCTGCCAGACCTTTTCCGCAGCAAACAGCCGTTATTTTTCCGTGAATTATGGATGCCTTTGGTATGGAAATTGCTTATTCTTCCAATCATGGTGATGATTATTCTGTCCTTTTTGCCGCTGGAGACATTACTCCAAAATATCTTAGTCATCCTTGCTTGCATGCCAACCTTTATGCTTTCTGCCGTTCTCTTTTCCCGCTATACGGATAAAGAGCAGGAAGCAGTCGTTACATCGGTATTTTCTACCATACTTGCTTTGGGAACGATTCCGTTTATCGCCTGGCTGTCCGCCTTTTGGATTGGTTGATGCGCAGGCTAATATATACTGCAGCACCTAAAATAAATGAAAGCAGACGAACATTTCACACATGTACGTCCACTTTCATTTATTTTTTCTTAATGATAAACCAATTTTTCGAGCCTATGGTAAGTACAATGAATAAACAAATTAATCCAACAACATGAAACAATACAGCTTTTGTTAGTCCTCCAAGTATAATCCCAAGCAAACCAACGACAAAAAGTGGAGAATATTTTTTATTTAGGGTTACTTCAACGTGATCTCCATCATGCACAGTCAAAGAGTTACTGGAGAAAAAGCTTTGATTAACTGTCATTTCTGCTGTATCTTCTGGAAATACTGCAATAAATTCATTATTATTTCCCAGTTTTCCCTGTGCTGACCCATTAACATTGACCTTTAAACTGGATAATCCGCCGAGTGTACCTGTATTTCTGCTGATCTGAACCCTCATCTATGTACTCCTTCCAACTTTTTAGTTTCATTAGAATATATTGGGAATTTTAACATAGAATAAACTTAAGAAACAGGTATATTTGAACTAATTTATTCGCTGCACAAAAAATAGAAAGCCGATCTATTAAAAGAAAGGCTTTCTATTTTTAAAAAGAAAAACACAGTAGCTTTCATTACTCATCTGTTAAAAGAAACATCCTCTAACCTTCCGCCTGCATCGCCTCTTCTTTTGTAGCTTCCACCGTGCCAAACGGATGATGAGGCGGGGCATAAATCGTATAAAGCTTTAAAGCTTCATCCCCTGTATTCGTAATATTATGCCATGTACCAGCAGGAACCATTATCGCGCTGTCTTCTTCCACCTGCTGTCTGATTGTCAGGTTATCCTGCCGGTTTCCCATCTGTACTGTTCCGCTTCCTTCTTCAATCCGTATAAATTGATCGGTATCCGGATGGACCTCTAAGCCGATATCTCCTCCAACTGGAATACTCATTAATGTAACCTGCAGATGTTCTCCCGTCCATAAAGCAGTACGGTAATTCGTATTGTTTTCCGCTGCATTTTCAATATCAATCACGAAAGGATTTCCTCCATGATCGGTAACCCTGGAAGCTATTGTATTCCCTTGATTATTTTCTAAATATCCCGCTAAATGGCTTGCAATTTGATAATCTGTCATCGCGAGCTGATAAAGCATCTGCCGGGAATACGGTTCATTTACTTGCGCACTTTTATGATAGTTTTCTTCATAGCCCTGCCTGGCATGCTCATACACAGCTTCGATACGAACATTTCTCTCCTGATTATACTCTGACTGGCTTATATCTAGCTGTTTCCCGGTAAAATAGTGATAAACCTGCTCCAGACCTGCAGCGATTTGATTTCTGGATTGGACAGCATACACAAGTCCCTGTGCCGATGCGTCATTTCTAAACTGATCTGCTATTTGAAAATACATTGGAAGTGTTGATGCCTCACGCTGTAAGGTTTCCTCTATGATACTAGCTGTCTGTTCATCATACGGATGTCCTTGGTTTCCATTCGAATCCATTCGATTCATTTGCTGCTGATAAATAGGATGATAATACATATGGGTCTGTTCCCTGCCTTTCCTTAATCTCCTATCAGCATATGACCATAAATGAAAAATGGAACCCAAAAAAAGAAGACATTGACAAATATCTTCTTCATCCATCTTTCATTACGCTATACTCAACTATTCTTTATACGCTCTGCTTTGCTTTCTTCTCCGCCGCAATCATCAAAAACATCGGTCTGCGCCATTCATGCTTCATCGCCGGCACTTCCTCAAGCATTTCCTCTGAAGGTACTGACTCTTCCACACGTAAAATCTCAAATCCTGCTTGGATTAAATCATTCATAAAAGCAGACATCGGGCGATGATATTTTATCACTGTTTCATTTAAAAAGGATGCTTCTCTTTTTCCTTCTATTTGATAATTATCCACTGGCCAATATAATGGATTCTTTCCTGTTTGATCATATATCCAGTCCTGTTCTTTTCTCGCCGTAAAAATGGGGTGCTCCACAGAAAACACAAAGCTTCCGCCTGGCTTCAATATCGTATGCACTTTTTCACATACACTGGAAAAGGACTTAATATAATGCAGGGCAAGCGAGCTGAGAACAATATCCATTGAGCTTTCAGAAAAATCGATGTCCTCTATAGCTTGCTGCAGATACACAATCCCTGAATCATTGGTCAGTTCCTTCGCATGCGCAAGCATACGTTCAGATATATCTGTCCCTGTCACAGATGCTGCGCCCTGCTCCCGTGCATAACGGCTATGCCAGCCAAATCCACAGCCTAAATCTAAGACCTTCTTTCCCTGGAAATCGGGCAGCATCTCTTTTAATATATGCCATTCACCGGCTCCTTCCAGACCTTGTTTTGACCGGTCCATTTCTGCATACGCCTGAAAAAATGGCTGATCGTCATATTTATTTTGTTTCAACGTCTCACTTCCTTTCCAATTCGTATATTATAAGCGTCTATATAACGAAAAAAAGCATATCTATATAAAACATGCTTTATACTTGAAAATTATGTACCTGACAGCAACCTTATACAAATCAAAAATCGATAAGGTATACCGTCAGATTAAATATATTGAAGTTATTTGATTCTTATGAAATACAAGAAGAAAATAATGAGGATGGAAAACAATGGTTACAAATTATAAAATCTTTTCATACCTGCAATGATCATGATTTGTGCCTTTATAATCATAGCCAAAGTTTTTATAAATTTGGTTCAGTTTTTTATTGCTTTCTACACAGTCTAAACGAATCCGGCGCATTCCCTGCGTCTTTGTATATGCTTCCATCCATTCGACAATAGGTCTTCCTAAGCCGCGTCCAATATGATCATAGTCTACGGACAGACGGTGCATATAAAATGCATCTTCGCTGGATTGTCCCCAAATGTTTTTATCCCAAGGAGTCTGCATTTCATTCAGCGTAAATGTGGCAATAATCTCATCGCCTTCTTTAACAACAAAGGTAGCTCCATCTTCAACAGACTGTCTTACTTCCGGATCTTCCTCGTCCTGATCAAGGAACTCCCACTGCTTTAAACGGCTTTTCTTCAGCCAGGTTGTTACACCCTTTAGCAGGCGGAGTATAGCCTTCATATCTTCCTTTTGTGCAATATACACATCTAGTTCCTGATTAATAGATCCAACTTTATTCGACATACCTCTACCTCCTTATACCCTTTGCTATACATTCGACATGAAAATTAAAAATTCCTCCTTTTTTATAAAAAAAATTCAAATTAAAGCAATCATTATATCTTTCCAGATATTTCAATCCGTCATTTATTCCTTGATTTTATTTCGAATCTCGATTTGTTTAGCAATACAAAATTTCACAATATGTGACCTGGTTCCTTCTCGCATATCAATAAATTGCAGCGCATTTTTATACATGTTATTTGATTGTTTTATTACATTCACAACATTGCCCTTGAATACAATCTTCTGCTGGTTGTCCTTTGTTTTTAAATATAATGTTCCTTCGACCTTATCGCCTATCTCAACAATTTTAGACTCCGTCAGGAAAGCTGCTCCCCCGCCGCTTATATCGTGGGTAATGACGGTTATATTTTCCCCTTCGGCTTCTTCGGCGTTCGGATTTGCATCTTCTGCAGGAGGCAATGTCAAATCCATATCCAGCATGACTTTTACACGGAAAAATTGCCTTCTTTGCACTACTTTAATTGCATCTATAGAGGGTTTCGTAATGGCTATTTTTCCGTTTTGCTGAAGATGTAATTGGGATGCAAAGTTACAAAGCCCTTTTTTATCATCATGAAAACAGACTGTGACTGTCATGCCGTTTTCAATCAGCATAGGTACATTCTGTTTATTGACAGGTCTTTGAATCAGCAGCTCAGACTCTTTCCGAATGAGCTGTGTATAATATGTTTTTTCCTCCGATGTTACCAGTTCAAGTAATTGACCATTCCAAAATTCTGTATATACTTCATCGCTCATAATAAATCCCCTTTTCTTCGTTGCTTTAAATAGATAGAGTTCATCCTTCAATTCATTTCATTCTATGTAGACGCCTAAGGAAACATTCAGTCCAGTCAAAACCAATTTTTGTATTATTTTTAGAACCAATAAACGGATCCCGTTTCTTACTATTATTTTTACTGAACTTTTCTATGTATTATATCTATCATGGCGCCAGCATCTGTTTTCTCCTCTGTTAAGGCGGAAACGAAAATACTTATATCCATGCAAAAGGATCCTTCCAAGAATAAAATCTTATACTATATTTAGGTATTTAGACAGGACTACTTTTTCCTAATTATAACGTTTTTTCTGATTTTTGTAATGGTAATTCTTATTATTCTTGATAAATATAACTCTTCCAGCTTAGTAATCACAAAAAAAACACCTTTCCGTTCCGCGCGATTAAAAAACGCTTAACAGAAGAGGTGTTTTTTATGACCGAAGCTGCTTTTTTAATGAACCAGATACCATAAAAGCTATATTAATCTACTACAATATACGTTACCTTTACCGGCCCATGCACACCAACAATCAGATTCATTTCAATATCAGCACTATTACTCGGACCTGTTACAAAACAAACACTGGAAGGAGGAACAATGCCTTTTTCATTATCCTGATGAATCTTGCCTGCTGCCTGTGTCATCCTCGGTACAATTGTTTCTTTAGGAATAATGGCGATATAGCATTTTGGCATTAAGCTGATGGATCTGCCATTATCTTTATTCGTCATCAATGCGACTGTTCCTGATTCAGCAAGTGTGATATCACTAAAGGAAATACCGACATCTGTTCTTTCGGCAATCACTTGGTTTTCCTTACCAAGGTTTGCATCCCAGACATGTACATCGACCTCTTTTGAAAATTCCTCATAAGCCTTATCCAGTCCATATTCCTGGTTACGCTTATCATTCGATGCAATAATAGAAGCTGCCTCATATCCATCTAATACTCTCTTCAGTGTCGCCTGCAAATCGCTTTTATCTGTCCGGACAAAATCGGTATGGATAACCTTACAATGCTCCTTTAGCACTCCAATCAGCTCTTCGGCAGAATAATCTTTAAAAACCTCATGCTGCGGCTGAACACTGTACTCCGGCCGGCTCACACCTTCTCTTCTTTGCGGCCGGCCCAGATTTGCGGCAAGGTTGCTTAAAAAGGAGTCACGGTTTTGAATAGCCATTATGCCTCTCCTCCCTTCTGACGTTTATTCCACCAGCTGCGGAAGGATTGTTTCCCCGGTGCCGGAAAATCACGGACATCCGTCCATCCTTTTAATGGTCCCGGGCCATTTTCAACGTATTCCTCTTTTGTCCACGGTTTTAATGCACTTCTTGCGACTTTTGTACTTAATTTATACGCCGCCGGATTCGAGGCCCATTGCGCAAAACCTTTCATCATGATTTTTTCAGAAGCAGGCGATTTTTTCTCTTCTTCTACAATAATTTCACGGTGACGTATCAACTGTTCATGTAATGGAATTTTCACCGGACATGCTTCCGTACAAGCAGCACATAAAGAAGACGCATACGGCAATTCTTTATGATCCTCATAGCCGTCAAGAAGCGGTGTTAATACAGCTCCAATTGGGCCTGGATAAATCGAGTTATACGCATGCCCGCCGACATGGCGATACACCGGACACACATTAATACAAGCTGCACAGCGGATACAATGAAGTGCAGACTGAAATTCTGTTCCCAGGATTTTAGAACGTCCATTATCCACAATCACCAGATGATAATCATCCGGGCCGTCGATTTCCTCTTCCAAGCGCGTCCCTGTAATGGTTGTGATATAACTGGTCAGCTTCTGCCCGACAGCAGCTCTTGTTAATAAGCTGACTAATACTTCCATGTCCTCCCAGGTTGGAACGAGTCTCTCCATCCCCATGACACTGATTTGTGTATCAGGAAGGGAAGTAACCATTTCCGCATTTCCTTCATTGGTTACCAATGTAACAGAACCAGATTCTGCAATCGCAAAGTTGCAGCCGGTAATCCCGACATCCGCAGTTAAGAAATCCTGCCTCAGCTGTTCTCTGGCAAAGGAAGCCAGTTCCTCCGGTGTATCTGATTTATCATAGCCTTTTTTATCTTGAAAGGTATTTTTGATTTGCTGCCTATTTTTATGCAAAGCCGGGGTGACGATATGTGATGGAGGATCTTCATCTAATTGCAGAATCCATTCCCCTAAATCCGATTCGACTACCTCTGCTCCGATTTCCTCTAATGTTTTATTTAAACCAATTTCTTCGGTAACCATAGATTTGGTTTTCACAACTTTTTTCGCGTTTTTCTTTTTGACGACATTTTCAATATAAGCATTCGCTTTCTCTGCCGTCTCCGCAAAAAAGACATTACCGCCGCGTTTTTCCACTTCCTCACTGAGCTGATACAAATAATAATCAATGTTTTCTAATGTATGGGACCGTATTTCCTCACCAAGCTGGCGCCAATCCTCCCAATTGCCGAGCTCTTCCGCCTGCGTCAGGCGGCCATTCCGGAACCTTCCTTGTGCAGAAGAAACAGCCTGCCGCATAAAATCATTGTCAATCCCTTTTCCAATCCGTTCTTTATAAGGAGCTTCGCTAATTTTTATGCTCATGCGGTTACGCCTCCTTGCTCTTTGACATGTGTATTTAAAATTTCAGTGATATGCATGACTTTTACATTTTTACCTTCTCTGCGCATACGTCCGCCGATATTCATCAGACAGCCCATATCTCCGCCGACAAGGTATTCTGCTTCTGTTTCCGATACATGCCGGGATTTTTCTTTTACCATTTCACCAGATATATCTGCATTTTTCACAGCAAATGTACCGCCAAACCCGCAGCAGTCCTCTTTTACCGGCAGTTCAACAAAGTCAATTCCTTTGACATTTTTAAGCAGCTTCGTCGGCGCTTCCTTTACTCCTAAAATACGGGTCATATGACAGGATGGATGATAGGTTACCCTTCCCTCAAAGGTAGAACCGACATCAGTTATCCCTAATACATCCACGATAAACTGTGTTACCTCATAGGATTTATTAGCCAGGTCAATCGCCGGCTGCTCCCACTCCGGGTCTCCTTTGAATACGTTCGGGTATTCTCGCAGCATACCGACACATGAACCAGACGGGCCGACCACATACTCCGAATCTTTAAAGGCCTTTATCATCTGCTTCATTGCTTTTTTCGCTTCACTCAGATAACCGCTGTTATATGCGGGCTGCCCGCAGCAGGTTTGAGCTGCCGGGAAATCTACTTCACAGCCCAGCCGCTCTAATAATTCCACCGTATTCTTACCTACATCTGCAAAAACAATATCACTTACACATGTAATGAACAAAGATACTTTCATTTTTTCCACCTCTTCTATTGATACCGGACATGAACGAGGTACTTAATTTTTATCAAGCTCCTGAAACAGCAACTGCTCTACATTCTCCAAATGCTCATACATTTTTTCTCTTGCCTGATCCGCCTGCCTATTTTTGATTGCTTGATAAATACGTTCATGCTCTTCATATAAAATATGTGACCGGTCTTCTGTATATAATAATATCCGACGTGCTTCCCGAATCGTCTCTGACATTAATTCGGAAACACTGCCCATTAAATGAATCAATAAATTCATCTGCGTTGCCTGAGCAACAGCCAGATGGAAATCGGTATCTGCCTGCTCAGAAAGCTGATCATTCCCTTTGGCATCCGCCATCAGCTGTAACGCCGCTTCCATTTTCTCAAGGTCCTTGTCCGTATAGCTCTCTGCAGCATATGCGGCAGTGCCAACTTCTAAAATTTTGCGGACCTGATATAATTCTTTGACGTCATTCTGTTTCATTAAAAATGCCGTGCTGACCGGCAGGGTGAAAAGCTCTGCATCAAACGCTTTTACGTAGGTGCCTTCTCCCTGCCGCATTTCCACCAGCCCCATGGAGCGGAGTCCGCTGAGCGCCTCCCTGATTGCGGAGCGGCCGACTCCGAAGCTTTTTGCTAATTGTTCTACAGAATCCAGCTTATCACCTGACTTCAGCCTTCCGTCCTTAATCATGCCAATCAAAGAATCTGCTACTTGCTCATATATTTTTTCGGTTTTTATACGCTTATATTCCATCTTGTCAACTCCTCTAGTACGTGAATCTATTTTAATTCATTCCCAGAGGTTTTTAAAGTCCATCAGCTTATCAGACAAAGAATTGAATAGCAATAAATCCAGCCAATCCAATCATCAATCCATAGAAAATAGCCGGAATCAGCGTTTTCCGAATAATATCCCCTTCCTTACCGCTCAAACCCACAACTGCACTTGCTGCCACAACGTTATGCACACAAATCATATTTCCCGCTCCAGCTCCCATTGCTTGAGCAGCCATTACGGTATTTATGTCTAAACCTAATTGATTTGCCACACTGTATTGAATTGGTGAAAAGGTTAACGTGGAAACAGTTGCGCTCCCTGTAATAAATGCACCGAGTTCTCCTAAAAACGGCGCAACGAACATCCACATAAATCCTAAATGTTCCGCCATACTCTCAGCAATATACTGTGGCATACTAATTAATTCTTCTGTATTTATTCCCGAATTCGTAAACACATGCACCATCGCCAGAGTAGCTACTAAAGCAATTGATGTTGTCCGCATCGTCATAAAAGAATCTTTTGATGCACTGAAAAAAGTACGAATCGATTTTCGGTGAACAAATACGGATATAATTGCCGCCAGGGTTAAAATCGTCCCTGGTGAATATAAAAACTCCCAAGAAGAGTCAACACCTTCTACACCAAAAATAGTTGTCCAAGAGAAATCAATGGCTGTCTGGGTGAACTCTTGCAGCCAAGGTATGATCCTGGTCATTAACAACAAGGCAACGACAATAACGTAAGGTGTCCAGGCTGCCCCGATGCTCATCTTCGACTTCTCCGTTTTCACTTCAAAACCGGGACGCAGCGCTTCTTTCCATGTCGTTTTTGGTAGCAGCCAGCCTTTTTTAGCCGTAATTGTTGCTACCACCAATCCGGTTAAAGATGCTAAAATAGAGATAAATTCCTGGCCAAATACCGAAGCATAGAACAAAGCAGCCAACGTATAAGTAAATCCTATAAGAATGGTCCACGGAAGCATCGGCAAGGCATACTTAAACCCTCTGTTTTCACCAAAAAATAAAGTCATAATAACAATGACAATAAACGGTATAAATGATCCGGCGAATATATCCAACGTGGTTATCCGCACTCCAATTGCATTAAAAAAATCCGCATCTGCCCCCGGAATATTACTTAATCCTACTGCTAAAGGTGTACCTACAGCTCCAAAAGCCACCTGTGTGCTGTCTGCAATCAACGCCAATGTCGCAGCAACAATTGGACGAAACCCTAAAGCTACCATTAATGGAGCTGTGACCATTGCCGGAGTTCCGAACCCGGCTGCCCCTTCAATTACTCCGCCAAATAGAAAAGCAACAATGACAACCTGTACACGCATATCTTCAGAGATGCTCTGAAAACCTTGATTTATTCTGTCCACTGCTCCTGTTTTTCGAAGTGTATCCAATAAAACTAATGCACCAAATAAAATCCATAGAATCGTTAATGTTTTATGGGCCCCCTGAAAAATCGATGATAGAATAACATTTCCTTCCATTCCCCAAAAAATCACAGCTATTGCAATAACAATTGCTGCGCTTAACGACATCCCCTTCATCGCCGACATACGTAACAGAACTAAAAACACAAACGGCGCAATGATTGCACTTAAAGCTAATAATAAATACAAACAAATTCCCCCTCGCCACCCTTGTAAAACGCTTTCATTAGGTATGTATAAGTAAGGTCATCTGATGACCTTACTTATACATAGTACTTTATAATTCTATTGATGACAAGATAAAATTATAAATTTTTCTACATTTCTCTCGAAATCTATAGCAGCAACACGTGGTACCAATTCTAGCGTTTACGTGTTTATTTTTTAAATAGTTGGCTAAATAATCTATAATTTACAATTTTATTATGTTTCCCCAATATTAACTATGGTATAATTAATAAGTTTATGATTCTCCGAGAAAAATATTGCCATTATGTGTCTTTTGTTGTAATCTAATTTAAGTATTTAGTACTTTTATAATTGTATATCAGCTATATGTTAGATTCTTAGTGAAATAATTCAAGAGAATGTTCAACTATTTACTAACATATTTGCTGAAGCGAGTAACCACGCCCCCCCAGTATCCAATAATAAAAAAACTCAGGAATTACAGTTTTAAAAACTATTCATATTGTGAAGCACTAGCCGACTATTTTTTATCTGTCAACTTTGGGAATACATCTATTAAATAAAGCATAATAAATAAGGGGCAGAAATTTTACGATTTTTCGAGGAAGGATTGTATTAATGAAAGATGTCGTTATTGTCATTCCATCTTTAGAACCCAGTGAAAAATTATTAAAATTGTTATCTTCTATACGAAACTTACAACCTGAATTGCCAATTGTTACTGTAAATGACGGAAGTTCCTCAATGTATGACAAAGTATTTAATAAAGTTGAAAATGTATATAAAAGTAAAGTGTTAGTACATAAATTCAATATGGGAAAAGGTACTGCATTAAAAACAGCTTTTCACTATATATTAGATTATATTCCTGAGGCAAAATATATCGTAACTATTGACTCTGATGGTCAACATAACTATTCGGATATGATGCATTGTATTCAATCAGCAAAACAGCACCCCGGTTCTTTGATACTTGGAACTCGAAATTTTGATAAAAATGTTCCCTTAAGAAGTAAGCTAGGAAACGTATTGACCAGAAATATTTTTCGCCTGACAACAGGTATTCATGTTACAGATACACAAACTGGGTTACGTGTTATTCCCATAGACTTTATAGACAGTTTATTAAAAGTAGACGGAGATCGCTTCGAGTATGAAATGAACATGTTAATGGAAGCCAAAAAAAGAAATTGGAACATATACTCCCAGCCAATCAGTACGATTTATATTGAAGATAATGCTTCTTCCCATTTTCGTGCAATTAGAGATTCTGTTGCAATATACTGGATTTTTATTAAATATCTGCTGTCTTCCGTCACATCATTCTTAGTAGATGTAGCAGCATACGCTATATTAATTCGTCTGCTTGCTCATATAAGTTTATCTTCCATCATGGCAGCTTCTGTGCTGGCAAGGGCGATATCATCCATTTTTAATTATTATGTAAATAGAGAACTGGTTTTTACTCAACGTACAAAACACAGTTTTTTTAAATACTTTGGATTAGTAATCTGTCAAATTACTGCTTCTGCTTTACTAGTCTATTTGTTACATTTACTATTGCCTGTTATCAGCACTGTTTTCTTAAAAATAGCAGTGGATAGCCTACTATTCTTTTTAAGCTTTTATATTCAAAAAAATTATGTCTTCAAAGGGGAAAAGTCATGAGGCTACTGAAAAAATCAAAAAAAATAATTTACCTATTAGCCTTTCTTTTTTCTAGTGTTTATCTTACCTGGCGAGCATTTTTCACCCTTCCATGGAGCGAATCTTTATTTGCGATTATTTTTGGGATTTTACTGCTGTTTAGTGAAGTTATTTCAAACTTTACTGCTGTTATTTTAATTTGGAGCAAGAATAGAGCTAAACAGGTTTTCAAGCCAAAGGTACCTTTCGAAGCTTATCCCGATGTTGATGTATTGATTGCGACTCATAACGAGGATGTTCCGTTACTATTAAAAACAGTTAACGCTGCCGTCAATATGAAGTATCCTGATAAATCAAAAGTTCATATCTATATTTCCGATGATACAAATCGGAGGGAAGTGAAAGCTTTAGCTGACAAGTTTCATATCGGTTATATTGGCTTGGAAGAAAATGAACATGCCAAATCAGGAAACTTAAATAATGCCTTAGCTCATACTTCATCACCTCTAGTAGCCACTTTTGATGCAGATATGATACCTTACTCTGATTTTCTATTAGAGACTGTTCCATACTTTGTTGAAAACGAAAGAGAACGAAAAGAAGATGAAGACGTTAAACCTTTAGGGTTTGTTCAAACCCCGCAAAGTTTTTATAATGCAGACTTATTTCAATTTAATCTTTTTTCTGAGGCATCCATCCCTAATGAACAAGATTTCTTTTCAAGAGAAATTAATGTTCTTAATAATGCGCATGATGCAGCCATTTATACAGGGTCAAATACGGTAATTTCCAGAAAGGCTATCGAGGATGTTGGCGGTTTTCCAACAAATACGATTACAGAGGACTTTCAACTGGGAGCACAAATTAATAGCGAAGGGTATAAGAGTATTTCAACATTGGAGCCTATGGCAAGCGGTCTCACACCAACAGATATCCCTAGTATTTTAAAGCAGCGCATCCGTTGGGGGCGCGGAGTTGTCCAAAGTGTTCGAAATTTACGTTTAATCACAAATAAAAACCTTTCTTTTCAACAAAAGCTGGTTTTCTTAAATGGCTATCTGTATTGGTGGGCATTTATTCGTCGCTTAATATACATATTGGCGCCAATCCTATTTGCTGTATTTGGAATTATGGTGGTCGATACAAACTTTTGGGTGCTTTTATTATTTTGGCTGCCCAGCTATTATTTTTTACATTTATGTATGCAGGATCTTTCCAGCGATATTCGGACACAACGTTGGGGAGAGGTTCAAGAAACTATTTTTGCGCCTTTTCTCTTTATCCCTGTGCTCCTTCAATCTATTGGAATCAAAGAGACCAAATTTAAAGTGACTAATAAAGCCGCTTTTCAATCTAAAAAAGATTTATTATATATTATTCCGCATGCTGTATTACTCGTATTATCAGTTATCGGGTTAATACAATTTAACACAGGAAAATATGGTTCGGAGATATTTTATGGCAGTGTTATTACTTTTTGGCTGTTAACAAATATATTTAATTTAACATTTTCTGTTCTTTTCTTTTTAGGACGTCCCATTTATAGAAAAACAGAACGCTTTTTAGCCAATAATACGATTAAAGTGATATATGACAATCAAGAATATAATTTATACACAAAGAATATTTCTGAGAATGGACTATCTTTTGCAGCAAATGAACCATTATACTTTCCTGAAAATGCTTTATTACAATTTGTAGTAACTAAAAATGATTACACAGCTCACCTGAAAGGAAAAATTGTTCGAGTAGACTCATATACAGATGAATGGGTGTATGGAATTTACTTGGAAGAAATCCCTGAAGAAGAATACTTGCAGTACTTGCAAATCATTTATGATGGTTTTAATCGGAGTCTTCCTCAATTCCGCGATCCATGGGAAACACCTTTTGATCGTTTCTTTAATAATATCCAGCGCAGATTAAATAATGTTGGAGAAAAAGCTTATGTAACAGAGAAATTTGCCAAGCTTCGAATGAATGAGTTAATCCATTTACACGATTTTGATATATTATTGCAAAGTTTCAGCTTTGAAAAGCTGACTATCGCTTCATCTGAAAATCTGGCTTCTGTAAAGGAAATGACGCTAAATTTGCATGGAGTTATATCCCATCTAAAGCTTATAACTCAAAAAGATAATGCTTCCTATGAATATAGTGTTGAAAACATAACAGAATTAGTAGAAACTCCTGAATTAAAACGTTTAGTTAAGAATTGGGTTCAACAGGGAGGTAAAATCGATGACATTGGTTCTAACAGTTATTCGCATTAGTTTCCTTATCTTCTCATTGTATGGTTATGCAGTTTTTTTTGAAAAAAAACTGCATTTCCATGATAAAGTCAGTTGGGTAGCAGCCTGCACATGGATTATTATAGTATTATACATAATGGCCTATTTTGGCTGGCTTTACTACTCTGGAATTGGGCTATTTATCATCGGATGCATATCAGCCATTTACTATCTTTATCAAAAAAGAAGAGAAGGTAATTTAGGAATTCCTAAATTAAATACATTAACACTCTGGCTGACTTTTTATTTTTTAATGTTCTCATTAACATTGCTACATACTAGCTTAGAACATTATGATAACTTTTCTCATTGGGCATTAATAGTAAAATTTCTTTATACAGAAGGCAGTCTGCCAACAGCAAATGATGCTATTATCGGTTTCACCTCTTATCCAATGGGCAGCTCTCTATTTGTTTATTATGCAACTTTAATCGGCGGATTTGATGACAGTATCATGCTGATTGGGCAATTTCTTTTGTTATTCAGCTGTATATATGCACTATTTGCTGTCGTACGTGATGAAAGAAGAGTATTAATTATTACAATGATGTTCTGTACTATCGCTATTTTTAATTACTTTAATATTGCCATTCGGATGAACAATTTACTAGTAGACTTTATTCTGCCAATGCTTACATTAGCTGGTATATCAGGCATCTACCGAATGCAGCGAAACTTATCACAAATCTCCATCTTTCTCTTTTTAATCGCTGCCTCATTGAGCCTTGTCAAAAGCAGTGCTATGTTTTTTGTAGTTATTTTAATTATCTATTACTTGTCTCGGGTTATAATGATGTGGCGATTTCGTAAAAGTAAACTTTTATTATTAGGAATAACACTAATTACGATAATTTGCTCCTTATTACCATCAATTATTTGGAATGCGCATGTTAAAAATACCTTTCCTGAGTCTAAACACGAGGTTAGTGTATCGGCTTATCAACAAATTTTTGGCAACAAAGATTTTTCTATTATAAAACAGATTACTGATTTATTTATTTCTACAATCACTGATATAAGTACGATTTCCACACAAGGAATTCTTTTGGTTAATCTAGTAATGTTTACTATTTTTATTATTATTCGTTTTGGAATGAAGCGGAAAAATAGTTTATTTCGCTATCTCCTTATTATAAATATTGTTATTATAATTTATTATATTGGGATTTATTTGATGTTTTTATTCTCTATGCCTACAGAAGAAGCTCTGTATTTAGCTGGATTTAATCGTTACGCCTCTAGTATCGTTATTTTAGCTTTAGGGGCTTGCATGATGGTTTTAGCTAGAGAAATTGATTATTCTTTCTTTGAGCAAACGATTGAAGCACGTTCATTCCGGAGCTTCAAAAGCTTACGTACGAAAAAGTGGTATCAATATACTACATTAATTCTATTATTTTTCGCAACGTTGCTCCTCCTTTCTGAAAACAACGGGATGAGATACAATAACATTCACTTTTCCAACTCAACGCCCTCTGTGTTTTCAAATATCACGGACAACCAAATGACTTTGAATCAAACACATTATCTAGTTGTTACCCCAGACAAAGAGGCTGTTGACAGTTATTTAGTAAACTTTGTTGGAAGATATTTTTTATATTCTCCAAATGTGGAGGGTAAAGAAGATTTTATTATGGATGATCAGCCCTTTATCGATTTACTAAATAATTACGAAAAAATTGTTATTTTAGAAGACCATTATACTTTTAATGCTATGACAGAGAAATTATTTGATAAAAAATTGAAACCTGGTATATATGATACTGAAGATGTTATTGGGAATCATGAACTTAATAATAAAAATTGACATTCATTAATAAACCAAGCAATTGAGTAAAATCAATAGCTTGGTTTATTAATATAATATTTAAACCACATAAGCCTTATAGATTCATCCTATTATTTGCTGCTGATTATATACAAAATCGCAACATCTCACCCAAACCCTTCTCCACAAAAGTAGGAATATTCCTCTTCTGAACAGCAGCCAATTCTTTCAGTGTATAAGCCTTCCTCTAAAAGAAATTCCACCAGCTCCCGCCCTGCATATTAGGCCACTCTCTTATTCCCTGTTGTCCCCGCACCAAAAATAAAGCGGGTCAGATCTTCATTATCCGAACTGTCCAAGCACGGCACTACAGGCATTTATCCACTCATTCTTTGCGACCAAATAATCCTTCTTCTCTTTTCCAAGAATAAGTATTATTCTTGTATGCATGGCAATGCCTTCTTCTAAAATCATCTGCGCCACAGGTCGCTCCCATTCCACTTTTAAATTTGCCAGCTGATTATGTACAAGATGACCCAATTCGTGACGGAGTATTACTTCGTACAGTTCGACTGCCGAACCAGGTCAGTGCCGCTTCTTCTCCCTCCAATGGAGCAACAAGCGGATCCCCTTAAAGAAAACTTGTCAAGCCAAGCCTGAAAGGCGTAGGGTTGCCTTAGTTACACTTATACTATTTCACTTGAATTTTTTATATTCTCTTAAAGTACAAATAAGCCTATAAAGAAATGTACTTTTAATGGTACAGGAGAAGCGCATCCCATCAGTTCCTTTACATCTTCTAATGCTTGTTCATTTGAATTTTCCCAGGGTCTAATTGCTTTATTTCTATACAATCCTCATATTGCTCACAGACTTCTTTTAACATCTTCCGACCAATATTTCGTCCTTTCTCTCCTGGCGGTAATGCTGTGAATCCATATTCCTCTTCCCATCGTTTCCCAATAGCTTCTTCTTTTTCATGCTTAACTTTTTCATAAAAAAAAATTAAATTTGGTACATGGTTAACAGTTTCTATCTGTTTCATAAAAACCCCCCTTTATCAGGTTTACGATAGCAAATATGATTATAGTTTCTCTTCCATTACAATGAAATCCTTTACACCTTTCAAGCTCTTCCCCCTTCCAGCTTTAAAATTACCCCACTTTTTTACGGACTTTCATCCTTTAAAAAGGCACTTATTTATAAAAAAGCTGTTCCTTTCTAATTTTTTAGAATGTATTTATAAATTTCCGCATATTAATTCTATAACTTATAGAAAACGTTTACACATAAACTTATTTATCCTATTAAATGTTCCATCAGCTGTCTATTTTTGTTCTGAAAGAGGTTGTGCCATGGCAAATATACATGAAGTAGCGAAGCAGGCAGGGGTTTCCATTGCTACGGTTTCGCGTGTTCTAAATAACACATCCAAGGTGTCTGAGAAAACGCGACACAAGGTTGAAAAAGCCATTCGGGAGTTAAATTATGCTCCCAGTATGCTTGGCAGGAATTTACGAAACTCGGAAAGCAGATTACTTCTTGTTCTTATTCACACGTTCTCAAACCCTTATTACACAGAAATCATTAATGGGATTGAGGATTATGCCATAGAAAACAACTATAATATTCTGCTTTGTGAAACAGATGATAACCTGCAACGGGAAGATATCTTCCTTCATATGGTGCGTAATAAATTGGCTGACGGTATTATTTCCATGAATCCTACCGTTCATGTCGATAAGCTGAAGGAGCTTTCTGAGTCCCATTCTATCGTGCTTTGCAGTGATTATTATGTAGATGCCAATATTCCTTATATTGCAATTGACAATACAGATGCTGCCTATCGAGCAGTAAAGTATTTGATTACCATGGGAAATAAAAAAATCGGCTTAATCAATTTTAATGAAAATCTGCTCTATGCAAAGCAGCGGCGTATCGGATTTGAGAAGGCCTTAAACGAATTTCAATTGCCTATTTGTGACGAATGGATCCATTACACTGACGGGCTCAGCTTTCAGGACGGCGTAGAATCTATGCGGCGAATGCTGCGTTCAAAAAACCGGCCAACTGCTGTATTTATTATTTCAGACACTTTAGCGATTGGCGCTATCAAAGAATTACATGCTCAGGGCGTCAAGGTCCCTCAAGAAATGGCGATTATCGGATTTGACAATATTGCTTTTTCCAGCATGACTACGCCCACCCTGACAACGGTTTCTCAGCCAAAATATCAAATGGGCTATCGTTCCGCCAAAATGGTCATTGACCGGATTCAAGGACTGCCTGTTGAAAATGTCATCATGGATTACGAGTTGATTATTCGAGAATCGACATTGGGATAGGAGGGATCTAAATGATTGTAGGAATTATTGGCTGCGGCTCGATTACACACTTCAGGCATGCTCCCGAGTATAGAGCCAATCCATCCGTAAAAGAGATTGTTTTCTATGACAGAAATCCTGAACGCGCAGAGGAAATGAAGCAATTATTCGGCGGCAGAACCGCTTCGTCACTGGAGGCTTTGCTTCAAGATTCGACCATTGATGCTATTAGTGATTGCTCTTCCAATGAAGCGCATTATATTCATACTACAAAAGCTTTACAAGCCGGCAAGCATGTTCTTTGTGAAAAACCAATTGCCGCCACTGTGGAGCAGGCAGAAAAAATGGTACGTACTGCGAAGGAAGCCGGAAAGCTGTTAATGGTGGATCACAATCAACGCTTTACAAAAGCACATCAAAAAGCACGTAAAATCCTTCAAGCGAAAGAGCTTGGCGAGATTCTTTCCTTTCAGACAACCTTTGGACATAGCGGTCCCGAAGATTGGGGAGCAACCAAATCAAAAGAAACCTGGTTTTTCAAAAAAGACCGTTCCCATTCAGGAGCTGCAGGAGATCTAGGCATTCATAAGCTGGATTTGCTCTTCTATTTGTTGGATGACGATATTACAAATCTCCATTCCTATACGGCCACCTTAGATAAAACAGATGAAAACGGTCAGCCTATCGAAGTAAATGACAATGTCGTCTGTATTTTAAAAACTGCTGGAGGAAGCATTGGTACTGCCACTTTCTCTTGGACCTATTACGGGGAAGAAAATAACTCTACAACGATTTACTGCCAGGAAGGAATTATGAAAATATACCAGAATAAACACTATCCGCTCCTTATCGAAAAGAAAAACGGCGAAAAAATTTACTATGCATTAGAAGGAATTCAAACCAATACGAATCAAACAAACTCCGGCGTAATCGATGCCTTTATCCGTTGTATTCAAGAAGAAGAAAAGCCCATTGTCAGTGGAGAAGATGCATTAAAATCATTACGGCTGCTTGAAGAAATTCTTCAGCAAAATGATTAGGAAATGTAATGGATTTCATGAAGACAGCCGGTCTATCTCTCATAGGAAGGAAAGGAGGCGTTTTCTGCATCTATTTTATCCATTTTGATAATTACCTCGTATACCGATTACAAACAGTAACTCTGTTCAGGGCCAGTCTATTTTATAAGATTTACTAAGAAATCAACAAGATTCACTAAAAATCGAGGAGGTTTACAATACAATGAAGAAAAAAAGTTTTGGCTTTTTAATGATTGCTTTCCTCATGCTTTTGTTGGCTGCTTGCGGCGGCGGAGATGATTCTGGTGAGGCTTCAGAGGAGAATAATGCAGATAACGGAAATGGCAGCGAGGGCACCGAAGAACAATATAAAATTGGCATACTTGCGCCAGAAGTGACGCATGGCTGGGTTGCGGCAGTTGCTTACCACGCTGAAGAACGCGTAAAAGAATTAGGAGATCAAGTAGATTATCAAATTCAAACCAGCAGTAACGCGGAACAAATGACTTCCCAATTAGATGATTTAATGACATGGGGAGCTGACGCCATTGTTGCTTTTCCTCAATGGGAGGGCATGGAAGTCCCGATCCAAAATGCTATTGACAGTGGAATAACCGTGGTTAACTTTGACATCGCGATTGATGTAGAAGGCGTTTACCGCGTTGCAGGCGATAATAAAGATATGGGCGTCCAGGGAGCGAATTACATTGTAGATAAAATTGGCGAGGAAGGGAATGTCGTTGTATTGGAAGTACCTTCCTCCGGTTCTGTATCCGAATTACGGACCCAAGGCTTCGAGGAAACCATGGCAGAAATTGCTCCAGATATGAACCTGATGACTTATGCCACAGAATTCACCCGGGAGGATGGGTTAGCTGACTTCGCCGATATCCTGACCTCCGTCGAGGACATTGATGCCGTTTATTCGATTGATGATGAAACCTCTGTCGGCGTCTTGCAGGCTATTCAAGAAGCTGGAAGAACAGACATCCAAGTCGTTACAGGCGGCGGTGGCATGCAGGAATATTTTGAAATGATGCCGGAAAACGAAGATATCTGGATTCAATCCGCCTTATACAGCCCTGTTATGGTAAAAGACGCTGTTGACATCGCGATAGAGGTTCTCAATGGCGAGGATGTAGAGGAAGAAACTATTATTCCAACCACTGTCGTTGACCGGGATAACTACGAAGAATTCTTAGATGAAAATTCACCGTATTAAACAGAGAGGGAGCAGGAAAGTCTGCTCTCTTTCCACCCATTTCTCAGAGGTGATAACATGCTTGTAGAGTTAAGAAATATCCAAAAGTCCTTTGGCAAAAATCATGTTCTAAAGGACGTTTCCCTTTCTATTAATGCAGGAGAAATTTGTGCATTGCTTGGAGAAAATGGAGCGGGGAAATCAACCCTGATGAACATCTTAGGCGGTATTCATCAGCCTGATGCAGGCAAGCTTTATATAAACGGATCCGGGGTAAATCTGACCGGACCGGAGCAATCGATTAATATGGGAATTTCTTTTATCCATCAGGAGTTGAACTTAATTAATGATCTGCCCATCTATGAAAATATGTTTTTAGAAAGAGATTATAAAAAGGGATTCAGGCGCGTACAGCATCAAAAAATGATTCAGGAAACAAAGGAAATATTTGAACGCATGCATGTAGACCTTGATCCCCGCATGCTGGTCAAAGAGTTAGATTCTTCCTATAAACAAATTATTGAAATCTGTCGCGCGATTTCGATGAATGCTTCTGTCATTATCATGGATGAACCAACGACATCACTTACCGATTCTGAAATCGAACGTGTATTTACGATGATGAGACGTTTACGCGATCAACAGGTCGGCATTATTTTTATCTCTCATAAGTTAAAAGAAGTTATCGAGGTTTGTGACACGTATGCTGTGCTTCGGGATGGCAGGCTTGTTTCTGAAGGACAGGTCTGTGATGTAACTACAAAGGAGCTTGCCCGCTTTATGGTCGGTTATGATGTTCGGACAGATCAACTGGTCCAGCAGCGTAACCGCGGCGAAGAAATCCTGCGTGCAGAAAAATTAACGTATACTGCGGCTTTTTCCAATATTTCTTTTTCCATTTACCAAGGAGAGGTTGTCGGATTTACCGGTCTATTAGGAGACGGCCGCAGTGAGCTGTTTCAATCTATTTTTGGCGCTAATGATATTTCATCGGGCAAACTGTTCCTTTACGGCAAGGAAATAAATATCCATACCACAATGGACGCTGTTAAAAACGGGATTGCCTACCTTCCAAGAAACAGAAAGGAAAACGCCATTATTAAAGATATGGACATTCTCGAAAATAGCGCTATTGCTTCTTGGAAATTATATGCCAAATGGGGAATCATCCAGCATTCCATCCATCAAGAGAAGCTGGATGCACTTCAGAAACAGCTTAAAATCCGGATGACTGATTCTTCAAACAGTATTCTGAATCTTTCTGGAGGGAATCAGCAGAAGGTCGTTTTAGCTAAGTGGCTTTCCACAGATCCCCGTATTCTTATTTTAGATAACCCGACACAAGGGGTAGATGTTGGAGCGAAGGAAGATATCTATGATATTATCCTTCGTTTAGCCGATGAAGGGATTGGGGTCATTATTCTTTCCAGTGAAGCAAATGAAATATTAAGACTTTGCAATCGGACGTATGTCATGTACCACGGGCAGCTGCAAGGAAAATTAGAAGGAGAAGCAATGAACGAACAAGCAATAATGGAGCTGGCTACAGGCGGAGATGCTTTTATTTCAACGTCTTAATTGGCTGCCCTCCATCACTTAGGCGACAAGTAACAGATATCCCGCAGATTGCAGCTTCTTTTTATCCGGGATTGAAAAGGGGTGTACCTTTTGACAGAGAAAAATATCAATTACTTTCACCAGTTTATCCTTTGGTTCAAGAATCGTTGGTCTACTAGCCCATTGTTTAGTATTTTTATTGCGTTCATCGTAATGGTTATCTTACAAACGATTGTATTAGGCTTTGACTATCCTTCATTTGGAGAATGGTTTACATCTTGGACAAATAACTGGATTAATATTTTACGAAACAATGCCAGTGTAGCAATTGTCGCACTGGGAATGACGTTTGTTATTATGACAGGCGGAATCGATTTAGCTGTTGGTGCAACGCTTGTAGCAACTGGCGCATTGACAATGACATTGCTTGATATTGGAACAAACGGTTTTTTAAATGCGATGGGAATCACAGGCTGGACAGCTATTTTCATTACGATTATCGTTGTGATTCTTTTTGGATATTTACTTGGTTCCTTAATCGGCGTAACTGTTACACGGGGAATGGTCCCTCCTTTTATTGCCACCTTAGGAGCGATGATGGTTTTCCGCAGTGTCACACAGCATTTCATGCAAGGAGCTGCACCGCGTGTGCCGCCTGAATTTTTACAAATCGCCAATTTCAAAATCGGCAACTATATGATTATGCCCATCATCTACTGGATTTTGATTGCTGCTGTTATGTATTATATTTCCAAGCGCACCATCTTTGGCAGGCAGATTATCGCGGTTGGATCCAATGAACGAGCTGCCAGGCTGTCTGGAATTAACGTAAAACAGGTTAAGTATCGGGTTTATGCGCTTTCCGGAATACTTGTAGCCATTGCTGCAATCATTCAAGTTTCTCGGATCGGATCGATGGATTTTGCCGGTTCAGGACGGGGAATGGAAATGGACGCTATCGCTGCAGCTGTTGTCGGAGGTACAAGTATGATGGGCGGAAGAGGATTTATCCTCGGAACCGTTTATGGAATGTTGATTATTGCTGTGCTGAACAACCTGCTCAATCTCTTCGGGGTTCCTCCATTACTGCGGGATGCATTTAAAGGGGTAATTGTCATTGCAGCTGTTCTGTTGCAGCGGAAGGAAAAAACCGCATGAGCCTTCATGCGGTTTCTTTATCATGAAAATATTGAAATCCTCTTAAAACAAATTCAATAACCTATCCCAAAACCCTTCGTTCTCTTCCTCTTCTTCTACCTCTTCGCTATCCTCTTCCGGCTGAATACTGTCTGTTTGAATCACAAACTGAACTGAATTTGTTATCTCATCATTTTCTTCCGATACGAAGGATACGGGATCAAAATCAGATTTATCATATTGCGAAATCATCTCGTCAATTTCTTCCTGCATCTCATCAGGGATACTTTCAGTGGCATCATATAATTCACTGGTTCCATCCTGTAGTTCATCTGCTCCGTTCGCAAGTTCATTTGAACCGGATGCCGATTCGCTAATTCCATTATGAATTTCAGCATAAGAAGTGCTGAGCTCATTTACGCCATTTGTATAAGATATCAGACCTTCATGGAACTGATTATAATTTTCAGCCATGGTATCTACACTTGTAATAAATTCATCCAGCCCTTCATCGATATCAATTTGACCGACAGACTGCTCTAATTCATCGGAAAACGTACGGATATTGCCAGCAATGTCACTGGCAGAAGTTTGAAATTCAGATAATGCCGGCTCCACCGCATCAAATGACTCTACGGATTCATAGTAAACAGCTAATGCACCTTGGGCAGCTTCATAGGTGCCAACCAATTCATCCACAACCTCCGGATCCACTTCACTATCATATAATGCTTGAAAATCCTCTTCTGTTAAGGTAGCTTCTGGTATACCCTCCATAGCTGTCTGCAATGCTTCTTTCGCTTCTCCATAGCCTGTTGACAGCGAATCTAATTCGTCAGCCAATGTTTCCATTCCTGCAGCCATATCTGATGCAGCTTCTGTCATCCCGCTTAACTGCTCTATTCCATCTATCCCTGTGATTTGGCCAACTTCTTCTTGCACGGTTTGAAAGGCATTATTGATTTCTTCCGAGGCACCAGTCAGCTCGCCGCTGGAATTACTTAACTCATTTAGACCGTTCTGAAACTCAGAAGAGCCATTTTCTAGTTCACTCAATCCGCCAGAAAGCCCTCTGATTCCATCTCCAAGCTCCCCTACTCCTTGATTAATTTCACCAATGGCATCGGTTAAGCTTTGAAACTCCTCCGTGAGTGCATCTGTATCCGGACCGTCTACAGAAACAGAAGATGGCAGGCCGGAGATTTCCATTCCCTCTAATTCAAATTGATCGGTATCTGCATGAATTGTCAGCGTCTCTTCTTCCCCCGGCATCACCGTAAATGCCACCTGCCTATTTTTCCCGGCATTGGCTATCGTAGCATCCTCCGCTTCAATATTATAAAAGTAATCAGTATTCAGCGCCTGTGATATTTGCAGCATATAGTTATCAAAGAAAGCTGCTCCTGCTTCTTCATTCTCTTCTACTTTTATTTCAATTTCTATCTGTCCGGATTCTCCCATAACCGTTTGCGGATCTACTTCTTCCCCGTCTAAATAATAGGAAATGGTGAATTTCCAAGGCAGCTCTTTGGAAAGGTCCCCTTGATAATAAAACGTATCTGAAGCCGCGTCCATACGGATTGTATCTCCGTCCTGTTCTATTTCACTCGTATCTGTTAAATTCTTGATAGATTCATAGTTTCCGAAATCTTCAATAACGCCTGTTTTATTCAATTCAAATGCATTTACGACATAGATATTTTCTAAGCCGCCGCCTGCTTCTAAATTCGCATAAATAACCTCGTTCTTTTCCTCGATGTCCGCATCTCCATCTGACGCAGACTTCTCGGAAGACTCTTCTGCAAGAGCTGTATTCATAAATGGAATAAAGAATAGAGCTAAAGCGAGCCAGGTCCATTTAATTGTTGTCCTCATGTTTTTCCTCCTTGCGAAACTTCATTCCTAATGATGTCTTTTGAAGCAATGTATCCCCATATACAAGCAATGCAGGCAGTAAGGTGATAACCAGAATAAATGCCAAGAGCGCACCTCTCCCCAGCAGTAAGCCGATAGAACCGACAACTGGATTAGAAGACGTCACCCATAAAACAAATCCGACGATGGATAGAATGGACGCAGAAACGGCAATAGAGAAGAGTTTATCATCTAACGTCTGTTTCATTGCCTTCCATTTCGGCATATATCTTCTATAATTTTTATATGTCTCCGTCAATAATATCGCATAATCCACCGTTGCTGCCAACTGAACCGTACTGACAATCAGATAGCCGATAAAGACAAGCGGTGTTCCTGTAAAATAAGGAATAGCTAAGTTTATCCAGACAGCTGCTTGGATAACTAATAATAAGACGATTGGGAAAGAAATCGACCGGAAATTAATCAAAATCACAATCCCTACCCCAAGAATCGTTAAGATATTTACAAGCTGATTATCCTGAGACACAATATTCTTCATATCATACAGAGACGCACTTTCACCTAAGGTCAGTGCCTCATCTCCATAATAAGCGGACGCAATTTCCCGTATATCTTCTACCACTGCAAAAGGAAGATCTCCTTCTGTTCCCGCTTCCGTATTAATAATAATCCGGCTGTAATGATCGGAAAGAAATTGCTCTGTCGCCTCTTCCTCCAAAAAGTCCTGCGGAATAACACTGCCAACCATTGTTGCGTAGCTGATAACCGATGAAACATGATTTACATTATCCAGGACCTGAACCATTTCCTCCTCTTTCCCTATATCATTATTGGGAATAAGCAGCACAACGGAAGTAGATTCTCCAAAAACTTCTTCAATCTGTCTCACATCAGTTCCTAACCGGGTATCCTCCGGCGGCTCTCCCATCCCGTAGGTAAAGGTCGTGCTGCTCTGCGCCATAAAGCTGGGAACAAGAAGCAGCAGCACCAGAATAAGGACAGGAAGTCTTAATTTCAACAACTTTTTACCGACTCCTTCAAAACGAGTCGGAACAAACACCCGATGCTGCGTCCGGTCAATCCATCGATAAAACACAAGTGTAAAGGCTGGCAGGAAGACAATGACACTGATAAAGCTTAGAATAATTCCTTTAACTAAGTTTAATCCCAAATCGGAACCAATCTCAAAACGCATAAACATCAATGCCATAAAGCCAAAAATAGTTGTAAAAGCGCTTGTACTGATAACCGGCCATGATTCTTTAATAGCTGATTTCATTGCTTCTTCCGGTTTGTAATTTTTATTCCTGTAATCCTGAAAGCTATGCAGAAGAAAAATAGCATAATCCAAGGAGACTGCAAGCTGCAATATTGGTGCAACCGCTTGGGTAACAAACGAAATCTCGCCAATAAATATGTTCGTTCCCAGATTAATTAATACAGACACTCCAATGGCCGTCAGGAAAAAGACCGGTTCCACCCATGAGCTGGTAGATAGGATAAGTATGATGATAATAATAGGAACAAGCAACGCTGCAGCGTACATACTCTCTGTCCCTGTCATTTCCTGTTCTGTTGCCGTATTAACAGCCTCACCAGAAATAGCATTTTCCTCACCAATCAAGTCATAAATAGCATTGGTCGCCTCTACTTCTTTTTCATTGGCAATCGTGACAGAAAAAAGAGCATTTTCATCTTTATAATATGTCTCGACTGTATCTGTGTCAGAGACTTCGACCGGGGTTCGAATATCAATAACATCATCCAGCCAGAGAACCTCTGTAACCCCATTTATTTTTTCCAGGGCATGTTTATATTCCATCGCTTCCTGAATCGAAACATCCCCTACCATTACTCTGGCGTTTGGAATACCGCTGGAAAACTCTTCCTCCATCAACTCTAAAGCCTGTGTGGACTCCGCTTCATCCGGTAAATAATCCTGCATATTGTAATTTACATCAACAAACAGAATCCCCGCTAAAGAGAGAATCATAAGTATTATAAAAAGTGTTACCACTGTCTTTTTAAAACGAATAATTAAATTTGCCACTGTCATACCCCATTACCTTGCTGATTTCATTCATATAATCTATTATTATAACTACACACTGTCAGTTAGACAACAAACAGTTGTTTAAAATATGTACGTTTCACAACAAATAATCATTATCTGTTGGATAACAGATAGAATTTCATATTTTGTTCATAAAAGGAGTTTATTTATCATGGCACAAAAACTAGACCGCAGAAAACGTTATACAAGGATGGTTCTTAAAAATGGGCTGATGGAGCTTTTAAAAGAAAAACCGATTTCTTCCATTACCATTAAAGAAATTTGTGAGCAGGCTGATATCAACCGTTCCACTTTTTACAGCCACTATGCCGACCAATATGATTTACTGACCAATATTGAGGACGAAATTATCGATGAACTAAATCAGGCACTGCTTCAGTATGACTATACACAGGAAAAAGAAGCGCTGGCGATGTTAAATTATTTACTCAAATATGTCTGCAGCCGTCATGAGCATTTTCGGATTCTGTTCAGCGAACACGGCAATAAAAGATTCACACATAAAGTCATGTTCGCCGCCCAAACTCATATTATGAATGACTTTAACGGACCAGAACATAAAATGAGCGAAACCGCTGCAAAGTACATGACAATCTATTCTATCAGCGGGAGTATTACAGTGATTGAATACTGGCTGGAAAATGGAATGAAGGAATCACCGGATGAAATGGCAAGGATTATTACGGAAATAAGTAAGCATTGTTGAATTCAGTGAAAGTCAATCACTTTCACTAAGCTTCTTACATCGTACGATAACACCAAAACCTGCCCATTTCTACGCCAAAAACAAACGATTAAATGATCGTTTTTCGTTCTGTATAAAAAAACATTAAAAATCAAATATGAACTTCCTATTGTCATTGAAAAAAGCACAAACCTAAGTTAAAACGTCATTTATACAACAGTTTTTCACGCAGGAAATCCTATTTTACCGTTTTGCATTCCCCACTCATAGCCGCTATGATGAAAAGCAAATTTAATATTACCTGGGGATGTGATAAACTAATGATAACCACAGTAAAAGAAAATACCGACAGCTACGATGCAAAGGATACGGATTATGACGGGCTTTGGAAAAATTTAATTGAAGAACTGTTTCAAGAATTTATGGAATTTTTCGCACCCGATTTATACCCGGAAATTGATTTTGAAAAAGAAGTAGATTTCCCGAATATAGAACTTTTTCAGTTTGTGATTAACTCAAGAAAAGGAAGAAAATATTCAGATAGGTTAGCCAAAGTGACAATGAAGAACGGAACAGAAAAATACATCTTCGTTCACATTGAAGTGCAGGCCATTGGAGAACAATCCTTTGCTGAACGCATGTTTAAGTATTTTTATCGAATCTATGACAAACATAAGCATCCGATTTATTCCATCGCCCTCTTGACGGATGCAAGTCATCAGCATTATGAAGATACGTTTCGTTATTCTTTCTACGGAACAGAATTAACTTATTTATACAATGTCTATCGTTTTTACGGAAAAGATAAGGAGAAACTGAAAAAATCTGATAATCCATTCGCTTTAGCGGTGCTTGCAGGAATCTATGTTAGTGAAAACTCAGGCAGAACAAAGAAAGACGACGAAGAAAAGTTCCAATTTAAACAGCAGCTTATCAGTATGGCACTCGAAAAATATTCACACCGAGATACCTATCTTTCAGCCCTATTGTATTTTATCGATTATATCCTGCAGGTCCCAGCGGAATTACAGGAAAAACTGTACGAATTATTACCAATCGCACAAAATGAAAAGGAGGAAGGAAAAATCATGGGAATGGAAAAATTGAGAGATACGCCGACATTTGGAAGACTGTTTAGAGAAATCGAGGAAGAGGCAACAAAAAAGGGATTAGAAAAAGGCATGGAACAAGGTATGGAGAAAGGTATGGAAAAAGGGATGGAGGAAGCGGAACGGAATTTTGCCAAAAAGCTTTTAGACAGGAATTATTCAGATGAAGAAATATCCGAATTGACCAGTCTCGAGCTTAAGGACGTAAGCGAGCTCCGAAAATCGCTTAAAAATTAATGCAAGGGTAAAACGAGCAGCTTTTTTATTTCTATTTTTATATAGGGGGTAAGTTTAACTTACCCCCTATATAAATGTAACTGAGGTTGTTATTTAAATGCTGGGTAATAACCCATCTTCTAAATAACAGCTTTGGTTACATAAAACGAAACTTCACTCAGTGAGAGTTTTTCGACGCACAAATGTTTCCGATGGGGCGAGTAATCGCAAAAGCACTTCGATGGGAGGAGTAACCGCAGTCCCAGTCCCAGGATGTGCTAGTGCAGACGTTGCGACAAATGTTTTCGGTGGGGTGAGTAATCGCAACCCCAGGACGTCGCGAACTTAGTCTGTTTCCTTAGTTCCCCACTGAGTTAGCCTAAGTGATTCCGGGAGTTAGCGTCCGTTATCTCCCGCCTAAATAAATTTATTTTTACGCTTTATTTTGAGGCGGGAGTTTTACGGACGGTTCTCCGTGATAAACTTACTTAAATCCGGATACCCTGTCACTGCCCATCCACCATCTACAAGTAAGCTGGCTCCATTCACATAGGAGGCTTCTTCGCTGACAAGGAATAACGCTGGGCCAGCTATTTCTTTCGGATCTCCGGCTCTCTCCATTGGGATACGCTCCAAATAAGCTTCATTGATTGCATCAACGTCTGTTAAGCCAGAGGTTAACGGCGTTGATACAAGTCCAGGCAGGATGGCGTTGACACGAATATTGTGCTTGGACATTTCAAGTGCAGCATTTTTTGTAAGCATCTCCACTCCTGCTTTTGCAGAAGAATAAGCTGCCCCGTAATGCATTGGAACATGCGCGTTTAAAGAAGCAACATTGACAATTGCTCCACCGCCATGCTCTTTCATATATTTTGCTTCATGTTTTAGAGATAGGAAGACACCTTTTAAACACAAGTCAACAGTGAAATCCCAATCCTCCTCCGGCTGATCAATAATTGCTCCTGATTTCGATGCACCAGCTACATTAAAAGCTATATCCAATCCGCCAAATGCTTCTACCGTCTTGTTAACAAGGTTTTTAATATCCTCTTCTTTGGTTACATTGGTGACGACACCAAGCAGCTCTCCTTTATGCTCCTGTTCCAACTCTTTCAGCTTTTCTTCATTTAAATCTGCTACACCTACTTTTGCCCCAGCTTCCAATAAGTTTTGTACCATCGCATAGCCAATTCCTGAAGCTCCTCCAGTTACAATTGCAACTTTACCTGCTAATGTTGCCATTTTCACTTCCTCCTTTTCTTTCTATTTTAAGCATACGCTTTTGTTTTTATTATTTCAAAATTTGTAACTCTCATAACCAAATACATAGTCACATTTTATGTGTATAAATAATCACTGAAAAACTACCTTTTAAAACTACCTTTTAAAAGGAAAAATTTTGCTAAGGACTTCCTAAAAAAACTTTTTCTAATTATGTATGTTTTAAACTCCTTAAAAGAGGAATAGTATAACTAGATGCAAAAAACTACATCTAATTATTTAAAGCAACTTTATTTGGAGGTCTTTTCTATGTCAAAAGTGGCAATTATTACAGGTTCTGCAGGCGGTTTAGGAAAAGGTATCGCAAAACGTCTTGGTGAAGACGGTTTCAAAATCGTTCTGCATGATATTAATAAAGAGATGCTGGACAGTACATTAAAAGAATTCAAGGATGCTGGTGTGGATTCCATTGCCGTTGTCGGCGATGTATCCAAACGCGAGGATCAATTTAATCTTGTCAAAGAAGCAGTGGACGCTTTTGGACAGCTCGATGTTTTTGTGAACAATGCTGGAATTGATGTTGTTTCTCCATTCCTTGAAATTGACGAAAATCAACTGAATAAAACATTTGCGGTAAACGTAAATGGTACTGTATTTGGTACACAGGCTGCTGCGGATCAATTTATTAAACAGGATACCAAAGGGAAAATCATTAATGCATGCAGTATCGCCGGCCATGAATCCTTTGAAATGCTGGGGACTTATTCAGCTACCAAGCATGCAGTCCGTTCTTTCACCCATTCTGCTTCCAAAGAATTGGCACCATATCAGATTCGTGTCAATGCATATTGCCCAGGTGTTGCAGGTACAGCAATGTGGGATCGTATCGATGAAGAAATGGTGAAATACTATGATAACATGGAACGCGGAGATGCTTATAAGCAATTTGTTGACGGTATCTCATTAGGTCGTTCTCAAGAGCCGGAGGATGTCGCAAATCTTGTATCCTTCTTGGCTTCAGATGATTCAGACTATATTACAGGCCAAGCTATTATCACAGATGGCGGAATTGTGTATAGATAATAGAAGTCAGCATTGAAAGCATTAAATGTATATAAAAAGCAGCCGTATCTAATCCAGATGCGGCTGCTTTTAACTACTCAAGGATAGGAATAAAATACATAACAGGATAATCACTCGGGTGGATATCATGGATGATTTTCTTTACCTTCTCAATCTGGTGAATCATACAACGAAACTCCGCCTTATAGAGAGTTTGAAAAAATTCGCTTTCTATCGGCAAAGCCATTTCCAAAGAAGCTAACTCCAAAGGGCGGGAATAATGATTGTATTTTGTATAAGAAAGTACGTTATCCTGATTGCCGTAGTGCAGAAATCCATGTTCATGAAGCTGCTCCCGCAAACTGCTGATATATTCCTCAGCAATCAGCACCTCTACCTTCACAAAATTCATTTTCATCCATATCCCCCCTTTTTTGAACATCTCTCTATTTTAAAATGATACGTTTTTTATCGCAATGATTACTCGTTTACAGGCGTAAGATGGTCTGTATTATTATAATCAACCACACGCCATTCCCCTTTTTCACAAGTAAATTTTGTAATCGATGTATTTTGAAGAAAGGTAATCCCTGTACCCAGCTCTCCTTTTGAAATCACAGACAACAGGCTATTGATTAATGCGCCATGGGAAACGATAAGAACACGTTCGTCCGGATATCTCACGCACACTTCCTCTAACCCTTTTATCCCTCTCTGCTTTAAATCTTCAAACGTCTCCACATTCGGGATGGCTTCACGATTAGGGAAATAACGATTTCTATCCTCTATCGTCATCCCCTCCGCATCTCCATAAGACCGCTCTACAAAAGCCCTCATTTCATGAAGCGGCAGCTGCAGATCCTGATTAATAATTTCCGCCGTTACCTTTGCACGAGCTAAGGGGCTGGTAATTAATACAGTCGGTTCAAACTGCTTTGCAGCGGCGCAGCAAACCCCTGCTTGCGATTTTCCCGTTTCATTTAAAGGGATATCTGTCTTGCCTTGAATTCTTTTTTCTTTATTCCAATTTGTTTCTCCATGGCGTATCATACAAATCTCTGTCAAAGTCATTTCCCCACTTTCGAACTATTTTTCCAGTTACCCCTATTCTAGCACTATTTCTATCTTTATATCTATTAAGTTGTGCTTGGTTGGCATGAAAAACAGGCTCAAGGGTTCCAATCTCCCTCAGCCTGTTTTGGTTGTTTATTTATTTTCCATACAATGTGATAACGCATTTTCCTTTATGAACGTGTTTTTTACTCTCCCCATATTTCTCTAGCCGTATCCACGATATATTTCAGCTTGTTCCATTGCTCTTCCTCTGTTAACAGATTCCCATGATGGGTCGATGCAAAGCCGCATTGCGGGCTGATGCATAGCTGATCTTTTGGAACATACTGCGACGCTTCTTCAATTCTTGCTTTAATATTTGCTTTATCTTCTAATTCCCCATGCTTTGAGGTAAATACACCCAATACTACACGTGGTCCGCCATTTGGAATGTAATCCAGCGGTTCAAAACCGCCAGAGCGGTCATCATCATATTCCAAGAAGAAACCATCTACTTTTTCTTTGGCAAATAAAGTGGGGGCTATTTTTGCATAGCTTCCTTCAAATGCCCATTTCGAACGATAATTTCCGCGGCAAAGATGCGTGGTAATCGTTAAGTCTTCTGGTTTGCCTTCCAACACGCTGTTTAGTACATACAGTGCCAAGTCAATAAAATACTGACGATCCTTTCCATCTTCCGTGGTCGGGAAATTCTCTACATTTAGCCCTGCAATGTAGACATCATCCAGCTGGAGGTAGCGGCATCCCGCATCATAAAAAGCTTTGATTGCATCACGGTAGGTTTGGATGACGTCCTCTGCATATTCTGCAATACTTGGATAAACCTCGGGATTCACAATTCCTTTCCCAAATAATTGATTCGGACTTGGAATCGTTTGTTTGGCAATCGCACGGTCTCCGACGATTTCTTTGAATTCCACAAACTCCTTAACATGCGGGTGATCCGGATTAAAGGAAACCTTCCCTGTGACACGCACATTATAGCGTTCTGTTTCTTCTCCTACAAATTGAAATCCTGTATCCGGCACATATCCTTCCACACCGTTTAGATGCTCTTGGAAATCCGTATGCCAGAAGCGGCGTCTGAATTCACCGTCTGTAACAGCACTTAAGCCGACTTCAATCTGCTTATCAACAATACGCTTGATTTCTTCTGTTTCAATCTGATGAAGGTCCGCTTTGGAAATAGCTCCTTCTTGAAAGTTCTTTCTAGCTTGATGAATCCGTTTCGGCCGCAATAAACTTCCGACATGATCTGCACGAAATGGTGCTTTCACTGCTGTTTTTGTCATTTTATTCTTTCCCCCTTTTTTATATAGATAGTATTTATTATGGTAAAATCGCAAACGAGCGGACTGGAAAACCGCTTGCTTTTTCAGGCTTGGGACTAATATTGAAAATCACAGCTCCTTTTGCCGGCAATTGATCCAGATTCGTCAGCAGCTCTACTTGAAAAGTATCCTGTTCTAATACATAATACTCGCCGATTAAAGAACCATTTTTTCTCGCATCCACAGCAGCATCTGTATCAAACGTTTCATGACCCACTGCTTTAATCTGTCTTTCTTCAAATAAGAACTTCAGAGCATCGAGTCCCCATCCGGGTAAATGACTGTCTCCATTCTCATCCTTATTCTCAAACGCTTCTTTATCCGGCCAGCGCTTGCTCCAATCTGTCCGTAAAGCGACAAATGTTCCCGCTTCAATTTTCCCATGCACCTCTTCAAAAGCTAAAATGTCCTCCACCGTTAAAATATAATCATGGTTTTCTCTGACTGCTTCTGATTTATCAATCACAACGATTGGGAGGACAACTTCTTTTAAACCCAGCTCCTCTAAATAGCGCTGATCACGAACAAAATGAATAGGTGCATCAATATGCGTGCCATATTGTCCGGAAACACTGAACTGCTGTGCAAAAAAACCGTCATCATGCGTATATAATGTTTCAAACTCCGCATCTTTAAATGCGGCAAAATGCGGCGAACTTGGTCCGAATGTATGTGTTAAATCTACCCATGTTTTTGATTTTAGTGTTTTTAACGCATCTAAGATTTCATTTTCTTTGGTAACTGTCATGATAAGCCGCCTCCCAATATATTGTTTTACGCTTTTGTTTTGTAATCTGTAATATGATCCTGCAATGTTTCGTCTTCGCCAAATAAAAAGTGTTTATGCATATCTGGAGAATAAATTGAATTAATTGTTTCGATGCCGACAGCCTCCGCAACCGCACGCAGCATTGCCGGTGAAGCTCCACAGCATAAACCGATATAATTCACGCCGATGCTATGCGCTTGTTTCGCCCATTCTGCCAACTCATAACGATTATGATATAGCGGGTCCAGAGAAGTCGGGAAGGTTGTTTCCGTTGGTAAATGACAGCTGCATCCTCCATCCGGCAAGTTAAAGAAGGTCGGATTCTCTTCTGTTGTCCGGTATGGAATCGGCAATGCTCCAACGTGCCCGTCTACTTTGTCCCGAATCTTTTCTAAATATGGCTGCATCGTGTCCGGCCCGCGGAAACAATTCATCCCAACAACCAAGGCGCCGTTATCTTCTAAAATCTTACATGACTCTTCCACTGTGTAACCATCACGTAAAATGTTTTCACCCATTAATCCCAAGGTAATAACTGCCGGTAAATCATATTTTTTAATTTCCTCTAAAGCAATCAATGCTTCTTCATGGTAATAAAAAGTTTCTCCGTTAATATAGTCAACATCCTCATCCTTACACCATGACACCATTTCATTGAACATGGCTCTGACTTTATCCTTGGATTCCTGATCTTCCGGATTAAAAATATTGGTGTTCGATATATTTCCTGCAACCAGAGCTTCCTCTGTCGGATGTTCCTTTGCTACTTCCTTCGCTAACTTAATAGCGTTTCTATTTAGAGGCTCCAATAAGTCCTCTTTACCGATAATGCGCATTTTTTCACGATGTGCATTGTATGTAAAGGCAAGCACCACATCGGAACCTGCTTTCATGTAATCACGATAAACAGCCTTTAGCGTTTCCGGATTATCCAACGCTACCTCGGGTACAAAAGATCCCGCCTGCAAATAACCTCTGCGCTCCAGTTCAAATAAATATCCTTCCCCTGCAATAACTGTTCCTTGCTTTAATCGCTCTTCCAAACTTCTTTTCGCCATCGTTCCATTCCTCCTGTAAACTTTTATTTTTGGTTCGCCGCTGATAAGTCGATGTAGACACGAAAAAAACCTCTTCTTTCAGAAAGAAGAGGTTTTGAGTACGATATCAATGTCTCTTCTTATCTGCTAGCTAACGCTACTGGAATTGGCACAGTTCTTTTATAAGTCTGTTGCCGAGGCTTCGAAGGGCCAGTCCCTCCACCTCTCTGGATAAGAAAATGTATTGCTATTTATTTGTTGTAGATAACTATATATCTATTTGAATTCCATGTCAATAAGAAATTTTAAAAATATTTAAGCGTTTTTTGAACTGGTTTGAATTATCCTGATAAGCTTTTCATATATTAGAGAAATATATGTTCCACGCAGCGATAACTTCATATCTCCGATTTCATGTTTAATTTTAGTAAAAATAAGGTATATTCTTTTTATAAAGAAAAATTCATAAAATGTTCAAAAGGTGTAGACACACCTGAAAAATAAGCATATAATACAAATTAAATCTAAAAACGATTTGATAATATATTGAATTCATTTACCAATATTGGTATAATTAACTTTTTCCCTAAGGAAATTAAACTGCTTACTATATATATATTAAAATACGGAAGGGGGCGTAGATGTTGAATAGATATTTGATGATCGCTTTAATGATTATCATTTTACCAATGACACAACTATTCTCAGGTGTACATCACAGCTACGTTCTCACCGATCAAAATGTGCTAATTGATAATCACGCGTCACAGGATTTGGGCATTGGCGGAAATGATCAGTCAGATAAATCCTTTATAGCTAATCCAATATTAATTATTACACTGTTCTTATTAGGCAGTCCGTGCTTATTTACAACGGTTGTACGAATCATACGTACCAAACAGCTGCTGACGCCCGTTTTCTATCAATCGAATTTCGTGATTTAAGCCTCTTTTGATCTAAATTAAAAATCAAAAGAGGAGGCAAAAATTATGATGATTTTCAGATTAATTGTTATTGGATTCTTTTCACTGACTGCATTGTCCGTATTCACTTACCAAGGTATTGAAGTGTTTCATGCAGTTACTGATATATTTAGAGCAAAATCCTAAACTATAATAGCACCCTTCGTACAAGAATATTTTCTGCCCTATGATATAAAAAAGGCAGTCAATGAAATTTGCTCATTGACTGCCTTTTTTTCGTTTATCGTTTATTAAAAATTGCCGCCACGTACTTCTGTCACATCATAGACGGTTACAAATGAAGTCGAATCAACATCTTGAATCGTTTCTTTCATTTTACTTTCTTCCAGCCGGGTTATCACACATTTTATCTGTTTAAATTCCTTTTTCGAATAGCCGCCCTCCACATGTTGTAAAGTACAGCCTCTCCCCAGCCGTTCGCCAATTTCTTTCATCATTTCATCAGCACGCTCGGTAATAATATAAACTGCTTTTGTGCTGCTTAATCCTTCTTCAATGATATGAATGACTTTTGAAGCAATGTAATAAGCAATACCGGACATCAGCGCTCCTCTTAATCCAAATACGGTGGACACTACGATAAATACGAATAAATTAAGGAACAAGATTAAATCACTCGTTCCAAAAGGAAGCCTGCGTGATAATAATACAGCCAGCATGTCAATACCATCTAATGCGCCGCCATTACGAAGTGCCAGCCCCATACCAAATCCAATAATAATCCCGCCGACTACAGTAACCAGCAGGGTATCTCCTTCAATTTCAATAATCGTCGGGATATGATGCATCAGGCTTGTACTTATAGCCAGAGAAGCAATCCCAAGAATAGAGAGGATTGCAAAATTCTTACCGACTTGCTTATAACCTAAATAAATAAACGGAATATTTAAGATAGCGATCAAAAGCCCCAACGGAGCCCCTGTCCATTGTGATCCAACAATACTAAGACCTGTAACACCGCCATCGGAAACGCTATTCGGAATCAATACTGCCTCTAGTCCATATGCTGTAATAAATCCGCCAATGATAATAATTAATCCTCTTGCAAAAATCATTGCTTTTCGTGATGTTTTTGATTGTGCTTTGCTCATCGAACCCTTCCTTCTTTCTGTTGCATTCTTGCTGCAGTGTAAAACCAGCTATCCTGTTAATCTCCTGATGATATTTCTTCTCACGCTTAGATTTCCTTATTTCACATAAAATAACCTCATACAGATAGCTTTTTCCAATAATAATAATTATACGCTTCTCTATTTCAAACTCAACTGTTTCGTTGTTAATAAATGGATAAACTCGCAAAGCACAACGATTTGAAATTACATTTCTTTTTTAAAAACAAAGCTCACTTTTGAATAATCCATTTTTTCTTCATAGAATCGATGCGCACTGTGACGCTGCAAACCTGATGACAAGGCAACAGATTCAAATCGACGCTTTTTTGCCCATTGATGAATAAAATCTAAGAGCTGTTCACCATATCCTTTGGAACGGCTGTTTTCATCTGTTACCAAATCACAGATCCATACAAACCTGCCATAATATAATGTTGTCATCGGCTTAAAACCTGCCACAGCGACCATTCTTCCCCCTTCATACAAAGCAGCTAAATGATATCGTTCTACCTTTACCGCCTCTTTTACTAATTCTAAATAACTTGATTCGTCCAGATGTGTGCGCAGCTGACACATCACGTGATAAGCTTCCAGCCATTCTTTTTCTGTTGTTAATTCCTTTATTTCCATGGATACGCCCCTCCCCAATGAAGTAAATTCTGTTTATTCAATTGATAATTGCTGTTTCTCTATGTGAACACCTTTTTCATCGGTAAAAAGAATAATATCCGCCTTATCTTTAGATGAATGCATAAAATGGCTGTATTGTCTTCTTCTTTCCTGATGTGATTTTTGTATATTTTCCAGATTTCTATTCCGTTCCACGGTATCCCGGGTGGAGCGGCGAGCTAATTCAGTTTGTTCATCCGTATAAAGATAAATTTGCAAATCTAAATAATCAGTGTTCACAAACGCAATGCTCATCCCTTCAAAAATGGTAAGTTTTTTAGCTGGGTCGATTAGTTTACTCGGCAAATAATCTCTGTCAATCGTGCTCCATTTCATACCGGCAAGCGTCATTTGTATATCACGTTCCAACGCTTCTGTATAATGAGCCAAAGGATGGCAGGCCGTCATCTTTGCCGTATGGACTTCACTTTGAAAAGTATACGTAATTTTTGTGTCCCTTCTAAGCGCTGAATGGACGATATACGGATCCGTACATATCAAATTTGAATCCTGACAGAAAGCCTGCTTCAATTGGTCTGCAAATGTCGTCTTCCCGGCCCCTCCATGTCCTGTAATACCGATAATGATATGTTTTTCCTGCCTATTTATCCATTCTGCCAAATCTCGTATGATATTATCCATCGCTTCACCACTCCATCCTTCGCCTTTATTTTTAGTCATTTCATGCATCTCACAGCCAGACACAGCATCTAATTCATTTCCACAATACTGCTGATATCCTTCCATTCATATACAAGCAAATAAAGCACGTCACCAGTCATTTGAATATTCTTCTTTTCAATCATTTCTGCACCGAACTGTTCATAAAACAAACGGCTGTCATTTTCCGCCAGAACTTCAACTCGGACAGTATAGATAGACTGCTCTATAAAACATGTAAAGGCAGTTAATAATAGCATTTTCCCTATACCTTGCCCTTGCCAGCTTTCCAGCAAGTAAACGGCTGTAATTTCACCGATACGGGCTGAATCAGCTGATTCCTTTACCGCCATATTCAAGAATCCGCCAATCTGTTCATCCGTATCTACAGCTACAAATGTAGTGCTTTCATCAGCTTGAATTGTATTTTTCCAATTTTCTACTCTATCTTCCACTGATAATCGTTGTAAAACCGTATCTGCCATAATCCCCCGATAAGTTGTCTGCCAGCTCTCTACACTTACTTTACCAATTGCGCCTGCATCGGTAACACCCGCTTTTCTAATCAAAATCATCCTGCCCCTCCTTTAATCACTTTATCCATTACTTTTCACTTACCGTACAAAGTTAGAAACATTCTAAGCCAGACTCTAATTATAGCAAATATTTTTATTTTTCCGGAAATAAAATACATTTAAAGCAGTTGAAACCAAGGAATAGCTTTATACGTATATATTTATTAAAGAGGTGGTAAATTTGAGAACAGGTGAAGGCTGTATGAAATGCGGAAGCCGAAATGCAGATAAAAAGGATGTATCCATGACAGGTTCAGGTTTATCCAAGGTATTTGATGTGCAGCATAATCGGTTTACTGTTGTCTATTGTCAGGATTGCGGTTACTCCGAATTTTACAATACAGAAAGCTCTACGGCGAGCAATGTATTTGATTTATTTTTTGGAGGATAATTTACTCAGAAAACAAGATAAGATAATTAAATTTGATTTCTTTCTAAGTTTTTTTGCAGCAAAAAAGAAGCATGGTTCATTGAGCCATGTTTCTTTTTATGCAGAAACTCTTTATCTGCTGTTCTATAAAATATACTGTACTGACGAAAAACATCTCTTTACATTTACTAATCTCTTTTGATAGAATGATTCTCTGTATGTTTTTAAATACATTGTAAAGGAAGCCTATTTATTATGCATTTATCTAAAAAAGCTTTTGCAAAAAGATACTATATAGTTTTATTACTCTTGGCAATTTTATTGATTGCTGCCACATTACGTTCACCAATCACGTCTGTCGGACCGCTTATTCCGCTTTTCCGCGGAGAACTGGAAGCTTCCAATGCGATGATTGGGCTGGTAAACACGCTGCCATTGCTTGCTTTTGGCTTATTCTCTCCCTTTGTCCCAAGAATATCGAGCAAACTTGGAATGGAAATAACACTATTGATCGCGATGGTTTTCCTGTCCATCGGTGTATTCATTCGGGCAAATGGCGGAATGGAGCTGTTGCTTTTTGGCACAATTTTAACTGGAATGGCAATCGCAGTTGGGAATATCCTGATGCCTGGGTTGATTAAGTCTACTTTTCCTTATCGAATGGGGCTGATGACAGGAATTTATTCTGTTTCGATGAATGCATTCGGAGCACTTGCCTCTGGCATTTCCGTACCGATTGCTTCCATATCAGGATTCGACTGGCGACATGCGATGCAAATTTGGAGCCTCCTATCCGCAGCCGCTGTTATCGTCTTATTACTGCGGATGCCTGCCAGACGCTCATCTGGCAAAAAAGTGTTTGTCGACGTCAAAAGTCAGCCATCTAAAGCTATCTTCAAATCAAAGATTGCCTGGGCAGTTACCTTTTTCATGGGACTGCAATCGCTGATACCATACAGTTTATTTACATGGCTCCCGGATATTTTTATTACCAAAGGGTTTGACGAAAGCGAAGCCGGATGGTTAATTGCTATATATCAAATCGGACTGATCCCAACAACATTTATTGCACCAATTATTGCCGGTAGGATGCAGAATCAGCGGCTGCTCGGCTGCAGTGCCGGGTTATTATTTTTCTTTGGTTTGTTAGGAACGCTTTTCACTTCATCCCATTTGATTATTGTCTTTCTTGTATTAACAGGTGTTGGGGCCGGAACGGCGTTCAGCTTAGCCATGATGTTCTTTGTCCTGCGCACTAATTCTGCTATGGAATCTGCGCAGTTATCCGGAATGGCCCAATCTGTTGGATATATTGTCGCTTCTACAGGACCACTTTTCCTTGGAACCATTGCTGACAAAACGGGAGGCTGGACGGTGCCGTTTATCATTTTAATGACTGCGGCCTTGATTATTGCTTTTCTCGGGACCATTGCAGGGAAGGATGAAAAAATTTCCTTTGAATCGAATAAAGACACGGCAACAGAATAATTTATTGAGCTATTTAAAGAGACGCTTCCTCCACCTATTGAGGCAGCGTCTCTTTTTCTTACCACCATGAATTTTTTATCCAGTATTTCCATTAAAGAAATTAGCCAGGAAGAAAGTCAACACCCTGACAACCTTGAGTCCTTACAAAAAACGGGTTATCTGAATAACGACATTCAGATAACCCGTTTTTCTCATTCCTCAATTAATATAACGATAATCCATCAGCTGATTCAGCATCTCAATTTCTTCCTGCAGCTTAGCTCCGATATTCGTTTCTCGAACCTTCTTCCGCTCCAGCTCTTTGTCTACGACCCGGCGGACAGATAAAACATCCGCTCCATTTAAGACAACATCCTCTTTTGAATTAAAATGCTGGTGGGCGACGAGCTGCATTCCAAATGAATTATACAATAAGGTATAGCCGGCAATCCCCGTGGTAGATTGATAGGCTTTGGAAAATCCGCCGTCGATGACAATCATTTTCCCGTCTGCTTTGATTGGGTTCTCCCCATCAATTTCCTTTACCGGTGTATGTCCATTAATAATATGTCCTTGTTCCGGATCCAAATCAAATTCTTCCAGTACTTTCTGGCACATCTCCACATTTTCACGCAAATAATAATAAGGATTTTTTTCCTCTTTATGAGATGCCTTATCGGAAATAAAATAACGTTCAAACGTTGTCATCGCCCGTTTTCCGAAGAGAGAAGAATATTCTCCTGTCCATAAATACCAAACCATATCTGTCGCCAAATCATCCGTTGTCTCTTTATCTGCAAAAGAATGACGCAAATAGGTTTCAAATTTATCCAGCAGCTCTCTTCCTTTATATGCTTTCCCTTCAATCACCATCGGTTCCATATCCCCATTTACATCGACAGGCATACAGCCATGAATCAACAGATTGCCATTATATTTGAGATATAGATTCCCCCTTTTCATTAAGAAATTCATATGTCTTTTCAGCTTCTCTGATTGTTGTACAGAGAGCAGCAGCTTGTCGATGATTTCTTCCTCTTCCGGCAATAGCTTGGCAGGGTCAGCAGGATCCACAGTAGCAAAACATGTATTTTCCAGCGGATACGTTTTTCCGTAAATCGTGATTTCCTGCTTCTCGTAATCCGTTTTCTCCAATACAAGTCTTTCTTCCATATTGAAAAAAGGCCGGCGTTTAATAATCGGACTTTCCAATTTAAATTGGATCATAGCAATCGCCTGATGAATCTTGGTAATCTGCAGTCTTTCCTGATCCGAGTTGTCCTGATCTGGATTTTTCTTCGGACGAAATGCCGGATTGTCATCATAATATCTTTCCGCTAACGTAAGTAACGGCCGCAAGTTAATGCCATAAGCATCTTCTATGATATCGAGGTTATCGTAGCGGGCACAAATCCGGATAATATTGGCCAGACATACTTTGGAACCAGCATACGCTCCAATCCACAAAACATCATGATTGCCCCATTGTATATCTACCGAATGATGGTCAATCAGTGTATCCATAATTTTATCCGGTTCCGGCCCACGGTCATAAATGTCTCCAACCACATGCAGGTGATCAACAACCAGACGCTGGGTTGTATACGATAAGCCGATAATCAGCTTTTCAGCCTGGCCAAGCGAGATGATTTTTTCAATAATTTTTTCATAATAAGGTCTCTTATTTGTATATTCATCTGTCTTATATAATAGCTCTTCCACAATAAAAACAAACTGTTCCGGCAGCGCCTTACGCAGCTTGGAACGCGTATATTTAGAGGACGCATAGGCAATCAGGTGAATCATATGCTGAATTTTTTCTGCATACCATTCTTCCAATGCCTGCTTCGAATTGAATTGATGCCTAATGAGCTTCAGCTTATCTTCTGGATAATAGACAAGCGCTGCAAAATCATTGATATCTTCCTCTGATAAGGTATCTTTGAAAATATCATTTATCTTCTCTCTTACCTTCCCGGAACCATTCCGTAAAACATGCTGGAAGGCTTGGTACTCCCCGTGTAAATCACTTACAAAATGCTCTGTTCCCTTCGGCAGATCCATAATCGATTCTAAATTGATAAGCTCGGTAACTACCTTTTCTTCCCTATCAAATTTCTCCGCTAATAAATCAAGATATTTTGTATCCACCCTCAGAATCTCCCTTCAAATTATGCCACATTATTTTTAAATAGTATAACACTTTTATATTAGTATTGCAGTAGTCATACGTTACTGCAATACATTTCCCCTAAAAAAAGATAGCTCTAAATTGCTTTGGAGACATATCCACATTTTTCCTAAATGTTGTTATAAAATGAGAAGCACTATTAAAACCACATTCCGCTGCAATTTCTTCGATTGATAAATCGGTATGATGCAGCAGCTTTTTCGCATGGTTCACCCGATAGTTAATCAAATATTGAATCGGCGAGCTGTCCATTGATTTTTTGAATACTCTTGAAAAATAATATGGACTTAAGTATACATGGCTCGCAATGTCCTCCAGCTTGATATCCTTTTGAAAAGCGTCCTCCATATAAGCAATCGCCTGTTTTATTTTATGTTCCATCTGCTGATCGGATGGATTAGAATACTGATTCAGCTCATATAAAATCTGTTGAATATAAATCGAGGCGAGATGCTCCTCCACATTATCTTCTTCCGTCATTTTTATAATTCTCTCCATCAAATTCAGCAAAATATGCTGCTCATAAAGCTTATACACACAGCCATTTTTTGCATAGAGCAGTTCAAAGTATGCTTTGCTAGCATTTCCAGCAAAATGGAACCAATCAAATACCGTTTTATTTTCAATGGCTCTGTACATATGCGGTTGGTGACAATCTAAAAACACAAAGGAATTGCTCTGGACAACAAAAGAGCGGCCGTCATACTGGATTGCCAGTTTCCCCTCTTTGACATAAATGAACAGGAAGCTGTCCAGTGTTTCTCTTCTAATTTGATAATTTGTATTGCAATAAAACCTGCCAGAGTTGATGACATAATAAAGTGCTTTTTTTGCAAATTCATTGGTCATTGCAAAATACATTTTCGATGGCTCTACGGTTCCTTTATCTTCAATTTGCATATGCATATCTCCTTAGGTTCAGCCAACTTAATACAGCCCGCAGCTGTTTGGAAAACTATTTTATAAAAATTATACCAAATAGACTGCTAAAATACCAAAGAGCAAGATTCCTAAATTTTAAAGCAATATTAACTAATGACTTGTCTAAAAATCTATAATAGTATTCTAGTTAGAAACAGAGTTAATAAAAACTTAACAAAAAGTTACCTAGGAGGTATTTAATATGGATGTAAGAATTGGATTAGTCGGCGCAGGATGGATGGGTAAAGCTCACAGTAACTCATTTGTAAACGCTTTAATGGCTTTCGGCTCTGAATATGGAAAGCCTGTATTTGAAGTTGTATCGGACGTAAGCGTGGAAGCAGCACAGGCAGCCTGCAATCAGCTTGGGTTCTCAAGATATACAACCGACTGGCAGGATATTGTCACAGATGAAAATGTTGATATAGTTGATATTGCAACACCTAATGCTTTTCACTACGACATTGCTAAAGCTGCTTTAGAGAATGGAAAACATACTTATTGTGAAAAACCATTAACACTGACAGCAGAACAATCGGTTGAACTAGCAGAGCTTGCCAAAGAAAAAGGCGTTGTTAACTATGTCGGCTATAATAACGTGATGAATCCTGCCAACGCTTATGTTAAAGAGCTTGTAGAAGCAGGAAAACTAGGCAAGATTGTTAAATTCACTGGAACATATGACCAGGATGGTTTATTAGATGAATCGCTCCCAATCACCTGGAGACATATCAATAAATTCTCCGGTTCCGGTGCTTTAGGAGATCTTGGCTCTCACTTACTAAGTATATCTCAATATATTTTAGGAGATATGGAAAGTGTCAATGCGATATCCCAAACCGTTATTAAAGAACGCCCGGCTCAAGCCGGTTCGGAGGAATTACAAGAAGTAGAAAATGAAGATGTTATCTCTTTCTTAACCAATTATGAAAATGGTGCAATTGGAACGATTTCTTCCAGCAGAATTGCTTCCGGCCGTAAAAATCATTTAGCTTATGAAATTCAGGGTACAAAAGGGTCTGTTCACTATACGCTGGAAAGAATGAATGAAGTGAATGTTTACTTCACTTCTGATAATGAGGCAGACCGCGGCTTTCGCACCGTCTTATTAAATCCGGAGCACAAAGGGTACAGCGCATTCCACCCAGCTGCTGGAATCTCCATCAATTACAATGACATGAAAATATTAGAAGCGCATGAATTATTATCTGCTGTAACGAAAAACACACCGTACACATGTGATTTTGAATTTGGGGCGAAAATCGATCAAACCGTAAGCGCTATTTTAAAATCAGCAGAACAGAGAAATTGGGTTCAAGTAAAAAATACAGTTCAAGTATAAAATGAAACTACATTCAGTGGGAGTTCTATTTACTCTCGCTGAATAACAGTTGAACCAATCGGATCCGTTACATTGCGATAACAATATATGTCAGGAGGAGTTACGTATGAATATTAAATTAGGTTCCGCACCAGATTCATGGGGAGTTTGGTTTCCGGAAAATAATAAACAAACACCGTGGGAGCGCTGTTTAGACGAAATGGCTGATGCTGGATACAGCGGTCTGGAGCTTGGCCCATGGGGCTATCTGCCAAATGAGTACAGCAAATTAAAAGCAGAATTGGACAAGCGTCAATTAGACTTAGTAGCAACCACGCTGGTTGGCGATTTAACATCTGAAACGAGTACGGATGAACTGATCCAGCAGCTGGACAAGATGAGCGAGCTGCAATTGAAATTTCCAACAGCAGAATATGTTGTGCTAATCGATGATTGCTATACGGATTTATTTACCGGAGAGCTCGTCCGCTCACCAGAATTAAATGATGAAGAATGGAAGCAGTTCGTCAACAATGTAGATAAAATTAAAGATCATGCAAAAAGAAAATATGACTTAGAGGTTGTTTTCCACCCGCATGCGCAAAGCCATATCGAAACAGAAGAACAAATTGAAAGATTGCTGCAGGACAGTGATGTGAATCTTTGCTTAGATACAGGACATCATGCTTATACAGACGGGGATGCAGTTGCATTTATGCGCAAGCATCATAAGCGTATTCCATATCTGCACATTAAAAGCTGTGATTTGAAAATAAGAGAAAAAATGCAAAAGGAAAACTGGTCCTTTGCCAAAGCAGTCAGTGAGGATATTATGTGTGAGCCCGAAAAAGGGGTAGTTGATTTTGAAGCATTTATCGATGTCTTGAAGGATATTGATTTTGATGGATGGGCAGTTGTTGAGCAGGATATGTACCCTGCCCCATTTGATAAACCTTATCCAATTGCGAAAAGAACGTATGATTATGTAGACGGACTGATTAAGAAAAAGGCAGTGACTAAATAGAGAGAAGTCATTCTCAGGAAAAAGAGATATCATGAAGAATTACTTCATGGTATCTCTCATTTAATAGCTATTATGGTATTAAAAATGGGAGGAAATAAAATGAGTAAACCAAAAAATAATAACCGCTATATTCTTACCGTTGTGCCGATTATCGCATTAGCAGGATTTTTATTTGGATATGATACAGCAGTTATTTCCGGGGCAGAGCAATCCGTACAAAAATACTTGATCGAGCCGCTGGGTTTAGGTTCCTTCACACATGGTTTTACAGTATCCAGTGCTTTGATTGGCTGTGTGATTGGCGGATTCATTTCTGGATTTCTAGCAAATAAGATTGGCAGAAAAAAGACCTTAATCTTAGCAGCAATACTATTTTCTGTATCCGCTTTCACCAGTGCGTATCCGGAAATTCTGTTTTTCACAAAGGATGACCCGACACTCGGCCTATTATTCATGTTTAACGTCTATCGGGTTATCGGGGGAATCGGTGTTGGAATCGGATCCGCCATTGCGCCAGTTTACATCAGTGAATTAACACCAAAACAGAGCCGCGGTAAATATGTAGCATTGTACACCCTATCCATCGGAATTGGTGCTCTGATTGTTTATATTGTTAACTTAAATATTGCTTCTGGTCAATCACTTGCTTGGATTGATGACCTTGGCTGGAGATATATGTTTGCTTCGGAGTTAGTACCTGCCCTGCTCTTTTTCGTATTATTATTATCCGTACCAGAAACACCAAGATATCTGGCACTGAAGCAGGAATACGATAAAGCAGCCATTGTATTAGAGAAAGTAAATGGATCAAAAGAAAAAGCACAGGCTATATTAGCAGATATCAAAGAATCCGTCCGCTTTGAATCCGCTAAAAAAATCAGCATCTTTACGTACGGCAAACTTGTCTTGTTTGTTGGAATTATGGTTGCTATCTTTCAGCAGCTGATTGGAATCAATGTTATTCTCTATTATGCACCGCGTATTTTTGCAGAGCTCGGAGCAGAACAATCCGCCTCGATGCTGCAAACGGTAATTGTAGGTATTGTGAACGTAGTCTTTATGGCAACAGCGATTCTTCTAGTAGACAGTATAGGACGAAAACCGATGCTCATCGGCGGTTCCATACTTTGTGCCTTTAACTTATTTATGGTTGCTATCCTGGCATACTTTGAAGTCTTTGGCATTTCAACATTGATCTTTATGCTGTTGTATGTAGCCAGCTTCCAATTAACCTGGGGCACGGTCACATGGATTGTTGTATCCGAGATATTCCCGAACCGTATTCGCGGACAAGCTGTATCTATCGCAACTGCATTACACTGGATTGCCAACTTAACGATTTCTTCCACGTTCCCGCCAATCCATGATGTATTAGGCGGAATGACATTCTCGATTTACGGTGTATTGAGTGTGCTTGCAGTTATCTTCATTTGGAAGTATGTTCCTGAGACGAAAGGAAAAACATTGGAAGAGTTAGAGCAGATTTGGGAAGATAATAGCACTGATAAAAAGGCAGTATTGTAATTAATCCAAACATGAAAGAAAGCAAACACCTCTAACAAAGGCGTTTGCTTTCTAAATCAATTATCTAGCCAATACAAGCGGAGAAAAGACAACATAAGATGCTACTACAATCAGTAAGATTAAAATACCAACCCATCTAACATGTTTCCAAGGCGTGATATCCACTTTGTTTTGATATTTGTCGAATTGGAATCCTTCTTGAGACGGTTTCTTTACGCTATAGAAATATAGAATAGCTAAATCTAACAAGAAGAGGACGCTCCAAACATATAGATAATGGATATCCGGAATAACTACTTTAGACAATGCGTACACAACAATATGGAAAATCAATGTAACCTTTGCACCTGTAGCTGATGTCTTTTTAGAGTAAAAACCAACTAAAATAATAGCTAATAACGGCATACTATAAAGACCATTAAATTCTTGAATGACTGCATATAACCCTTGTGGAAATAGAGAAATCAACGGTGCAATCAAAACAACGATAACACCAATAACAATAGTCAAAACTCTTCCTGCTTTCGCAATTTGACGGTTTGTAGCCTGCTTATTAATGACCGGTTTATAGAAGTCTAAACTGAATAAAGTAACAGTAGCGCTTAGTGCTCCAACAAAAGAGCTGATAATTGCTCCAAATATTACTGCTCCAAATAGGCCGGCAGCCCAATCAGGCAGCACCTCTGCTAGTAATGCAGGGTAAGCAAGATCCATTTGCATGCCTTCACCAAACATATTGTAGGCGATAACCCCAGGGATTACTAAGAAAAACATACCTGATATTTTAAAGAATCCAACAAACATAGCACCTTTTTGCGCTTCTTTTAAGTTTTTCGCGGCCAGTGCTTTTTGAACAATCATTTGGTTTGTACACCAAAAATATAAGTTATTAAAGAGCATTCCTAAGAATAATGTCGGCCAAGGTACAATGGGCGAGTCCAATGCTCCCCAAGCATTCAGTTTTTCAGGGGAATTGGTTAAAAATCGGTCTAAACCAGTAAAGAAGCTGTTCTCGCCTAACGCGATAAACCCTAAAACCGTAATCGTCATACCGCCAAGCAATAGGCCAATGCCATATAGTGAATCACTATGCGCTATCAGGGAAAGTCCCCCGACGAATAAATAAGTAACACCAACTAAACCAATAACTGTCGAGATAATAATGACAGCTGTTATTCTGCTGATACCCAAGTGTTGCTCAATTCCGAATAGATCATTGAAAATCAACGCTCCAGAATATAAAACAACAGGCATAAAGCTGATAACATAGGTGAATATAAAGAGAACGGATACAATCCTTTTTGTAAATGTATCATAGCGGATTTCAATAAAATCAGAAATGGTATTTACACCATATTTAAAATATTTTGGTAAAAACACCCATGCTAGCATAACAATAGCAACGGAAGCAGTTACTTCCCAAGCCATTACTTCCATACCGGCTACATAGGCTTGACCGTTTTGCCCTACTAATTGCTCTGTTGATAGGTTGGTCATAATAATCGTCATGCCAACAGTTGTTCCGACAAGAGAACGCCCGCCTAAAAAGTAACCCTCTGAATCTTTGTTATCGATACTTCTTGTCCGATAAAAAGCATAAAGATAGATCAAAAGCAGTACAACAACAAAACTGATAATACTAAATAAATTCAATTTATTCTCCCCCTAAAATGATGTGCATTGTCCTTTAATATTGAATATCCACTAATTTATTTTCATCAAATGATTCTTGGCATGCTAACGCTACCTCTGTTCCTCTTAAACCATCAATAGCAGTTATTTCAGGCTGTTGATTTTCTCGAATGCAGCGGACAAAGTCCTTCAATTCATTTACATAAGCTTCCGCAAATCGTTCAGGAAAATGCTGAGAGGAAGGGCGGACTGCGCCATGCTCGTTAAATACGGCTACTTTATTTTTTTCAGGAGATGCAGCAATTCGCAGCATGCCTTTGGTTCCAATAATTTCTGTTTCTACATGGTAACCATGGGAAGCTGTACGTCCAGCAACCAGCAAAGCGGTTACATCGTTGTCCAATTTCATGGTAACTGTTCCTAACTCCAATTCATTCAGCTCATTCAATTCCGGCGCAGCTTTATTCGTTCCTGTTGCCCAAACAGTTGAAATTTCGGATTTGGTCAGCCATCTGATCACATCAATATCATGGACGCTCATATCCAGGAACAGCCCGCCGCTTGGACTCTTCTTAGCAAAGTTGACAAAGCTGTCTAACCCTTGAATCGGATCAATACTATAGGAACGAATTAACGAAATATCTCCAATTTGTCCGCTATCTATCATTTCTTTCGCATATAGATAATCTTCATCAAATCTTCTCATAAATCCTAAGTGAAAAATGCGGTCACTTTTCTCAATTTCATCTATCGTTTGCTTGATATCTTCTACTTCTAAACCAATTGGCTTTTCACAAAAAATATGCAAATTCTTCTTCAATGCTAAACGAATATGCTCTGTATGGAATCCAGAAGGTGTAACAATACAAACAGCATCTAGCTCCGTTTGTTCCAGCATTTCCTCATAATTTGTGTAAACATTTGGGACTTTATATTTTTCCTTTACCTGTTTATTTACTTCCTCATCTAAATTAGAAACCGCTGTCAATTCGACTCCTTTTAGATTATAGATATTTTCTGCATGAATCAGGCCAAGTCTTCCTAATCCTGCAACACCAATTTTAAGCGTTTTCATTTAAAATTCTCCTTTGTTAAACTTATAGATATGTTCACTTACGTTGTTACTATGTTATATACTATTATAAAAATTAATATTTAGTCAAGTTTCTATCAATTTATGATTAATTTATTGTTATCTTTTGTAATCAATTTGACTAGTATCTGCATGTCTAAATTCACTGGACACCTCTTTTTTTATAAAAAAATCCTGTAATGGCATATACCAATTACAGGATAATCTTTTTCTATGATTTATTTTTTAAATGAAGCTCTGCTAATTCCTGCGCCATATCACAAATCATTTGAGCATTTGTCACATGATCCATCGCATGAATGACATAAATATTGATATCTGTCTGCTGCTCACGGCTGTTCAGTTGCAAAAGCTCCGTCTGTTTTTTATGAGCAGCTATCAAATGCTGTTTAGCATCAGCGATGCCTGCTTCATATCCTTGCACATCTTGTTCTTTTGCAAGACCTAATGCCTGATAGGCTAACGTTTTCGCTTGAGAAGCTTCTGTAATCAAAGGCATAAATACTTCTATATCGATTGCCATTGTTACGCCTCTCTTATCTGTTCAAAAATGCTGTAAACATTCATGTTGTTATAGTCTTTCACTGAAATTTTAGCCACTTTTGCATTTGTTGAAGCTTCGTAATTCTCAGCGCTATGATGAATTTGGGGCCCTAATAATACAACATCTATATCATGCTCTTTCACGTAATCCAAGCCTTCTTCCAGACTTTTAGACTGAATATCAATATCCTGTCCTTTTTCTTGCGCAAGGTCATTTAATTTTTTTACTAATAAACTGGTTGTTATCCCTGCTTCACATACTACAATCACTTTTTCCATCCGTTACACCTCTTTTTTAGTTATATTCGTCACACTGATTCGTGCAATTAAAATATGGAAATAGAAATTTCTTGATGATTGTGCACCCTTTCACAGTGTGAAGTTTTATTTTATATTAAAGAGTTTACCCTAAGAATACAATTTTTCTGCATACAATCATTTTTTATAGAGGCTTTTACAAAATCATTTGGGATAAATTACGTCATATTGATTTTGTTCACTATGTGTTAAATATGCTTTCGGAGGTTCCTGGTCCGTTATTAAATAATCAATGTCATCAAAATTACAATAGGTAGTCAATGCATACTTATCAAATTTTGTATGGTCTACAAGAATAAATACTTGCTCACTTTTTTGGATTACTTTTGCCTTTACTTGTGTTTCTAAAGGAGAAGAGTTCGTTATTCCTTTATCCAGTGAAAGTCCTGTCGAAGCCATAAAAGCTTTATTAAAATTATACTTTTGAATAACCTCTGCGCTTTCTGTTCCGACGTAAGATCTTGTAGAACGCTCGAAAACACCGCCGGTTGAATAAATGTTCAAATTTGGATAAGCACTGGCATCCAATGTGAAATCGAGATTGTTGGTGACAATAGTAATATTTTTATACTTAATAAAATCCAGCAATTCTACGGTAGTAGTTCCCGAATCAATAAATATAATATCACCATCCTCAATAAATTCCGCTGCTAATTTTGCAAGCTTTTGTTTTTCATGGAATTGCTTAACTTTCCGGTCTTGATACGGAACGGTCAGCGGCTTTGAAATAGACACCCCGCCGTAAACCTTCACCAATTGTTCTTCATCTACAAGCTCCTGAATGTCCCGTCGGATTGTATTTTTAGAAACACCAAATCGATCTACAAGTTCATCAAGTGATACAGATTCTTTTTCTTTCACATACTCAAGTATTGCAGTTACCCGCTGCGCTTTCATCATATAGCATTCTCCTTCTAAGAATTTATTACTGCCGGCCTTACTCCACCGTCCCCCGAATCACTAATCTCGGAGCTAATACGATTCGCTGCTTCACTTTTTCCGTTCCGTTTATTTCCTCTACTAGAAGCTGAACAATTTTTTCAGCCATCTCCTCCGTCGGCTGTGCAACAGTTGTCAACTGCGGGTAGCACATCTGAGCCAGAATAGAATTATCAAAACCAACAATAGATACATCATCAGGAATCTTAAGACCTGCTTCCCGAACTCCTTGCATGGCACCAATTGCCAAAGGTTCTGTAGAAGCAAAGATTGCCGTTGGCGCCTCTTTCATGTTTACCAGCTTCTCAGCTGACTGCGAAGCATCCATAAAGCTGGAATTATCTATTGAAATAAGTGATTTGCTCACTTCCATTTGCTCATCCTCCAACGCCTGCTTATACCCATCTACCCTTGCCTTTACAGATGAAAAATACATGTCCTCTGTTATCATCGCAATCCGCTGATGACCTCTTTTTATTAAATAAGAGGTTGCTTCATAAGCTCCTAAATAATCATTTACTAAAACTGTATTCAAAGGCAGCGAAGGAACTTCCCGGGATAAAAGTGCAATAGGAATATTACTGTTTTTCAACTCCTGTAATGCCTTCGCATTTTTCAAGCCGGTCGCAATAATAATACCGTCTACATATTTTTTGCGAAGAATAGCAATATACTCTTTTTCTTTATCAAGATTATTATCTGTACTGCAAACAATTAAACTGAACCCATATTTGCGTCCATTATCTTCAATTTTCCTGGCAATTTCTGCAGAAAAAGGATCAGCGATAGATGGAATTAATAATCCAATTGTTTGCAGTCTTTTCTGCAATGCAGGTGCAGCAATTGGCTGATAACTTAGCTTCTGCATACTTGCCTCCACTTTTTTCTTCGTTTTATCTGCAATACTGCCCGTACCATTCATTACTTTAGAAACGGTGGAAATAGAAACTCCAGCCTCTTTAGCTACATCATAAATTGTCGGTCGCTTCTTTTTCAAGAACATTTCCCTACTTTCTTATCATGTATCGTTTTCTTATCATAGTAACTTTAATTCTACAGTAAACAACTTGTAGATGCCATAGAAGCAGAACGGTTCTTGTTTCACTATTCTTTAAAATTATTAGAAAACTTGGTGTCACCAAGCCTTTAGGTGACAACCTTAGTTACACTTATGCAGTAAGAAAGTTTATGCTTTCTTACCTGCTAAAAAAGCTTGATATAGTTGTAAACTACACCAAGCTTTTTATCCGTTCTTTTTTTACCTATACTGCTTTGTTCTGCTGCGAGTTCGCCTGTTTATCTTCCCAATACTTTTCAATTTCTTCTAATGTTTTCCCTTTCGTTTCAGGGACAAGCTTTAGAACAAACAATAGTGCGAGTACACACATAACGCCATAGAATGTATAAGCAAATCCTGCCCCAAATTCTAATAAAGAAGGGAAGGTAGAAGATATTAATAAATTCGAACCCCAGTTTGCTACAACGGTGATTGCCATAATCTGGCCTCTTACCTTATTAGGGAACAGCTCTGAGGCTAATACCCACATCAACGGACCAAATGATAGATTATAGAATGCCACAAAAATCAAGATAAAGATAAGTGCACCAATCCCCATTTGATCAAGATAGGCCAGCGCAGCAACACCAAACATTCCTACAGCCATACCAATAGAGCCTACAATCATTAACAATCTTCTTCCGACTCTGTCAACTAACAGCATTGCAATTAATACAAAGATAAAATTAACGATTCCGATGATCACCGTTTGAAACATCGAGCCATCTGAACTCGCACCCATTTCCGCAAAAATTCTTGGAGCATAATATAAAATAACATTGATGCCTACAAATTGTTGAAAGGCAGCTAATAAAATACCAACAATCACAACTAATTTTCCATAAGAAAACACTCGAACATTTTTTACATCAACGGTTTGTTTGATTTCTTGATAAATTGCGTTTGCCTTTTCCTTCGAGTTATTCACTTTTTCAAGTATTGTCAGTGCTTCCTGATCTTTATTTTTAGAGATTAAATACCTTGGTGTTTCCGGAACAAGGAATAACAAACCAAAGAATAACAGGGCTGGAATTGCTTCTGAAGCAAACATATATCTCCAGCCTATATCATGAATCCAGCTTAATTCCTGCCCTGCCGCGATTCTCCAGTTAACAAAATACACAAAAGACATCCCGAATATAATTGCTAAGTTATTTAATGTTACCAATTTCCCTCTAATATTCGCTGGGGAAGTCTCACTAATATATAAAGGCCCCAGACCTGAAGCTAACCCTACTCCTATCCCTCCAATAATACGATAAAAATTAAACATAATGAAAAGTCCCATTGTCTGATTATCTTTTGTGAAAAATAAAAATTCTGGATAAGCCGATAACAGAGCAGAAACAAAGAATAATACAGCAGCCACTAACAGGGAATTTTTTCGTCCAATTCTGTTAGAAAGAAATCCGCTGATCAACCCTCCGATAATACAACCAATCAGTGCACTGGAAACAGTTAATCCATGTGCGAATGTCCCTAAGCCGAGACTCTCCATAAAATACACTTGCAAGGATTGCTCTGCTCCAGAAATAACAGCGGTGTCATAACCAAACAATAATCCTCCTAAAGCGGCAATCAATGTTAATGTAACAATATATCTTGTATTTTTCTTCATGTACTTACCCCTCTTCCCCTTTTTAAATACCTTCCCGGAAAGCGTTGTCATTCATTTGAAGGAAACAGCGCCTCAGAAGCGCTGAAACCTTAGTATTTCTCCCATTCTTTCAACTGCTTTAATGACGCACGATAATATGCTGTAATAACACCTAAGTAGTCCCCTTCTTTCACAGGAGTAAAAGGATTAGGTCCGGCAGCTGTCATTTCCATAATCACAGGACCTGTATAACCGATTTCTCCTAAAACAGCTACCTGTTCTTTTAAATTTGCATGTCCATTACCAATAGCTTGTCTATTGGAGTCAGCAATATGATAAACGCCCAAATTTTCTCCAGCATCCTTCAATGCTTGAACAGGTGAGCTTTCTTCAATATTCATATGATAAGCATCTAATAAAATAGTAAGGTATTTGCTTTGAATCTCATCTATTAATTTTTTTGCTTCTTTGGACGTGACTATTTGATGGTTTTCATAACGATTAAGCACCTCATAAACAATAGGCATTTTGAGTTCTTCTGCTTTTTCCACTATTTGCTTTGTACTTTTCACAAGCAATTCCCAGTCTTTATCCGAGTTACCTGATCCTGTTATTTTCCCAACTTCACCATGAAGGCAAATCCTATCTGCTCCCAGCTCTTTTGCCCAGGTTAATAATTTCAGAAAGTAATTAACAGCATCCACTCTGACCTTTTCATCAATACTTGAAATATCAACATTATCCGGGGTCACAGATAAAGCCTTTAAGTTGTATTCTTTCAGTAATTCTTTTATTTCCGCAGGGTCATCCTCTAAGTTTCCTTGCACTTCAACACCATCTACACCAATCTCTTTCGCAAGCTTTACCTTTTTCTGTGTATCTACATCTCCAAACGTCCATAAGCATAGCCCATATTCTCTCATTACATTACTTCCTCCTTTAACTGTAATGAAATAACATCTTCTACTTTTACAGGGAGACCTGTTTTCACAGACTCAATACTTGCCAGTGCCAAATACAATGCCCATTCTGCATCTTCAATAGATACTTTTGGGATTACTTCTTCATTTTGTACCGCTTTCACAAAATGCTTTAATTCATCAACATATGCATCAAATAAAAGATCCTGATCATACCTGGTAGTTTGGTAGCTTGCTCCAGCTGTATTAAATTTTTGCATGCTGGATGTTTTGATATCTCCTAACGTAATCATTCCTTCCGAACCAAATACTTCCGCACGTACATCGTATCCATATTTAGCCTGAAAGCTGGCATCCGCTACCGCAATACATCCATTATCAAACGTTATCGTCACCACAGAAGTATCCAATAATCCGTTTTCCTTCAAATCCGGCCGGATAAGCGCATCTGCTTTCGCATATACCTCTACCGGTTTCGCTCCTGGATTTAAGTACATCAACGTATCAAAATCATGAATCAATGTTTCTAAAAATATCGTCCATTCCGGTTTCTTTTCTGGACCAGAAAGCTCTGGATCTCTCGTATTTGAACGAAGCAGCTGTACGTCCCCTAGCTGTCCATCAACAATTTCTTGATGCGCTTGTTCAAAACCCTTTTCAAAACGACGATTAAAACCAACTTGGACCGGTACAGGATTTTTCTTTGCAGCTTTTTTGATCGCTTTCATCTCTTCTATCGAAACTGCCATTGGCTTTTCACAGAAAACGGGCTTTCCATGTTCAATCGCTTGAATAACATTTTCCGAATGTGTTCTTGCTGGAGAAACTATCACAATGGCGTCTACTTCAGAATCTTGAATTAAATCTAAAGGATTTGTATAAATTTTAGCTTCTTCTCCAATATGTTGTAATACGTTTTCAGCAGATTGTGGAAATGGGTCTGCAATCGCATACAATTTCGCCCCAGGAATACGCTGCGCAATTGTTTGGCCATGAAACGCCCCCATTCTTCCAGCACCTATCAATCCTATATTTAATGTTTTCATAAAAATTCATCCCCTCTTTAGGAAAGTGTTTTCCTTATGACGATGATTATAAACAGGCTTTCGATTCATGTCAATATTAATTTATATAAAATAAACCAGAAACACATGCAAACACTATAGGAAAACACTTTCCAAAAACTTGTTTCTTTATTATTATCAAAAGACTCGTATTAGCTCTTCTAATGACCAAAAAGAAGACAAACCAAAGTCTATCTTTCTATTTCAGTATGTCATTTTTGTTCTAATAAATTTCATAAACACAATCTAATGCTCTTCTGCAGAGCAAAACTCTCAATAAACATTAACTTACCCATCCTTCCAAAAGAAAACGCATCCAAAAATACCGCCACATCAACAAAACAACAAAATGCTCAAATAAATTATAAACTCTTGGTTATTTCTTGTTAACTTTTTGGATTCATTGTGTTATACTCGATGTAAGAAAAGAGGTGATCAACATCAAATCGAAGCGTATCGCTGCATTACAAGAATATATTACGCTCAAGCAAAGAGCTTCTTATGATGAACTCGTTGATAAATTTGCAGTTTCTAAAAATACTATCCGTAATGATGTGCAAGAGTTATGTAAGACTGGTGACATTGTTAAGGTTCATGGCGGAGCAGCTGTTAATCAGCCTGCTGAAGAAAAACAGCCAAACAAAGATATCACCAAGCCTTTAACCTCCTTCACTTACCGGCAGACAAAGAATCTGCCAAATAAACAAAGGATTGCGGAACAGGCTGCCCACTTTATTCAAGATGGGGACATTATTTTTATAGATACGGGAACAACCGTATTAGAGCTCATTGAATATATTCAGGACAAACAAATCACGATTGTAACGAATAATATTGATTTCATCCTGAGAACGATGCCTTATGAAAACCTTACTGTTTATAGTCTGGGAGGCGCGCTTAACCGCAGAACGCAGTCGTTTACAACGATTCAGGCACAGGAAATTCTAAAGAATTATAATATTAACAAAGCATTTTTAGCTGCTACTGCGATTTCTATCAAAAATGGCGTAACGAGCTCTATTCCTGTGGAAAGCGAATTGAAATCTTATCTAGCGGAACAAATCGAGCAGAAGCTGTTGTTAGTTGATCATCAAAAATTCGATAAAGTCGCTTTAACTACTTATTGCAATCTGAACCAGCTGGATTATCTGATTACAGACCAGCGCCCTGGTCAAGCGTATATCGACTATTGTAAGAATTATAATGTCGAGCTTGTTATTGCAAATCAAAATGAAGGAGTGTAGAGATGCCCCTAATTAAAGTTGATTTAATCAAAGGTCGAGAACCGGAGGAAATCAAACAAATTTTGGATGTGGCGCATCAGGTTGTTTTGGAAGCGTTTCATGTCCCTGAAGGTGATCGTTACCAGGTTGTAACACAGCATGAACCCTACGAAATGATTATGAAGGACACCGGGCTCGGCTTTGAGAGAAGTGATAACGTCATCCTTTTTACCGTCATCAGTACACAGCGGACGGACAAGATGAAGAAAGACTTTTATCAGCTTCTGACAGAAAGGTTAGAGCAGTACTGTCAGATCGATCCAAAGGATGTCATGATTACCTTTGTCACGAATGGCGCCGGAGAATGGAGCTTTGGATTTGGCAAGGCACAATTTTTAACCGGTGACCTCTAGCATTTTTCAAATAAGTTATCTATTTTCTCTAATTTTTTAGAGAATAAAATATAAATCTACTATATTAAAGGAGGACATATCCTAATGTCTAAAAAACTAAAGAACTTTATCAATGGTGAATGGGTCGAAAGTAAAACAGATAAGTATGAAGATGTTTATAATCCAGCAACAAAAGAAGTATTAGCACAGGTGCCAATCTCTACTCCAGAGGATTTTGAAGATGCTGTGCAGGCTGCTCAGGCTGCTCAAGAAAAATGGAAAAAAGTATCTGTAGCCAAACGTGCCCGCATTCTATTTAAATATCAAAATCTATTAGAAGAGCATAAAGAAGAATTAGCAAAATTAATTACGCAGGAAAACGGAAAAAGTGTTGGCGAAGCATTAGGCGAAGTTGGACGCGGTATTGAAAACGTAGAATTCGCTGCTGGTGCACCGACATTAATGATGGGAGATTCTCTTGCAACGATTGCAACCGATGTAGAAGCTACAAACTATCGTTATCCTGTAGGAGTTGTCGGCGGAATTGCTCCATTTAACTTCCCAATGATGGTTCCATGCTGGATGTTCCCAATGGCAATTGCTTTAGGTAACTCCTTTATCTTAAAACCGTCTGAAAAAACACCGATTCTTGCAGCAAGAATTGCAGAATTATTAGATGAAGCTGGTCTTCCAAAAGGTGTATTTAGTATCGTCAATGGTGCACATGATGTGGTGAATGGCATTTTAGACCACCCTACTGTAAAAGCAGTATCCTTCGTAGGCTCTAAGCCAGTTGGAGAATATGTATACAAACGCGGAAGTGAGAACTTAAAACGTGTTCAAGCATTAACTGGCGCGAAAAACCACTCTACGGTATTGGCAGATGCTGACTTAGACCTAGCTACAAAAGAAGTAATCAGCGCTGCATTCGGTTCCGCCGGAGAACGCTGCATGGCTTGTGCTGTTGTAACTGTAGAGGATTCCATTGCAGATGAATTTATCGCAAAATTAAAAGAAGCATCTGACAACATCAAAATGGGTAATGGTCTGGATGAGGGTGTCTTCTTAGGACCAGTTATCCGCGATGAAGCAAAACAGCGTACACTGAGCTATATTGAAAAAGGAATTGAAGAAGGTGCTACACTAGTTCGCGACGGACGTAACGAACAAAATGAAGATGGCTATTTTGTCGGTCCAACAATTTTTGATGGCGTATCTCAAGATATGACAATCTGGAAGGATGAGATTTTTGCTCCAGTGTTATCTGTCGTACGTGTGAAAAACTTAAAAGAAGCGGTTGAATTCGCTAACCAATCTGAATTCGCTAACGGGGCTTGCCTATTCACTACAAGCGCATTATCTGTACGTTATTTCCGTGAAAACATCGATGCAGGTATGTTAGGAATCAACTTAGGTGTACCAGCACCGATGGCATTTTTCCCATTCTCCGGATGGAAGTCTTCTTTCTTCGGTACACTGCATGCAAACGGAAAAGACAGTGTCGATTTCTATACACGTAAAAAAGTAGTAACCGCTCGTTACCCTGAACCAGATTTTTCATAATTCAACAAAACAGATTACTAGATTTTAAATAAAACATGAGGCTGGGTATTTTTTCTCCAGCCAATGTTGTCAGGTTAATAAATTTTATAAAAATTATATGTGATACAAATAGTATAGTAATAATACTAACTAGCGGAGGAAAAACACGGAGACTCCTATGGGAAAGCGCAATGGTCTTCGGTGGGGCGAGTAATCGCAGTCCCAGGGTGAAGACCCCGCAGAAAAAAGCGAACTTCTTTTTTTCTACCCTCGGGGCATAAGGGCGACTTTAGCTCTGTCTGCGCCTGTCGGCTTGCCAATCGCTAAGTCTTCTTTAAAGGAGGCTGAGCGCAAGCCCATGGAAAGCGTAGTGTTTTTCCGCAGCGGTCGCACTAACCTGAAAACATTGTATCTCCAGTCCCAGCCTCATTCCATATCGAAAGGAGTTCTTTATGAGTCATTTATTAAGAAAACCTGAAAATAACAAATTAGCAGACGGCGTAACACTTGTTCATGAAGTGACAGAAGAAAATTCCCACCTTCATTATGTCGGTTTTAAAGTAGTAGATTTAGAACCAAATACCAGCTATGACGAAAAGCTGACGAACTTAGAGCTTTGTGTTGTCGCATTAACAGGAAAAATCACCGTCACAGATGGCTATCAAAGCTTCTCTGATATTGGTACCCGCGAAAGCGTATTTGAACGTAAACCGACAGACAGCGTTTATGTTTCCCATAACAAAACAGTTACCATTACAGCTGACACGAAAGCTCGTGTAGCATTATGCTTTGCTCCATCCGATAAGGAGCTGCCGACCAAGCTGATTAAAGCAGAGGATAACGGCGTAGAGCATCGCGGAAAATATAATAACAAACGGCAAGTGCACAATATTTTACCGGACTCTGACCCTTCTGCAAACAGCTTGCTTGTTGTAGAAGTGTTTACAGAAACAGCTAACTGGTCCAGCTATCCTCCGCATAAGCATGACCAGGACAATCTTCCAAACGAGTCCTTCTTAGAAGAAAGCTATTATCACGAAATGGACCCGCCGCAAGGGTTTGTTTTCCAGCGTGTATATACAGAGGACCGTTCTTTAGATGAGACCATGGCTGTAGAAAATGCCAATGTTGTTCTTGTTCCTAAAGGCTACCATCCAGTAGGCGTGCCAGACGGTTATGCTGCTTACTATTTAAACGTCATGGCCGGACCGGAACGTATCTGGAAATTCCATAACGAAAAAGCTCATGAATGGATCATTGATCGAGACTAATGATTTTTGAATCGTCCCCCTCTCCTCTATTCTTATAGAAAGAGGCGAGGGCGATTCTCCTATGAAAATAAACCGTAATGAAAAAGGAGCGAAACGCATGGCACTTACATTTAATCAAGATAGAGAATACGATATTATTGCGATTGGCCGCGCTGCGATTGACTTGAATGCAAACGAATACAACCGTCCGATGGAAGAAACAATGACTTTCACAAAATACGTTGGCGGTTCTCCGGCAAATATCGCTATTGGCAGTTCAAAATTAGGACTGAAAGCTGGATTTATCGGCAAAATCTCAAAAGATCAGCACGGAAACTTTATCAAACAATATATGGAGGAAAAAGGAATTGATGTCTCTAATATCGTTTATGATACAGAAGGACATAAATCCGGACTCACGTTCACAGAAATTTTAAGCCCGGAAGAATGCAGCATTTTAATGTATCGTGATCAAGTAGCGGATCTTTATTTAGATTCCACCGAAGTAAGCGAAGATTATATCAAAAAAGCGAAAATCCTTCTTGTTTCCGGTACTGCCCTGGCACAGAGCCCTTCTCGTGAAGCGGTATTGCAAGCAGTTCAATATGCAAAAAAGAATGATGTCAAAATTATCTTTGAATTAGATCACCGTCCATATACATGGAAATCTGCTGAGGAAACAGCAGTATATTATTCTCTTGTTGCAGAGCTTTCCGATGTCGTTATCGGTACGCGTGACGAATACGACGTGATGGAAAATCTGGATTCAGAAGGCGACAATGAAAAAACAGTTCAGCACCTATTCCAGCATAATACCGAGCTTGTGGTCATCAAGCATGGTGTCGACGGTTCTTATGCCTATGAGCCAGACGGTACCATTCACCGCGGAAAGGCATACAAAACAAAAGTATTAAAAACATTTGGCGCAGGCGATTCCTATGCCTCTGCATTTCTTTATGCACTTGTTACAGGAAAAGACTATGAAACGGCATTGAAATTCGGCAGTGCATCTGCTTCCATCGTTGTCAGCAAGCACAGCTCTTCCGAAGCGATGCCGACGGTAGAAGAAATTGAACAGCTTATTCGCGAGCGTTCTTAAAAGGATGTTCAAACTTTAAACATGAAAAGAAAGGCAGGTTGAATAAAATGAGTGAAAAAATTCGTTTAACTACTGCACAAGCATTGGTGAAGTTCTTAAATCAGCAATATATCTCTGTAGATGGCGTAGAAACACCATTTGTAGAAGGTGTTTTCCACATTTATGGTCATGGTAATGTTTTAGGCTTAGGAGAAGCACTTGAAAATAATCCTGGACGTCTAAAAAGCTATCAGGGAAAGAATGAACAAGGAATGGCTCATGCAGCAACAGCTTTTGCCAGACAAAATCTCCGTCAAAAGATTTTTGCTGTGTCCGCATCTGCAGGACCAGGCTCAGCGAATATGGTAACAGCAGCTGGAACTGCTTTTGCAAATAATATCCCGGTGCTATTCTTACCGGCAGATACATTTGCCACCAGACAGCCCGACCCTGTACTGCAGCAATTAGAGCATGAACACAGTACAGATTTAACAACCAACGAAGCATTCAAAGCTGTTTCAAGATATTGGGACCGTATTGATCGTCCGGAACAGCTGATGAGTGCGTTAATCCGAGCATTTGAAGTATTAACGAATCCGGCAACAACTGGACCAGCAACGATTTGCTTACCTCAGGATGTAGAAGCGATGGCATATGATTATCCAGTCAGCTTTTTCAATAAACGCGTTCACTATGTAGACCGTAAATTACCGACGCAGCGTGAATTAGACGGAGCAATTGCAGCCATTAAACAAAGTAAACGCCCGGTACTATTAGTCGGCGGCGGTGCTAAATATTCAGAGGCAAGAGAGGAATTAGTAGCACTGTCTGAAAAAGCAAATATTCCAATCGTAGAAACACATGCCGGGAAATCAACCGTTGAGTTTACTCATCCGAATAATCTTGGCGGAAATGGTATTTTAGGTACCTCCGCTGCGAACAAAGCAGTGATGAACGCCGACTTGATTATCGGAATCGGTACAAGATATACAGACTTCACGACATCATCCAGAACGTTGTTTGACTTTGACAATACAAAGTTTTTAAATATCAATGTAAACCGCGGACAAGCATATAAGTTTGACGGTTTCCAAGTGGTGGCTGACGCCAAAGCAGCATTGCAATCAATCAATAAAAATATTGGCGATTACCAATCAAGCTATGGAGAAGAAACAGCTTCCCTGAAACAAGAGTGGGAGAATGAGCGCAATCGCTTAGCTGCAACAGAATTCAATCGCAATGATTTCAAACCTGAAATCGCAGATCATTTCAATCAAGAAATTTTAAATGATTATGCCGATGCGCTAAAAACAGAATTAACACAAACGGAAGCATTAATTAAAATCAACGATGTGGTCGACAGCGATGCCATCGTGATTTCTTCCGCAGGATCACTGCCAGGAGATATGCAGCGGATTTGGAATGCCAATGTGGCAAACACGTTCCATTTAGAATATGGCTACTCTTGTATGGGATACGAAATCGCAGGAGCACTGGGAGCTAAATTAGCGAAGCCTGAACAGGAATCGTATGCAGTTGTAGGAGACGGAAGCTTCTTAATGCTTCACTCTGAAATTGTAACAGCTCTTCAATATGATAAAAAAATCAACCTGCTGCTATTCGATAATTCCGGGTTTGGATGCATCAATAACTTACAAATGGATCACGGAAATGGAAGCACAGGAACAGAATTCCGTAATGCGAATAACGAAATCATGAACATTGATTACGCTAAAATCGGAGAAGGATATGGCTTAAAAACCTATTCTGTCAATAACTTGGAAGATTTAACAGCAGCTGTGGAAGATGCTAAAAAACAAACCGTATCCACGCTGATTGAAATAAAAGTGCTGCCAAAAACAATGACAGACGGCTACGATGGCAGCTGGTGGAATGTGGGGGTAGCAGAAGTTTCCGAAAAGGAAAGTGTACAAAAAGCTGCTGCAGAAAGACAACAAATTCTCGATAATGCAAGACAATATTAATGGAAGCTGGATGTGATGAATAATGGGAAAACAGGATATCCATTGGGGAATAGCACCAATCGGCTGGCGAAATGACGATATGCCGGAAATCGGAAAAGATAATACCCTATCGCATCTATTGAGCGATATCGTTGTTGCCGGATTCGAAGGCACAGAAGTCGGCGGCTTCTTCCCTGATGCAAAAACATTAAAAAAAGAAATAAAGCTTCGTAACTTAAAAATTGCCGGACAATGGTTCTCCAGCTTTATTATTCAAGATGGCGTGGAGAAAGCATCGGAAGCATTCCATGAACACTGCGCTTATTTAAAAGAAGTGGATGCTGCGGTTGCTGTTGTTTCCGAACAAACCTACAGTATTCAAGGCTTACCTAAGAATGTTTTTGCTGATAAGCCTACTTTTTCAGATGAAGAATGGGAGCAGCTTACGGAAGGCTTGAACGTACTTGGCGAAATCGCTGACAGTTACGGCTTAAAGCTTGTATATCATCACCATCTCGGAACCGGCGTACAGACATTGGCAGAAGTCGACCGCTTAATGGAAAATACCGATCCGAGCCTGGTTCACTTGCTTTATGATACAGGACACATTTACGCCTCTGATAAAGCATACATGCCGTTATTAGAGAAGCATATGCACCGAATCAAGCATGTGCATTTTAAAGATATTCGGGACAATATCATGAAAACGAGCGAAGAAGACAGTCTATCCTTCCGCTCTGCCTTTCTTGCCGGAATGTTTACGGTACCTGGCGATGGCGGTATCGACTTTAAAAAAGTATATGACAAGCTGCTGGAAAATAATTATCAGGGCTGGATTGTGATTGAAGCAGAGCAGGATCCGGAAATTGCGCATCCGCTTGAATATGCTTTAAAGGCCCGCAAGTATATTAACGAAAACGTATTGAACGAAAAAATCACAAACTAAATGAGGATGTTCACTTTAAAAGCAGTATGTTAGAGTGAACCTCTTCATGAAATGTACGGCATATTTAATTATAAAAAGAATGGAGGTGAAAGAATGACATTTGTATCATTAAAAGAGCTGATGCCTGAAGCAAAGAAAAATCAGTATGCTGTCGGCCAATTTAATATCAATACCTTTCAATGGGCAGAAGCCACATTACGCGCAGCAGAAAAAGAAAAATCTCCCGTTATTTTAGCTTCCACGGATCGTATCGTAGACTACCTTGGCGGATTTAAATTGATTGCTGCCGCTACCAAAAAAATGGTAGAAGAAATGGGAATTACCGTACCTGTCGTTCTGCACCTCGACCATGGTTTATCGGTAGAACGCTGTAAAGAAGCTGTTGATGCAGGCTACAGCTCTGTTATGTATGATGGCTCGAAGCTGCCTTTGGAAGAAAATATCGCCAACACCAAAGAGGTTGTCGACTACGCAAATAAACAGCATGTCTCTGTGGAAGCAGAAATCGGTTCTGTTGGCGGTACAGAGGATGGCATCACTTCCGGCATCAAATACGCGGACCCAAATGAGTGTTATCGGCTTGTAGAAGAAACCGGAGTAGATCTGCTTGCAGCCGCACTTGGATCGGTTCATGGCGTTTATCAGGGCGAACCAAAGCTGGCATTTGATCTAATGCAGGAGATCTCTGACAGCCTGAATGAGGTTCCTCTGGCTCTACATGGCGGTTCTGGTATTCCTGCCCACCAAATTGTAAAAGCCATTGAATACGGCCATGCCAAAATCAATGTAAATACCGAATGCAATCAGGCATGGGCAAAAGCAGTACGTAACTATCTGGAGCGGCATCCAGATTCCCATAAGATCCCGGAAATCATGACAACAGGGATGAACGCAATTGAAAAGGTAGTAACTGAAAAAATGCATTTATTTGGTTCTTCCAATAAAGCATAAGTCCATATTATCAGAACAACTGTGGCTTCACATAGACAGTTACAGACTTGGAGGAATGACAATGACAAAAGTAGTTACAGGTATCATTGGCGCTGGACGTATCGGACAGCTGCATGCTAAAAATATACTGCTATCCGATAAATATCAGTTAAAAGCAATTTCTGATGTATATACCGATCACTTGAAGGATATCGATTATTTAAAAGCTGTTCCTGTTATCACACAGAATGCAGATGATATTCTCAGTGACCCAGAAATCGATGCTGTTTTTATCTGCTCAAGCACGGATACGCATATTGATTTTATTACAAAAGCAGCAAAGAATAATAAGCATATTTTCTGTGAAAAGCCAATCAGCTTTGATATTGAAAAAACAAAAGAAACCTTGGAAGTGATTAAAGAAACAGGCGTCAAATTCCAAGTAGGTTTTAACCGCCGCTTCGATACACATTTCAGAAAAGCACATGATGTTGTCCGCAATGGTGACATTGGTACACCGCATGTTATTAAAATCACTTCCCGTGATCCGGAAGCTCCACCAGAAGAATATGTAAAACGCTCCGGCGGCCTATTTATCGATATGGCTATTCATGATTTCGATATGATTCGTTACTTATCCGGACAAGATGTGAAAAACATTACCGTAAAAGCGTCTTCTCTGGTAGATGATCGTTTTTCACGCAATGATGATGTAGATACAGCCATTATCACCCTCACCTTTGCAGATGATTCTCTGGGAGTAATCGATAACAGCCGCCAAGCAGTATATGGCTATGACCAGCGTATCGAAGTATTCGGCAATAACGGCATGGTCCAGGTAGAAAATCAGAAGCCGACCAATGTAAAAGTAAGCACAAATGCTGCGGTTACCGAGGACAAGCCAATGTATTTCTTCCTTGAGCGTTATAATGAAGGATACATCGCGGAAATCCATGATTTTGCCCAATCTATTTTAGAAGATAAACCCGTCGTGGCAAAATTCGAGGATGGGCTACAGGCTGAGCTGTTAGCAAAAGCTGCGAAACTTTCCTGGAAAGAGAATCGTACGGTTGAATTGAGCGAGCTTCGTTAGTTTGAGAAGACTTTGCTTTTAAATTGATATAACGGAAAGACAAGCATATCAGTCGTGTTGCTTGTCTTTTATTTTATCTGTAAATAAGAGACGATGCTTTACCTCTCAAAATATTTGTAATTCAAACCTTCATTTTTCTACCATACGACTATTTCTTTGAAACAAGAACAACACCGCCATAACCGTTACTAACGCAAATATTCCTGTAAAATAAAACACTTCACTTAAACCAATATGTTCAGCAATATTGCCTGCAACTAACGGTCCTAAAAAGATACCCACTGCATAAAAAGATTGAAAAAATCCCATTGCTGACATCTTTAAGTGTGCAGGACTGCAGCGGACAACCTCATCTAATAAAATCGGAAACACAAAACCAAGCGCCAGACCAATCACAAAATGAACCATAGATAATGTAAGTAGTGTCTCCGTCAATGGAACCAGCAGTAGAAAGATACCAGTTATTCCAAAACAACTCCAAAGTATTCGTTTATTGTGTCTGCTGTCTATTTTTATAAAGACTAAACTTAGAGAAGCTAATGCGTGTGGAATAAAAAATGCACTAACTAGCCAAATGAATGCTGTTTCAGATACGCCATTTTCAGCAGCTATTATTGGACTGAAACCAAAGATAGTGATAAACAAGATAGCATGAGCAGCAAGTGATAAAAACGTTATCATTTTCAATCCAGGTAATGTTAATAAAACACGTAAATGAGATAATAAATTAAAATCTGTATTTGACATCGAATCGGGCTGTTGTAAATCTTTAATCTGCCATGCCAATAGAATTCCTGCCACGGAAGCAATTGCTCCAATCCAAAACGGTACGGTCCAGCCAAATTGCTCAACGATAAATCCACTAATTGCCATACTTGCAAACTGTGTAGCTACAGTAATAAATTGCAATGTTCCCATTGCTTTGGCAGATTGACCTGTTCCAAAATAGTATGTATACAAAACCGTAGCCATTACCCACATAGACGCAGTAACTCCAGCCATCAATCGTGCAAGCATAATCATAAAAAATGAATCGAAATAAACTAAAATCAGGCAACTAAGAAGTGATACGGCAAATCCTCCTACAAATAACTGCTTTCTTAATTTACTTAAATAATCTGATAAAATCCCGAGCGGCAGTCTTAATAGAATTTGAGTGATGCCGTAGCTTCCGATAATAATACCCACTGCAGTATACGAAAATCCTTTTGACTGCAGATACACACCGAAAACGGGTGAATAAATATAAGTAGCAAACCAAAAACAAAATATAGCTGCTAGAAAAATGGCATGGTCTTTTTTTAGTATTACTCTCTCTTCCCTCTTTTGAACATATGCTATATTTGACATAAAATCCTCCCTACCTATACATGGATATACATTTTTTCATATCCATCCATAAGAAATCACAAACATTCCTATCCATATGCCATGGACAGGAATATTATTTGATTAATTGATTGACAGCTTATAGTCATTAATTTTTTGTTATCCTAACGCTTCTGTTAAAATTCCATAAATATATCAGACTTCTACCTTTACTTCTCTATAAAAACTCGGGCATTCAGGTAAATCAATAGGAATAATTTTTCCTGAATTTTTCGCTTCCAGACAAGCATCTACCGTCACAGAAACAACATAACCATCCCAAGCTGATGGTCCATTCATTTCACCTTTTAGCGTTGCGTCTATCCATTCTTGTATTTCTACATCATACGCATCAATAAAACGAGGCTTCCAATCCGTTAAAATATCAGAAGATAGTTTTGCATCTTTACGAATTACAACACTGGCGGGATCTGGCAAATTAGCAATTCCAGTATCTCCAACTACTTGGCATTGAACATCATAACCATATTGACAATTAACAAATACCTCTGCGTCAATGCGAATACCTTCTTTTGTTTCCAATAATATCATGTAAGGATCTTGCATCCCATCATTTGCAAAACGAGTTCTCCTCGGCTGGATTACTTGAACAGATACATAATCATCCTGAAGCAGCCATCTTAAAATATCAATTTCATGCACAAAAGAATCTGTAATTGGCATATCCCCATGAAATGCAGGTGCATTTTGATTTCGATGAGCACAATGAAGCATCAATGGAGTACCAATCTGATTCTCTTCAATATTTTTTTTCAAAGCACGATAACCCTGATCATATCTTCGCATAAACCCTACTGTTACTAATTGCTTTCCACTTTTAACTTCAGCATCTACAATACGTTTACAACCTTCCGCTGTAGTAGCAAGCGGTTTTTCGCAAAACACAGGTTTTCCAGCTGCAATAGAAGCTAACACAAATTCCTCATGCGTCGGCCCCCAGGACGTTACAACTACTGCATCCACATTGGGAGATTGTATTAATGCATGGCCATCTTCAAAGATTTCTGCATTCAGATTTTCCGTTTCTACAACGGCTTCTGCCTGCTCTGGATTTACGTCCGTTACTGCAACAATTTCCCCGCCAGTCAGCGTATTTGTAATCCGATGGATATGATCCTTTCCAATTGCTCCTGTACCAATAACTCCTATTTTTAATACCATTCTAATTCCTCCCTATATAATTAAAATACCTTTAAAATGTTCTTGCTTTTTTAGACTTTTATAAACATCTATTTGGGATAGAACGGCAGTTTCACAGTCAGTGTATTCTGCCGTATCCGCACTCGCCTTCACCAATTAACAAATCAAATATTCCTATCCTTCTTTCATGGACAGGAATATTATTTGGATAATTGATTACTAATTACCTAAATAACCATTGATTTTTTCTACTTCTTCTTCTGCCGTTTCACTTGTAACTACGTTGACTTCTGCAAAAATTTCATCATCTACCTCTTCACCTTCAAGCGCTTTGTAGGCAGATTCAATGGATGTGTATCCCATTTGATAAGGATCGTAAGCTACATCTGCATTTAATTTTCCGTCAACTATCGCTTGAAGTGCATCTGGTGTTCCATCAAACCCAATAACCGGGATATCCGTTCTTGCGTTATTATCCAACCCTTGGTGTGCTCCAAGCGCCATTTCATCGTTTGTTGCAAAAATAGCTTTAATATCTAAATCATTTGTTAGAAAATCTTCTGTAATATTTACTGCTCTCACACGATCGCTTTGTCCATCCTGCACAACGATTTCAATATCTTTCTCTTCCAATGCATCTTGAAATCCGTTTGTACGATCATCATGAACTTTTGCTCCAAGCTGCCCACGAATAATTGCTACGGTATCTCCATCTTCCAATTGTTCACTGATATACTCTCCAGCAAGCTTACCAGCCTCATAATTTTCTACACCTACAAATGTTACTTTATCAGTAAACTCTTCTATATCTGCATCTGCTAAAACGACAGGAACATCCTGGTTAGAAGCCTGTTGTAAAGCTGGCAGCATCGCTTCTGGCAGACTCGGCGCAACTACTAAAGCATCTGCTTCCACAGAAAGCTGATCTTCAACGATTTTTACTTGCTCTTCAAACATCGTTTCTTCAGCAGGCCCTAGCACATCTAATGAAATTCCTAAATCATCTGCTGCGGCTTCGGCACCAGCTTTATGCAATTGCCAATAATCAGAGCTTAATGTCATATAAACAGATGCCATTTTATAGGACTCATTTCCACTCCCGTTCGAAGCTTCCCCAGAATTTTCATTCGTACATGCAGCTAAAAACAAAAGCAGTGAAGCAATAATTAAAAAAACTATTCTTTTCATTATAAAACCTCCACAATTTTATATTTAAAAAAAGTATAAAATCTAATTTGGCCTTCTTTAACATCGGAAAATTCTAATAATATACTTCCTAATGTTAAAATTATTTTATTTAGAATAATTTTAATGCTATTCTAAATAGCTGTTACTTAACTCGATTTCCTCTTCAACGTTTTCACTTGTAATAACTTTTGCTCCAGAATCTATTCTACCTTCTACATCTTCTCCTTGCAGTGCTTGGTAAGCAGATTCAACAGCTGAATATCCCATTTGATAAGGATCCTGAGCAATTTCTGCCGTTATTTTTTCATCCATAACTGCCTGCAAACCATCTGGAGTGCCATCAAAACCAATTAAAGGAATGTCTGTTTTTCCTTGATTTTCTAACCCTTGATATGTTCCTAATGCCATTTCATCCGACGTTGCAAATACTGCTTTTATATCATCATCACTAGTCAAAATATTTTCCATAATATTTACTGCCTTCACCCGATCACTTTGAGCGTCTTGAACAATAAATTCCAAATTTTTCTCGTCTAAAGCATCTTGGAATCCATTTGTACGCTCATCATGTACTTTTGCTCCCAGTTGTCCACGGATAATCGCTACCTTGTCTCCTTCTTCTAATTGGTCACTAATATACTCACCTGCTAATTTACCAGCATCGTAGTTTTCTGTTCCTATGAAGGTAACTTTATCTTCAAAATCTTCAACATCTGCATCTGCCAATACGACAGGAATGTCCATCCCTTCAGCCTGATTTAAGATTGGCAGCATCGCTTCTGGCAGACTTGGCGCGACAATGATAGCATCCGCCCCTGAAGAAATTTGATCTTCAACAATTTTGACCTGCTCCTCAAACATCGTTTCTTCTGCTGGTCCTAACACTTCTAAAGAAATCCCAAGGTCTGCCGCAGCATCCTCAGCACCAGCTTTATGCATCTGCCAATAATCAGAATTTAATGCCATGAGTACAGTAGCAAACTTATAAGATTCACTGCCATCTTCACTCGCATTAGAGTCTTCAGACGAACATGCAGCTAAAGCTAACAAAAGTAATACCATGGTGAAAATAACTAAATAGTTAAATCTTTTCATATCGATTCTCCTTTGGTTATCATTATTAAAATAAAATTCTGATATATACAGCAGCTGGGTTATGAACATTATTGAAATCTACAAAGTTCATCATCTCTTCTTGGATCAATTCCGCTAATTCTTTAGATTGTCAGGAATAAGTGCAAGAAATTTTTTTACAATATACATGCTTCTTTAGACACTCCATAATGAAAAGCATTTGTTGAGGCAATAGCTGCTAAATCAACGTTCGTATCTATCATTACTTTTCCTAGTAAGATATCAACATTGATAATCTAATTGTTTGTGAGCCTTCTCCATCCAGCCAGCATCAATAAAACCAATTTTCACCTTTTTAACTCATACACTCCTCTCTGTTGTCTAGTTTTTCTAAAAAATTTATAGACAATAAAAATTTATTTCTCTAAAATATCATTAATTTCATCAAGCGTTTCTCCGGCATTTTCTTCTGTTAGTATTTCCACATCAATATCAATTTCCTTAGCAATCGTTTCCCCCTCAATAGCCTTTAATGCATTTTCTACTCCCTGATACCCCATTTGATATGGGCTTTGAGCAACTGTTGCAGTCAGTCCGCCATTACTAATCGAATCTAATGCATCACTCGTTCCATCAACCCCAATAATTGGTATATCTAAATTTTGCGCACTTACTGCTTCATAGGCTCCCATCGCCATTTCATCATTCGCTGCAAACACTCCTTGAATATCTGGATGGGCAGTTAAAATATTCTCCATTGTGTTTACTGCCTTTGCACGATCAAAATCAGCAGCTTGAGAAGCAACAATATTTATCCCTTGCTCTTCCATTACATCGTTCACTCCGCTAACTCTTTCCTCACTTACCGCCGCACCTGAAACCCCTTCTAAAATCGCAACTTCATCTCCTTCTGATAAATCAGAGGATAAAAGCTTCGCAGCTTCTTGGCCAGCTGTATAATTGTTTGTTCCAATGTAAGTCGTTTTTTCTTCCCAATCTAAATCTGTATCAATCAGCAAGACTGGTATATCCTTTTCTCGATACCGCTGAAGGACTGGCGTTTGTTCTTCTGTACTAGGCATCGCAACAAGTGCATCTGGCTCTTCAACCAATAAATCTTCTAAAATATTAATAATTTCCGTTGTATTTGTCTGTGTAGAGGCAGCCTGAAAGGTACCATTTACATCAAAATCTTCAAAAGCTTGTTTTGCTCCTGCCTCAGCCAATTTAAAATATTCCTGATCCGACCCTTTTAAAACTACTGCAATATTAGGTTTCCCCTCTCCGTCGGTGCTTGATGATGAATCACTTGCATCACCGTCTTCTGCACAAGCTGCAAGCGTTAATATAGCTACTAAAAATACAGTTAATAGATAATATTTGATTTTTGTCATTATACTCATTACCTCTTTTACTAATTTATAGTTATTTTTTAATAGAGATACTGTTGCTTTTTTCTGAAACATTAATCCATACTTTTTTAGCAGCTGACTCTTCAATGGATTCTAGCAAAATCTGATTGCGTAAGCCGTCTTCAAAATTTGGCCTAGGACTACTCCCTTGCTCAATGCCATTAAAAAAATCAGATAAGAGGTTAATAAAGGTATGTTCATAGCCAATAATATGTCCCACTGGCCAATACGCCTCAGCATATGGGTGATATTTTTCCGTACAATTAATCGTTCTGTACCCTCGGATACCAGGTTCATCATCTGTAAAATATACTTCCAGATTATTTAAATTCTCTAAATCCCAGCGAATCGAACCTTTTTCCCCATTAATTTCAAAGCGATTCCCATTCAAATTTCCTCCAGCAAGTTTCGTTGCTTCAAATGTTCCAATTGCACCATTTTCAAAACGGGCAATCAGTGCTGCTGCATCTTCAACAGTTACATCTTCCATCTGCTTCTTATCTGCTTCATTCTGATTTTCAGATTCAGCTGCTGGCCTCTGATTTACAAAGGTTTCTGTCAAAGCTGCAACCTCTTGAAATTCTCCTACTAAAAATCTTGCTAAATCCAAATTGTGTGAGCCAATATCTCCCAGAACACCTAACCCTGTTATTTCTTTCCTTGTCCTCCAAGTAATAGGGGATTCTGTATCTAAATATACATCCTGCAAGTAAGTCCCTCGGACATGGTTGATTTTCCCTAAACGATTCTGCTCAATAAGTCGTTTAGCAAACTGCACTGCCGGAGCAAAACGATAATTGTGGCAAATCATATGAATGCTCCCACTTTTACATGCAGCATCATACATCTCTTTCGCTTGCCTCGTATTCATCGCAAGTGGTTTCTCACAAATAATATGTTTTCCTGCCTTCGCTGCTGCTATAGCCATCTTGTAGTGCATATTGTTTGGAGTAGCTATATCGATCATATCGATATCATCACGTTCAATCAGTTTTCTCCAATCCGTCTCATAAGATTCCCAGCCAAATGCTTGAGCCGCTTCTTTTACCTTTGCCTCGTTTCGTCCAGAAATTGCCTTCATAACTGGAACAACATTCAAATCAAAGAAAAATGGCAAGTTGCGATATGCATTACTGTGGGCTTTGCCCATAAACTTGTAGCCAATCATTCCGACTCTTATTTCCTTCTTTTCTTCACTCAATAAATTCAACTCCTCCCATTTTTATATTTCTGATATTAACTAGTATGAAATACACTTTAATCCTGCTCATTCCGGATATACTACAATTTTTATTGCCTCACCTTTCCTCATATTTTCAATACCTTCATGAATCTGATTTAATGTGATCTTATGAGTAATAAGCTCTTCTAAATTGAGCAAATTAGCTTCTAAAATCTTGATTACTTTTGGAAAATCAAAGTTTTGTATATAAGTTCCTTTGATCGTAATTTCATTTCTTGTAATATCATATTGTTTGACAACTGGTGCAGCATGTTCATTCATCCCTAAAACTAATACTTGCCCTCCTTTTCGAACCAGTTCAACTGCCTGGTTCATTAAAGCACCCACGCAATCAACCACCACATCCGCTCCAATAGTTGTTTCAGCTTTAACTACTTCGTAAATATCCTCCTGTTTCGGATTGACCGTCCGTGTTGCTCCAGATTTTTCTGAAAATCTCAGACGATAATCAGAGAAGTCAGAGCAAATTATTTTTCCTGCACCTGCAGCTTTTGCTACTTGCGTAAACAGTTGTCCCATTGGACCAGTTCCCAAAATGACAACACTATCTCCTGGCTGAATATTTATTTTTTCACTGCCGTTAATAACGCAAGATAGGGGTTCTGCCAGTACCGCTACTTCTGGCGGTACTTCTTTTGACACTTTAAATACATTTTTTGCTGGCAGGACACTGTATGAAGCCCATCCTCCATCTTTAAAAATTCCTATACTTGAACTGTTATCACACATATTTACTAACCCCATACCACAGTATTCACATTCGCCGCATGTAGTAGTCGGGTCTACAATGACACGGTCTCCAACCTTTACATTTCCTACTTCCTTTCCTATTTCCACAACTTCTCCAACATATTCATGTCCTAATACCGAGCCTGGAGTTGCTGGATGTCCTGGCGGATCAGCTAAGATATGGACATCTGTCCCGCAAATACTGGCTGCTTCTACCTTAATTTTCACTTCATTTTCTGTTACTAGATCAGGTTCATTTCTATCTTGTAATTCTAATTTTCCAATTTCTTTAAATACTCCTGCTTGCATGCATTAATGCCTCCTGCTAACCAAATTTCAAAAAATATAAAATTTTATTATCACAATATTCTGCCTTTAAAATTCTTACTTTTAATAGAGTTAATAATGGATAATCAAAATTCTTTCGTATCCACAAAATAAAAGACTATTTTATTTCTTTGTGCCTTTTCTGCGTAATACATCAACATATACCGCTAAAATAATAACAATACCGATTACAACGGTCTGTAAATCGGAAGACGTACCAATTAAATTCAAGCCATTACGAAGAACCGCGATAATTAATGCCCCAATCAATGTGCCAACTACCGTGCCTACTCCGCCAAAGAAACTCGCTCCGCCGATAATAACAGCGGCAATTGCATCCAGTTCATATGTTAATCCTGCTATCGGAGATGCTGAATTGGTTCTTCCAATTAGAACTAATCCTCCAAGTGCCGCCATAAAACCACTTACTGTATATACAATAATGAGAACACGGTCAACCGGAATCCCAGATAGACGTGCAGCTTCTTTATTCCCGCCAATAGCATAAATATATCTTCCAGTCGCTGTTCTATTTAAGAAAACATGCATAAGAACCGCTACAATAATAACTAATATAAAACTTACTGGAACGATATTGATACTTTCTTGTCCAACATAGTTAATTAATAGTGGGAAACCAAAAATAGGTGATGCACCTGTTACAATAAGCGCCAGACCACGGTACACATTCATTGTTCCTAAGGTTGAGATGAACGGATGTGGTAAACGCAGCTTTGTTAATAATAAACCGTTAATTAACCCGGCTGCCGCTCCTGCTAATAACAAAACAATTAAACCTACTACTGGCGTCATCCCCCAAGATACAGTAACAATTCCGCCTAAAACAATCGATAGCGCCAAAATGGAACCTACGGATAAATCAATTCCTGCAGTGATAATAGGCAAAAGCATTCCCAGAGATAATAGAGCGTTAATAGATGCTTGTCTGGCAACATTCATTAAGTTATCTATTGTAATAAAACTCGGAGCAAGAACAGTAAGAATAACCGATAAACCTATTAAGCCAAATAATGCACCAAACTTATCTAAAACTGCCCTTGCATCCCATTTTTTCTTAGGATCTTTCGATGGTTTCGGCGGCTTTCCATCTTTTTGCTCTTCAATTTTTTCATCAATATCTTTTACTCTTTCTTCCATTTCAAATCACCCTCCTGTCGCAGCTCTCATAATAATTTCTTGATTCGCTTCTTTCACTTTAAAGTCACCTGTAATTTCCCCTTCGTGCATGACCAGAATACGATCGCACATTCCTAAAATCTCCGGCAGTTCCGAAGAAACAATAATCACACATGCACCTAATTTTACTAATTCATTGATTAAATTATAAACTTCAACTTTTGCACCTACATCAATACCTCGAGTCGGTTCATCAAAAATAAATACTTTTGCCTGAGTAAACAGCCACTTGGCAATGACTACTTTCTGCTGGTTCCCTCCGCTTAAATTCTGAGCAAGTAAATTAATATTATTCGGTTTGATTTTCAAACTTTCAACATAAGTGTTCGAAACATTTTTTTGCTTCCTTATACTGAGCAGTCCATTTCTTTTAATTTCTTTTAATTTAGCGATGGTTTTATTAAAATGTAGCGGCTGATCAAGAAAAAGCCCTTCCCCCTTTCTATCTTCTGTAATAAATGCAAGTCCTTCTCGAATAGCCTGCTTTGGATTTGTAATTTTCTTTTTCTTTCCGAAAATATAGATATCTCCAGATTCAATACTGTCTGCTGCAAAAATTCCTCTCATCAATTCTGTGCGTCCTGCACCGACCAACCCAGAGAAACCTAGTATTTCTCCCGTATATGCAGTGAAATTAATTTCTTTTGATTCACTATTTAGTTTGAAATTTTCTATTCTTAATCCTTCTTCTCCTCTTGAAGAATTCAGCTTTGGAAATTTATTATCTAGCGTTCTGCCAACCATCAGGGCAATCATTTCGTCAACAGATGTATTTTCAACTTTAACGGTATCTATCTTTGCTCCATCGCGCAGAATGGTAATGCTATCTCCAATTCGTTTGATTTCCTCCAGACGATGCGATATATAAATAAACGTAATCCCTTGTCCCCGCAAACGCTCCACTGTCAACAACAGCTGTTCTGTTTCACTGCCGCTTAAACTCGAAGTGGGCTCGTCCATGATAATCAACCTGGCATTAAGAGAAAGCGCTTTAGCAATTTCCACTAGTTGTTGCCGTCCTACACCAAGATTCTGGACAAGTTCATCCGGATCCGTATTCTGCCCAAGTCTGCTCATTAACTTTTTGGCTTTCTCTCTCATTGTTGCACGATCAAGCAGTGAAAACTTGCTCCCTTTCTTTTGCTCGTGACCCAAAAATATATTTTCCATAACTGATAATTCAGGAATAAGATTCAGTTCCTGGTAAATTGTCGCAATTCCTGCATCGATGGCATCCTTGGGTGCATTCACTTCTAAAACTTGATTATCCCAATATACATCGCCAGTATCCTTTGTATAAGCTCCTGTTAATATTTTTATAATCGTTGATTTTCCTGCGCCATTCTCCCCTAGTAATACATGAACCTCTCCTTCTTTCACACCCAAATTAATATCATGAAGAACTTGGACGCCCGAGAAGGACTTACTGACATTTTTCATTTCTAAAAGCAAAAGAATCGCCCCTTTCTTTTTTGTTTGTTCTTTGCTTTTTTACTCATGCCAAAGTATCTAAATTAAAATGGAATACACTAAGTCTACAAAACCGAAAAGAATAAGCGCTTAATCATTCATATTAAAGAAATCGCTTACAATTTACATTTATAAAAAGTAATTTTTATTCATTAAAAACAGGGTATCAGTATAATAACAAATAAATTTCTAAAATAAAACATCTAATTAAGCGCTTAATCATAAAACCATTTTAGCTAAGTATATTTACAAAGTCAAGACTATTTTAAATCTTCTTGTTTTTATCTCTATATAATTACAGTTACAATTACCTTATTGAATTACTGTGCTAACATTATTTAGCCAAGACAAGCGGAGAAAAGACTACATAAGAAGCTACTACAATTACCAAAATGACAAGACCAGTCCATCTGACATGCTTCCACGGAGTAATATCCACTTTGCTTTGATATTTTTCAAATTGGAAATCATCTTTTTCCGGCCTCTTTTGGCTATAGAAATATATAATAGCTAAATCCGCCAAAAATAGAACACTCCAAACATATAGATAATGGATATCTGGGATTACCACTTTAGACAGAGCATATACCACTATGTGGAATATAAATGCTATTTTTGCGCCAAGAGCAGATGTCTTTTTAGAATAGAAGCCGACTACGATAATAGCTAAGAGCGGCATACTATATAGACCATTAAACTCTTGAAGTACAGCAAACAATCCTTGCGGAAAGAGAGAGATAAATGGCGCGATAACAATTACCATAATACCAATAATGATGGTTAACACTCTCCCTGCGAGAGCAATCTGTCTATTTGTAGCCTGCTTATTTATGACAGGCTTATAAAAATCAAGACTAAATAAAGTCACTGTAGCACTTAAAGCCCCGACAAAAGAACTCATAATTGCTCCAAATACAACCGCCCCAAATAGTCCAGCAGCCCAATTAGGTAATACTTCAGCTACTAATGCAGGATAGGCAAGATCCATTTGAATTCCATCGCCAAATATATTATAGGCGATAACACCAGGCAGAACTAAGAAGAACAAGCCTGAAATTTTAAAGAATCCAACAAATATGGCACCTTTTTGTGCTTCTTTTAAATTTTTCGCTGCTAATGCTTTTTGAACAATCATTTGGTTTGTACACCAGAAGTATAAGTTATTAAAAAACATTCCTAAAAATAATGTTGGCCAAGGCACCATTGCTGAATCTACCGCTCCCCAGGCGTTTAATTTTTCAGGCGTGTTCGCTAAAAGCTTATCTAAGCCAGTGAAAAAGCTATTCTCTCCAAGTGCAATCAGAGCCAATACCGTAATGGTCATTCCCCCGAGAAGCAGACCAACAGCATAGATTGAATCACTATGTGCAATAAGGGAAAGCCCGCCGACAAATAAATAGATAACTCCAACCAAACCAATAATCGTAGAAATAATAACAACAGCAGTTGTTCTACTAATACCCAAGTATTGGTCAAGTCCGAATAAATCATTAAATATCAACGCTCCAGAATATAAAACAACAGGCATAAAGCTGACAATATAAGTAAATATAAAAAGAATGGAAACAATTCTTTTCGTAAATGTATCATATCTAATTTCAATAAAATCAGATATCGTATTTACACCATATTTAAAATATTTCGGCAAAAAGACCCATGCCAGCAAAACAATAGCAACAGAAGAGGTCACTTCCCATGCCATTACTTCCATGCCTGCCACATAACTTTGACCATTTTGTCCCACTAGCTGCTCTGTCGAGAGGTTAGTCATAATAATCGTCATACCAACTGTTGCACCGACAAGCGATCTACCTCCCAAAAAGTAACCTTCAGAACTTTTTTTATCTATGCTTCTGGTTCGAAAAAATGCATAGATGTATATGAATACTAATACTAATATAAAGCTGATAATGCTAAACAAATTCAAAAAAACCTCTCCTTCATGCACTTAAATTATTATCTAAGTGTTAAAACAAGAAAATATTTAGTAAAATCCCCATCGTTACACTAACTTTAAATATTTTTTAATACTGAATCGTTATATAAAGATTGATAGCTTCTTTCTATATAACGTGTAATCTCAATGGAATCCTCTGCATCATAGATCGGTTTCTTACCTTCTATAATACAATCCTGGAAGTGCTCTATCTGATTCAAATATTGATCCGATTGAAAGGTTTCCAATAAAATGATATTTCCATCGATATCTTTCACAATCACTTTACCTCTTTGATCAGCAGATACATCTGGACGAAATGCGGATTCAACCAATAGAGATCCTTTAGGACCCATAGCTTCATATCGATCTATAAATGGTAATTCCATCGAAGCAGATACTTCTGCCGTTCGATGCTGTCCATCAATAAAGACCGTTGTAGACGTTAAATCTACATTATAATCCGGATGAATATTTCCACTCATTGACACTTTTATTGGCTTCATTCCAAAAATTTGCGTAACAGCATGAATGCCATAGCAGCCGACATCCCACATGGCACCGCCGCCAAGTTCCCGGTTAAGCCTAATATCATTTTCATGATGAAGCATCCAGGAAAAATGTGCTTTTAAATGACGGAATTCACCTATTATTTTTGAATCTAATAGTTCTTTCACTCTTTGGTGCTGTTGATGATATTGATACATAAATGCTTCTATAAAAATAACATTATTTTCGTCGGCAGCTGCTTTTATCTCCACCATTTCCTCAGTTGTAAGCGCTGCCGGTTTTTCTAATAAAACATGTTTCTCCGCGTTTAAAGCTTTCACAGCCCACTCCTTATGCAGCGCATTTGGCAGTGGAATGTAAACAGCATCAATGGAATCATCGTTTAACATTTCTTCATACGTATCATAGATTTCAGGTGTATTGAATCGTTCTGCTTTTTCTTTTGTTCTTGATGCTACCGCAGAAACAAAGGCTCTCTCTGATCTTCTGATAGCGGGAACGACCTGTTCATATGCTATATTCGCAGCACCTAGAATACCCCAGTTTATTTTTTTCATTACTTTCCCTCCAAAGGATTACCTAATAGATTCTACAATTTTACTTTATCCAATTGTTTCACTTTTACCGGTTTTCCTAAATCTAAGGATTCTTTTGCTGCTTCAGCAATACGCTGGGCCATAATGCCATCTTTAAATGTACACGAAATTTTATCATCATTTTTGATAGCAGCAAAAAACTCAGCTATTTCTTGAATATAAGCATCATTATACCTTTCAAGGAAAAAGTACAGTGGGTTATCTTGATTTATACCGACTGCGGATTGGACTTCTACTCTCGTATTTGTTTCATTATTTACATTTACAGACCCCTTTGTTCCAAATGCTTCAAGACGCTGATCATAACCATAGACAGCTTGACGGCTATTATCAATAACCCCCATCGCACCATTAGCAAACTTTAAAGAAGTAATTGCTGTATCAATATCGTCCAATTCTTTAATCTCCGGATTCACTAAGGCTGTTCCTTGAGAAAAAACTTCAATGACTTCTGATCCTGAAATAAATCGAGCCATATCAAAATCATGGATAGTCATATCAGCAAATAAACCGCCAGATTTTGATACATAATCCAAGGTGGGCGGAGCTGGATCTCTTGATGTAATTTTTAGGATGTGTAAATCTCCAATTTCTTTAGCCTCTACTAATCTTTTGACCTTATCAAAATTTGGGTCATACCTTCTATTAAAGCCAATTTGAAATTTCACATTAGCTTGTTTAACCGCTTCATAAGCCTCTAAAGATTCTGCATCTGAAAAACTAATTGGTTTTTCACAAAAAATATGCTTCCCTGCTTTGGCAGCGTCTTTAATAATAGCGGCATGGGTATCCGTTGGAGAACAAATTAGTATGGCATCTATTTCTGTATCATTTAATATGTCCTGATAGTTCTTAGTAAGGTATTCTGCTCCAGTTGTTTCAAACCAATCGCCTAAATGTTCTGTGAAAACATCAGAGATTGTTTTCACGTGTATACCTGTAAAATGCTTTAAATTATTTACGTGCAATTGGCCAATTCTTCCCGCTCCAATAACACCGACCGTTATGTCATTACTGCTCACCCTATGATTCCCCCTTTTATTTTAGCCGGGAAAAAATCTCTTTGATTTCATTACACTGCGTTTTCAGCCAATTAACCAAAGAGATCTTTTCTCTACAGCTGTTTATTATTCTTCCAAATTCACAACCACTGTTACCGTCTCAACCAATTCTTGAATAGCGTAAGCAGGACCTTCTTTTCCATTCCCGCTCTCTTTTACACCGCCATATGGCATTTGGTCCGCACGAAAGCTTGATGTGTCATTAACAATAACCCCGCCAACCTCCAGTAAGTAAGGAATTTGGTAAGATAATTTTAAATCGGAAGTATAAATTCCTGCTTGCAAACCGTATTTCGAGTCGTTTACTAACGCAACAGCTTCTTCTATCGTATCGTATGAAGAAACGGAAACGATTGGAGCAAAGGCCTCTTCATCAACGATTTTCATCCCTTTTTTAACATTTGTCAGAACAGCAGGCTGAACCACGCTTCCTTCTCTCTTGCCGCCAGTCAGAACAACAGCTCCTGCAGATACCGCTTCATCTATCCATGATTCAATACGCTTAGCTTCTTTTTCGCTGATCATTGGACCGACATTGGTATCTTTATTTAAAGGGTCTCCTACTTTTAATTGAGCAACTTCGCTTACTAAAGTATCTAAAAAGGCTTCTTTGATGGAATCATGGACAAAAACCCGTTGAACAGAAATACAAACCTGACCCGCATTTACGTTTGCCATTCTTGCAATTTTTTTTGCTGCTTTTTCCACATCTGTATCATGATGGACAATGGTTGCCGAGTTTGAACCCAACTCTAAAGTAGCTTTACGCAATCCGATAGTTTGTTGAATATGTTTCCCAATAGCCGGAGAGCCGGTAAAGGTATAATGAACAATTCGTTCATCATTTAATAATTGCTCGCCAACCGTTCGTCCGCTGCCGACAACGCATTGCACATAACCTTTTGGAACGCCGGCCTCCTCTAGTAATTCACATAATTTCACGGTTGTCGTAGCAGTATCTGAAGCAGGCTTTATAATAATTGGATTGCCTGCAGCTAATGCAGGACCTACTTTATGAACGACAAGATTTAACGGGAAATTAAATGGAGTTATTGCAGCAACCACGCCAACTGGTTTTTTTACTGTATATAAAAACCTTCCCGGAGCATTGTAATTTGGAATAATTTCACCGGTTAATTTCTTCGCTTCTTCTGCTGCAATCTGCAATGTCGAAACGGATCTTGTAACTTCCACATTTGCATCTGAAATCGGCTTACCGCCTTCTATAGCAATTGTTTCTGCCAATGCTGTCTGATTTTGCTTTAATAAATCAGCTGCACGCATTAAAACCTCATAGCGCTTTTCTACAGGGAAATCTATTTCCTTATGCGCTGTAACAGCTGCATTAATCGCCTGATCCACAATTTTTTCATCTGCCAATGCAATTTCTGAAAATAATTCACCCGTATATTTATTAAAAACCTGATGCGTTCCTTCTGTTTCTATCCATTCCCCATTAATAAACAATTTTTCTTTTAAAATGCTGCTTTGCATCCTATCAACTCCCATTTCCTTAAAGTGAACCTTCCTTTTTCATTTTAGTGAAAACGAATTCAAAGAAACTAACATGTAACAGAGCGTACGGAAACTCTCTGCTACATGTTTGTTTTATATTATTTTTTCTTTAATACTTTCTTCACTGCTTCCGCAACGTGATTTGGAGAAATCTCATATTTATCTAACATCGCTTCATTTGGTCCAGATTCTGAATTCCGATCCTTCACTCCTACACGAACCACCGGTACAGGCTTTTCTTCAACCAATGTCTCTGCTACAGCACTTCCTAATCCGCCAATAATACTGTGTTCCTCTGCTGTTACAATGGCTCCCGTTTTTTCAGCAGCCTTTACAATTGCTTTCGTATCTAGCGGCTTAATCGACGGCATATGAAGAACTTCTACAGAAATACCTTCTTCTTCTAATTTTTCTGCTGCTTCAACAGAACGGCTAGTCTGTGTACCAGTAGAAATAATTGTTGCATCCGTTCCTTCTTTAAGGGTTACAGCTTTACCGAGCTCAAACGTATAATCATCATCGAAAAGAATAGGGTACGCATCTCTTGCTACACGAATATAAACTGGTCCATCATATTGATGTGCAAACTCCATTACTTTCTCTACTTCTTTACTATCTCCTGGAGCAAGTACAACCATATTTGCCAATGCACGGAAAATAGCAATATCTTCTAAGGATTGGTGTGTTTTTCCGGTCAATCCTGTCAGCAATCCACTGTAACCGCCAATCATTTTTACATCCAATTTGGGCTGCGCGATTTGAACTTGAATTTGGTCAATAGATCTTTTAGACAAAAATGCGGCAAAACTAAATGTCCATGGCTGTATTCCTGTTGTCGCTAAACCGGCTGCAGCGCTCATCATATTTTGTTCAGCAATCCCCATTTGCAGGAATTTCTCTGGGTTATTGTCTGCAACAACATCAGCCTTTGTTGATGTCCCTAAATCTCCGTCCAAAACATATACGTTCTCATCTTCTTGAGATAATCGTAGCATTGTTTTACTTAGTCCATCTCTCATTGTTTGTTTTTCAGCAGATAAAATTGTCTTCATGTTGTTATACCCCCGCTTCCAATTCTTTAAGACCTAGCTCTAGTTCTTCATCTGTCGGTACTCTGGAATGCCATTTAATGGTATCTTCCATAAAGGAGACACCTTTTCCTTTCACTGTATTTGCAATAATGATGGTTGGCTTTCCTGAAACCTGTTTTGCCTCATGAAATGCATTTGTGATTTCTTCATGATTATGGCCGTCTATATCAATAACATGCCATCCGAATGCTTCCCAGCGTCCATGAGCATTAACAGCAGGAATTTCTCGTTTGCCGTTGCCTGCATCCCAGCCGAATTGTTGGATTTTATTATTATCTAAAATGGCAACAAGATTATCCAGCTTATATTTTGATGCAACATCTGCTGCTTCCCATACCTGACCTTCTTGAGATTCTCCATCACCAACGATGCAGTAAGTACGGAACTCTTTATTCTGCAGTTTTGCTCCAAGAGCCATTCCTACAGCTGCTGATATCCCTTGGCCAAGCGATCCAGTAGACATATCTAATCCCGGCAGGATGGTCATATCCGGGTGTGCTTGCAGGCGAGAATCTAGCGAATCAAATGTTTTCAATTCTTCGATTGGAAAAAATCCTCGAACGGCTAACGCGGCGTATAAACCGATTGCTGAATGCCCTTTGGATAATACAAATCGGTCTCTATTATCATTGTCTGGATCCTCTGTAGATACATTCAATTCATTGAAATAAAGGTTTATGAATAGATCCATTGCCGACATCGGCCCGCCAATATGACCAGCTCCAGCGTGATTTACCGCTTTAATAAGCTGCTTACGAGCCTCCTTGGATTTGTTAATTAGTAAATCTTTTTGTTCTTCTTGAAGTAATGTACTCATTTTCTACTCCTCCTAAACATTTTGGTTAAGCGCTTAATCTTATGCTTATAAGTATAACATCAGCTAACAAATTAGCCAATGTTTTTATACTTATTTCTCAGATTACATTTAGTTATATTAAATCACTGTTTTCTCTGTATCTTTCTTTAACTCTACCTTTTTACCTGAAAGAAATGATTCTGTTGCTGCTGAAGCAATTTCTAAAGCTGCCTTTCCATCAGCAGCGGTGCAATTTGGTGTTTTTCCTTGCTGAACAGAACTGATAAAATGAATCATTTCTAACAAATAAGCATTCTGAAAACGAGATGGAAAATCCTGAATTAAATCATGGGTACTTCCTTTATTGGTTAATAGCTTTACATCGGTGGAACGCATCGAACCAATCTGGATAGCTCCTTCTGTTCCGACAACTTCTCCCCGGATGTCATAAGCATATGGGGCGATGCGCATGGTTTCAACATCACCTGTTGCCCCACTATCAAAGGTTAAATAGGTTAAGCCTTGATCGACATCATTATATTTCTCCATAAATTGATTGGACTCTAGTAAAATACTTCCCGTAGATTGAACAGAAGATACATCCTGTCCCATTAAAAAACGGGCAATATCATAGTCGTGGATAGCTACATCCAGGAAAATCCCTCCGCTGTGTTTAATAAATTCTTCATGCGGAACATTTCCATCTCTACTTGCTGCTTTAAAGTATAACGGCTTTCCAATATCTCCCGCAGCAATGCTTTTTTTCGCTTCCGCATAAGCTGGATCAAATCTTCTCATAAATCCAACTTGACAGAATACATTCTCCTGTTGCAGCGTGTTAATGACTTTGTCAGCATCACTTAATTCTTGTGTTAATGGCTTTTCTACAAAAACATGCTTCCCATTTTTAGCTGCACGTGTAATTAAATCTGCATGCGTTGATGTTGGTGTAACAATCACAACTGCCTCAATCGTGTCATCATGAAATGCAACATCTGGATCTTGTGACCAATTGCTTACACCAAGCTCTTTAGCAACCTGTTCTGCTCTTCCAGCTAATGGGTCGATAACGGTAACAAGCTCTGCCCCTTTTACCTGATATGCTAAATTTTCTGCGTGCCAGTATCCTAATCTTCCCAGCCCTAGTACTGCGCAACGAATTACCTCTTTCATTTGATTCATCCTCCCTGCTGTCATTTCATCACGAATGTTTTGTTTTATCTGATGTGGTTATTTTTTCGATTGTATCCTGAATGAATTGCTTCGACTTTTTAGCATACTCATATGGATTATGGTCAATTGGGTCTTGCTCTCCTTCAATCAAAGCCCATCCAGAATAATTATTTTTGATTAAAAGTTCAAAAATCGGCTCAAAATCAAGCACACCGTCTCCCGGTACTGTAAACATTCCGCTTCGAATACACTTCCTAATCGGAAATTTCTCTGCTCTAGCTTGGTTTAAAACTTCTTGACGTACGTCTTTTAAATGAACATATTTCACACGATGGAAATATTTTTCTAAAAGCTGCAATGGGTCATTTCCGCCATAATAGCCATGTCCCGTATCGTAAAGAAGCGACACAAGGTTTTCATCTGTCATTTCCATCAGTTTAGCAATTTCCTCCGGCTGCTCCACTACTGTTCCTGCATGATGATGATAAACGAGATCCATATCATTATCCTTGGCGATTTGGCCTGCTTGATGCAGTCCTTCCACAAAGTATTTCCAGCCTTCTTCGTCCAAACGTTTTACATCTGTTTCATCCTGACCGCGCCGTGGATCCTGATTCAGGATGGAACCGCCAATCTCAGCTGTGCTAATCACTTTACAGCCAAATTCCTTTAAAAACGCTGCATGCTCCCGATAAGCCTTCAACTCTTCTTTATGCCGCTTTGGATCTGAGAACAACACAGATTTCCATTGCGTTGTCAGTTGTAAGCCGTGCTGTTGAAGCGCTTGTTTCAGCTCTTGCTTAGCTGCGGGGAATTTTCTGCTTACTTCTGTGCCTTTAAATCCTAGGGCAGATATCTCAGACATGACTTGCTCATACGTATAAAAATCTCCATGCTCTAAGACATCCTCACCAACCCAATTTATTGGATGAATTCCCAATTGAAATGGCAGTTTTTCTAAGCTCATAATTTACCTTCCTTTCTTAACCAAAATTAGATGAAGGCTGCCTGTTCATTTAGAGGCAGCCCCCTATCATATCTAATTTTTCTCCAACAACCATTCGTGGTCTTTATCATTCGTAAACTTCCATTCACGAACTGGACCAGCCATCACATTCAAATAATATAATTTATATCCTGGTGGATTCGAAACAGGATGATACCCTTTTGGCACAAGCACCAAATCACCATCTTTTACAACAATTGTTTCATTGAGTGATTTATCATCCGTATAAACACGTTGAATTGCAAAAGCATTTTCTGGAGAATTGGTACGGTGATAATATGTTTCCTCCAGATAGCTTTCCTCAGGCAGCTTTTCCTGATCATGCTTATGCGGCGGATAGCTGGACCAGTTCCCTTCCGGTGTGAATACTTCAAATATAAATAGGCTGTCTGCCGGCTTATCTGCAGGTAAAATATTATGAATTTCTCTTTCTAAACTTCCGTAACCGCGTCTTGCTACCACCACATCTTCCGGCGTAATCAACCGAGCTTCATAAGTTCCTTTCCCTGGAGCGGAGCACACAGCAATTTCTAAATCCGTAAGTGCCTTTAAATTAATTTGATCATTAGATGATACATAAACGGTATATGCAGGCGAATCATCAAATACACTTGTTCTTTTGCCGATATTGTCCCAGGAACTTGAATTGGTTGAAGCATCTGCTTTACCAGAGAGCAGTACAACTGCTATTTCCCTGTCTCCTGTTTCTTTTGTAAAAGATTGACCTTCCTGCAACTGATATACTTCAAATCCAACGTATCCCCATCCAGCATCTTCCGGAGATACCTTAATAACACTTCCATCCGCCTCTGGTGTTTGTTTTGGTTTTACTAATAATTCTGACATAATTATCCTCCTTCATTCTATCTAAAACTTAGTATTTTCTTGCTTGATTCAATTTTTCTTCCATATTTTCATAGGCTGTCTTTACAGATTCGCTATTTGAAATCTCTGCAACACCCAGGCGCCACCATGAATCATAACCCTCCACTTTACTAGGAAGTGTTTTAATATGAATCAAAGTAGATATCGTATCCTGTTTTGCTTTTTTCAATGCATCGCGGAGCTCTTCTACGGTATTGGCTGTATATCCTTTTGCTCCTAAGCTTCTCGCATGTGCGGCAAAATCAATTTCCATATAATCACCGCTTAATTGATTCGTAGATTGTTCCCGGTAGCGGAATTCATTTCCGAAGCCTTCACTTCCTTGTCCTACCTGCAATCCATGAATACATTGGAAACCATGGTTATCAAATAGAATAATATTGATTTTTTGTTTTTCTTGAAGACTGGTTACAAGCTCTGAATGCATCATCAGGTAACTTCCATCACCTACAAGAGTATAAGCTTCCCGTTCCGGTTCAGCCATTTTAATTCCCAGCGCTGCCTGGACTTCATATCCCATTGTTGAGAAACCATACTCCATATGATAGGTTTTCGGGTGTTTGCTTCTCCACAGCTTCAGTAAATCTCCTGGAAGACTGCCAGCTGCACATGTGATAATATCCTTCTCATCAATAAATTGATTAAGCTCCCCGATTACCTGAGACTGCTCTAACCCTTCCTCACTTTTCAGATTAAATAAGCGATCTACTTCATTATCCCAAGCTTCTTTTAAGCTGGTCAGCTCATTTTCATCATAAGCCGTTTTGTAATTTGCTTTCTGTAATTGTTCTCCTAATTGATTTAACGCTGTTTTAGCATCTGACACCAGCAGTTGAGATTCCATTTTCATTGCATCAAAGGAGCTGACATTAATATTTAAAAACGCAACATCTGGATTTTGAAAAGCTACTTTTGATGATGTTGAGAAATCCGTAAGCCTTGTTCCAACTGCAATAATTAAATCTGCATCTTTGCTGAGTACATTAGATGCTTTGGAGCCATTTGCTCCAACTCCTCCCATATTTAATGGATGGTTCCATGCAATAGCACTTTTACCTGCCTGTGTTTCCCCAACAGGGATTTGGAATCTTTCTGCAAACTGCTTTAACGCTTCCGCAGCGAATGAATAGTGCGTGCCGCCGCCAGCGATAATAAAAGGTTTTTTCTTCGATTTAATTAGTTCAACCGCCCGTTCAAGCGTTACTTCATTCGGTGTTCTTCTTTCTATTACATGAACACGTTTTTTGAAGAATTCAGCTGGGTAATCAAAAGCTTCCGCCTGAACATCCTGCGGTAGTGCTAACGTAACTGCTCCTGTTTCAACTGGGTCTGTTAAAACACGCATTGCATTAATTGCTGCTGTCATCAGCTGTTCCGGACGAACAATCCGGTCCCAATATCTGCTTACCGACTTAAAGGCATCCGTAGCAGAGACAGTATAATCAGATGGGTTTTCAATTTGCTGCAAAACTGGATCAGGCTGTCTGGTAGCAAAATTATCACTAGGTAAAAGAAGTACTGGGATACGATTAACCGTAGCTGTTCCAGCTGCCGTTACCATATTTAAAGCCCCTGGACCAATAGATGTGGTACACGCAAAAATCTCCAATCGATTTTTTTGCTTTGCATATGCCGTTGCAGCATGTACCATCCCCTGTTCATTTTTCCCTTGAAGAAGAGGCAGATTACTTTCCTGTCTTTCTAATGCCTCTGCTAAGCCAGTAGCATTTCCATGCCCGAAAATACCGAACATGCCTTTGATAAATTTTCGCTCTTCTCCATCGAATTCAATATATTGATTGTCAAGAAATTTCAATAATGCTTGTCCCATAGTAAGTCGTATCGTTTGAGATTTTACCTTAACGCTTTCACTTGCATATTGAATAGACTCCATTTTCATTCCTCCTCTTATAAATAAACAATCTCTTGCTTTTTAAATGACTCTGTCGCCGCAATAGATACTTCTAAAGATTTTTTTCCATCCACTTCATCCACGATAGGTTTCACTTGATTTTGAATACATTCAATAAAATGCTTTACTTCTTCCAAGAAAGCGTCTTCAAATTTTGTGATAAAATCAGGAATATTATCATGATAGCTTTTGTTGTCTTGTAATATAATATTGTTATGATGCTGCAGAGAACCAATTTGAATAGACCCTTCTGTACCAACCACCTCACCGCGAACATCGTAGCCAAAGCTGGAATTTCTGCTTCCTTCTATCTGTGCGACCGCTTTATTCTGGAAATTTAGTACCGAAATAGACTGGTCTACATCTTCATACTTCTTCATAAAAGGATGGACGAGCACTTCTCCAAATGATTGCACGGATTTCACTTCATCTCCAATTAAAAATCTCGCAATATCGTATTCATGAATATTTAAATCTATAAAAATACCTCCGCTAGTTTTGATAAAAGACTCCGGCGGGGAGCCTGGATCTCTGCTTATTCCTTTAAAATATAACGGCTGACCAATATCTCCATTTACAATACGAGATTTCGCAGCCACGTAGGCCGGGTCAAACCTTCTCATAAAGCCAACCTGACAGTATACACCGTTTTCTTTCACTTCTTTGATTACCTCAGATGCCTGCTCCAGCGTTTCTGTCACCGGTTTATCTACAAAAATATGTTTCTTGCTTCTTGCTGCTTGAATAATTAAATCCGCATGTGTATTCGTTGGAGTTACGATAATGACTGCATCAATATTTTCATCTTCAAATATTTCCTTTAAATCATTCGTCCATCGGGAAATCCCCAGCTCAACAGCTGCTCTCTTAGCACTTTCTATTCTCGAAGCTGCAACAGCAACCACTTCTGCTCCTTTAACGCCAGTTTCAATATTTTTTGCGTGAACAATACCCAGCCTGCCCACACCGATAACAGCACAGCGTACCTTTTTCATTTCATCACTACCTTTCCTCGAATCATTTACGTTTAAGCGCTTTATCATACGACAAAAATATTAAATAACTCGTTGATAAATTGGAAGGCCTTCCTTCATAGGAACAACCATCTCTCCTTGAATAATTGGAGAAGCATAGGATTTAAATTCCTTTTTCATTGTATTTTCTTTCTGATTATACCAATTTTCCGGAATAAACTTTTCTTTGCCAACTACCTGGGATAAAGGTACCTTTTGATAGGAAACATAGTAATCCTCGTCACTTTCCTCTCTCTTCAACCCTACCATAACACCGCTGTACGCAGCATGTGCCAATAAAACGGCATGAATTCCCAGTTTGTAAGCTTCATCTACATCTGTTTTCGAAGCAAGTGTCATACTGCTTCTTTGCCACACGCTGGCTGTTATATAGCGCGCTTTGATATCAGCCTGTTCTTCAATGGTATCTTTTAAATAAGAAGATACCCCTCCTAATTTAGGTCTCCCTAATGCATCATAAGCCAAATCGTCACATACCAGCTGTCCATTTTCTTTTCGAATCCCTTCTGCTGCAACAAGTATCGTATTTCTTTTTTCCTTGTAGGCATTGGTGAGTTTTTCTAAACATTTTTCTATATGAAAAGGAACTTCTGGAATATAAATCAATAATTGACTGTTTCCCTGTAAATAATCTTCAGCTAAAGAGCAAGCACCGGCAAGCCAGCCAGTATGCCTTCCCATCGTCTCAATAATAGTAACTCCATTACTTTCTGGATAACTGATCATATCCATATTGACATCAAGCACGGATGTAGCCAGAAATTTCGCTGTACTCCCATACCCTGGAGTGTGATCCGTCCCAAGCAAATCGTTATCAATGGACTTTGGAACGCCAATAACGGTTAGTTCATAGCCTGCGTGTTTTGCAGCATCATCTACCATTTTTGCAACATTCATGGAACCATTACCGCCAATGTAGAAGAAATATCTGATTTGATTCTTTTTTAAAACCTGCATAATCTTTTCTAAGTCTGTTTCTACCAATTTATGACGCCAGGTTCCAAGTGCTGCCCCAGGGGTCCAACGTAATTGGTAACGTTCTCTGGCTGATAAAGAAGATAAAGAAATAAAATCTTCATGTAATAGACCATAAATCCCACCGACAGCCCCATAGATTTCTCCATCGAATGAATGACTGGTTAAACCATCTACTATACCGATTAATGAATTATTAATAACAGCTGTCGGACCGCCAGATTGAACAATCATTGTATTAAAAGACACTTATTTCTCCCCTTCTCATATTTTGATTAAGCGCTTCACCTTATGGTTATAGTATCCATTTTATTCACTAAAACCAAATAAGTCAATGCTATTTCTTCATTTTTTATTATTAATATAGATGCGGCGGTTAAAAATTAATGATTTTTAATCGCTTCTTTAAGTATGCCAACATCTTTTTTTAAGATTTCTACCGGGTCATCATGAAGTGATGATAATGGCTTTTGATTATAATAATTCTCTATAATATACCAGCCAGAATAACGATGTTTCTTTAACTCCTTTATAGATTCATAAAAATCGGTATCTCCTTCTCCTAGTAAAGCACCGCTCAGATCTTTATCTTTTCCATCTTTTACATGAAGCTGATTGCAAAACAAAGGAATTAACTCTTTAATCATTTTGGGAGTTTCATAGCCTTTATTTAAATAGTAATTCTGTGTGTCAAAATAAAGCTGTAAATTAGGCTTACCTACTCTTTCAAATAATTCTTGTGTTTGAGCTGCAGAAAGTGCGTTTTCAGAAGCTATTGTAATTCCTTTTTCTAAGCCATAATCACATATATGTTTAAATACTTCTACGACCTTTTGGAAATCAGAAGTTGTTCTTATCTCGCTTTTTTCAAAGGTAGGTATCATCACCACCGGGATATTCATTGCTTTTGCAGTATCAATCCCTTTTTCGACTGCTTCCATTATAATTTTCCTGCTCTTTGATTCATCTGAATCAGTAATACTATAATCATCTGTAACCCTTACCGCGATCGATGGATAGGTAATATTATACTTCTCTGCCGCTTCAAGATATGCTTCTTGAACACTCTTTTTTGATAAAGGGAAATTCTTTTCGTATGAACCCAATTCCAGCTGGATACCTTCTAATCCCAAATCAGCAGCTAATTTACAGCCATAAGGACCTTCAATTGGCAAGGACCATAGACAAATCCCGATTTTATTTCTATTAATAATTAGCCCTCCTTAAATAAAGCGTTTCCAATTTTAATGAGGATTCTATTTGCAGCCAAGAAATACATATCATTGCGATGCAAGCTATTTGTATAATCCCTCGCCTTTTTGATTAAGCGCTTTATCCATATTTTATATTTCTATTGTATTCATTAGAGCACAATAAGTCAATCAAAAAATGAATAAAGCTTCTTGCTGCATTCATTTTTTGATATTTATAATTCACTTGTTGATTCTCTTTCAACTAATGTAGGTGTCAATGTCACACGTACATTATCCTCTCTTTCTCCTTTAAACACAGAGATAATTAAATCCATCACTTCTCGTCCCATTAATTGTATAGGCTGTGAAACAGTGGTTAATGGCGGGTCAACAATTGATGCTATATTCGTATTATCGAACCCGACAACAGACAAATCCTCCGGTACTTTTAAACCTGCTTGTTTCGCCGCTTGAATGGCTCCAATTGCCAATAAATCATTACAAGCAAACATAGCAGTGGCTCTATCTTCACATTGGAGATATCTCTCCGCCACTTTTCTGCCGACATCCATATGATTTTTTTCTATTTCTCCGATAAAATCAATTTCTTGGGCGATTTGCAAATGATGCTTGGACAGAGCATCTTTAAAACCGCGTATTCTTTCCCGGTTACTATATATATCCACTGCAACCACACTGATTTTCTTATGGCCTTTCTCAATTAAATGTTCCGCAGCTATATAACCGCCCATATAATCGTCAATTACGACAGCATTAACCGAAAAATTTGGATAATCTCTAGCTACAATAGCTATGGGGATATCTTCTTTCATTAATTCTTCCACTCTTGTCAGTTTTTCAAAACCAGATGCAAATATAAAGCCGTCTACTCTTTTTTGTTTTAATAAGCCGATATATTTATTCTCTTTATCTTCCTGATAATCTGTACTGCAAATTACAATATTATAGCCAAGCTCATGACTGCGGTCTTCAATACTTCTTGCCAGCTCTGAAAAAAAAGGATTAGCTAAATCAGGAATAAGTAGACCAATTGTTTTTGTTTGCTTCCCCATTAATGCAGATGCGATTACATTGGGCTCATAATTCAATGCTTCCATTGCCTCGTAAACCCGTTTTCTTGTTTTTTCACCAATCCTCCCTTTTTTATTGATGACATTTGAAACAGTTGCTATCGATACATTTGCTTCCTTTGCTACGTCGTATATCGTCACTTTCATCCTACCAGTCCCTCTTCCCATTTCACTAATTCCTTTTCATTTATTTAAGCGCTATTTTATAGTCTATTTAATATATTGTATCCATTGACTTTATGTTTATAGCCCCATTATACATGGTATAACTGGATTTTAAAACTTTCATAAGAGAGAACTGCACTCGATTTATATAAGTTTTTGTTGACATTCTCGTTTAATAACTCTTTTTTCTTCAATTGAATCATTTACTGTCAATAATGGCTTTCCTCAAAAAACAATAATTATTATTCAATATTGACAAATATATCATTGATGTTTGGAATTTCTTTAATTACTCCATACTCCTTTAACCATTTTGCTGTATCTTCCCATGAAGCTTTTTCCTGTACTCCAAAGCCTTGCTCTGATTCCATTTTTGGTAATAGAATAGATAAGCTTTCTGCTTCTATTTCTTTTTCTAAGGGAAAGTTTCCTTCATCCTGATGATCAAGCAGGATTTGCAGTGCCTCTTCTTCATTTTCAATCATGAAATCATATCCTTTTCGTGCAGCCCGCCAAAATGCTTTAATATTTTCCTGCTCCTCTTCCCATGTCTCGTCACTGGTAACAGCGACAATTTCATAAAAGCGAGGAACCCCGTAATCTACTGGATTAATAAAATCAATCTCATAGCCCTCACTGCGCAGAACCGGCACTTCATGGTTTACATACATACCACTTACAGCATCAACCTGCTCAGAAATAAGGGAAGAACCTAATTCAAATTCCACATTCATCATATCTACTTTTTCATAATCTCCGCCGTCATGTTCAACAACGGTTTTAACAATTGCTTCATTAACAGGAATTCCAGGATAACCTACCTGCTTCCCTTCTAATTCTTTTGGGGAACTCACCGGATCATCAGAACGGTAAACAATGTGATTTAAGGGCTCTCGAACAATAGCAGCCACGGATTTAACAGGGATATTTTCATTTGCTCTTGCTGCAATCACATCGGGCTGGTAATATAATCCCATCGTCACATTGCCTGAAGCCGCAAGCGACAGCGGGTCAGTTGGATTTGCCGGAAATTGAATATCAACATCGATTCCCTCTTCTTCAAAATACCCTTTCTCTTCTGCTACGTACAGATAACTATGTACAGCATTCGGATACCAATCAAGCATAATAGAAACGGTATTTGTTTCTTTTACGTTTATATTGACGTCTGCTATCGATTCTTCCTTTTCATTTCCACAAGCACTTAAACTAATAAAGCTTATTAGAATACCAACTATTATTGATAATTTTTTCATATTAAGGTCTTCTCCATTTCAATATATATTTTTCTAATAAAACAACAGTAATAAACAATAAAATTCCAATCAAAGAAAGAAGGACAATCGGAGCAAATACACCCGCTCCATTAAACTGTGTCATCATCCGACGACTAAAATACCCTAAACCAGCTTGTGCACCCAGCCACTCTCCAATTGCCGCTCCAATCACGCTCATTGGCACCGCTACTTTTAGCCCTGAAAAAAAAGAAGGCAGTGCGGATGGGACTTCTAATTTGAAAAAAAGATGTCTTTTAGATGCACCTAATGTTTGAAATAATTCTTTCAGCTCTTTACTTGTTGATCGAAAACCATCGAAAGTACTGACGGTAATTGGAAAAAAGGTAATGATAATTGTAACGATAACTTTACTCCAGATGGAATAACCGAACCAAAGTACAAAAATGGGCGCCAATGCAATAATAGGAATAGTTTGTGATGCAATTAAAATAGGATAAATCGCTTGTTGTAATGTTTTAGATAGATTCATGCTTATTGCTAAAGCAACTCCCAGTACCAATGAAATCCCAAGACCAATGATAATAACAGCAAGCGTCATAGGAAGATGATGCAACAAGAGCTCTGTTTTTAATTCCCATAGCTTTATCACGATTTCGGTTGGCGCTGGCAAAATAAATGATGTAGCGACAAACCCCGCTCCCGCTTCCCATATAAGCAAAAAGATTGTGATTAAAATAATAGAATAAAGATAATTTTTCATGCATTACACCCTCATCCGAAACTGATCTAGTAAATCATTTTTTAGCTCCGTCACTTCCTCTTTATCTAAATCGTATTGTCGTCTTGGACGTTCTAAAGGTACTTTAATTTCTTTTAATGTTGTAAATGGGGTATCCGTAATGACGAAAATGCGGTCAGACAAAAATAATGCTTCTGAAATATCATGTGTTATAAACAAAATAGTAGATTGCTGTTGTTCCCACTGTTCTAATAACCATTCCTGCATATATAACCTGGTCATTGCATCTAAGGCTGAAAAAGGTTCGTCCAACAACAACACATTAGAACCGGATAACGTGGCTCTTAAAAAGGAAACCCGTTGCCGCATCCCCCCAGATAATTCATGAGGGTATTTATTCTCGTATCCTTTTAACCCAAAGGCCTCCAGCAAGTTTTGAACAGTTCTTCTATCGAGATGATTTTCCTTTTGCAGTTCCAATGGAAGAGCTGCATTTTGTTGAACAGTCCGCCATGGCATCAATAAATCCTGTTGAGGCATATAACCAACTTTTCCAGAACGATTGGTTACTGGATCCTCGTTTAAATAGATAGTTCCGCTATTCAGTTCCTCCAATCCGACAATTAGACGGAAAATTGTCGACTTGCCGGACCCACTCGCACCGATAATGCTTACAAATTCACCATCCGCAACAGAAAGATTCATATTTTTTAATATAGGAATTTTCCCTGCACCATTTTTGTAATAAAAATTGACGTTTTGAAACCGAAGAGCTATTTTTTTATTTTGTTCTCTCATCCTTCGTTCTCACCTTCTTTCTAACAAAGAGTGTATTATTATGTCTTAAAAGCAATCATCAGCTAATCGAAAATGCATCCCTCCTTCCAAATAAAAAATACCCCAGACATGAAGCCCAGGGTACATACATTTCCTTATGATAGAAATTACTTTGCATGTTCCCTACGCTGGTCTCAACCAGATCAGGTTCTAAGGGTCTATATCTTACGGATAGTATCTCAACCAGCAACACTGGTCCCCCTACATTCTTATTAAATTGGTATCTTTTTTATTGAATTTATGACATAAGCATTAAAAAACCCATTCAACGAATACAGATGAATGGGAAATGAATACATAACTAGATTATTATCTACTTAAGTAAGTCATCACTTCCCTACGTTAGTCTTAACTAAATCAGGTTATAAGAGTCAAGTTTCCTTTCTCAGCGATAAAAATCGCTCCCCTAGTGATTATATAAATATGAAATTTTTGATTCCATAAATGGACTTATATGATTAAAAATACGTTAAAATTCACAATGTTATTTTCATCAGCCACATCTATAGAGAACTGTAGGAAAAATAACTTAAAGTAGAATCTATTTAAACATATAAAATTATAATATGCAAATTATTCTAATTTATCTTTTAAAATTATGAGATTTGTTTGTATATAAAAAAAAGATATATCCGCCTATCTTAATATGTTTTCAGGTGAAATTTGGTGAAATAATATAGGATATACAACGGTATGATAAAATAAAAAGAATAACTTTTACTGAGATACTCCTGTTATATGATGATAGGAGCATCTATTATTTCTAAAGGTATTTTATAATAAATAAAACAGATTAAAAAGAACAGCTCAGCTTGACTCATATAGCTGTCCTCTTGTAAACGGGACTCTTGTCACTGGAGAAGTGATATTATTTGGAAATCCTGAAGACAACCTTTTAGAACGAATAAATCCTATAGCTGCAATTAAATTCAATTATTGAGAAACCTAAAAAGTGTCTTCCATGGATGCAAAGAAGTCACTTTTTATACGAATTGATTTCCCCTCAATTATTTCCTTTATATGTCCGATAGAAAATTACTGTAACTTTATCATTTATTACAGCAATCATTAACCAGCCAGCTTCTGCTTCCTCTCCTCCTCTTTTTCCTTTCTCCGTACTTCTCTAAATTTATTTGTTTCAGATACAATCACACCGGATAATAAACAGAGCGCAATCAAGTTGGGAACTGCCATTAATCCATTGAATATATCCGCAAGATCCCATACTAATTGCACGGATTGAACCGCACCAAAGAGGATAACCAGACAGAAAATGATTTTATAATAAATTGTATTTCGATCTCCAAAAATATAACCGAAGCATTTCTCCCCATAATAAGACCAGCCCAGAATAGTGGAATAAGCAAAAAAGATAAGGCCGAATACAACAATATAATTACCTAATCCAGGCAAGAAAAAGTCAAAAGCTTCTCCCGTAATGACAGGTGCTGCATCTGCTCCAAATTGCAAATGAAGCCCGCTCATCACGACAACAAGTCCGGTAATGGTACAAACAATCATCGTATCCAGAAATGTTCCTGTCATCGATACCAACGCTTGGCGTCCTGGATAATCCGTCTTCGCCGCAGCTGCCGCAATTGGCGCCGAACCAAGACCCGCTTCATTGGAGAACACCCCTCGGGCAATCCCGTATCGAATCGCTAAACCGATAGCTCCGCCGCCGACAGCTTCCGGATTAAATGCAGCCTCAAAAATAACAGCGAACGCCGCAGGAACTTCCGTAATATTTAAAATAACAATAATCAGTCCGCCTGCTATATAAAACAAAGCCAGAAATGGGACAAAGATGGCAGTTACTCTTCCAATTCCTCTCACTCCTCCAAGCAAAACTAATGCCGTGAGCGCCATCAAGACGATACCAGTAACCCAAGGGCTGATATTAAAAGTAGCTTGCAAGGAACCGGCAACGGTATTCGATTGTGTCATGTTCCCAATTCCAAAGGATGCTAAAAAGCCAAACAACGCAAACAAAACAGCTAACCATTTCCAGCCCAATCCCTTTTCAATATAATACATTGGGCCGCCTGATATTTCCCCTTTGTGATTGACAGTACGGTATTTAACAGCTAAGATAGCTTCACCATATTTTGTAGCCATTCCAAAAAATGCCGCCAGCCACATCCAAAATAGCGCACCAACACCGCCAAGAAGCACAGCTGAAGCAACTCCAGTCATATTACCAATTCCCAGTGTCGCCGCCATAGCAATCATCAATGATTGGAAATGAGAAATATCCCCTTTTTCGTTTTTGTCTTTATTTTTACTTTTAGAAAATGTTAATTTCAACGCATAAGGTAGATCTCTTACTTGTAAAAATCCCAGACGCAACGTTAAAAATATTCCCGTTCCTACAATCAGTACGAGGGTAATCGGCCCCCAGACGATACCATTAACCGTATCCACTATTGCCTGTATACTTTCCACTTCCACATCTCCCCCTTTTCAATTGTCTGTTTTTTCACAAAAATACAATTACAGTAATTGTATTTATTTTACATGAATATCATCTAAAAATCTATGCGAAAATGAAGAAGTGTAAAGTAATCTGATACGGTATGATAAATTACTGTAAAAAGCGTATGAAGCAGGGCTGGGAGGCCTTATTCATACGCTTTATTATAATTACATTGGAAAGCTTGAACTTATTTATTAAACCCAAGCCCTTCTAAAAATGCGACACTTTTTTTCACATCGGTTAAACTGCTGCCTGCATTTCGCGGGTCACGCTCCTGCTCGATCGTGATAAAACCTTCATATTTTAATTTTACAGCTAATAACTCATATATTTCTTTATAATCAATAACGCCTTCACCTATAGGGCACATCACATTTTCCGCACAGGCATCAAAAAAACGGATTTTTTTATTCATGACTTGTTGGTAGACATCCATATCAATGTCTTTGAAATGAATATAGTCTACACGATGATATAGCTTTTCCAGCCATTCTAACGGATCCATTTTTGAATAAAGTAAATGGCCCGTATCTAAACAAAGGCCAGCCACTTCATATGGGATATCTTCCGTTAATTTTAAAATTTCATCCGAAAATTCAATGTATCCTCCCGCATGTGGATGCACCACTGCACGAACACCATATTCTTGCGCAGCTTTATTAGCAATTTGGGTAATATGAGAGATCATATTATCCCATGCCTCATCTGATAACCTCTGCGCCTGCTCAGGGTGACCTGCTGCATAATCTCTTTCATCATGGCCCCAATCAATCACAACCAGATAAGGTGTCTTAAACTTTTGATTATCTTGCGCTTGTTCTTGTGGCATCTGCGTGATTAAAGAACAAATATCATCGACTTGCTGAAGCAGATTAGGCAGATTGGCCTCGGAGACCAAATCATCAAAGATAGTCCCTGCTACAATCGTAAGTTCATTTTTTTCCAGTTCTTCTTTTAAAACACTTGTATCAAGCGAAAGATATCCGTAAGGTCCTGTCTCAATCCCTGTAAATCCTGCCAGATGCGCTTCTTTTAAAACGTCTTTCCAATCTGGAAGATAAGGGTTTTTAGGATCATCAACTCCCCAACAGCATGGTGCACCCGAAATGTTTATTGTCATGATTCCTTCTGCCTCCAATCGTATAACACTAGTGATTTTAAATTGCATGATGCTTCTTTGTATCCTTATTGCCAAATGAAAGACGAGTAAATATTTTTTCTCTATACCAAATGGCGACAAGCAGCGTCGCTATCATCCCTAATCCACCTGCAAAATAGAACCCAGATGCGAGACCAAACTGCGAATTAACCATTCCTGCTAAAAACGGACCAACAAATATACCTATTGCATAGATAGATTGATATGCCCCCATGGCTGTGGCTCTTTTAGCGGGTTTAATCGATTGGATAGACATCCCCAGCAGCAGCGGAAAAATCATTCCTAAGGAAAAGCCCTGCAATCCCTGAATGACCAAAAAGATATTCTTCAGCTGTGCGAACGGAATAAGCATAGTAGCTATCGTTACCAGCAAAAAGGCAGCCACCAAGGACTTCCCCTCTCCTAAGCGTGGAATAATCACGTTCCCCATAAAAAGCGTTGCAATCGCATGCGGCACCATAAAAGCAGCTACAATCCATATAATCTCACTCGCTTCAAAACCTGTCTGTAACGCAAAAGTTGATGTAAACCCAAACATGGTCGAGAAAATAATACTATGAGCCAATATGGATAACAGAGACACTTTTAATAGCGACGGTTCGCGGATAATATGTATTAATCCCTTTAGCTTAATGGGCTCAGAGACTTTCTTATTTTTTGGTTCATAAATAAAGAAAGCCAGCCCCCACCCAATCACACTGAACACACTGCCAATCCAAAATGGCGCCTTCCATCCCCATTCCTCAACAATATAGCCGCTAAAGCTCATTCCAAGAAATTGAGCCAGCACGACAATAAAAGAAATACTTCCCATTGCTACATGCACCTTATCCTCTGAGAAGTAAATCGGGTATAAAACCGTAAAAGCAACCCAGGATGCAGCCGCAAGTCCAGCCAGCGCACGTGCAAACAATAACCATCCAGCTCCGTCCATCGTTAGAAAAATAAAACAGCTCAACATGCTAATAAACATGCCGAAGAGGATAAATGGCTTTCTGGATTTTATGATGTCCGAGGTTATCCCAATCGGCAGTCTAAACAATAATTGGGTTAATCCGTAGCTGCCCAGGATAACCCCGATAAAGGAATATGGAATTCCTGTATGCTCCATGTAAGGAGATAAAGTAGGAACATACATAAATTGCGGGAACCATAATAAAAACGAAACCAGCATAAATAAATTTTTGTTCCTGTTCATTGATTTTGTCATGGATAACCTACTTTCCATCTGTATTTCAATAGTTTGCAGATTGCTAATAAATTGGAAGATTTATTAAAAATATACCTTTTCTTTATAACTCATAAATATTCACTTTAGTTATTCTAAAGTCTCACTTTTTTACTAATCAGCGTGGTACCTTATATCATTTCAAAGGGCTTTTTTTCCAACTTCCATCCTGCTTCATCACAGGAACGTTTTCCTAACGTGGAAAAAAGCTGTCTTATCCATCCAGTTTTTCAACTCGATTTCTAAGAATCAGCTCTTTTCAATATAATCAGATACCTATACTATGTTGCAGTTCTTGAATGGCATGTTTGTCCAACTTTAGTAAACGTACATAATTTTTATTTTATTATTGTTGCTTCCAAAGAATCAATTGACGTACGCAGACCAGCATCTACACTCATTGTTAAATCTTCCATTTCCAGCGAAACATACCCTTCATAGCCTGCCATACTTAGATTAGAGAAAAATTCCTTCCACCATTGCTGATCATGACCACAGCCCACCGCTACATAATTCCAGGTTCTGTCCTTTGTTGCTGTAACCGGAAGCGATTCTAATAGACCGTCTACATCAGCTAATCTGCTCTCAATCCGGGCATCCTTACCATGAACATGATAAATAGCTCCCTCTAGCGGACGAATAGCTGCAATTGGATCAGCACCCATGATAAATAAGTGGGATGGATCCAAGTTAATCCCAATGATACCCCCAACAGCTTCCCTTAATTTTAACAAAGTGGAAGCACTATAAACTAATTGGCTGGGGAATGCTTCTAATGCAATCTTCTCTATTCCATGCTTTTGAGCATAATCGGCAAATTCCTTCCACCAGGGAATAGCAACTTCATTCCATTGATATTCTAATACAGAAGGCATGTATTCAGGCCACGAAACAGTAGAAGTAATCCAATTTGGAAATTTATCTTCCGAACCGCCACCAGGCAACCCGCTCATCATTACAATTTTTTTCACACCAAGCTTTTCAGCTAAGTCAACCGTCTGATATGCTGTTTTCGTATGCTTTTCTCCTAATTCTCCAGGGCAAAGAGGATTACCTGAGCAATTCAATGCAGCAATTTCAATATGACGTTGCTTTAATTCCTGTTTAAATTCCTCTAACTTCTTTTCATCTTCCAATAATTCATTTGTAGAAACATGCGGACAAGGTGACCAGCCGCCTGCAGTCATTTCTACTGCTTCTATTCCATACTCCTTCACCTTGTCCAACATATCCGTAAAAGATAAATCGCCCAATACATCCGTACATAACGCTAATTTCATCATTATCTATTATCCCCTTTCTTCATATAAACTTTTCCTTCGCTTTCGTATGAATGATTTATGATTTATAATTTAAATGGAAACGGGAAGCAGGTAACCAGCCGCCCACTTCCCGTTTCATCAGCATCCATTCCTGTATCACTATGCACTATCTAATATTTTTTCAAGTTGAAATAGCCTAAACAGCTTGTCGCATAAGGTAAATACGTCATCTTTCTAACTTAAATGAAAATCTATTTCTCGTATGCGCTTCTTCATTTTTCATGACTATTATTAATTATGCATGTACACTTTCTTCTGTTTCATATTCAACCCAAACAGAGCCATTATCAGCGGAACGCACACAATTTTCAATCCACTGAACACCAGCAATACCAGCATCAATATCAGGATAAATAAGTTTATCTAATGTTGCTTCATCGCCACGGTTTTTCGCGTCAATAGCTACGGCAATTCTTAGATAAATATTTGCCCAGGCATCGGATAATCCTTCTTGATGCAGGGTGCCTAAACGTTCATATTCGCTCGTTAACTCATCTAGATATTCTGTTCCCCGCACCAAGGTTTGAATCGGTTCCCCTTGTACTTCATAACGCAATTCATTGGGTTTACTATCCCACCACTCTAAACTCGCTTTCGAACCAACAATGCGGATACGCTGGCCATCCATACATCCTGCATCCACAGCAGATGTCCACATTCTTCCAACTGCACCATTCTCATAATGCATTAATACATAAGCGTTATCTTCTAATGGGTAGCGGCTTCCTACAAAGCTTTGGCGGTCACATAATAGCTTTTTGATTTTCATTTCCGGCATAATCAACTGTGACATATAGTACGTATGCGTGGAAAGATCCCCGAGAACAAAGCTTGGTCCAGCAATTTTTGGATCAACACGCCATTTTTGCGCTGCATTCTTCTTATCTCCATCACCGGTCGCAGCATAACCATGTGTATACTGTAAATCTACTAAATGAATGTCTCCAATTTTCCCCTGTTCAATCATGGCACGCATTTGCAGGAGCATGACATTTCCTGAAAAACCATAGGTTACCCCAACAATTAAACCATTTTCTTCCGCCAATTGTTTGATTTCCACTGCTTCTTTTGTAGTAAAAACTAACGGCTTTTCACAAATTACATGAAGACCGGCATTCAAAGCTGCCATGGTAATTTCATAATGTGTACCATTCGGTGTTGCGATAGAAACAACTTCTATCCCTTCATCCAGTTTAGACTCTTCAGCAAACATTGTCTGGTAGTCCGGATAACAGCGGTCACTATCCACTCCCAGATTCACTCCAAAATCTCTTCCTCGTTCTGCGTCAATATCAAAAGCCCCAGCAACTAAATCATATGTCTTATCTCTTAATGCGCCTGTACGATGTTTGTACCCTACTTGCCCTGTTCTTCCGCCGCCTACCATTCCCCAGCGTAATGGTCTCGTAATTTTATTTTCTCCATTGATCATTTTTACACTCTCCTATACTTTTTATAAATTTTTAATATTTAATTTATTTGATTTTTTAAGTCATCACTTTTCTTACCAGTCCATATCTCTTCAATTTCTTCTAACGATTTATTCTTCGTCTCAGGAACAAACTTCCACATGAAGAAGAAAGCAAACGTACTTATCAATCCATAAATCAGAAATGCTCCAGGACCAAACATATCATTTAACGGCGGGAATGTAGTAGAAGCTATCCAGTTAGCAGTCCATAATAACATTACTGCAATCGCAACAGCCTGCCCTCTGATTTTATTAGGAAAAATCTCTGAAACCATTACCCAGGCAACAGGTCCCCAAGTCATTTGGAATATAGCAACAAACCCTAGAATAAATATTAATGTACTGACTCCTTCGATTCCTGCAAAGAAAAGGATAGCTACTGCACTTAAGCAAATGGCACAGCCCGCAGAACCGAACATTAATAAGAATTTCCTGCCTTGTCTTTCAATCAGCCAGATAGCAATAAATGAAACGACAATACCTATAGCTCCAACAAGAATCGTTTGCAGCATCGCAGTTGATTGACCTGCACCCAGACTTTCAAAAATACGCGGTGCATAATATAGGATAATATTTATACCTATAAACTGACATAACATTGCAATCGTCATACCAACAATTAATACTCGTTTACCATAATAGAGTAACCCAACTTTTTCAGTTTTCGTTTCTAACGATGTTCTTATGTCTTGAAGTATTTCACTTGCTGTTTGTTTTGATCCATTTAATTTTTCCAAGACACTATATGCCTTATCATAATCATGGTTTAGAGCAAGATATCTAGGTGTTTCAGGAATAAATAACAGAAGCAAGAAGAACAATGCCGCTGGAACTAGCTCGGAAGCAAACATAAGTCTCCACCCCGTATCATTTATCCATTCTGCAGTTCTGCCATTAGCAATGCCCCAGTTGACAACATATACAACGGTTTGGCCAAATACAACAGCCATATTGTATATAATTACCATCTTTCCTCGAATATTCGCTGGGCTCATTTCACTAATATAAACTGGCGCTATCGCTGAAGCTAAACCAACCCCGACTCCACCGATTATTCTATAAAAATTAAATGTAGCCAATAACGCATGACTCGGTTCACCCGCTGTAAAAAAGATTAATTCCGGATAAGCCGAACCCAGTGCAGATAAGAAGAATAAAATAGCTGCAATAACAAGCGTATTACGCCGCCCTATTTTATTAGATAACAATCCAGAAAGTAACGCACCTAAGATACACCCTATTAATGCACTAGATACAGTAAATCCATGGACTAATGAACCCAATCCCAGACTATCAATTAGGTACAATTGTATAGATTGTTCTGCACCAGCAATAACTGCTGTATCATAACCGAAAAGAAGTCCTCCTAAAGAAGCTACCATTGCGACAAATACAATATATGAACGATTATTATTTAACATAACTATCTGGTTCTCCCTCCTTTTATATCGTGTTAGAATAATTTTAGCTGTTTCAATAATGCTGTCTTTTTTCCTTATACAGCTACTTTGAAAATAACCATATTTATTCATTTCTTTTCCCCAAAATAATGTTTGCGCTTCCAACAGATTCTAAACTTATTCTTTTAATAGAGTATAAAATCTTCTGCCCCGCTGGGAAAAATAATTAAAGATTTAACCCCTCTTTCATAGATTTCAACGTTAATTCATTGGACCATTCAGGACGATCCGGATAAGCAAATACTGCATTTGTCACGATTCCATCAAACTTCATTTCTCTTAATTTTTTATATAGGGCATCAAAATTGATTTCTCCTTCACCAGGGTTTAAGTGCTGGTGAATCGTTACATTAGCACCTGGCGGATTGATAATATAACGCAGCCCAAATGCAGCTTTATGATTAAGTGTATCCGCAATGAGTACATGGTCCAGCAAATCGCCTGCTTCCTCCAAATGCTGCTCCACATCTCCAATACCATCATCATAAAAGAAAGCATGCGGTACCGAATATACTAACTTGATCCAATCTTTATCCAATGCACGAATCATACGAACCGCTTCCGTATTCAGTTCAATAAAATCATGCGGATGTGATTGAATATTTAACTTGATTCCTTCTTTTTCAAAAAGAGGCATCAATTGATCCATTGATTTCACAAACGCAGCTTCGCTGTCTGCTGGACGAGTTTTATCTCCGGCAAATTCAGTGTTCATTAGATCCACTCCCAGCTCAGAGGTGATTTCGATACAGCGCTTCCAATTTCTAACTGCTGCTTCCCTTACTTCCTCGATGGGAGAAGACCACTGCTGAACTGGAAGTACCGATGAAATTTTCACTCCAGCATCAGAACAATACCTCTTTAAATCTCTGATTAACTGCTTGTCCACTTTTGGATACTGGTTAAACCAGATAAAATCTTCCCTCGGAGAAAGCTCCACATATTCGTAACCTAATCTGGCAACATTTTCGATCGTATCTCTTAAATTGGTATTATCACGATAGTGTGACGGGTCATAAACTAAACGCATTTTATCCATCCCCTTTTTGTTTTAAATAGAATTAAAGCGCTGACATTTCAAATCTGCATATACCGCCAAACTTTCCTCCTTGTCTTTTAAATATGCTTCATTGTTCGCTTGCCTTTCTGATATGCATTTATCTACTATGTCGCAATAATTAAATACCATAAAATAATCAATATATAATCAGAAAGTAATTAATAGTTGTAATTATAGAATAAGGAATGACAAATGTCTTTATCTTATCCAGACGACTTTTGCATCATTTTTGGATTTTAAAGACATAAAAATACCCCTTTACTTCTGTACAAAGTGCGAAATAATGAGATATTTTATTTACTCATCTGTATATATAATTTTTTCAGAATCCATATAAAGAGTTCGAAAACGGCCGGGTGGCTCTCGCATGGTGTCGGTGAAAACCCTCGTAAAATAATGTACATCCATAAAACCTGTTTCTCTGGCAATATCTTTAATAGATAAATCCGTTGTTTTTAATAACGTTGCTGCTCGTTTCATTCGCTCTTTCTGAACAAACTTGGAAAAATTAATACCTAATTCGGATACAAATATTCGGGACAAGTGCCGACCAGATATGTGCAGATGGTTTGCAACATGCGAAAGCTTTAAGTCATTGGCTAAATTATCTTTAATAAATAATTTAGCTTGAGCAAGTAAAGATGAGGAATTTTCAGATATATTCACTTGACCATTGGCTTGTGGAGCAAACATTTGTAATAAGGAGATAATAAGGGAAGCAGACAAATTAGCTAACATACTTTTAAAAAAACTATTTTGGGACTTAATCGATTCCATCAGCAAAGCTTTCCAGAGTAAGTTAGCTGCCGTATCTTCTCCCGACTCCATAACCGTTTGCTGGCATCGCTTCACTATATCTATCATATTTATCCACTCTTCACTAGATTCTGATTCGATTAATTCAAATGCAACGTATACCAGCGCTAGCCCCTCTTTACTTCGTATTTGATGTAAAACTTCGGGTCTTGAAAAAAATATAATATCTTTATGCAGTGCATATTCACATTCATTCTCTAAATAAGTTCCTTTTCCATCAATTACATAACATATCTCCAAAAAGGAATGTTTATGCAAAGTAGTATCATAATGCTCCGGCACAGCACCCCAATAATGAACATGAAATGCTGCTCCGTTTTGCATTAAATGATGAGCATTTTGGTTTAGCACCTTTTTTCCTGAAACATATTTATGTAGATTCAAATAAAGTCCCTCCTGTTTTCTTTTCCGATGTATTTTCTCGTATACATTTTTTGATACTTAAATTATCTTAAAACATAAACTATAGTCAAGTATTTCCTTATACTGAAATACTTGACTATAGTTCTCCACGGTTTTAACGGATCACCTAGGCCTGCTGCTCCCCATGCTTCCGAAAACGCTGTTCTAATTGCTCTAATGTCAGCCCTTTGGTTTCCGGCAAATACCTTGCCGCAAAGGTAATCAATAAAATTCCCAAAGCAACAAATACTAGGAATGTGACAGATAAACCTGTTTTATCCAGCAATACCGGGAACCCTAAACTAATTAAGAAATTAAAAATCCACATACAGAAGACTGCAGTTCCCATTCCTATACCACGGAAACGAGTCGGGAATATTTCGGACAGCATCAGCCATGTTACCGGAGATATAGCACCTTGTTGAAATGCAAGGAACGTTACCGTTAATGTTAGGACAACATAAGGGAGTGCAGAAGAATCAACAAGCACATTTCCAAATATCGCAATAAGAAGCAATGCACTGGTTGTTCCAATTTGTCCAACAATCAGCATAGGGCGCCGGCCTACTTTTCCAAGGAGCCAAATTCCAAGAAAGGTTGCTAACACCGAGATAACTCCATTAGCAATATTTGCTACTAAGGCAGCCTGCGTAGCAAACCCTGCATCCCGGAGGATCTGTGTTCCGTAATACATAATCGAATTCACGCCAGTACCTTGCTGCACAAGTGAAATACCAATTCCAAGGAATAAGATACGTCGTACCCATTTTAGCTGAAGCATGTTCTTAAATGTTGTTTTTTCTTTCTCATTTTCTTGCGCAAAGGATTCTTTAATCTCATTCAACTCAAGCTGTGCTTCTTCCTCGCTGCGAACTCTGCGAAGAACCTCCAAAGCTTCATCTATTCGATTTTTTGATACAAGCCAACGAGGGCTTTCTGGCATTTTTAACATTCCAAAGAATAACAATACTGCTGGAATCGCTGCAATTACTAACATATAACGCCATACTTCTGGAATAACATCTGCCATGTTACCGAGTATTGCATTAACAATGAAAGCTATCAATTGTCCTGATACAATCATCAGCTCATTGATGGTAACTAATTTCCCCCTTCTGTTAGCGGGAGACATTTCAGCTAAATAACCAGGCACTGCTACAGAAGCTCCCCCTACGGCAACTCCTAATGCGAAACGGGAAATGACCATAACTGTTATGTTAGGGGCAAGTGTACAGCCAAGCGTAGCAAAAAAGAATAACAGAGCTAAATAAACAATATTTTTACGACGTCCTAAATAATCAGCCAGCCGGCCTCCTGTCACAGCACCAACTGCAGCTCCAAGCAGAAGCGCACTTGCTACCAATCCTTGTGTAAATGAGTTTAAATCAAGTGATTCGGCCATAAAAGGCAGCGCACCGTTGACAACACCTGTGTCATACCCAAAAAGAAGCCCGCCTAATGTCGAAACCATAATAACCTTAATTAAAAATGAGTTTTGTTTTGTGTTCACTTTCTTTTTCCTCCCTTGAAGATACCCCTTTAAAGCGCACACTAAATAAAGCGCTTACAATCAGATTCAACCGCTTTCTTCATACATGGTTTATCAACCAGTTTTTTTAAGGGTAATATCAAGCATACAAACTGTTATGTACACTTGATATTACGAAGATATTTTTTACAGACTATCCATTAACTCAGATGTAAACCTTCTTTAATAGATTCCAACGTTAATTCATTGGACCACTCCGGGCGATCCGGATATGCAAATACTGCATTTGTTACGATACCGTCGAACTTCATTTCTCTTAATTTCTTATACAACGCATCAAAATTGATTTCTCCCTCGCCGGGATTTAAATGCTGGTGAATGGTCACATTAGCACCGGGAGGGTTGATAATGTAACGCAGCCCAAATGCCGCTTTATGGTTCAATGTATCTGCAATTAACACATGGTCAAGCAAATCGCCTGCTTCCTCCAAATGCTGTTCTACATCACCAATACCATCATCATAGAAGAAAGCATGCGGCACAGAATAGACCAACTTAATCCAATCTTTATCTAACGCACGAATCATACGGACCGCTTCTGTATTCAGCTCAATAAAGTCATGCGGATGCGATTGGATATTTAATCTGATTCCTTCTTTTTCAAAATGAGGCATCAGCTCATCCATTGATTTGACAAAGGCTGCTTCGCTTTCTGTCGGACGGGTTTTATCTCCAGCAAATTCTGTATTCATCAAATCGACACCTAATTCAGAGGTAATTTCGATACAACGCTTCCAATTTCTAACTGCTGCTTCTCTTACTTCTTCTATGGGAGAAGACCATTGTTGAACAGGAAGTACCGATGAAATTTTCACGCCGGCATCGGAGCAATATCTCTTTAAATCTTTGATTAACTGCTTATCCACTTTTGGGTATTGATTAAACCAGATAAAATCCTCTCGCGGTGATAACTCTACATACTCATAACCTAACCGGGCAACATTCTCAATTGTATCTCTCAAGTTGGTATTATCACGATAATGTGATGGATCATAAGCTAAACGCATCCTATTCATCTCCTTTAAAAAAATTATTCTAATAATATTTTTGTTTCATCACCTTTAAACAGTATGTTCTGCTTTAGCGTCTTCATAAAAAGCTGGCTGTTCAGGCATTTCTATTGGAACGATTTTTCCTGTTTGTTTCGCTTCAATACTTGCATCTGTTGTCACCGCAACCACATAGCCATCCCATGCTGACGGACCATGCACCTCACCGTTGACCGTAGAATTGATCCACTCTTGTAATTCAACATCATATGCTTCGATAAAGCGTTCTTTCCAGTTTACTAGAATATCAGTGGAAAGCTTGGCTTGACTGCGCATTTGAAGGCTTGGCGGTTCCGGTAAATTAACTATGCCTGTCTCCCCGACAACCTGACATTGAATATCATATCCATATTGACAGTTAACAAAAATCTCCGTATCGATACGAATCCCTTTTTTCGTTTCTAATAATATAATAATCGGGTCTTGCAGCCCTTCTTCAGCAAGGTTTGTTCTTCTTGGCTGGATAACCTGTGTAGAAACATAATCATCCTGAATCAACCATCTCAGCACATCAATTTCATGCACAAACGAATCCGTAATTGCCATATCACCGCTAAAATTTGTAACAGAAGGTGCTCTATGTGCACAATGCAGCATCAACGGCTCACCAACCTTGTTATTATCGACAGCCTGTTTCAACGTACGATATCCTTTATCATAACGTCTCATAAAACCTACCTGTACCAGCTGTTTCCCATGCTTCATCTCAGCTTCCACTATTTTCTTACAGCCCTCCGCTGTTGTCGCAAGCGGTTTTTCACAAAATAGAGGTTTTCCAGCTTCAATAGAGGCTAACACAAACTCTTCATGAGTTGGTCCCCAAGATGTGACAATGATTGCATCTACTTCATCCGCTTGAATCAAATCATGACCATTATCGTACACTTTCGCCTGCAGACTTTCGCGTTCCACAACTGCATGTGCCTGTTCACTATTTACATCGGTTACAGCGACAATCTCTCCTCCTGTCAGAGAGTGTGTAATTCTATGAATATGATCCTGTCCAATTGCTCCTGTTCCGATAACACCTATTCTTAAAACCATAAAAGTTACCTGCCCTTCCTTTATTGGATTAACATACCGATTACTTTTTAGAAGCATCACTTATTTATTCTTTATATGGATAAACAGTATGTTGAATGCGTTTTCTTTTTATAGAAGAATGAAGCTTGCTCTACTCACAAACAAATAGCTTTCCAATGATAAGTGATACATTCCTTTTGTACAGCGTATATTACATTTTTTGAAACCGATTACTATTTCAAAAAGAATTAATAAATAATCAAAATATACCCATAAAGTAATCATATCTATTGGTATATTATAGAGAAAGATATTTAAATTGTATTTGCATAATTCAGCCATTTTTTTGCATTTTCAGGACATGGCTAGGAGGGCAGTTCAAGGTTAGTAAAGAAATATCTGGCATTCGGAGGATATATTTCGCCGGTAAAAGAAAATCATTAATTATTTCTTTCCTATCCAAAGGAATATAGGCCAGTACTTTTTCAAAATCAAAATATATTTGAAGCATTCACTTCATTTCATTAAAAAACTCTTTTCCAGTTTTTATATTAGGAAAGAGTTTTTTAATACATGTATATATTGTTTTAGGGAAGATTTTGTATTTACCTTATTCAGCCTTCCTTAAATTCAGATTCCACCGTCCCCTGATATATTTTTCTATATTTCGCCGGAGGAGTTCGTATAATCTGCGTAAATACTTTTGTAAAATAATGCAGACTGGAAAATCCACATGCCGTCGCGATATCTTTAATCGACATCTTGGTTCCTCGTAAATATTCCGTAGCTAAGCTCAGACGCTCCTCCTGTAAAATCTCTGTAAATGTCTTGCCCGTCTCCTCTCTGATCAACCGGGACAAATGGCGCTTCGAAACATAGAAGTCATCGGCAACCTCTGATATTTTGAGATTTTTTTGCAGATTATCCTTTATATAAAGATTCACTCGATAAACTAAAACCTTTCTTTCATCAAAATCATCATCATTATCTTTTAAACTGGATTCCTGTTTAGGTAACGGGTAAAAGGAGTCGAATATAGCAGGCAGTAAATTAGAAGCAAGCTTTTTAAGCATATCTTCTTTCCATCGATGTTCTACATCTATCGCAGACTGATAGAGCGCGTTCCACAAATAAGCATGTATCGTTTCTTCTTGCGAATGGATGACAGGCTGCGCTTGTTGCTGCAAATCTTGTATATAATTTCTCCATTCCTTAGTTGATTCACTTTCTTTTAATTCAAATGCAAAATATAAAATCTTCATCCCTTGCTCGCTAAAGAGTTGGTGTTCCTGATTAGGCCGCGTCAAAATAAGGGAATGCGGAGACAGCGGGTAACTTACCTCTCTTTCCTGGTATTCTCCAGTCCCACCAAGTACATAAGATACCTCAAAAAAGCTGTGTACATGCGCTTTTGTGCCAAAATGACGCTGCCACCCGCCCCAGTAATAAACTCGAAATTCTGCTCCATAGATCGAAATGGAAGTAACATATTTATTTAAATCTTTTTTTCCTTCAAATAGATTTTTCATCCTTTTATACAACCTTTCCCATGCAGTTATAAAGCTCTGGAGCATCTTAAAAAAGATAAGAAGCTTTTTAACAGCAGCCGGAATCAAGCGTTGTCAAGCATATTTAGATATCATCCAATTCATATTAATAACAAGCTTTTTATCCCATTGTGTAAGAACAAACAGAGGCTGTCACCTAAATAATAAGTAACAGCCATTCATTTCATGCGGCAGCTTACAAAGCGAAAATATCACTGATCGCTTTATACTCTTCATCTGAAATAGCAACATCTAATGTTTGCAGGTTATTTTGCACTTGCGAGCCGTTCTTTGCTCCAGGAATAACAACATCGATGGCATCATTAGCCAAATACCAGGCTAATACTAGATGAGGGATTTCCACCTGTTTAGCTGCAGCAATCTCTCGCAGCTTCTCCACCCTTGCAAGGTTCTTCCGGAAATTCTCTCCTTGAAAATGGTCAAAACCATTGCGTAAATCCCCTTCCGGAAACGTCGTATTTTCATCGTATTTGCCAGCAAGCAATCCAGAAGCAAGCGGAAAGAATGGAATAAAGGAGATGTCATTTTCTTTCGTATAATCAAAAAATGTTTGCTCCGCATCTCTTTGGATCAAATTATATAAATCTTGGACGACATCCACATAGCCGTCTTTGTTTGCCTCTTTTAACTGATCCAATGAAAAATTGGAAACACCGATAGATCGAATTTTTCCTGCGTCCTTCAATTCTTTCAATGCACCAACCGCCTCATCCTTAGGCGTATTTTCATCGGGATTATGGATATAAAATAAATCAATATAATCTGTTTGCATACGCTTTAATGCATCATCTACAGCTTGCTTTAAAAATGCCGGGGAATTATCAAACTGCACCTCTCCATCTACAAACTTATGAGCAGCCTTTGTGGCGATGACTACTTCTTGACGCTTGCCCATGTCTTTCACGACTTTTCCTACTAACTCTTCCGAACAACCCGGTCCATAGATAAAAGCAGTATCTAAAAAATCTACGCCGTGATTAATGGCATCCCGAACCATATCCATTCCTTGTTCATCCTTGAGATTCGGGTATAGGTTATGACCTCCAACTGCATTGGTTCCTAATCCTATCGGGTTAACAAATAAATCTGTTTTTGCGATCTGCACTTTTTGTACCATGTGTATTCCTCCTCATCTAATCTATGAATGAATGCTAGCTGCGATAGATTTCAGTGTCGTTTCTTTTGCTTTTCGAATCACTTCCTCCGCAGGCATTTGATAATACTCCGGACGGAACAATTCAACAGAGACAATATCTTCTTTATAACCAATCTCTTTTACTGTCTGCAGCAACTTCTCCAGATCAATGACACCTTCCCCAGGCCAGACACGATGTTCGTCTCGAAGTACTCCGACTGGATAATCCTCTGTATCATCGATATGTAAAATAAAGATTTTCTCTCCATCCGCCTTCTTCAAAAATTCAAAATCTGAATTCATTGCATGAAAGTGAAAACAGTCAAAAACTAACCCGACACTTTTTCTGTCTACCGTATCAATAATATCATAAGCCTGTTCAAAGGTATTAATTGTACATTCCGGATGCCCAACAAATTCCAATGCCACCTTCACATCTTGTACTTCTGCTATATCCGCGAATTGGTTCAACATGTTGACTGCACTCATTTTAATATCTTCCTTAAGAAGTGCCTGATCAGTTACTAATGGCACTACGACCACATAAGCAGCTCCCAGCTTACTTGCATTATCTACCATCGTTTTAAATTCTTCGATGACTTGTTCCTCGTCCTCGCGGTTATTAAAATATACCAGCGCATTCAAAGCAATTGGTTTAATATGATGGGTTTGGAAATAATCTTGTAATTCTTCCATTGAATGGTCTCGCAAGTATTCAGGCAATTTATCCATCGTGCGTATTTCGATATAATCGTAGCCATGCTTCTCACAGTATTCGAGATCCTTGGCAAGATTTGAATTCTCTAATGTTGTTGCTTGGTTATAGCAGAGTTTCATTATTTATCCTCCTCGTAGATAATAGGCTTCCTATCACATGTTTGCTTTGTATTGATATATACCTTTTATTAAAGCGCTTGCATTATTTTTGGAAATATAATGCAACCTATGAATGATTGCAATAAGTTACTATTATCTTCTTGTGAATTTATTGTTATATTTTTCAGTCTAAATCAAGGAAGAGGATAAATATTTATAATTTGATGCCTATCTTTTGTATTATGGAGACAATATTCCATTTAGTCACTGGTATTTTAATCGCTTTATAGAAGGAAACCTTCATACAAACTTGATAAATTTAAGAATGAGATAAAAAAAAAGCGCATGAACTTGATTTGCGCAAGTTCACACGTTTTTCATTACGTGGATATTTTTACATAAAACAGATATAGGTTAAGTAATTATTTAAACGTCATCGTATACGCCTTCTGAAATACCTCCCCGGCTTCTAACCGGTTAACTCCAAACTTCTCTTTAAAGACTCCCGTCGTATCATGCATATCCGCAATACCACACCAAGGCTCGATACAAACAAAGGGCGCAATACTATTATTATCTTCATTATATTTAGACCAGATTCCTACAAACGGAAAGTCCGTAAATGTAACCTCTACGCCACGGTCAGATATTGCTGAGACAAGCTCAATACGATCGATATGATTGTATATCATAGCATCCTTTGCAAATAGCTCTGGCTGCATAGTTATGTCAGGAAGCTGATTACGGACTCCCTTCTCATGAACCAACGCATTTTCCAAGCCATATTCCATTACCTCTTCATTGGGAGCAGGGGTAAATTTCAATTGGTAATCATCTAATCCTTCATCTTCCAAAAGCGGGATTCGAAAAGCGGGATGTGCGCCAATTGAAAAATACATTTCCCCGCTGTTATTGTTTTCTATTTTCCAATCAACAGAAAGTGAATCCTGATTAAGAGAATAGGTAATCGTTGCTTTAAATTCATATGGATACATATCCTTAAAACGTCCATCGGAGGCTACTTCAAATGCAACTTGCTCTGCCGAATGTGAGCTTAGTTTAAATTCAACATCTCTTAAAAATCCATGCTGAGACATGTCATATGTTTTTCCGTCTAATTGATATTGGTCTCCTTTTAAACGCCCAACAATCGGGAACAACACCGGTGAAACACGTCCCCAATAGGCACTGTCTCCCGTCCACATATAGCTTAAGTTATTCTTTTTATGCTCGACAGCCCGTATTTCAGCACCATTACTTTCTATTTCAACTTTTAGCCAATCGTTTTCTATGATTTGTTTCACTGTGGTTCATCCTTCCTGGAGTTAAAGAGTTGGTGGAGAAGTGGTTATATACTTTATCTTAATGTTTGGGGAGTGGGGTGTCTAGTTTGGCTTTCCGTTATATACTTTCTTGTTTTGAAGTGGTAGAGAATTGTTGTGGTTAAATTGTATTTAGAACTTATTGATTTTGATTGACAAACAGTAGAAAAAGACACTAAATAACTCCCTCGGAAGGAAGTTTCATTTTATGAACACCTATTATTAACTATTTCTTTTCTACATCCCCAGAGCGTTGATGTCGTTTTCACAAATCCTAAAAAGGCGTATTACTTTTTGTTCATGTAGACTGTTCTTTTCTCTTTTTGATAATTCGCATAAATGTAATAAGCAACAATTTTCATGTAGTAAATAATAACCTCTCCACGAAAACTGTTGCTTATAAAGCCTAATTATTAGGCTAACATCAAAAGCAATTACTTTAAACTCTTTATTTGCTTGTATAGTTCTGAACTTCCGTAAAAGTTGGAATGGCTTGGTGCCCACCTGTTCGTGATACTTTTATTCCTGCCGCTTTATTTGCGAATCGGGCCGCTTCAACTAAGTCATCCATATTTAATAAAGCACTGGCTAAGGCCCCTGCAAAACAATCCCCTGCCCCTACTGTATCAACAGCTTTAACCGGTAACGATTCAATGAAAACTGGCGTTTGATTTTTATAAACAAGAAGGCCTTTTTCACCCATTTTTACAATGACATCCTTAACGCCTCTATAATTAAGCTGCTTAGCTGCATCTATTGCCGTTTCATAACTATTTACTTTTATATCTGTTATTTGTTCAGTCTCTTGATTATTAGGTAATATCAAATCACAATATTGAAAAGCTTCTTCAAAAATACCTTCAGCAGGAGCTGGGTCTAGGATGACATACATCCCCTTCTTTTTGGCAGCTTTCATAGATGCAATAATGGAATCTTTACTTGTTTCCATTTGAACAAGCAGAATTTTAGAATCTATATTAGCAAAGATATTGTCAATTTCTTTTGCAGTTATAGCTTCATTCGCCCCCATTGTACCGACCATTGTATTTTCTCCAGTTTCATCAATCATCGCAACAAATGTACCTGTTCCCTCCGTCTCCGTTGTTAACAAATAAGTTGTATCTACCCCATAGTTATGTAAATTTGATATAACTTGATTACCAGCCGGATCGTCACCTACTTTCCCTACCATACAAACTTTTTTATCCATTTGTGCTGCAGTTACTGCTTGATTAGCACCTTTTCCTCCAGGGGTCATTATAATGCTTTCTGCAAATTGTGTATGTCCATAATCAGGAAACTTTTTTACGTCCACAATAACATCCATATTTATACTACCAACAACAACAATATCGTAATTCATACATCTTACCTCCAAGTTTAAACAAATAATTCTCTTGTAATTGCAACGTTTTCTTTTAAAGTGTGATTACTATTAAAGACAGCGCTTGTCCCTAGCACATACATTGTTGCGCCCTGTTCTTTACAAGTTGGTATAGTCGCTGCACCAATATTCCCATCAACTTGTATATCAATGGGGTGATCATTGATTATCGATTTTACCTCTTTAATTTTATCGTACATAGCCGGGATAAATTGCTGACCTGCAAAGCCAGGATTTACTGTCATGAGAACAATATAATCAATAAGTTCTAAAACGTGTGATAGGGCCGATACAGGTGTAGCTGGATTTAATGCAACACCAGCCTTAATACCATAATCTTTAATCTTTTTTAAAGTACTATGCAGATTTGTTGTTGCCTCAGCGTGAATAGACATATATTCCACTCCACAGCTCGCAAACAAATCAATATGACGTTCTGGTTCCTTCACCATAAGATGGATATCCAATGGTTTTGAAGTATAAGAACGTATTGCTTTAACTAAATCAGGGCCTAATGTAAAGTTTGGAACAAATTGACCATCCATAATATCAATATGATAAAAATCAACATCAGCTTCATCTAGCTGGCGTATATCTCTTTCCAAATTACCTAAATTTGCACACATAAGTGACGGTCCTAATTTATATGTCATTGTTTTTCCTCCTAAAGGGTTGATTGTCTAACGATTAACTCAGGTTCCAAAAAAAATTGTTTTCTTTCTGTTTCCTTAGCGTCTTCTTTACTGTTAATCAAACGAAACAATTCTTTAATTGCTATTTGTCCTATCTCATCTTTTCGTTGGTCAACTGTCGATAATAACGGAGAGGAATAAGCTGAAAAAACAGTATTATCATAACCAATAATTCGTAAATCCTCTGGAATACGCAGACCGTTTTCCTTACATGCACGCATTGCACCAAATGCCATTGCATCATTCGAACTGAAAATACAATCAACTTTCTGACCTCTCTCCAGTAATGATTTTATGGCCTGATAACCGCTATCCATCTCAAAATCACCGTAAACAACATTCAGATTCAATGGTTTTTCGTATTTATCCAACACATCATTTAAACCATTCAAACGATCAAGAGAACTCTTTTCTTCTTTCGGTCCTGAAATAAAAACGATATTTTGATGTTTTGAATCATGCAGTAGATGTGCAGCTGCTTTTGCAGCACCAATTCGATGACTAACAGAAATGGATGAGTAAGGATGTTCAAAACTAGCTCGATCGATTGTAATAATTGGTATTCCACTCTTCTCAAGCGTATGAAGATCTTTTGCAGTAACCTTAAGTGAATTAATGATTGCTCCAGCAACATAGTTATCTGCCATTGCTTCGAGATAATACTCTACCTTCTCTCTATTATCATCGCTATTGCATAAATATACTTGAAAACCCATTTGATTTGCAGCCATTTCTATTTCTCGAACCAATTCTGGAAAAAATGGGTTATTTAATGTTGGAATTAACAATGCAATCAAATTTGATTTTTTTTTAGATAAACTTTTTGCAATTGAGTTTGGTTTGTAGTTCATTTCTTCAATTATCTTGTTTACACGAGCAATCGTCTCAGCACTAGCTGCACCCTTATTATTTATAATCCTTGAGACTGTAGCAACTGAAACTTCTGCCTTTTTTGCAATATCTCTAATTGTGACCATATCATTCCCTCTTTTACGTAACCGGTTACCAACATAGTAATCGCTTTTTTTATTTCCGTCAATAATTATTGTTGTATTATCTGTTATTATCTGATAGATTAAAGATACCATATCGAATCTTTTTACGTAACCGGTTACTAATATGTAAAAAGGTGAAGGTGTTTTTAATGTTTGATTGGCTAAATACAGCTTTTAATTTTTTTATTAACCTAGGTGCTCCAGCAATGATGTTTATTATCATTACAATTTTATCATTGTTTGTTGGAGTAAAAATTTCTAAATCACTTGAAGGCGGTATCCGTATGGCTATTGCACTTACGGGTATGAGTGCTATTATATCACTACTAACAAGTGCATTTGGACCTGCCTTAGAAAGTTTTGTCGAGTCTACAGGAGTAGAACTCTCGATAACTGATCTTGGTTGGGCCCCCCTTGCAGTTATTACATGGGGTTCTGTGTACACGCTTTATTTTGTGTTTATTTGTATTATCGTAAACATATTGCTTCTCATATTAAAGAAAACTAAAACGCTGAATGTCGATATGTTTAACATTTGGAATCTTTCTGTTATCGGGCTTCTCATGATGTACTATTCAGGTGATAACTTATTATTTACATCTCTTTTTATTGCCTTAATCTATGCATTCATGCTTATAAACGCTGATGTGATGAAGCCGACGATTAATGAACTTCTTGGCTATGACTCTAGCAATATCACAACTACAGCACATCCATCACTTCTAATTGCACCTGTTGTATTTGTGTTTAATAAAATTATTGATAAAACTCTCCCTTCTATTGATAAGTATGATTTTGATGCTGAAGCTCTAAATAATAAAATTGGTTTTTGGGGGAGTAAGTTTGCTATAGGCGTTTATTTAGGTGTATTCATTGGTATACTTGGTAGACTTACCGCTGAAGAGATTTTCACCCTAGCCTTTACAGCTGGTGTAGCGCTAGAATTATTTGCCTTTGTTGGAGGTTGGTTTGGGCCCGCCATTGAGCCATTATCTAATGGTGTTACTCGTCTTATGAGCGAACGCTTTCGTGGACGAAAGTTGTTAATTGCAATTGATTGGCCAATCCTTGCTCAACGTGCTGAAATTTGGGCAGTAGCCAACGTTCTTGCTCCTATTCTCTTACTCATTGCGATTATTTTACCAGGAAATAATGCTTTACCTTTGGGCGGTATATTATTAACTGTACTCGCTCCTGCTTTACTTATCATTACAAAGGGTAAAGTCGTTCGAATGACAATTATCGGAACCATCCTCATTCCATTATTTTTATGGGGAGCTACTTTGATTGCTCAGTTTGTGACCGAGACATCTAAAGCAATGAATAATTTCCCTGATGGTTTATCCGAGAATACACTCATCTCATCTATTGACTCTGATCCAATAGAGAAAATGTTGGCTATCTTATTTGGACAAGCAATTGAAACTGTAGATATTAGTCTTATCATTTATTCTGTAATAGGGTTATTTGTATACATTTTGCTATTCCTTTGGTATTTCAAAGCAATGAAAAAACAAAATGTGGAACAATATGGTAAGACTGAAGATGAATAAAACTTTTCCTCTTAGTTAGAGTTTTGATTATTCTAATAATTAGCTGGATTGAGTTTGGTATTCTACTAAACTTAATCCAGCTTTTTTATGTTCATGTTTGTACGAGTAGGGCCTCATATTTTATAGTTTATAAGCTTGTACGATGATTTTTATGCTTAACTTTTCATTCAGTTCGGTACTATCAATAAGTTTGTGTAAATTAATAGGATATCCTCTCCATTGGGATTTATTTTCAGACACCTTCCCCGGGTACCTGGGGAAGGTGTCTGAAAATTAGTTTAATTATTCTCTATTCCCCGTAACGTTCTTCAAACATGCCTTGTAATGCTTGATAAGCGCTTGCGAATCCTTTTAATTTTCGTTCTCCCCATCGTTGGTTATAATCATTTACTTGAAGATATACCACTTTTTCTGTTGCTTTCTCACTTGGTAAACTGTTCATCGTTTTGGTACGCTTCTTGATTTCTTTCATGGTCCGTTCAATGATATTCGTCGTGTATATGACACGCTGAATGGAAGAAGGGTAGTCTAAAACCTGAGGAGCACATCTAGATCTTCTTCCCACGATTTCACGACTTTTGGATGTTTGGATTGCCAAACCTTTTTAAATGCTTGAAATCGCTCTTTTGCTTCTGCTTTTGTACCTGCTCATAAATTGGTTTTAAATCCTCTGCAATGGCTGTCTGATCCTTTTTACGTACCGCGTTTAACGCATTGCGGACTTTATGCACCACGCAGCGCTGGACATCCGCCTTGGGATAAACTTCTTTCATAGCTGCCCCCAGGCCTGGAAGTCCGTCAAATACCCCAAGCAACACTTCCTCTGCTCCACGTTCATATAAGTCTCTTAAAATTTCTTTCCATCCTAGTGAACTTTCCTGTCCGCTTACATAAATTCACTCAAATATTTTACACAAACTATTTTACGTCATCATCCCCCCATATATATTAATTAAACTTGTACAAATCCTTACTACGTCCTGTTATTGATTACAATCAAATTTTAATAAATGTATTTATTAATGTAAAAGCCATCTTGTTTCAATAAGTTCTTGAAAAATAAAATACTATCATTACGATTCAGAGAAACCAATACAAAATCCAATGAATCCAATTTAAGCCTTGACCTGAAATGCTTTTCATACATTATGGTTTACTTTAAGGAGGAGATAAAAAATGAATAAGAAAAAAATCATCTTTTTTGATATTGATGGAACATTGGTGACAGAAGATAAAATCATACCTGAAAGCACAAAAAAAGCCATCCAGTATTTACAAGAGAAAGGGCATTACACGGTGATTGCTACTGGGAGGGCGCCTAATATGTTTCAACATATTCAAAAAGAATTAAATATTTCCTCTTATATAGCTTTTAATGGCCAGCTAGTGGTATGTGACGGAATCGAGGTTCATGCGGAATCATTAGATTCAACATTTATTCATGATATTACAACATTTGCCGCTCAACATAACCATGCAATTGGTTTTGGAAACCATAAGGATCTTACTATTACACATGCTGACCATCCACTTGCGAAGGATAATTTTTTACAATTAAAACTGGACTATCCTGCAGTTGATCCAGATTATTATAAGCAGAACACAGTAAATCAGTTAAATTTATTCTGCACGGAACAAGAAGAAATCATCTATAAAGAAAAATACACAGATTATAAGTTTGTTCGTTGGGGATACTTTGGAGCAGATGTATTGCCTGCGGACTCTTCGAAAGCTATAGGAATTCAAAAATTTATCGAGTATGCAGGTGCAGCTATGGAGAATGTCTATGCCTTTGGGGATGGTGAGAATGATATAGAGATGCTGTCATCAGTAAAAAATGGCGTTGCTATGGGAAATGCAGTCAGTGAATTAAAAGACGTCGCTTCTTATGTCACAACAGATTGTGATCAAGATGGCATTTTATATGGATTACAGCATTTGGGGCTTATTGAGCCATCATTTGAAAATGATTATTTCGATTTGTTTAGAGAAAAAATTTAAATAAAGTTGGGTAACTGGTCGCCAGTCTCTTTTGAGTAACTTCAAAGCATGGAATGATGAACCATATCGTTCTATTAATAAAATGCAGTCATGATTCCTTAAATAACTGGTTTTATGACTGTTTTCATTTTTTGAAGAATTATCGTGTAATTTATTCCTTTTGTTTCTGTTAATTTAATAGGATAAGAACTTAAAACAAGGGCATACAACGAAAAACCACCATCCAAGGAGAATAGATGATAGTTTTTCGTAAATAGCTTCTTCTCAAATTATATGTGTTATGATTTCTAGACCAGCGCTATTAGATGGAATATCCACTTCTAAAGCACCAATAACCATAGTATTTCTTACACATATGCTGCAATCACCTTTTCATTTACCAAAGTATATATCCAAAAACTAACAGGAATGTCGGTCATTCTGCATTATTTCATTTTATAATCCTGTTTTAAAATCAATTCCTGAAAGATCTGCTTCCTCTTCCTCTTCTTCCACTTTATTCTCTTCATGTTCTTTAACTGCCGGTTTCCATACAGATAATGTAATACCTGTTGCAATAATTCCGACACCTAAACAAAGCAGAAAATACATTGGCTGAATCATCAAAGGGACCACCAGTAATCCGCCGTGAGGTACGGTGCTGCCTACTCCAAGTGTCATGGATAAACCGCCGCCGACTGCCGACCCTAATGAGCAGGAGGTAACGACACGGATGATATCTCTTGCAGCAATAGGAATAACACCTTCTGTAATCATACATATTCCCATCGGAACCGCAGCTTTCAACGCTTCTTTTTCCATTTTTGTGTATTTATAACGCGTTATCAAAAAAGACAAAGCAATGCCAAATGGGGGAACCATAGAACCGATAAACTTAACTGCCTGCGGTCCATAAACACCATCAACCAGTAATCCATCTGCAAAAAGAGACATTGTCTTATTTACGGGACCACCAAAGTCAAAGCTTGCCATCGCGCCAAGAATAGAACCCATAATAAAATTGGATCCACCTTCCATATTCTCAAGCATTGTTAATAATGTACCCTGCAAAGCAGATATAGGCTGTCCAATGATAGTAATCATTAGGAGCCCGCTGATAACGGTTGTAATTACTGGAATAATCATTACCGGCATCAGCCCAAGCATGCTTTTCGGTACTTTAATATATTTTTTGACCAAAAGGACGACATACCCTACTAGGAAACCACCGATAATTCCACCTATAAAACCACTTTCGATTTCATTCGCAATAAAACCGATGACGAGCCCAGGTGCAAGCCCGGGTCTATCTGAAATAGACATGGCTATAGCTGCTGAAATCAATGGAACCACTAACGTCATACCCCAGCCGCCGATTTGATTTAAATAAAAAGGAATTGTCCCTTCCTTCTCTGCAACATCAATACCGCCAAATATTTGGCCTAATGCTATACATATCCCCGCTGCTACGATAAGCGGAATCATATAAGATATTCCTGTAAGTAAATGCTTCTTGATTACAACACCAGCCTTTTTCACCATTTCCCCTCCTATTCCGTCGCAGCATTTAGTTCATCTTCTATTTTCTTTACTAGTGCTTTAGGCGATTTCATAGCAATATGCGTAGGAATCTGGATTACTTTTTTGTCTTTAAATCTGTCTCTTCCTGTAATGCTGATGTCCGCCGCTATAATCACAACATCAGCTTCTGCAACTTCTTTTGTTGTTAACTCATCTTCAGTTCCAATTGTTCCCTGCGTTTCAATCTTCACGATGTGTCCAGCTTCTTCCGCAGCTTTCACCAGCTTTTCTTTCGCTAAATAAGTATGAGCTATTCCCGCTGTACAAGCTGCTACTCCAACAATCTTCATACATATGCCTCCTTGTGAATTAATCTTTTTTTAATAACTGAACAAGATTATTTTCTAGTTTTCTTTTTGCAAAGCACGAATAATTTCATTTGCATTATCGGCGTTCTTAACTTGATAACAAACGTTTTCATCTGCCAGTGCCCCTGCAATTTTAGCCAAAAGCTTTAAATGAAAGTTATTCTTATCATTTTCAGTAACCGCAAACAAGATAATTGTCTGAACAGGCTCTTCATCCAACGTTTCCCATTCCAAACCGTTCTTCGATCTTCCAATCGCTATGGAAGTTTTTTGGACACCTGTTGATTTCCCGTGAGGAATAGCAATACCATTACCAATTCCAGTCAATCCTTGCTCTTCACGCTCAAAAACATCCTCCAAAAAAGTTTCCTTTGATTCGATTGCTCCGTTAGAAATCAGCAAATCAGTCAGTTTTTCAATCGCTTCACTCTTTGACTGAACATCCATTTTTAAGTCGATAGCTGTTTCATCAATCAATTCGGACAAATCTATTTCCAATTCTTCCATCACACATAGCTCCTTTATAATTCGTTAGAATAAAATAGAAAAGGAATTTTTGTATTATTTTGCTCCTAAACAATAAAGAGAAGCCTTATTAGAGGAACCAAACAAATCCATTTTATTTCTTAATACTTCCTTCGCTGCCTTATTTGCTTCCGGGAACAGAATATCTGGCTCAAAATCATCTGGTTTTTCGGCTAATGTCGTACGCAGCTGATTGAAAAATGCCCGTTTCATATCACTGGATAAATTAATTTTAGCAATTCCATACTTTGTTGAGTTGCGTATATCCTCATCTGGATTATCAGAACCTCCATGTAGAACAAGCGGGATATCCAATTTATTATTGATTTTTTCCAAACGGTCTAATTGAATCTCTGGCTTTAAATTTTTCGGATAAAAACCATGTGAAGTCCCAATAGCAACTGCTAACGTATCGCAGTTCGTACGTTCTACAAATTCTTGCGCCTGATCAGGGTCTGTATATAAAATTTGGGCTGCTCCTCCTTCTGAACTTCCTTCATTTTCCCCAATAGTTCCTAATTCAGCTTCTACTGAAACGCCTACTGCATGAGCAACTTCTACAGCTTTCTTCGTCAATTCTATATTTTCTTCAAATGGTAAATGCGACCCGTCAATCATTACAGAGGTATAGCCATTTCGAATCGCCCGCAGTGTCCCTTCAATGGTTCCACAATGATCCTGATGAATGACAACGGGAACTTTCGCTTTATGAGCAGCTTCTCTTGCATAAGCAACAAAGTCATCTCCTACCAGATTAAGCTCATTAGGATGGATTTGAATAATTGCCGGTGAATTTTTTTCTTCAGCAGTTTCTATAATCGCTCTTAACAACTCACTGTTGGAAACATTGTAAGAACCCACTGCAAATTTATTTTTATACGCTACGTCTAGAATTTCTTTCATTGTCATTAACATTTTTATTCCTCCAATATATCATTGTAAATTTTCCATAAATTCTTCATATGAATTTGTAGATAATAGATTTTCAACTGTTGATTTATTTTTCATTAATTGATAGATTTCTCGATAAATATATTCATATTTCAATTTATCTTTTTCGCTTAAAATGAGTAAAAAAACTAAACGAACAGAACGTTCTCCCCAGGTAATTCTTTGCTGATTTACTCCAATATAAATGTAAGATTCTTTTTCATTTGTTGAAAAAAGCGGATGCGGTAATGCAATTTCATTACCGATATCTGTGGGAGACAGATTCTCCCGATCCAGTATGCCATTGAAGTAACGCTGCAGGCGAAAACGATCAACCATCTTCTCTAAAAAAGCCTCTTTTGTTGACTCATTGAGATAGATTAATTTTTCCTCACTCACCCGATCTTTTAATATACCGAAAGTGATATTTTGCTTGATGGAGGCCAAATCATCTGCCTGCAGGAATTCATTGACTACGATTACTTTTTTATTGATATTTTTAATCGGTAATTGGGAAATAACCAAGGATACATTTTCAGGCAGCTGGTGCACTTCATCGATAGAATAAATGTCAATCACTTCAATCTGTCTAAAGTGTTTTTCAATCTTCTGTTTACTTAGTGTAGCCAGAACATGTTTTTCTTTGAAAATAACAGCTGCCTTGATTTTCAGATCATTCATCCTTTCAATAGCTGCTTCAATATGAAGCGCAATATATCCCACCTCGTTTTCAGGAATATGGACAGAAACTCGGCTGCTTATTAGCTTGGAAAAAACAACAGCCATTTGATAGGCTTGGATATATTCTGATTTAATAAAGGATAAAAACGGATTATTTATTAAAGCTTTATATGTTAATGGATAGATTATTCTTTTTATATGAGCCTGCAAACCATTAACCAGCTGGTGATCTTCCCAAAAATCATACCCATATTTATCACCTAAAATAGCTAGTGATTCATTAATTTGTAAGTCGATTTTTCTAAACAGTTGATTATCCTTTATCCCATTGGAATCAGGAAATACCTTCCACCCTATTAGTTGAACCGCCAGAAATGAAGATTCTCTTAAAAGTAGTTCGCCATCTGGCAGACCTTCTTTTTTCAAAATAGCTTGAGCTGCAGAATTCTCTTTCAATGATTGGTCGTCTTGACTCAGGTCTAATTCAAATTTAGAAATAGCTTTTTGATTTAAACGATATTTTTGTATTAAAACTGCCACAACCAGCATAGACTTAACCTGTATATTTAGGGAAACACCATATTGTTCCAAAACCTCGTCTAAATGCGCCATGGTCTCGTCAATTTGTCTTTCTTCAAACCACCATTTTGTAAAAAGCTCTCTTAATTCATGTCTTAATTCATCTTTTGTCGCAAAATCTCTTTTTACAAAATGAGCTAATAATAAACGTTTATCTATTTCATTCCCAATCATACGTATGCCTGAGAATGTCTCTGTTTCAAGCGTAACCTCAAGTTGCTGACTGCTTATCAACTCAGTGATTCGATTCAAGTCAGAATTAATCGTCTGTGCAGAAACATGTAAACAATCCGCTATTTCCTGATAAGACTTCCAAGAATCCGCTTCCATTAACAATTGAACAATATAAAAAGCACGTTGATTAAACTCAAAATAATCCTGTTTCTTAAAAACCTCCATTTTTCCTTCAAGCTTATAGCCCAGACGGTTATTTGAACTTATTTCCGCATCTGCAAGGTAATTTTCATTTAAATACCGAATATCACTTCTTATTGTCCTCGTGCTTACTCCCAACTTTTCACTAAGCACGTCTCCACCAACATATTTCCCCTCCTGTTCATACATTTTTAATAACTGGAGTAAACGGGCATGACGCTCTTTCACTTAGTTCGCCTCCTAAATTCATTATAAATACACCTTAATTTCCACCGCTATACTGAATCGTTTCCTGACTATTAAGGAAGCGTTTTCACCACTTGTAAATATACGCTTCGTCAAATAAAAAGTAATTAGACAGTGTAGAGAAAGGTTGTCGTATTCTATTTTGAATGATATAGAAATAAATTGAGAAATAAATTATGCACAGACTGAGAAGGTGAGCATTTCCACATTGCTCGTCGTCTAATAGAGAAGATTATCAGGATTTCTATTAACCGGCGTATTTATCTGAATACACGACAGATATAAAAAGACATCTCTTAGGGTATCTCTCCTAGGAAAGTTCTTTCATTTACTATATGTGTAACCACAGTCATTTTTTAAGTTTTTCAATACTAATATCTCTTTCGTATTCTTTCTTTTATGAATAGTATACTTAAATCAGTAACTAAATAAGCAAACCTGAGTTTCCCTCAAACTCGGCACATTAAAGTGCAACTATGTATCGTTTCTTATCTATGAAATAGACTATTTCCTTAAAATCAATTTGCTTTAATGTTTCCTGTACTTCCAAGTAATCATTATTTACTCTGGAAGGTACATGCGAATCGGATAATGAAAAAGAGGCCATTTAACAATTTGCTATGCAAATTCTTAAAATAGCCTCTTTACGTTTTATGATAATACTTTCCCGGTCATTTCCTCATAATCATTACGCATTATTTCCCATGATTTTTCAATATCTTCATTTAGTCCAAATAAACCGCTTCGACCTACAATATAGATATCAGGACCAGCCGCATCAATTCTTTTAAATGATTTACGATTAGATGAACCATCCATTTCAATGACGTATTGATAACCTTTTTCTTCCCTTAATTCTCTTAATGCCACAATTTTATCTAAGGTGCTTTCGATAAAACGTTGCCCTGCAAACCCTGGATCAATTGTCATAATTGTAATCTTATCGACTAACTCAATATAAGGGTTAATGGCATCAATTGGGGTTTCCGGATTCAGCACCACTCCTGCTTTTAGCCCAGCATCATGTATTTGATCAATTAATCGAAATGCTAAACCATCAAGTACTTCTGCATGCATACAAATCCATTCACACTTCATATCAACTAATTGTTGCACCCAGAAGCTTGGATCTTTTACCATAAGGTGAGCAGACATAGGTAAATCACTTATTTTACGCACTTCTTCGATAAACCATGGAGATAGCGTAATATTAGGTACATAATGGCCATCCATAATATCAATATGGTAAGAGTCTACATGATTATTTAAAAAAGTAATTTGTTCTTTAAATTTATCTAAGTCCATCGTCATTAGTGACGGTGAAAATTCTACTTTTCTCATATTCTACTAATCCTCCGTTTATTTACGATTATATTGAAAAGTTCTCCAGTATCCCTTTAGTCTCTATAGCTTTTTTCAGTGTTTAGAAAAAATTTCATTATTATATTAATAGATTTTAATATCATCTAAATCAATATCTTCTTCTTCCGCTTCTGTTTCTACACTCGCTTCGTCTTTAGATACATCTTTCTTGATTAAAGCCAATGTTACTCCCGTTACAAGAATATTGACTAATAGTGCAATAACTCCTGACATCGGATTAGTCATCGTTGGTAACATTAATACTCCGCCGAATGGTACTGTTGCATCAGCTCCTAACATCATCGATACTGCTCCACCTGCAGCTCCGCCAACAGCTGTTGCAATTACACAACGAATGATATCATTCATAACAATTGGAATAACACCTTCCACAATATTAATAAAGCCCATTGGAACTGCCGATTTTAACGTCTCTGTTTCTAATGGTTTATAGATTTTTTTTCCAAACAATTTTGCTATAAAATATGCTAATCCAAAACCGACCGGTGTTGCTGTGTTTACTAATTGTAATGCTGTAATCGGGCCATTGAGACCCTCTGCCTGCATGGTCAATACAAAGGCAAATACAGTTTTATTAATTGGACCGCCGTAGTCAACCCCGCTCAATATACCTACAACGCCACCAAATGCTAATAAAGAAGAAGATCCTAAATTATTTAAAGCACTCGTTAACATTGATGTAAAAGCAGCAATCGGTACACCAATAATGTAAACCATGATTAAACCGCCAATAATAGAAGTAAAAAATGGAACGATTAACGTCGGCATTAATCCTTTAGCCCACTTAGGCACTTTAAAGTATTTTAAAATACTTATAGCAAGATAACCTGATAAGAACCCGCCTAAAATTCCGCCAATGAAGCCAGCTTCAATGGCATTAGCAGTTAAACCGATAATAAAACCTGGAGCGATCCCTGGTTTTCCAGCAATGGAGTATGAAATCCCTGTAGAGATAACTACCGGTAATAAACCGAGACCTGCTCCTCCCATTGTTGCTAAAGCATCCCAAATAGAAAACTCACCTTGTACCAATATATCCTGGCTTGTACCTCCAAATCCCATACCAATTGCTATTAAGAAACCTGCTCCACAAACGATTGGAATCAGATATGAAATTGCCGTTAATAGATGACCTTTAAGGTTTAATTCTCTAAAAAATTTCTTCATTTGCCACCCTCCTATACCATTCTTTGATTACTTTATCCAACAACTTCTTTTGCTTTTTCAATTAGTTTGTTTGGTGACTTTACAGCAATCTCTGTTGATACTTGAATAGTTCGCTTCCCCTCAAAACGTTCTTGCCCAGAAACTTTCACATCCGCTGCTATAATAACAATATCAGCTTCTGCAATCTGTTCCGCTGTTAATTCGTTTTCTATTCCAATAGTTCCTTGTGTCTCTATATGAATTTGATGCCCTGCTTTCTTTCCGGCATTTTCAAGTTTTTCTTGTGCAATATACGTATGAGCAATCCCTACAGTACATGCTGCAACTCCTACAATTTTCATCCTTTTCTCTCCCTTATATTAATTACTAAAAGCTTCTTTCGCTTCTTCCCTCTTTGAAGCATGAAGTAATTTTTTGATTACTTCATCATTACCTAATTTTCTTGCAAATAAAGATAATAATTTCAGATGATTTTGCGCACCTTCATTGTCGTTTCCTACAGCAAAAAGAATGATTCCTTTCACGCCATTTCCATCTAGTGTTTCCCATGGAATTTCTTCTTCACTAATTCCAATAGCCACTCCTAATTTCTGCACAAAATCACTTTTTCCATGAGGAATTGCAATGTAATTTCCGATTCCTGTCTGTCCTTCTGCTTCTCGAGCATAAATATCTTTCATAAATCCTTCTATATCTGTGATATACTCATTTTCTAAAAGTAAATTTGCCAATTCTATTAATGCTTCTTCTTTACTTTTAGCATTCATATTTATTTTGATCGTATTTACATCTATAATGTCTTTTACATCCATACTTTCCCCTCCATTTAATAAATAGTTTATTGATTTTTATTTACTACCTCTTCTGCTTTCTCAATAAGTTTATTTGGTGATTTCACAGCAATTTCTGTTGATACTTGAATGGTTCGTTTCCCTTCAAAACGTTCTTGTCCAGAAATTTTTACATCTGCTGCCAAGATAACAATATCAGCTCCTGCAATCTGTTCTGCTGTTAATTCGTTTTCTGTCCCAATAGTTCCTTGTGTCTCTATATGAATTTGATGCCCTGCTTTCTTCCCGGCATTTTCAAGTTTTTCTTGTGCAATATATGTGTGTGCAATTCCTACAGTACATGCTGCAACTCCTACAATTTTCATCATGTTTCCTCCTCTAAAATGTAATGATTTCTTTATATAAACTTGATGGTTCTTCGGCATTTAATAAACGGTTTAAATAATCTTCATCTGCTAAAGATCTTGTAAATAAAGAGATTTTTTTCTTTATTTCCTCTTGTTCATCTGCCTTTAATAAGATAATAATGATAAGTCGAATATCTTCTATATTGTTATCCCAAAACAATATTGGCTTTGTTAATCTAAGAAATACAATTTGACTTTCCTCGAGCAGATTACTTTCCATATGCGGCAGCAAAACATGTTCTGCTATTAATGGGCTTCCAACCTTTTCCCGCTCGTTCAATTGATGAATAATAGCTTGTCGTTGCTGATAAGAATGATGCGGACAGGCGATGGTAGAAACAAAATCATATACCTGCTCTTTCGTTTCTAAAGCATCATTGAAACAAACTTGATAAAATGAATTATCGTTCATGATAAATCTCCTCTATTTTATTTTGAAGCCTTTTTTGGTCATCCATTGTAAACATGGCACTTACTAATAAAGAGTGAATAAATATTTGATTTCCAATATGGACCGTGCTTAGAATCAGTTCAATATCAGCATATTTTTCTTTAAACATTTGCATATTTCGAGAAGCTACGACATCTACAATTTCTAATTCAGGAAATTTTTTAGCTACTTTTGCTTTTAAGAGTTCTGAAGTTCCAATTCCTGTTGTGCACATGATAAGTGTTTTGATAGGGCGCTGATGCTGGCTTGTCTCAATAATTTTTGCGAAATATAGCGTGATAAAACCATTTTCATCATCATTTATTACCGGTAAATCAAGCTTCTCACTTACTAGTTCAGAAACTTTTGTTACCCCTGCAAATATTTCTTCATAGGTTATTTTAATTTGACTTAACAAATTGTTTTTAATTCTAATTTTATGTTCTAATCTATTCAGCATTGGTTTAATATGGTTAGCCAAATCTATAAAAATCGATTGACTATCTATATTTATACCTAATTTGGTGCCCATTTCATCAATATACAATTTAGTTACTTTAATAACTTCTGAGGAAAAAGTTAACGTGGAACCAACAACCCCTTGCATTCTCGATGACACCAAGTATTGATAAAGGAAATAAATTTCAATTTCCGGCAATGTATTATTCAAATATTGTTCAATATGATGGACCGTAGTCTTCGCAACCTGATATAAAATATTATTTTCTCTCATATTTTCTATTTCTTCAGGGGATACCGCATCTGGAAACAATAGATATGGATTTTTCCTTGAACGACTTAGCAAGATATAAAGATGCGAAAAAATATTTACGTTATATGGATAAGGGATTGTTATATTTAAATCTTTTTCAATGCTCCTTATTTGGTCTAAAATAAATAAAACGTCATATTTATTAAAATTAAGTTCCGGGTTATTTTTTAAATCATCAATATCAATAATATTAAATATTTCAATAACGTCCTTAATTGCCTTCCTAATGTTAATTTCTTCTCCCAATATAGCCAGCTTTCTATTTTTTCGTTCTATCACCAAGTTGTACTTTTTAAGCTCTTCACTCATTATTTGTTCATCATTCGATACAACGGAGTCTCCTACATAATAGTTACTATACAAGTGATAGATATTTATAGGTTTCGGAGAAGACAATAACAATTCTTCCATAATTCGTTTACGCCTCTCACGAGGAGAAAAAGCGTCTTCTTTGTATTGTTTATTTCTTTTTTGATAATTAATAAATTTTTCGTAATCCAGTTTGTAGCCTCTCCCTTTCTCAGAGAGAATTAAAGAACCGCTTTCATATTCATCGTTAATTTTTTTTATTAAACGATAAACTGTTTTTTGAGAAGCGTTTAATATTTTAGCTATATCATCTGATGTAACGTAATCTTGATTTTTGGAAAGAAACAGTAACAGTTTTTGTTCACGATTATTTTTTGAACTCACAGCACCCCTCCTTGTCATATTTATATTAACTCAATTTGCAGAAAACGCTTTACTGATAATTGACCGTTGCAACGGTCAGTTATCTGACATCCTTTAGAGTTAAGGTAATTGAAATCAGCATTAAATAGAGGCAAGGAAGGATTTCCTTGTCTCTACTATCGCTATTTTAACCAATATTATAAGAATCCATAAAATAAGTTTTATTGTAAACGGGAATACAATAATTAAAAAATATAGGATAATTTACAATAATTTAGCTTTATTTTAGAGGGAAAGGTTATCATATTCTATTTTGAATGATATAGAAATAAACTGTGCGTAGAATAAAAGGAAGTATTGGTACCGACCCCCGAAAGTTAGAGTAGAAAAATCTAACTTTCGGGGTGTTTTTATGGCGAAATATAATGAAGAATTTAAAATAAAACTCGTCACCGAGTATTTATATGGCAATATGGGCTATAAATCATTAGCCAAAAAATATAATATGGGCAGTGAAACATCTATAGTTGAGTGGGTGAAAGTCTATAAATCCCAAGGAATAGATGGATTAAGAAGAAGAAAAACAAGGGAGAAGTATTCTGTTCAATTTAAATTAAATACGATACAATTTATGTTACAGACAGGTGCTTCTTTCTTAGAAACTGCTATTCAATTTCATTTGAACAACCCTTCCTTAATTAGACGCTGGATGAAGGCATTTGAGGAAGAAGATTTAGAAGGCCTGGAACCAAAACCAAAGGGGAGACCTTCTATGTCTAATAAAACCAATAAGCAAAAGGAAAAAGAGGCGAAGAAATTAACACGCGAAGAAGAATTAGAACGCGAGAATGAATTACTGCGACTAGAAAATGCATACCTAAAAAAGTTGAGAGCTTTTCGGGAGGATCCGAATGCCTTCCACGAAAAGCACAAGCAAAGGTGGCATTCGAACTCAAAGAAGAAGGATTCCGATTAAAAGATGTCCTCTGTGTGGTAGGTATTCCTGAAGCAACCTACCATTATCATGTGAAGCATTTTAGCAGAGAAGACACGGATGCAGCATTAAAAGAACTTATTATATCCCTGTTTAAAAAATTTCATGAACGCTATGGTTATAAACGTATCACGAAAGAATTAAAAAAATTAGGGCATGAAATCAATCATAAAAAAGTGTACCGTTTGATGAGAGAATTAGGATTAAAATGTGTAAAATTTATGCGGAAATCCCGCAAATATAATTCCTATAAGGGAAAGGTTGGAAAAGTAGCGAAAAACCGATTATCCCGCCGATTTAACACATCTATCCCACTTCAAAAACTAGTAACGGACATTACAGAATTCAAATGTCTTGGTGAGGAGAAGTTATATTTAAATCCAATTCTTGACCTTTACAACGGAGAAATTATTGCGTATGAAATCAAGAAGCGACCAACGTTAGATCTTGTCATGGAACCTTTAAAAGAAACGATGGAGATAATAAAAAATCGGGCAACCTATCGTACCACGCTTCATTCCGATCAAGGCTGGCATTATCAACACAACCAATGGGTGAAGACTTTAAAAGAAAATAAAGTATTTCAAAGTATGTCACGCAAAGCAACCTGTGCAGATAACGCTTCAATGGAGAATTTCTTCGGCATTTTAAAACAAGAAATGTACCATGGAGAAGAATTGGTAAGTTATGAAGAATTAAAAAAACAGATTGAAGAATATATCTATTGGTATAATCATGAAAGAGCAAAAGAAAAATTGGCTGGATTGAGTCCAGTCGAATATCGAACTCAATCCAGCCAATCAGTTGCATAATAAAACTCTAACTTTTAGGGGTAACCACCATTTCCACATTGCTCACATCATATAGGAGATTATCATAATGCCTATTAACCGGCGTATCTCTTTTTATGTACTTTCTGAATACCCGCCAGAAATAAAAAAAAGACATTCCTTAGGATATTTCCTTCCTAGGAATGTTCTTATGTCATTACTATCATATTCTTTCCTTTTGAATAGTATACCTGAAAATTTATCATCAAAAACCATGGATAGAAGCAAACGCCTCCTTCCACTCCTCATCAATCTTTCCATTCGTACAAGTGAAATTCGGAAATTCAAAGCGAACATCCCTTCCATCCAATTGGTAAACACTCCCCCCTGCTTCCTCAACAATCAATCTGCCTGCAGCAATATCCCAAATATTCACACCCCATTCCCAAAATGCATCCAAACGTCCAGAAGCAACATAAGCACAATGCAAGGCAGCTGAACCGAAAGTACGGACATTTCGAGTCAACGGAGCAATTTTCACATATCCCTCTAAAACATGATTACGGTCACTTTCATATTTAGCTGGAACTCCAGTTGACACAAGGCTCTCCGCTAAAGAACCCTGCTCGCTTACATGAATTGCTTCTCCATTTAATGTTGCTCCTTTTCCACGTTCAGCAATAAATAATTCATTTGCAACAGGATCATAAATGATGCCAAAAGCAGCTTCCCCTTTACAATATAAAGCTACTGAAATCGTATATCCCGGCAATCCATGTACATAATTCGTCGTTCCATCAATTGGATCAATTACCCATAGATTAGGGTGCGTTTCTAACATTTCTAGCATTTTATCATGACCTATCTCTTCCACTGTTTCTTCTCCAAAAACAGCATGTTCTGGGAAATCCCTCTTTATTTCCTCGGTTATATATTTTTCTGTTTTCTTATCCATTTCTGTAACTAAATCCATATCGCTGCCCTTTGTTTCAACAGTGAATCTAGAATTCACCTTATCTACCAGTCTTCTCCCTGCTACTATGACGATTTCACATACATCTTCAAACATGGCATCACCTTCTCTTCAGAATTTGAATTGTATCAATACTCTACTTTTATCACTTTAAAGCAACAGAATGACTTATATCTTCAATAATGCTTTGAATAGCGTGATGCTCATGATGAACGGTTTCCCGAAAGTTCTGCTGCTTCAATAAATCAATGGCATTTTCAACCACATAAGCTATATCAGCTGTTTGTAACATGGTCAAATCATTTTCATGATCCCCGACACAAGTGGTATGTAAGTCGGTTCGGTCTAAATATTTGAGAAGTTCTTTCACAGCGTTTCCCTTGGAAGCATCCTTTGGTAAAATTTCTAAATAAATTTTATCTGAATAGACCATATCACAAGAAACATCACTGGATTGCACTAGCTGTTCACATTTTTTTAAATTAGCAGGATCATTTGAAATAACAAGAACTTTTGTCACATAGCTTGTATCAAAATCAGCACCTATTTCCTTAACCTTCACTTTATCTTTTTTCTCATTCTCTTTAACCAATTCATTGTAATCTAGTGTATAGGCCCTTTTATTTTGATAATAATTTATTCCAATTGAATGACCTTCACTCAATGTTTGTAATTGGTTAAATAATGGTGTGAATTGAGTAATCTTTTGTTCAAATATACGCTGTTTTTTCTGATAATCATAAATAACAGCCCCATTATACAAAATAACAGGAAGTGCAATTCCTAATTCTTGCATATAAGGATAAACAGATTCTTCAATCCTTCCGGTAGCAATGGTAAACAATCCGCCGTTCTTTCTAAATTGCTTGATAGATGATTTATTCTCCATACTTATTTTCTGCTTTCCATCAAGTAAGGTGCCGTCTAAATCAGAGATTAATAGATGATTTTTCATTCCATCGCGTCCCTTCGCAATTCTTTTTTACTAGACTATTTTATTTTTATCTTCATCAAACAGATTAAATAGGTTATCTTATATTCTTGAACGATAACATCCTAATTTTAGAAAAAACCGCATCCGTTAAAGAATGAGCGTATGCGGGTTTCTTCATACTCCACACAATTAAAGTGACACCGTATATCTTTTCTTGTTAACAAAATACACCATTTCCTGAAAGCCAATTTGTTTTAAAGTTTCCTGTACTTCTAAGTAATCATCCCCTACTCTGGAAGGTACGTGAGAATCTGAACCAAAAGATATATCTACACCGTAATGGCATGCCCTTTCTAATATTTTATGGGAAGGATACCATCCGCCGCAATCCTTATTTTTACCGGATGTATTCACTTCAATAGCAACACCTTCATCTGCAATGACTTTTAATGTTTCTTCTATCACTGATGTTTTGACATCATGAAAATCTAATAAATATCCTTTCATCGCATCAATATGTCCCAAGACTTGAAACATACCGCTTTTGGCAGATTGCTGAATCGAATGGTAGTAGGTTTCTTTTTCCTCGAGACGTTCTCCCTCTGTTAAATAATCCCATCTGCCTTTTTGAAAAATACTTTTATCGTGAACATGATGGACAGAGCCAATGATATAATCAAATGGGTATTTTTGATAAATGCTTCTATACATATCTGCATATTCAGGAAAGTAATCACTCTCCATTCCAAGCAGCACATGAATTTTATTCTTATATTTTTCTTTCAGCGTCAACACTTCATTTACGTATTCATCCAGTTCGCTCTTCGCCATTGCAATTCCCGGATATAGCTGATCTTCCTTCGAATAAAAATAAGGAGAGTGATCTGAGATTCCAATATAATGTAAACCACGATCTATTGCAGCCTTAATGTAATCCTCTATTTTTCCTTCTGCATGCCCGCACCTATCATGGTGCGTATGTAAATCAAAAATTATATTTGTCACTTCGCATCTTCCCCCTTACTCTCTAAATTGGATAACTTCTTTAAAATCAGAAATTAAATTTGATCGGCTTTCCACTGCTTCTTCCTCATCAACAGGTATAATCAATAATTCATCCAACGATACGGACTGTGGCGGATTTACTGCATTCACATTGGTCAGCATATGATAATTTCCTATTCTTTGTCCTATTTCCTGTGCTTCCTTTGTTAATGACCAATCGATAAACTCCTGTGCAGCCTCTTGGTTTTGGGCATCTGTCGTCATAGCGATGGCTTCGACTTCATACGTTGTCGGTTCTGTCGGGTAGATAATATTCAACTCATTAAATCCCTCATTCTTCAGGCGCATGGCATCGTGAGCAAACATAATCGTTGCAGCACTTTCCTTATAACCTATAAACCTTCCAGTTGAATCTTCTGCCAAAGTGTAATCAGTTACATTTTGATTGATATTTTGCAGCACACTTCTTGTTCGCAAATCTCCATATAATTCATCAAAGAGAGCAATCGTAAGGTACCCTGCTTCTGTTGATTCTGGATTTGGCAATGTCAGCCAGTTCTTATATTCTACCCGTTGCAGATCACTCCACCGCTGCGGATTACTTACCCCTTGTTCCACATGCCATTGACGATTGGTTACAATGGCCAAGACCCCTACACTAATTCCAGTCCAATACCCTTCTTCATCCTTATATATTTCGTCAATTTCTTCTCTATAGTCCGAAATATATGGTTCCAAGAGTCCTTGCTGTTTCGCCTCTTCCATTAAAAAAGACGATCCCCCATACCAAATATCAAATTCCTCTTCTTCATTCTCCAATGATTGAAGAATTTCAAGATTACTTTTTCTTTGAAAAGAAATATGGATACCCGTATCCCGTTCAAACTGCTCTGCAATTCGGATCATATAAGCTGTATCCATTCCAGTATAAACCTGTAATACTTCTTTTTGCCCAGCCTTGCTGCAACCAGAAAGAAGGAGAAGGACTACGAACAATAGCATTGTTATTTTTCGCATAGCATCTCTCCCCTCCTTCTATTTAACCTTATGCCGGTACAACATGCAACGAACGTTGTGAAAATGTCAGGTTCACACTATCGCCGTCATAATAAACTTCTTTCCCGCCTGGGTCAGCAACAACCGCATGCAATTGAATACCATTAAAATCTAACTCGTACTCTTGTATCTGTCCCATAAATACACTTTTTAGAACTTTCGCAGGCTCTGTTCCCTCCTTACTAAGATTGATTGCTTCTGGCCGAACAACCACAGAAACAGATTGCCCTTCATGAAATGTATCTGCATCCTGCTGTAAAACTTCGATGGTAGTTTGTTTCGTTTTTACAAAGAGACGATCCGATTCTTTCTTATCTACAACGCCTTCTAAGAAGTTTGCTGTCCCAATAAAGTCTGAAACAAATTTTGTTTTTGGTTTTTGATATACTTCCATTGGCGGTCCTACTTGTTCAATATGCCCCTCATTCATAACAACAATACGGTCGCTCAAACTCATCGCTTCACTTTGATCATGTGTGACATAAATTGCTGTAATGCCAAGTTTTTTCTGGATACGGCGAATTTCATCACGCATCGTGATTCGAAGTTTTGCATCTAAATTGGATAATGGTTCATCGAAAAGTAATACTCCAGGTTCCATTACCAATGCCCTAGCAAGCGCAACACGCTGCTGCTGACCGCCAGATAATTGGTTTGGCATCCTGTTTTTATTCACATGTAAGTTCATAATATCCATGACTGGTGTCACCCGTTTTTCAATTTCACTTCTACTTAACTTTTTTAGTTTTAATCCATAGCAGATGTTGTCATACACGGACATATGTGGAAACAATGCATAGGATTGGAACACCATTGTGCAGTCTCTTTTATTTGCAGGGATATTTTGAACATTATCCTCTCCAAACATAATTACACCATTCGATAGTTCTTCAAATCCGGCAATCATACGCAGTGTAGTTGTCTTTCCGCATCCGGAAGGACCTAGTAGTGTTGCAAATTCTCCTTTTTCAATATGCAAACTGACATCGTTAACTGCTGTCATTGTCTTTCCTTCATCATCGGTAAATTGTTTCGTTACATTTTCTAGCTTTACGGATTTTGCTGACATATGTTATCCCTCCACGTATTTAAGTCGTCACAGAATCTTTTGAAGCAATCTCTGCACCTGTTTGTTGATCTTTTCTTAGCTTCCACTTACCAGTAAATAAAGAAGTTAATCCATTTAAAATTAACATCGCAACGATCATTAAGATAATCAATAATGTACAATACGCACTTGCAACGCCAATTCTTCCTGACTCTACTTGCGCTAAGATAGAAGCAGTAATCAGGTTATATTTTGCAGAAACCAGGAAGATTACAGCGCTCATCGCTGTCATACTTTTTACGAAAGTGTATACGATTGAACTGAAAAATGCCGGTCGAATCAAAGGCAGTACGATTGAAAAGAAGGTCTTCGAACCGCTCGCTCCCAAATTTGTTGCTGCTTCTTCTATCGAAGGATCTATCTGCTGAAGGGAAGTAATACCGGACCGAATCCCTACTGGCATCGCACGAACAATAAATGCAGCAATAATAATCAATGCAGTACCGGTAATGGCTAATGGCGCCTGATTAAACGCCAAAATGTAGGAAATACCGATTACAGTCCCTGGAATGGCCATGGAAAGCATGCTGATCCCTTCCATTAATTTTTTCCCTGCAAATCTTTTACGAACAATCAAGAATGCAAGAATCATTGCAAATAATCCTCCAATTGGCGTCGCAATAATGGATAGTCGTAACGTATCTGTCACTGCTTTTTGACCGATAGAAAACACATAATTATAATGATCTAATGTAAAGCTGTAATTGACGCCCCATAGCTGAATAAATGATCCGATTGGAACTAAGATATAGAATAAAATAACCGTTCCCGATAAACCGAAACAAATGGTAATCATCACCCGGCGAAACATACCTTGGGAAATCATTTTCCGAACTCCAGTCGGTTTCCCGGTAACGGTGACATAATTCTTCTTCCCAATCCAAAAATTCTGGAGTACGTATAAAATAACTGTTGCACTAAGTAAAACCATTGCAAGAGCTGCCCCAGCCTGCATATTATAGCTTCCGACTGCCTGCATATAAATCTCTCTTGCTACTGTATTATAGTCTCCCCCAATGGTCATTGGGTTCCCGAAATCAGCCATCGACTGAATAAATACAAGTAAAAAAGCATTTCCGATTCCCGGAACAGATAATGGTAACGTTACTTTCTTAAATGTCTGCCATTTCGTAGAACCAAGATTATCACTTGCTTCCTCCAGAGAAGGGCTAATCGATTGTAACAGCCCTGCCAGAACTAAGAAGGCTACCGGGAAATAGGTCAGGGTTTGAACAAGAATCAAACCATGTAATCCATAAATATTTGCTCCCTCTATTCCCAGCAATGTCTCAGAAATAAATCCTCCTCTTCCAAAAAGCAGAATCGCTGATAAAGCAATAACAAATGGAGGAGAAATAACTGGTAAAATGGCAATTCCATTAAATAATTTCTTAAATGGAACCTTGATATAAGCTAATGTATAAGCAAAGAAATAAGCAATCGCTGTTGATAAAATAGAAACAATGACTGCTAAAACCAATGAATTCGTTAAAGCACTGGTTAACTGTCCGCCAGCAAATACCCTTTTATACCCTTGCCAATCTATTTCACCATTTGATATAAAACTGGACAAAAAGATTTGGAAAAGCGGATAGACAATAAAAACAATGAGCGTCAGCATAACCAATACAACAAGTAATAACAGCATTGGCTGTTTGACTAATCTGCGTATGTTCTCCTTCATAAAAAGCTTTCACTCCTTTTATGTTGAAAAGGGAGCTGACAGCCCCCTATTTTCAACGTTTTCTATCTCTAGTTATTTACTTCATTATCCCAACGGTCAAGAATTTCTTGACGACGTTCTCCAGCCTCTTTCGGGTCTGAATCTAACAGGTTAATCTCTTCTAAATCTGGAGCTCCTTCAGGCGGAGTTGCATCGGGATGTGTAAGGCTCTGGAAATTATCTGTTTCTTGACCAACTTCCTGTGCTCCCGGACCTGCAGCCCAATCGATAAATTCTTGTGCCAGCTCTTCATTCGGAGCTCCCTCAATAATACCTACCCCGCCAATTTCAAATCCTGTTCCGTCATCCGGGAAGGAAAGAACAATATCGTCAAATCCTTCTTCTTGATATTTAACAATATCATGTGCAAATAGAATTCCTGCTCCTACTTCATTTAGCCCAACCATTCTACCTGGTGCAGAGCCACTAGTCGTATATTGCTGAACTTGTGGGTGAAGTTCTTTTAAGTATTCAAATCCTTCCTCATCTCCGCCTTTCGCACGAAGAATGGAATATAATGCTGTATAGGCTGTACCGGATGAGCTTGGATGCGCCATTACTATTTGATTTTGATAAGCAGGGTCTAACAGGTCCTCCCAGCTTGTCGGTGCTTCCAGACCATTATCATCCAGGAAGTTCTGATTTGTTGCAAAACCAATTGCACCTACATAAACACCTGTCCAATAATGATCTGAATCTTTATACTCCTCTGGAATATCTGCCGCTACCGGCGAATCATACGCATGTAACAAATCTTCCATTTTAGCAGCCTCAAATGTATCTGCCGGCCCGCCGTACCAAATATCTGCCTGTGGATTATCTTTTTCCGCACGTACCTTTGCCAAAATTTCTCCAGCTGACATACGTACCATATCGACATCAATTCCGGTATCCTGTTGGAACCTGTCAATCGCAGCAATCGCATGATCCTCTTGGAATCCAACATAAACTGTTAATGTTCCGCTTGGACTATCTCCGCCTTCTGCCCCATCTGAATCATTTGATCCGCACGCAGCTAGCAGAAAAACAGCTAATAATATAAATAATAATTTTATAGATTTCTTCAATGTCATTACCTCCTTTTTCTTATGTTTTAAGTTTATGTGTATGCGCTTCCACATTCAACACCAAATGAATTCCTTTTGAAGCGGTATAGAATTGGTAAGGTGGAATTACATTTAAGATTCATATTTTATGGGAAATACTAACGCAGAGTAGTAAAGCTATAAACAAAAATAAACCCGACCTGCTTCTAAAATTTTTAATAGAAGATTGAAGCCAGTCGGATTTCTCTTAATCATTCATGCTATTATACATTTTAATTATTCACTTCGTTATCCCAACGATCTAGGATCTCTTGACGACGTTCCCCAGCTTCTTTGGGATCTGAATCAATTAAATTAATCTCTTCTAAATCAGGTGTTCCTTCAGGCGGCGTTGCATCTGGATGCGTTAAACTCTGGAAACTATTCGCTTCATGCCCGACTTCTTGAGCACTTGTTCCTGCTGCCCAATCTACAAATTCCTGTGCCAGTTCTTCGTTTGGAGCTCCTTCAATAATCGCAACCGCTCCTATTTCATATCCAGTCCCTTCTTCTGGAAAAGAAAGAACAATATCATCAAAACCTTCCTGTTGAAACTTTATAATATCGTGAGCAAACAAGATCCCTGCACCAACTTCATTTAAACCAACCATTCTTCCTGGAGCTGATCCACTGGTTGTATATTGTTGAACCTGGGGGTGAAGTTTCTCTAAATATGCAAAACCTTCTTCGTCCCCACCTTTTGCACGAAGAGTAGAATACAGTGCTGTATAAGCAGTACCAGAAGAACTTGGGTGCGCCATGACAATTTCATTGCTATATGCAGGGTCTAATAAATCATCCCAGCTTGTCGGTGCCTCTAAACCATTTTCATCTAAGAAATGTTGATTAGTTGCAAAACCAATAGCACCAACATATATCCCAGTCCAATCTCCCTCAGGATCTTTGTATTCTTCTGAAATATCTTCAGCAACCTCTGAATGGTATGAATGCAGTAAATCCTCTGTTTTTGCTGCTTCAAATGTATCTGCTGGACCTCCAAACCAAATGTCTGCTTGCGGATTATCTTTTTCCGCACGCACCTTTGCTAAAATTTCTCCTGCCGACAACCGAACCATATCAACATTAATTCCAGTTTCTTCTTGAAATTTATTCACTGCTGCCAATGCATGATCCTCATTGAAAGCCGAATAAACTGTTAATGTTCCGCTTGGACTATCCTCTTTATCTGCTCCGTCAGCTTGATTTGAATCATTTGACCCACATGCAACAAGCAGAAAAAGAACCAATAGTGTAAATAATAATTGAATCCATTTCTTCAAAGTTATTCTCCTCCTTTTTTATATGATTTCAGTTTATTTGTATGCGCTTACATAAACAACACCAAATATTCTCCTTTTGATACGGTATAGAATTGGTATGGTAATATAAAACATGAATGTATAATCGTTGACTAACTTCTTCTATTAAAGAATTAGTTGTATAAACTGACATACTACTCTTTCATCTATTAGCAGTTGTTCAACAAAATAAAAAAGCCGAATAAATTCAACTTCAAAAATAAGAATGTTGAACCATTCGACTTTACTCACATAGAACTATGATATGTTTTAATTATTCACTTCATCTTCCCAACGGTCAAGAATCTCCTGACGACGTTCTCCTGCCTCGATTGGATCTGAATCAATTAATTCAATTTCTTCCAAGTCAGCTGCTTCCTCCGGCTCTACCGCATCTGGATGAGTTAAATTATTAAATGCATTTGCTTCCTGGCCCACTTCCTGCGCATTCGCACTTACAGCCCAATCAATAAATTCTTGTGCTAATTCTTCATTTGGAGTACCGTTAATAATCCCGACTCCGCCAACCTCATACCCTGTTCCTTCTTCCGGAAAACTTAAGACAATATTATCAAAGCCTTCTTTTTGAAACTTAATGATATTATGTGAGAATAGAATTCCAGCTCCTACTTCATTCATCCCTACCATTCTCCCTGGAGCTGAACCGCTCGTTGTATATTGCTGGACCTGATCATCCAGCTCTTTCAAATAGTCAAAACCAGCATCATCACTGCCCTTGGCACGAAGAATAGAATAAAGCGCCGTGTACGCCGTACCTGAAGAGCCTGGGTGAGCAACGACTACCATATCTTTATATGCTGGGTCTAATAAATCATCCCAGCTTGCAGGTGCCTCCAAGTTATGTTCATCTAAAAAGTCCTGGCTTGTCGCAAAACCAATAAGGCCTAAATAAATTCCTGTCCAATACCCTTCTTCATCTCGATACTCTTCAGGGATTGCTTCTGCCTCTGGGGATTGATAAGGCTGAAGTAAATCCTCTTCTTTTGCAGCAACAAATGTATCTGCTGGGCCGCCGTACCAAATATCAGCCTGTGGATTTTGCTGCTCGGAGCGAATTTTAGCCAATATTTCTCCTGTAGACATTCGAACCATATCAACATCAATTCCCGTATCCTCTGTAAATTGATTAATTGACGCAATGGCATGCTCTTCTTCAAGACCGACATAAACAGTCAATGTACCATCGTTTTCTGCTCCACCTGTTTCTTCTGTATCATCAGAACCGCATGCAGCAAGAATCAATCCTAAAAATAAAAATAGCGGTATTATCTTTTTTGTAGTTTTCATACGATGAATTCCTTTCTTTCATTTTCTTTACTTTAATTCACAACTCCAAGCTTCTTCAGTCCGTTAAAAATGCCATTCTCCTCAACGGTTGTTGTTTGAAAATCTGCATATGGAACAAGCATTGCGTCCGCATTTCCCATTGCCACGCCTGCTCCAGCAAATTGCAGCATTTCCTTATCATTCATTCCATCACCAAAAGCAATCACTTCAGAAGGTGATAGATTCAAATGCGCTATCATTTTTTTAACTGCTTCTCCTTTATTTACGGAAGTACGAATAAGATCATAGGACTCTGTAGAATGTTTGATATTAACTTTAGACAGCTGATAGCCTTCTATTAAACTAAAATCTTCTTTGCTGTCAAACACATTGATTGCCGTTGCAGCTACAATCTGATCAGCAACATCTTCTGTAAACAGTTTAAATTCCTTCATTTGCGAAACTTTACTAAAATAAATAACGTGTGTATCCTCTAAAGAAGTAAAATAATTATTTTCTGTGGTATAAAGAGCTAGCTCGCTTTCTCCTTGACTGGAGATAGAAATCATTTTCTCGACATCCTCTTTACGCATCGCAGCTTTAAAAATCATTTCATTCTCGTGCATTGCGTAGGAGCCATTATAAGTGATCGATGAGGTGATTCCAAAGTCATTTTTCAAATTAACAATATCCATTAAAGGTCTGCCTGTACATAGAAATACCTCTATACCTGCTGCTTTTGCCTGCCGAATCGCTTCCTTGGTTGAAGCGTCATAAGTGTGGTCCGGTTTTATAATCGTTCCATCAATATCTAAAAAAATTGCACGATAGCTCATTTTGGCCTCCTTTTTTAGTTCCTTCCTCTAAAAGATAGATGAATTCTTATGCTCTTTTCTAATTATTACTATACTTTAAGACTATAATCATTTCATGGAACGCTCCACACCAAATTATTTCCGTTTAAAATGGTAGAATTTTAGCTTATAAATATTGCATCAAACATTCAGATAAAATTTCTAATAAGATATAAAGCAATGTCTTTGAGTGATTAACTTACATTTTCTTTATATGACTATTGATCATAAATTTCATTCTCCCATTTTTGAATAATCTCATCACGCGATTCTGCGGCATCACTTAAATCAAAATCTATTAAATGATAATCCGAAAGATCAATAGCTTGTTCTGCATCCGCAGCTTCTGGATGGGTTACATTATTATAGTTTCCAAAATCTTGTGCTGCTTCTTGCCCTGCCGGTCCTAATACCCAGTCAATAAATGCCTCAGCCAATTCAGGGTTAGGAGCATCTGCGATCTTAGCTACTGCAAATAATTCATATCCTGCTCCATCAACAACAGTAGGCTCTAAGTTATCGAATCCTTCTTCCATACTTTTAACAGAATTATAGTAGAATAAGATCCCTGCTCCCGTTTCTTCCATTCCCACCATCCTCGCCGGAGCGACCCCGCTAGTTGTATATTGTTGTACTTGTCCATCCAATGCTTCCAAATAATCATAAGCCTCTTCTTCATTATCAAAGTACTGCAATATATTATAAAGTACTGTATAAGCCGTACCGGATGAAGCTGGATGAGGCATAACGATTTCCCCTTCATACGCTGGATCAAGTAAATCTTCCCAACTTGTAGGTGCTTCTAGTCTATTGGCATCTAAGAAATTTTGATTCACTACAAAACCTAAAGGATTAACTAACATTCCAGTCCAATATCCTTCATCGTCCTTGTATTCATCTGAGATATATTCCGCTGTAGGCGATACATATGGTTCAAGCAATTCCTCTTCCTTAGCTACTTCAAATGTTTCTGCCGGTCCGCCAAACCAGACATCTGCCTGCGTGTTCGCACTTTCCGCACGAACTCTTGATAGAATTTCCCCAGCAGATAACCGAACCATATCAACTTCAATTCCTGTTTCTTCTGTAAAAAGGTTCATTGTTTCGATAGCACGCTCTTCATCCGAACCAGCATAAACCGTTATTTTACCTTCTAACTTATCATCTGGCTCATCACTAGAATCGTCACTTCCACAAGCGGCTAGTATACTTACGATTAATAATAGAGATAACCTCCAAATACTTTTTCTCATTACATCCCCCCTCCCTATATATTCTTTAAATATTGTTTTAATATGTATTCTTTGTTTAAAATAGCAGTCTATTAAATGGTTTATTGCTACAGGATTATGCTAAAAGCCAAAGCTTCAGTTACCTCATACCTTTACTTCCAATAACCTATCCACTCTTCCGCTCTAGCCATTGAATTAACTCCCTTGTTTTTCATTACTTCCTTATATTATGTATATAACTCTATATGTACACGCTTACACTATCAATAGTAATTAATTTCCTTTTTAAATGGCAGTAAATTGGTATTGAATATTTACTATAGACTATGTAATTTAAAATAGATGCCTTAAGGTATACAAAACAAAAAATCCTCTTTTATTATGCAGGTTAGAAATTTTCATCATTTTTCTCTGCTTAATAGAAGAGGACATATTAAATTCAGTTATTACTGCACTAGCCACCCAATCAAAATCCCAATCAACTGCAAATCCGTATCTCCAAATGTCGTTCGCGTATAACCTAAATCCCGCAAATAACTTAACAACGGAATCGGCAAAATAGTAATAACCATCCCATGCACGATACTCATACAAACCAGCGCCTTGATTCCCCGTAGCTTATAAGCAATTACCCCTGCAGCACCGCCGGAGAAGAAATGTGGGATAACGCCTGGAATAATAATCGTATACTGCACTGCGGCCATGCCAAACATTACACCAAGTCCGCCCAAAAAGCTGAGGATAAATCCAACCATTGCAGCTAATGGAGCGTAATTAAATAACACCGGCGCATCTAACGCTGGGACAGAGCCTTTGATCCATCTGCTTGAGACTCCTTCAAACGCCGGCAGAATTTCTGCAATCATCATCCGTACACCCGTCAGAATACAGTACATTCCAGCTGTAAACCACAAAGATTGCACAATCACAAAAATGATAAAATTTTGATCATTAAACAAGTATTGAATTGCATCTCTTTGCGCAAAAATAGCCGCAATAAAAAAGAGCAGAAATGAAAATATACTAATGATCAGCACATGATCATACATAAAAGGCTCCAGTTTTCGGATGAATTTCGGAAAATCTGCTTTTTCTTCTTTTCTTTTAAAAAGACTGGTGCTTAACATACCTGTCAGAAAGTAGCCAACACTATTAAAATGACCAATCGCAATCGAGTCATCCCCTGTCACACGTTTGACAAACGGCTGAACCAGCGCAGGCATGCAGGACATCATCAGCGCTAACACGAAGCCGCCGAAAATATACAGCCACCAGCCATATTGCGAAGCATGTAAAACAGCAACAATCACTGCGGACATAAAAAGGACCTGATGTCCTGACAAAAAGACATACTTCAATCTTGTAAAGCGTGCTATTAATAGGTGCCCGACCATTCCAATCGAGATGGTTATCGCAATTTCTCTTCCGTAATTAATCTGTACTAATGCCGTTATCGCTTCATTATGCGGGATCATGCCAATCATATTAAAGCTGTCTTGAATCATCACTGCTAAATTGGAAAGGGACACATTGGCAGCAGATGCTCCTATCTGTAACAATGTCACCCCTACCATTACTTTCACGGTTCCGCTGAGAACCCGAAAAAAGCCTGCTCTGGCAAGTAATAACCCAATACATGTTATCGCTCCTAATAAAATCGCAGGCTCCCCGATAAACCCTCTTGTAAAACTTTCAAAGATATTCATACACGTTCACGCCACCGCTTCACAGTATCCGCATTTTCCAAGCTTTCTTTTACTAAGGCTCTATCTGCAATAAAGGAGAGCCCAAGGATTTCTGTTTCTTTTACCTGCAAATGCTGTACCACCTGCTTTGCCCCGATAATCAAATCTGCTTTCATGAAGGAGGCGGCACTTACATCCGATTGTTCCACAATGACGTCATCTAATTCCCATTCTTGAAAATGCTGTTTTACTTGAAGCTTTAAAACAAGGCTTGTCCCTAAACCGCCTGAACAAACAACTAGCACTTTTTTCATTTGCTACCCTCCTCGTACTCCAACATCCATTTCCATACCACGTCGATATTTCTTTCATGGCGCAGCTTGTCTAATAACTCCTTCGAATTAACAACCTCCAGCATCATCTCCACTGCAGTGACATGCTGGATTTTATCTTTGGCAGCAAGCAAAATAATCCACCATACTTTTTCCTCTGTTCCGCCGAAAGAAATCGGTTCCTCCAACGTCATAAAAGCAAAACCCGTTTTCTTAATCGCTGTACTGCTTAAATGAGGAAAAGCAACGCCTGGCGCCACGATAAAATGATGCTCCTGTTCATTGATGATTTGAGCCACTTCCGTTTCATATGTATGCTCCACGACATCTTGTTTTACTAAAGATTGATTCAATATAGATAATGCTTCTCTCCAATCAGAGACTTTTTCTCTTAAATGGATACACGAAGGCGCCGTTAATGAAGTAACCTCCGAACTCATTGCCCCTTGATTCCCACTGAAATACCGGTATAAATCATTGAACAATTCTCCCTCATTCAACACCACCGTGTGCTTTTTAACAGACTGATAGATAGTCATTACTGTCTCGACAATCGGCAATTCGGTGTTTGCCTGATAGGTTCCTCTTCCAATAATCCGCTCCAGATTTTGCTGATCAGCTATCGACAATAACGGATTTACTTTCACATGATTGACTTGCAGCTGCTGGGTAAAAGGAACTGTTGTAACAATCAAATCAGCATCTTTATCTGTCAGCCCATACGCCTCTTTTACGGAAAATTGCCCTGTTATAAATACTTGCGGGAACAGTCTTCTTACTGTCCGTTCAAGCAGTCTGGATGTTCCGAGGCCGGAGCTGCAGACAATCGCAATTCGTTTACTCGGCAGAAACGGTTCCTGCTCCAATCCGGCACATAAGTGAACTACAATAAAACCAATCTCATGTCTATGAAGTGTCGTTAAACCCCAATGAGGATTTTTTTCAATAAACGTTTTTACTTGTTCAATATATTTACGATACTCTTTTTCCAGATTATCGAAATAAGGATTATCAATGTGAATATGATACTTCATGCGGTACATCGCGGATTGCAGATGTGTCGACAGACCAATAATAATATTCTCCCGATTGCTTAAACGAAAGTGGTTCGCCTGCTCGAAGGTCTCTACAATCTCCCGCGACAAGGACTGGCACTTCAGCCAATAATCTCCTTCCCCGCTTAAACGCCTTGCCCCCAGCAGATGCATGGATATGTAAGCTAATTCATTGGAAAGCTGAAGCGACGCGTCCTCCAAGCCCATTAATCGCCTAAATTGTTCTCGTACTGCAGTAAATTTTTCATCCTCAAAGATTTTTAATTCATCATCTTTATCAAAATCTGCAATAAATTGCCCCGATTGGATTCTCTTCCATTGAACAGCACAATTCAGAAACAGCTCGTATTTGCTCGCATCGATAAAAGCAATCCCGCTTAGCTCCTCTACCTGCTCAATCCAAGATGCAATCCCATGAACATCCACATCTGCGATCATATCTTCTAAATCCGTTTCATTCATGGAAGCAGAGATTTGCCTTGTTACATACAGCTCCAGTATCTCCTCCTCTGTCCACTGTTCTTTCAAAAAATCTAAAAATAACATGCGTTTATTATTCTCTTCCCCAACCAGCGAAATTTGTTTATTCTCTCTGGACAGCATTAAATGATAATCTTCCATTTCCGTCTTTAACTGATTATAATCATTCTGGAGCGTATTCATACTAATCTGGTAATCCTCACATAATTCTTCCACATGGATAGATGGATTTAGTAATAGAAGCTTTTGCATATCTTGCCGGCGCTGTACTGCACTTAAATAATCCTTCTGCTTGTACATTGCCTCCTGAAGAACCTGCTTCTGCTTCTCTCCTAAAATCAGCCGCGCCCCGTACTTGCGATGTCTTTCCAGACTAAACCCTGCGCCAATATTCATCAGCCATGTCTCGATTTCAAGTAAATCCTGCCGAATCGTCCGCGGCGAAAGCTGATAGGCTTTATTCAAGTCAGCTAAGGAAACAAACGCTTCTTCTTCAATTAACCGTTCTAAAATTTTCTTTTGTCTGGATGAAAGCATGTTATCCCCTCCACATCACCGAAACCATTCCAGCTTCTATGTACATTTAATTTAAAATTCCGAAAAAAATAAAGAGGTCATCTCTTAAATATTCTCGGGAATCGAATGAAACCCTTATCATTATTTTTGATAGTATATCATTTTTCGACAAGGAAATCTATATGATAACTTTTAAGTCAGAATGGTTTATACCTGGTGTGAAAGTGCCTGGGAAATAGGATTTCTATCATTAAAATCCCTCCTGAATAAGCTATTAAGTTGAATAGTTTATGCTGCTATCCCATGCTGTCCGCTAGAAACATGGCTTTTGTAAACATTATTTTCTTAAACAAAGGAGCTGTCTTCCCATACAAACCATTCAGTTAGCGACAGCTCCTTATAAAAATTCAATTGACTCAGTAACCGCTTCCTTATCTACCACCTGTCCTTATGTCCGATTCCAATCAAAACCATTCTCAAGTATAAGTGCTAAAATAATACCTACTAATAACCCGCTGCTTAACAACGGGCGAAGAAAGTCAGGCAAGGTATCGAAATATGAAGCAGGGAAGGTCATAATAATGATACCGACAAATAAGGGAACAGCCGACCGGTAAATATTGAGCGTATTAAATTTAACCTGGCGAAAGAAACTTAATGATGAATTGAACAGCTGTAAATAAGAAACAAATAATACTGCACTGCCTATACTCAGCGGCAGCATAGAAAAAAAGTGCCCGATTGGCGGAATAATGCCCATTAAGAAGAACATGAAACTGCCGAGAATAAAAGGTAACCGCCTAATGATCCCTGTCTGATTCAAAAAACCAATGGAAGAGACATACGGCGCATACGGGACAAGTCCAAGCACCCCGGACAGCCCGGTAAAAATCCCTGTTATCGTAAATGAGGAACGATATTGGGAATTTGTTGTCTCTGCACGATAGATACTATCCGTCCCTTTTAACGCTCCAAACGTGTTCGCTGTATTCAGCAGCCCTGCTAACACTGTTGTTATAATAATTCCCGTATCCCACGTTGGTTTACCAAGCGGGAATAATGCCATACTTGAAGAAGCTGTTTGACTAACCGCTTCCTGTTGCCCAAAAGTGAGATTAAATGCAATCCATCCAATAACTATTCCAATTAGTAAGCCATAGCGTCTAATGCCTGCTGGAGCTTTAATACTAATAATAGCCACAATGATTGCAATGATAATAGACAACAGCGAAATAGCTAAATCGATTTGAGCATTTTCGGATTCGTTACCAAAAGGTATACCCAGCATCCCTTTTAAAAATATCCCGATTAATTGGCATCCAAATAAAAACATAAATACTCCCATAACGGCCGGGTTAAATAATTTGGCAATATAAGGTCCTGCTCCGCTTACACCAATAATCACTGTGAGGATTCCAGAAATAATAATGCCTGCTGTCAAACTTCCTCCAAGCACATCTAAAGGCATTCCTTGTGCCGCAGCAGTAGAAGTCAGCGTTAAGATAACGCCCCACCAAAGCCCCGATTGCCCTTCCATTATTGCCCGTTTATGTCCGACGAGAGCCTGTACCATACACGCTATTCCAGTCATAATAAACGATAATTGAAGTAAGCTGGCAATTCTTTCTTGGGAAAGCTCAAAAGCCGCACCAACTGTGATTGGGATCACAACAATATTTGTAAAAATAAAAAAGAGCCATTGAAGACCCGAAAACCAATTGCTTGATTTTAATAACTCCTTCATCCTTAAGTCCTGCCTTTCCTACATTAAATAAAGCAACTCTTATCCATATCCTTTTTACCGATTGCTTGGTTATACTCTTAACCCTATCAGAAATGGGTTCTTTTTTCATTAGACTATCATCATTTATTACCTATCTTTCACAGTTACTTGGCAGATAAATATAAGTTATTTCGTTTTTTCTCTGAACAAGAGATTTGCCAGTCACTTATCCTCCAGTAAAACAACCCATGTTACAATGTAAAAAAATGAAGGAGGTATTTCCTTGTATAAAGATATCAGCCACAACTCATATGGATTTCGTTTTCAAAGAGCTTATCAAGATAACGTAGCAGATCTGCATGCGATTGGCTTCGAACATCATCAAAACCCCGCTGATTACAGCTGGCATGGGCTGGAAAGAGGTGAAAAGGATATTATTATCTTTCAATATACGCTGCATGGGAACGGTGCGATATCCATCGGGGATACTACGCATGAATTAACAAAAGGAGATGCTTTCTTTATTGATGTTCCAAGCGATCATCGGTATTATCTTCCTGCTGATGCAGCGGAATGGGAATTTATTTTCTTTACCATCACTGGGGCAGAGGCAACAAAGTTATATCAGCAAATAACGAAAAAGCATGGTCATTTATTCCAAATGTCCATTCATTCAAGCCCCGTTAATTATATTTTTAATACCTTAAAGAGAATAGAAACGGCAGGGATTTCTCATGGCTACGAGGCTTCCTCCTGCGCCTATTCTTTTCTTATGGAATTTCTCGGATACTTAGAATATAACCAGCAGCAATCTAAAGCAATCCCTCCTTCTATCTCGAAGGCAATCGACTTTATAGAAAATCATTATAGTGAAGATATTACATTAGATGAAATCGTCAGCGTATCCGGCTTATCCAAATATTATTTCACACGCCAATTTGTAAAGTCTATAAATGAGACGCCGATCCGTTACCTGACAAAAATCAGAATGAAAAAGGCGCTTCACTTATTGATTACTGAAAAGAAAAGTATCGAGGATATTGCAAAAGAAGTCGGGTATACATCCAGTAATTATTTTAGTAAAGTTTTTAAGCAAACCATTGGAGAAACCCCAAGTAATTACCGGCAAAACACAGATATCATGCCAGTCAACCAGTTATTCACCGATTAACAGAGAGCAATATATTACTCATTTTCAATTTATTTTACGATTGAAAACGCTTTATGCATCTATTAATATGTACATAAGCAATAGCAATTTAATCGTACTCAAAAAGAGACCTTGTTTCTTTTTTTACTCTTTTTCAGTAAAACTATTTACTAAAAAGAAGCAAATATGGATTCATCAGAAAGACATTCTCATATTACATTTTGATTCTACTTTAGGAGGAAATAGCTTATGTCCAAAATTACATTTTTAGGTGCGGGAAGTACCGTTTTCGCAAAGAACGTATTAGGTGACTGCATGACAGTCGATGCGTTGCAGGATTTTGAATTTGCTTTATTTGATATAAACGAAGAACGGCTTCAAGATTCTGAAATGATGTTAAATAACCTGAAGAAAAGCTTGAATGCTACAGTTACGGTAAAAGCGTATCAGGATCGTAAAGAAGCATTACGTGGCGCAAAATATGTCATTAATGCGATTCAGGTAGGCGGTTATGATCCTGCTACCATCACAGATTTCGAAATCCCGAAAAAATATGGATTGCGTCAGACCATTGCAGACACCTTAGGGATCGGAGGAATCTTCCGTAACTTAAGAACCATCCCTGTCATGCAGGAATTTGCACGTGATATCAAAGAAGTTTGCCCGGATGCCTGGTTCCTTAATTATACGAATCCGATGGCTGTTCTAACGAATATCATGCTGAAGGAAGGCATTAAAACAGTCGGACTTTGTCACAGCGTACAGGTTTGTGCAAGAGATCTGCTGGAGTCTTTAGAAATGCCGACAGAGGATGTGCAGTGGAAAATTGCCGGTATCAATCATATGGCCTGGCTGTTAGAAATCACGCGGCACGGTGAAGACCTCTATCCGGAAATTAAGAAACGTGCGAAAGAGAAGCAAAAAGAAAAGCATGATGATATGGTTCGCTTTGAATTAATGGATAAATTCGGCTATTATATTACAGAATCTTCTGAACACAATGCTGAATATCATCCATACTTTATTAAGAGTCAATATCCTGAATTAATCGAACAATTTAACATTCCATTGGATGAGTATCCGCGCCGTTGTGTGAATCAGATTGAAGATTGGAAAAAAATGCGTGATGACTTAGTAAACGACCAAAACCTGACACATGAGCGCTCTCGCGAATATGGCTCTTATATTATTGAAGCGATGGAGACAGACAAGCCATTTAAAATTGGCGGAAATGTATTAAATACAGGACGTTTGATCAGCAACCTGCCGGAGAATGCAGTCGTGGAAGTGCCTTGCTTAGTAGATGCAAGCGGGATTGCACCAACGTATGTAGGTGATTTGCCGGAACAGCTCGCTGCATTAAACCGGACGAATATCAATACTCAATTATTAACCGTAGAAGCTGCGTTAACGAGAAAGAAAGAAAAAATCTATCAAGCTGCAATGCTGGATCCGCATACATCCGCGGAACTATCCATGGATGACATTATCTCATTATGTGATGATTTGATTGAAGCGCATGGAGATTGGCTTCCAGCGTATGAATAACTTAGATTCCCTCTCCTTGCTAAGGTAAGGAGAGGGAGTCACAAAAGCTTTCGTGTAGTATACGGACTTTTCCATCAACATCAAAGAACGCTTTTTTCTATTTGTATTCCACCATATTGAAAGCGTTTTACTCACCTGATAGTATATTAGCATAGTAAAGTTTAGTAAAAAAAGGTGGGGAACCTATGGCAACAATCAAAGATATCGCAAGTAAATCAAATGTCTCTATTACAACTGTATCAAGAGTATTAAACCATGACACATCCTTATCTGTAACGGAAGAAACACGCCAGCGGATTATCGAGGTAGCTAATCAATTAAATTATCAAACGATTCGCGGCAGAAAAAAACAGCTTCAAAACTCTAGTCCGACGTATAAATTTGGGATACTGATGTGTCAGTCCCTTGAAGAAGAATTGAGTGATCCGTATTTCTTATCAATCCGACATGGTATTGAAAGTCAATGCCATCATTTTAATATCGAGGTCACGGAAGTTTATCGCATGAGTAATTTCCATTTGAATCAGCTGAATGTTCATCTGGATGGTCTCATTATTGCTGGAAAAATCGATGAAGGCCTTGTAGATACAATCCATGAGCAAATCAAGCACCTGGTCTTTGTCGACCATTCTCCGGATGAAAATCGTTTTGATTCTATTGTTATTGATTTTGAGAAATCCACTTGGATTGCTTTGGAGCATCTATTCTCTCTAGGTTATACCAATATTGGATATATCGGCGGGATGCAAGGAAAACATATCAAAGCCAATGAAAAGCGGGAGATAGATGATGAACGCTATGTATTTTTCACAAAGAAAATGAAGGAACTGGATAAATATAATGATGATCATATATTTGTAGGAGAATTTACGATGTCTGATGGCTACCATTTAATGAAAAAAGCCATTCAAAAAGGAAATTTACCGGAGGCGTATTTTATTGCGAGCGACCCGATGGCAGTAGGTGCATTAAGAGCTTTACAGGAAGCAGCAATAAAAGTCCCTGAAGATGTCGCTATTGTCAGCTTTGATAATGTAGAAATGGCCCAATTTTCCAGCTGTCCGTTGTCAACCGTTCATGTTCCAACAGATACGATGGGAAAAACAAGCGTAAAGCTGCTGCTGGACCGGTTACAGGGCAGAGACATTCCATTGAAAGTGAATGTCCCTACCACATTTGTGCAACGGGAAAGCTGCGGCGCAATAGCAAAAACACGGCATGTTCCAAACTAGCTTTCGATAGATTAAGGAAACCTATTTTTCTATCAAGAGGTATTTTTTCAAAATTTGTTAGAAAACTTGGTTGTCACCAAGCCTTTAGGTGACAACCTTAGTTACACTTATGCAGTAAGAAAGTTTATACTTTCTTACCTGCTAAAAAAGCAATAGACCTAAAATCGTTTTTGGCGGAACAGCTCTAGGTCTATCGATAGCATACTAATAGCAAGCGTACGCTATTTCATCTATTATAGGAAATATTTCGTACTCCTTGCAACTGTACCGATTCAAATTACTGATAAAAGGAGTATCCTTATGCGATTATGTCTTAAAACATTATTGTTGTTGATGCTGACCGGCCTTATTATAGCAGGCTGTTCGAATGATGACGCTGAAAATGAAACCGATTCGGAGGAGAGTACGCAACCAGGGAACCAAGTAACGTTAACCTTTTTCTCTACTGTATCTAATGAAGCAGAGCAAGAAGCGATGCAGAGCGTTGTCAACGATTTTGAAGCAGAATATCCGGATATCAATATTAATTTAAATATGCCGGGACAAGACTATGAAAGTCAGCTTAGAATTCGAATGGCAGCAAATGATTTGCCTGATTTATTTGATACGCATGGCTGGGCCCAGAACAGATATGGAGAATATACCATGGATTTGCGCGACATGGACTGGGTAGACGACATGGACCCTACACTGGAACAAAACTTTGTAGATGAAGACGGCAAGGTATATGCCTATCCGCTCAATCAAGCGATGGATGGTTTAACTTATAATAAAGAGATTCTTGATGCGTACGATATTGAAGTACCAGAAACATTTGATGAATTTATGGAAGCTTTAGAAACAGTAAAAGAAAAAAGCAACGGAGAAATTGCACCATTCTGGTTCGAAGGTTCAAATGAAGGTGCCTTTGGCCAGTACTATGATCAATTTGCCAGTCCATTGCTTATCACCCATCCTGACCATGATTACAGTGAAGAATTACTAGATGGCAGTTTTGATTGGGAACCTTATGATTACTTATCTGAAAAATTATTAGAAATGCAGGAAAAAGAGTTATTAAATGTAGATGTGCTCACAGCCAGACCATATGAAAAAAACCAACTGCTTGCTCAGGGCAAAATTGCTTTTGTCATGCAAACGGTACCTATCCATGTGATTCAAGAGTTAAATCCGGATATCGAACTGGGCATCATGCCTGTACCGGCTATCCATGAAGGAGATGACCCAACCTGGATTGGCGGCGAACGCCATACGGCTGCCATCTGGAAGGATACAGCGCATCCCGAGGAGGCAAAAAAGTTTATTGAATTTTTAGCCAGACCTGAGAATGTAAAAGCTGTTGCAGAGGGAACTTCTTTAGCAGCAGGACTTACCAATGCTACTGCAGATATCTATTACCAAGGATATTATGAGCAATATGATGACATTTTGGTAGAGCCTTATTTTGATCGGGCTTATTTGCCAAATGGCATGTGGAAACCGCTGGGAATGAGTGGACAAGAATTATTATCGGGCGCCCTTTCTCCTGAAGGTGTCTCTCAAAAAATGAAAAATGAATATTTACGTTTACTGGAACAAGCAGGAATGGAGTAAATAAAACAAGTTGTTTCAATAGGAGTTGAATTTGTATGGCAGTAAGTGCAAAAAAAATAGGAAAATCAAAACAAAATTCATCCCTTTGGTGGATGTATTTACCGGCCCTCCTGTTTGTTGTCTTTTTTATTGTATATCCGTTCTTAAACGGGATTCGTATTTCATTTACAAACTGGAATGGCTTTTCACAAACTTCGGACTTTATAGGGCTTAGACAATATACAAGAATGTTGTCCGATCCAGATACCTGGACGGTTGTCCGCAATACATTGATATATGGTATTGGCAGTACCATTTTTCAAAATATTCTTGGGCTTGCCTACGCTTTATTATTAAATCAAAGCATTCATTTTAAAGCCCTTACACGAACCATTGTTTATCTGCCTGTCATTATCAGTCCGCTGATTATGGGGTATATATGGTACTTCTTCTTTTCCTATCAAGGAGGAGCTTTAAACGATGTCCTGATCGGATTAGGTTTGGAAAGAATCAATGTTTTAGGCAATGTAGATATAAACATATGGATTATTGTTTTCGTGAACACGTTCCAATTCGTAGGTATCGCAATGATTATCTACTTGGCAGGACTGCAAAGTGTATCCAGAGACTTTTATGAAGCAGCAGAAATTGACGGGGCTTCTTCCTTCCAGAAGTTCAAGAATATTACATTTCCTTTATTGATGCCGTCCATTACCATTAATATGGTTCTTAATATTATCGGCGGTCTCAAACTATTTGATGTTATTATTTCCTTAACGGGCGGCGGTCCCGGAAATTCATCACAATCGATGTCTACGTTTATGTACGATTTATATTTCGCAAGAGAAGATGCCGGTTATGCTGCTACACAAGGTGTGCTGATGATGGTCATTATTCTCATCCTGAGTTTATCCGCATTGATTTATTTCCGACGTAAGGAGGTTGAAGCATAATGGATTATAGTTCAAATAGAAAAAAGATTGCTTTATCGACACTCGCCTTATTCATAACAGTGCTTCATTTTCTTCCTTTTTATGTGCTAATCACCACTGCGCTGAAGGAAAAAAGTGACTTCAGTTCGAAGTGGGTCTTCCCTTTCGATATTAGCTGGTCTAATTTCAGGGAAGCCTGGGAGGCTGCAAATTTAGGGAATGCCCTGTTAAATACAGGTATCATCACATTTTTTGCTGCAGCCATATTGATCATTGTCGGTTCTTTGGCCGCCTATCCATTGGCACGCAGACAGACAAAGCTGAATCGATTTATGTATATGTTTTTTATCGCTATTATGGTCGTGCCGCCTTTGGCTGCGTTAGTGCCACTGTATCAATTAGTAGTCAACTTAGGTTTAATGAATACACATCAAGTGGCTATATTTAATAATGTTGCTTCTTTTCTTCCTTTGACCATCTTTTTATATGCCGGATTTATCCGGTCGACCATTCCAAAGTCATTGGAAGAAGCGGCTAGAATCGATGGAGCAGGGACATTTCGGATTTTCTTTCAAATTGTGTTTCCGTTATTAAAACCAATCACTGCTTCGATTCTGATTATTGCTTGTGTGTATATTTGGAATGACTATCAATTTGCTATTTTCTTCCTTCAGGATGAGTCTGTCCAAACCATGACGGTTGCTTTATCCAAATTCTTTGGAGAAAATGCAAATAACTTAAACTTAGTTGCAGCCGCTGCAATTATTGCTACCTTACCAATGGCAATCCTGTTCCTTCTTCTGCAAAAACACTTTGTACAAGGACTTGCAGCAGGATCGGTAAAAGAATGAAAGAAAGCTTCTTGCGATAATTTCTATCGTAGGGAGCTTTCTTCGGGATATCTATTTTCATTTGATGAATTTTTTAATAGAAACATTTGCAGAATAGGAGGAAAAACTATAAAATGAACTTAGTTAATTAAATTAATAAAGTTGCAATATGGATAAGCATACCAATAAAAAATACAAATCAGGAGGTCCTTATGACAAATCTAACCCAAGCATTTCACCAGATTTTTGATACATCCGAAGCCCCTCGCCGCTTTTTCGCCCCTGGGCGAATCAATCTCATTGGTGAACATACGGATTATAACGGCGGTTATGTCCTGCCTGCTTCTATCTCATTTGGAACGTACGCACTTGCCAGAAAAAGAAATGATCAAAAATTACGTTTCTATTCTTTAAACGCTTCTGAAAACGGAATAATAGAATGTGACCTCGATCATCTTTCTTACCAGAAGGCGCACGGCTGGGCGAATTATCCAAAAGGAATGGTCCAATATATGAAACAAGAAGGCTATGCGATCACGTCCGGTGCAGATATCTTATTTTATGGAAATATCCCAAATGGTGCCGGTCTTTCTTCCTCCGCTTCTTTAGAATTAGCGACCGGTGTATTACTGGAAGGACTTTTTAATTTGGAAATAGACCGGCTTCAGCTGATTCAAATCGGGCAAAAAGTAGAAAATAATTATATTGGGGTCAACAGCGGAATTATGGATCAGTTTGCTGTCGGGATGGGAAAAACAAATCACGCCATTCTCTTAAACTGCCAAACACTGGAATACAGCTATGCACCAATGCATTTACAGGATTATGAGATTATCATTATCAACACCAATAAACAGCGGTCCTTGGCGGATTCTAAATACAATGAACGGTTTGCGCAATGCCGGCAAGCGCTCCAGGATTTGCAAAAGGAGCTTTCCATCCAGCATCTTGGTGAATTATCGATGGAACAATTTGAAGCAACAAAACACCTGATCACAGATCCAGTCCATCAAAAAAGGGCTAAACACATTGTATATGAGAATGCGCGGACACTGGAAGCATTAGAAAAACTGCGTAACGGCGACTTACATGCTTTTGGCCAGCTCATGAATGCATCGCATCTTTCGCTCCAATCGGATTATGAGGTGACTGGAATCGAATTAGATACGATTGCAGCTGCGGCTTGGGAACAGGAGGGTGTCATTGGTGCACGTATGACCGGCGCCGGATTTGGAGGATGTGCCATCGCTATTGTCCATCAGGATGCAGTAACGGACTTCAAACATCATATCAAGCAAATTTATCAGGACAAAATCGGCTATGAACCAACATTTTACACTGCTTCTATTGCAGATGGCGCTAAAGAAGTAACCGAGGAGGAGATAAAATGAGCATACTCGTTTTAGGCGGAGCTGGATATATCGGCTCTCACGCCGTCTACCAATTAATCGACCGCGGCGAGCATGTCGTCGTCGTGGATAGTCTGGAAACAGGACATCAAGAAGCCATCCACCCTGACACTTCTTTTTATCAAGGGGATATCCGGGATATCGATTTTTTACGTAGCGTCTTTGCAAAAGAATCGATTGATGCCGTTGTTCATTTTGCAGCCAATTCACTCGTTGGGGAATCCATGGAAAACCCGCTTAAATACTTTGATAACAACGTTTACGGTACGCAGGTGCTGCTCCAGGCCATGGTAGAATTCGGAGTGGATAAAATCGTCTTTTCTTCCACTGCCGCTACGTATGGAGAACCGGAAACGATTCCGATAACGGAAAAATCACCTGCCAATCCAACCAATGCTTATGGAGAAACCAAGCTGACAATGGAAAAGCTCATGAAATGGACAGAACATGCACATGGCATCCGTTATGTTTCCTTACGCTATTTTAATGTAGCCGGAGCAAGAGAGACAGCAGAAATCGGTGAAGACCACTCTCCCGAAACGCATCTGATTCCCATTATTTTAGAGACAGCTCTTGGGCAGCGCGAAGCAATCACTATATTCGGAGACGACTACGATACACCGGATGGTACCTGCATACGAGATTATATCCATGTCGAGGATCTTATTCAAGCGCATCTTCTGGCATTAGATTATTTAAAAGAAAACGGGCAAAGCGATATTTTCAATCTCGGAAGCAGTCAAGGATTTTCTGTGAAGGAAATGATTGAAGCTGCTCGTAAAGTAACTGGAAAAGCAATTCCTTCCCAAATCAGCAGCCGTCGTGCCGGAGATCCGAGTGTCCTTATTGCCAGCTCTGATAAAGCAAAGGAAATATTGCATTGGCAGCCTTCCCGCACCTCGATCGAGAAAATTATAGCAGACGCATGGAAATGGCACAGCAGTAATCCAAACGGCTATGCAGGAGGAGACGATTTAAAATGATTTACCATGATATCCAAGGATTAATCAACAAAGCGATAGAAAAAGAATTAATCGAAGGCTCCGATGAAATTTATGCACGAAATCAAGTCATGTCCTTGCTAAAAATAGCGGACTTTCCGGATCAGACTGTAGAGCCGACAGAAGATTCCATCCCTAACCTGGTTGATAAACTCGTAGACTACGCGGTAGAAAATCACATCATTGAGGACGTTTTTGACGCGAAGGAAATCCTATCCGCTAATGTGATGAATTGCTTTGTCGCCCGCCCTTCTGTTGTGAATGCTATTTTTAAAGAAAAATATGCAGCATCACCAAAAGCAGCGACGGATTATTTCTATGCCTTAAGCAGAAATAATAATTATATCCAGATGAACCGCATCCGTAAAAATATTCATTTTAAAGCGGAAACAGCCTATGGCCATCTTGATATTACCATCAACCTGTCCAAACCTGAAAAAGATCCGGAGCAAATCAAAAGAGAACGGGCGCTTAAGCAGACGATTTCCTACCCTAAATGTCTCTTATGTATTGAAAATGAGGGATATGCCGGACGGACCGGTTATCCGGCAAGAGCAAATCATCGTGTGATCAAGGTTCCGTTAGGAGATGAAAACTGGTATTTTCAGTATTCGCCTTATGTTTATTACAACGAGCACAGTATTTTGCTCGCAGAAGAGCATCGAGATATGAAAATCAATAAGCAGGCATTTGAACACCTGGTTACGTTTACGGAGAAGTTTCCGCATTACTTTATTGGTTCCAATGCAGATTTGCCCATTGTCGGGGGCTCTATTTTAAGCCATGACCATTATCAGGCTGGAAATTATGAATTCGCGATGACGCATGCTGAAAATGCTTTTTCATTTGCGATTCCAGACTTCGATCATGTCTCAGCAGCCGTGTTAAAATGGCCATTATCTGTGATTAGGCTGCAGAGCGAGGATAAATCATCCTTGCTTGAAGCTGCCGATCATATTCTGCAAACATGGAAAAATTATTCAGATGAACAAGCAGCAATTCGCGCATTTACGGATGATACACCGCATAATACCATTACTCCAATTGCCAGAATGCGCGAAGGCAGCTATGAACTGGACCTGGTATTACGCAATAACCGGACATCCAGCGACTATCCGCTGGGGATTTTCCATCCGCATGCAGATGTCCATCATATTAAAAAAGAAAATATTGGCCTGATTGAAGTCATGGGGCTTGCCGTTCTGCCGGCAAGGTTAAAGGATGAATTGCAGGAGATTAAAAATGATTTATGCGGAAAGCCAAGTAATATCGCTGACTACCATCAGGAATGGAGCCATCAAATAAAAGATAAATACGGTACGGCTTCCAGCGAGGAGCAGGCAAAAGATATATTGCAGCAGGAACTCGGCTTGAAATTCAAGCGGGTGCTGGAAGACGCCGGGGTATTTAAAGAAAAAGCTGCGTTTGACAGGTTTATTGCGGCATTGGATAAGTAAAGAATGGATATAAAAAGCGGACTGCTGATAAAATGCAGTCCGTTTTTTCACATTGGATTAAATAACTCAATTAAAAGTAAGGAAATAGCTCCAAGAACAGTGGCATTATCATAAAGATTCGTTGCCTCAACCTGTGTTTCTTTTGCTTTCCCTGTCAAGGCACGCTGATGAATCGTTTGTTTAATAACAGGAAGCATTATTTCCCGACTGTTCATAACGCCTCCGCCCAGAATAATTTTATCCGGATTCAGAATATGAATTAAATTGGTCAAGCCAACGCCTATGATTTCCGCAATTTCTTGAAAAACCTCGATATATTCTTGTTCGCCTGCTATCGCACGTTCATAGATAGCTTCCGCTGTATCTGCTTCCTGAGAAGCACCTTTTATTTTTTTATGCGCATAAGCAGCAATTGCTGAACCGGTCACAAAAGTCTGTAAGCATCCTCTATTCCCGCAGGTACAGCGTTCCCCATGAAGATCGATGGTCATATGACCCAGTTCGCCGGCAATATCCTGTGCTCCATGGTATAATTTCCCATTGATAACGATACCCGCACCTACACCGCGCCCAAGGTTAACGGCTACCATGCTTTCCACAATTGCATGCCCGCCAAACCAGGATTCTCCTAAGGCCATGGCACGACCGTCATTTTCCACTTTAACGTTCAGGTTGAATGCCTCCTCCAGCTCTGCTTTTATTTGAATATTTTTCAGCTCCAGGTTCGGTGCAAATAAAGCGATTCCTGTTTCAACTTCGACTACCCCATGCATGGCTACACCGATGCCGATAATTTTATCCTCTTCCACAGAGGAGGCTTGTAATACGTTGCGAATACCGTCTTTTAGCATCGTCATAAAGGCTTGATTGGTTATTGGCTTTGGGATGATGGCAGATGACTGCTCCAAAATTTCTCCGGATAAATTAGAAAGGATACATCGGATTGTTTCTGGTCCTGCATCTACTCCGATGACGTAAAACGCACTGCTGTTCACATAAAGCAAGGTTGGTTTTCTTCCGCCTTGTGAAGCGCCCAATTCTTTTTCGATCACCAGCCCTTCCTCTATTAATTCTTTGACAATGCTGCTGACAGTCGGCGGGGTGAGTTTTGTTTCTTTCGCTATTTGTGCTCTTGATATCGGTTCAAAGGTACGAATTTTATTTAAAACAAGTGATTTGTTGACCGATTTCATTAATTGAAAAGTGCCTCGCTGCATCCAGATTCTCCGTTCATCGTTTTAGAAATATCATACCATAGTTAATTTAATTTATTAAGTGAGCTGGTCACATCTATTTGGTTGTACTCCTTTTTTCTGGAATTTTTATATCTTAAAGCTTTGATGACGAAAAAACCTTGAAAGATACAATGAAACTGTATCCTTCAAGGCTTTTCTCCCTACTGTCTTACATCATATAAAAACTTAATTGAATGATTATCCGGATCAATCATTTTCTGAAATGGTTCTTCTTTGACCTCCAGCGGGGTCACTTCATGAATCAAAGGTTTGACATCGATTTTTCCATCCTTCATATATTGTAAAGCTGCTGTCCATTCAAATCCTGGAAAAGGAGCGGAATAGGACATCCAAGAACCGTATACTTTTAATTCTGCTCTTAGAATTCTTTCAAATACATCTGCAGGGAATGTAATCTCTTTCTTCGCTGTGCCAACATATACAACTTGGCCAAGCTTCTCCACTACACTCAATGACTGAACTTGAGTCTGTGGCACTCCTGCTGTTTCGACTACGATTTCCGGTCTTTGATTTTCTTTAAAATAATCATCTAAATCAACTTCTAATGAATTGACGGTAACTGTAGCTCCTAAACCTTTCGCCATTTCCAGCTTTGCGTTATCAATATCTATAACCGTTATTTCTCCTGCACCCTTTGCCTGCAGTGCGAGCAGTGACATCATACCAATTGTACCTGCTCCAAAAACAACGGCGCTTGCCCCGGCGTGGATATCGACTTTTTCAATCCCATGGATAGCAACGGTTAACGGCTCAATTAACGCCGCTTCCTGGTCTGTAATCTCATCCGGTAAAGGCAGGATATTTTTAGCATTTACCGCAACGTATTCAGCCATTGCCCCCTGCTCCCGGGAACCAATAAAACTATAATTCTCGCAAAGCGCCGGATGGCCGCTGGCACAGCTGGAACACTGTTCACACGGAACTAATGGAGCTACTGCAACGCGGTCTCCCTCTTTTAATCCCTGCACTTCGCTTCCTGTTTCCGTAATAACACCTGAAAATTCATGCCCTAAAATGGTCGGGTAATTATGCACCTTTCCATCAAAATAGCGGGCTAAATCGGAACCGCAAATTCCCACATAAGCTACTTTCACTAACACTTGATTGGGTTTAATAACTGGTATTTCCATATCCTTTACGGAGAAGTTTGCTTTACTTTCCAGCACTAACGCCTTCATTTCAACGACATCTCCTATCTAAAATTTTCCTCATATTTTCTCTCTTTTAAATTGAACGTACGTAAAAATAATACTGAATACATAAATTCCGCCAATAATCAACAATGGGACTAAATTTTGAAGCTGGAATAATTCTTTCAAAATAAATGTGATTGGTGCTCCGCCTTGGTCCAGAGAAGCAACTTGGCCGCTTGAAATATTTCCTGTATCTGTTGCCAGCTTCGTATGCACGCCTACCATCATATTCGCTATCCAGATAGTGATACTCATGATAAACGCTCCGGAAATAACCGTCCGGAATAAGTTACCTTTATGGATCCCAACTGCCATCGATACAAAGAATCCAATGGTTGCCAGGTCACCAAACGGCAGGACTTGGTTGCCAGGAATCAAAATAGCAATAACCAATGTTAATGGTACAAAAATCAGACTTGCTGCTACTACTTGGGAATTGCCTAATAGTAATGCTGGATCCAGCCCAATATAGTATTGCTGTCCTTGGAAGCGTTTGTCTAATATTGCCTGCGCAGCTTCTGCTATCGGCATTAAACCTTCCATAATAAATTTAACAACTGTCGGCATCAAGACCATAACAGCAGCCATTTGAATCCCTAACTGCAGCACGTCAGATACAGGGTAGCCTGCCAAAAATCCAATGACGATACCTAATACGGCGCCAATAATGACTGGCTCGCCGACAACTCCAAAACGCTCTTCAATCTTACTGGAATTAATATTTACTTTTTTTACACCTGGAATTTTATCGATAATGGCATCAATGACAACTGCAAATGGAGCGGACCAGGTTCCGGAACCATGCGGAATCGCTATCCCTTCCAAGCCAAAATGCTTATTCACTGTCGGTGCAAACCAATCACCCAGCTTGTAAACAAAGGCAGAGTGAACAACAACACCGATAATTGCAAACCAGAAGTTTCCGGTTGCTGCCAAAATAATGGCTCCTGTAAACGTCATATGCCAGATATTCCAAATATCGACGTTAACCACACGGGTCATTTTCGTTACAAGCATCAGCACGTTGACAAGAATGGCTACAGGAATCGCAACCATAGCAATCGTTGATGACCATGCCATCGGGGAAGCTCCCGGCCAGCCGACATCAACCACGGAAAGACCTAAATTAAAGCGGTCCGCCATTTCTTGTGCAGCTGGTCCTAAATTATCTGTTAAGAGACCAATGACTAAATTAATCCCGACAAATCCGACACCAATGGTTATCCCGGAACGAAGGGATTTTCCAATGCCTTGTTTTAAACAAATTCCCAATATAAAAATAACTAATGGAAGCATTACGGTCGGACCAAGATCTAGTATATATTGTAAGATTTGCATGGACGGAATTTCCTCCTTTTAATGAAGAGATTGCTCTACTGCAGAACCTCTAAAATTTCTTTTTTTGTTTTGTCTAACCCTACTCCTGAGATAAATGCCAATCCATGAATAACTGGAACGCCGTAATCCTTGTCCACCTTAGCTGTGGTTACAATCAAATCTGTACCGCTGACTTTTGATCCTAATTCACTTACACGGCATTGTGATACATCTGCATCAATGTTATTTTCCTTTAATAAAGCTCTGATTTTATTTGCTGCCACCGTTGACGTTGCTACTGCTCCACCACATGCTACTAATACTTTTTTCATTTTAAATTCCTCCAATTTTGGTTAAATAGTATTTTTATTTATAAATCTAAATTTGATTCCAGTAATTGATACGCTTCCTCTACTGTTTGAAGCTGTAATAGCTGATCTAAAAACGCTTGCTGCTGCACCAGCTCCACTATTTTTTGCAATACTTGAATATGCTCTTCTCCATCAGAGCAGCCAAGCAGAAAGACGACTTTCACTTCAATTTCGTCGGAGTCGCTCCCCATAATCCGAAAAGAAACGGGCTCCTTCAGCGTCATTAAACCGATTTTACTTTCATTTACATAACTTGCATCTGTGTGCGGAAGTGCTACTCCGATTACGCCTGTCGGAACACCTGTCGGGAATTCTTTTTCCCTTGCTTTTAATCCTTCGACATATTCACTGTTGGCATACCCTTTCGTAATCATAACGCTTCCAATCTCTTCAAAAATGGCAGCTGTTGAATCTGCGCTGCTATTTAAAAGAATCAAACCTTTATCAAGATAATCATTCATCTTTATGACTCCCCTCCGCTTCAACGGTATAGACTTTCGTTTGCAGTGATTTGATGGTTTCTACTGCTTCTGCATCAGATGTTGTGTCTGTGATTAAAATATCCACTTCATCAATGGCAGCTACTTGGTTCATCGAAGTAGAATGGAATTTGGAGAAATCAGCCATCATAATTTTCAGCTGACAATGTTTCATCATCAACCGGGATACTTCTGACTCTCCCATATGCATATTGGTATAGCCTGCCTGCAAATCTAAACCGCCTATTCCAAAAAATCCTTTATCTACAAAAAGCTTTTCAATCCCACGATAAGCAATTGGCCCAAATAAGGAGTTTTCATTCTTTCTTACATTCCCGCCGATAATAATGACGTCAAAATCAGAATAGTCGATGAGCTCCTGTGCAATCGGTAAAGAGTTCGTGATAATCGTTAAATCTTTTTTGTTATTTATTTCTCTGGAGAAGTATAAAGCAGTAGTTCCATAATCTATATAAATGGTATCTCCATCTTCTACGAGTTCAGCAGCTTTTTTGGCAATGGCCTTCTTTTCCTCTTCATTAACCGTTTTTCTTGTTACATACTTTGTTTCCAGATTGGCTTTATTGAGTATCGCTCCCCCATGAACCTTCCGAACAATGCCTTCCTGTTCCATTTCATAGAGATCTTTGCGGATGGTTTCCCGAGTTACTCCTAAATCATTACTTAAATCTGCAATTCTCACGCTTTTATTTGTTTGCAGATACTGCATGATAATTTCTTGACGATCTTGTGAGAGCATCTAAACACCTCCTAAAGGATAACTTGCAAACGCTTTAAATTGATTATAAGACATAAAACAAAATAATGCAAACATATTTTTATTATTTTTTTGCTTTATTTAAATTTTTCTTTGCTTTTTTTTGCTTTAGGATTTATGATAAACCTATCAAACATGAAAATGAGGTGATAGTTTGTTGCATGTTGTTTGTCCGAACCCCGCATTAGATCGAACGATTTTTTTAGAGAAATTTGATGTTAACGGTGTCAGCAGGTCACATCAGGCGAAGGAGCTATTAGGAGGAAAAGGGTTCAATGTGATTCGTTCTTTTTCTTTTCAAACAAGCAGCGCTTTCATAGCACACGCTTTTTTAGGCGGATATATTGGCAAACATTTGCAAACCTTGGCAAATGACCAGCATATCTCTACGACAGTAACACCTATTAAAGAAAATACGCGTATCTGTTCCATTATTGTAGATAACGAAAAAGGGCACGCACATTTAATTAATGAAAAAGGACCGGTTATCTCCACATCTGAAAAACAGGCATTTGAGGATACCTTACTGGATTCGGTAAAACCGGAAGATTATGTTGTCTTTTCCGGATCGCTTCCAGATGGATTACCCTCATCATTTTATCGGGATTTAATTATTTCTTTGCAGGATAAAGGAGCAAAATGCGTGATAGACAGCAGCGGGGAAGCTCTATCCAAAAGCATCGAAGCGAAGCCATGGCTGCTAAAAGTCAATGAATCGGAATATTTAGAGTTAAAAAACAAAACAGTGGAAACAACGGAAGAAATCATTACCCTCTTAAAGAATGATACAGCACTGGAAAATATCATTATTACATTGGGAGGAGATGGCTCCATTGCAAAAATTCACGGAAAATGCTATCGCGTTACTTTGCCAAACATCACAGCCAAAAATGCAACGGCCTCCGGTGATATTTTTCTTGGAAAATTGTTAGAAGCGTTTCAATCGAATAAAGAAATCGAAACTGCTCTCATAGAGGCAAGCAGTTTTGCTGCTTCAAACTGCTTATATTGGTACCCGCATATTGATATGAACGATGTAAATGAAATAAAAGAACAGATTACATTGGAAGAACTATAAGAGGATGTTCAAAAAGTCCAATAAAAATGACACGGCGAGAAGAGGAACTTCTGTTAAGATCGTCCACGTCCTGTGGACAACACAGAAGTCATCACATCCTGTGAAAGTCCGTTCCTCAAAGCTGCGCCGCCTTGAACTTCCGACGCACAGGACGTGCTAGTGTTGGCGTTGCAACAGGACGTTGCGACCTTAGCCAACTGGTCCTGTTTATCAGACTTTTTGAACTCGCACTATAAACTAATGAGGAGAGATTTCAATGACTTTATACTCTACAACACCAATGCTAAATAAAGCAAAAAAGGAAGGCTATGGCATTGTCGCATTTAACGTCCATTCCTTTGACAGTATTTTTTGGGTAGTGGAAGGAGCAGCCGGGTTACATTCCCCTGTTATTTTGCAGACAACGATGGGAACGGTCAAATCCTTAGGCGCAAAAAATATTGTGAAGGTAGTAACTGCTGCATCAGACTATTATGAAGTGCCAGTTGGTTTACACCTTGATCATTGTACCGATTATGAGCTGATTAAACAATGCGTCCGTGCAGGCTATACTTCCGTCATGATCGATGCCTCGATGCATTCATTTGAAGAAAATGTAACGCGAACCAAAGAAGTAGTGGATCTAGCAAAATCATTACATGTCAACATTGAAGCAGAGCTCGGTAAAGTAGGCGGTGTAGAAGACGATATCGTGGTAGACGAGAAAGACGCTCAAAAAGCAGTTCCTGAAGAATGTGCTGCCTTTGTAGAACAAACTGGCGTACCAACACTTGCTCCAGCCATCGGTACAGCACACGGAATCTATAAAGGGGATCCAGATATTGATTTTGACCGTATCCAAAAAATTGCTGAGATTGTCGACGTTCCTCTTGTATTACATGGCGGTTCCGCTGTGCCTGATAAAGATGTCCGTCAATGTGTCTCACTTGGCATGGCAAAGGTAAATGTTTCTACCGAATTAAAAAACGCTTATTCCCAAGCAATTGCTGATCATTTTAAAGAAAATCCAGACCAATTAGACCCGAGACAATATTTACAAAAAGCAAAAGATGCAGCAATAGAAATGGTTGCTTCTAAAATCAAAATGGTTGGCAGTGAAGGGAAACTGGTAAAACCGTTTGTTTGATTGAGCTGCCGTTTATTCTCAATGCTTCATGATGAAAAGGGCCCTTCGAGATACCGTTTTTCATGCTGTATTTCGAAGGGTCTTTTTTCATTTTACAAATGTTTTTATTTTTAATTTCTCCTCTTCCTTATCTACATCTTCATCCAAACTTCGCTTCTCTTTATCATTTTTCAAAAAATAATGAAATCCTTTCCAGGCCTTAAAATGCATTTCACCTATTTCTAATAACCCATTGACATTTTTTCCAAAGAGGCATACACTAAAAAATCATAACAAACTAACTTGATAGGAATTAGAGGTGTTTTACATGTCTACATTGGCACAACCGGTTTCCGAACAACCAGCAAAAGTGGAGGATGCGCCAAAATTAAATCCCCCGCAGAAAAAACTGGTTGCAGGCGGAATCATTGTTACATTTATTTTGACGATTTATTTAGCAGCCACACAACATGTCGTTCAGCCATTGTTGTTATTGATTGGGTTACTGCTTGGATATACATTGTTTCATGCACGTTTCGGTTTTACTTCAGCCTTCCGGAGACTAGCTTCAGTAGGGAATGGCCAGTCTCTGCGGGCGCATATGTTCATGCTGGCTATTGCATGTACATTATTTGCACCTATTTTAGCATTCGGGTTTTCCTTTTTTGGAGGAACACCTGCCGGTAATATTTCACCGATCGGCATTAGCCTGATTGTCGGAGCATTCATGTTCGGCATCGGCATGCAGCTCGGCGGCGGCTGTGCTTCTGGCACACTTTACGCAGTCGGCGGCGGCCGGACTGTTATGTTTATTACCCTGTTATTTTTTATTGTCGGCTCAACTATTGGTGCGGCTCATTCCACATTCTGGATGGACGATTTACCAGCTGCGGAACCTTTTTCTCTGGCAACCTCAACAGGGCTTGGTTACGGCGGAGCATGGATTGTTTCTTTATTAATTTTTGCCATCATTGCCGGGATAACCATTCTGATTGAGAAAAAACGCAAGCCTCCTAAAATGGCGGCACTCCCTTCCGAAAAGGGCTGGAAACGACTTTTCCGGGGTTCCTGGCCTCTTTTCGCCGCGGGTGCTGCACTGGCTGTTTTGAATGCTCTTACGCTGCTCACTCGTGACAGCCCCTGGGGCGTGACAGCTGCATTTACACTGTGGGGTTCAAAAGCAGCAGGAGCACTTGGCTTTAATGTGGAAAGCTGGGGCTACTGGGCGGGAAATACAGAAGCTCTCCATGCTTCTATTTTCGCAGATACAACAACCGCTCTTAATTTCGGTGTCATCTTAGGTGCTTTCATTGCTTCCGCAGCAGGAGGATTATTTAAGTTTACAAGAGTTACCAAAGGAAACACTGCCGCTTCCATTATTGGTGGTCTTCTGATGGGTTACGGCGCACGCCTTGCATTCGGCTGTAATGTCGGCGCATATTTCAGCGGCATTGCTTCCTTTAGTGCACATGGTTACATTTGGGGAGTAATGGCTCTTGGAGGTACCTTCCTTGCTTTATATTTGCGACCGCTATTCGGTCTTTCTGTGCCAAAACCACGCGATTCATTTTGCTGACAAAGACGCGGCGATACAGGGAGCTCTCTTCCTTGTTGTTAATAGAAAAAACACGGGAATCCCCCGTGTTTTTTCTATTTCAAGTATTGTTTGACATCTTCTATGGTTTCCAATTCATCTATGTGATCGATTATTGTTTCCAACGTGCTTATTTCTTGTTTGTATATCTTTTTCTTTATATCTTTTGAAGGAGGAGCTACGAATTTTGTGATTAATCGAATTGTGGTATTGGCTAATGCTTCTGCTTTGCCTTCTACTATACCTTCTGCTCTACCTTCCGCTTTTCCCTCAGCTTTTCCTTCCGCTCTGCCTTCTTCTTTTTCTTCATTCCGAAAAATCTCCGCTAATGTCATTGTCAACTCGCTCCCTTCTTGATAAGTGTTTCCTATATGGTCGATTATATCATAAAATTGTTTTTTGGTAAGATGCCGCTGGACACGGAAAATATAATAAAACAACGTCTTCAAATACGCTATTGCCCTTGTTTGATCCTGCAGCTGCCGCAGGTAATCGACTGCCTGATAGATGGTATTTACCACGGCGTGGATATCCTTTTTGCGGATATCCCGAAACACCATCAGAATAATTCGCAGGAACACATTCAATTGGACATTTTCGTCTTTATAACCAGATACATCGTATAGAAAAAATTCATAATCAGGGACATATTTCTGCAAATTGGGCGGGAAATCCTTATACCCTTCCAGCAAGTGATGAAAGGAAGTGCCTGCATACCAATCTGTATCGCCATGATACAGCACAATCGGCATAATGATTGGCAGCTTATTTTCTTCTTTATTATCCCGTTTGATTTCCCATATCTCCACCATATATCGCAGTAACTGCAAAGCAGTATAGTAATCATGATAGCTTTTATGCTCGAATAGAAAATAGACGTACGCGGGTTTTTCATGAATTTTTGTCTGGAATAATAAGTCGGAGAAATATTCTTGAAGGTCGTGACTGATAAAACGAAACTTCTTTCTGTGGGGTTTTCGCTCTTCTCCCACAGAATGTTAGTTGAGTGATTCAGGGAGTTAGCGTCCGTTATCCCCCGCTTAAATGAATTTATTTTCACTCTCTATTTCGAGGTGGGGGGTTTTACGGACGGTTCTCCGTGGCGAAGCTGTCTTTTTGCGGCTGAATGGATGCTACATCAATGGTTTCGCGAACGGAAGGCGGTAAAAAGTGGGTAATAAAATCCTTTGCAACATCCACATTTGAAAATGTTTCTTTAAAAATTTTGTCATGCGGGTTTTGAATCTGCAAGCTTATCAAGTCCTTTCATTGGTATCATTCGATGACTGAATCGAAAGTAAGTTCTGAATTATATTAACACAGCCTCCCAAAAGAAACAAATGTTCTAAATTTCTTTTTTAGGTCAGAAAATCCGCTATTTCTTTAACTTTTCGTTAAAGACAGCTATTGAAATATCCAAAAAAAATCAAAACCTCCTGTATATTTTTCAAATTTAATCCCAAACTAAGTATCGTTGTTGATTCACATTCTAAATGGATAGGGATGATAATTAATGATGAATAATAAAAAAGGAATGACCACGTCACTGATTGCTGCAGGTGTAGCAGGTGCGGCAGCCTATGGTATAAGCATGGGGATGCAAAATGGTTCCTTTCAAAACATGTCACAAAAGCTTTCCAATTCCATGAATAGCTCCACCATGCAGGATATTGCTAAACCGCTTCAGGATATGCTTACAAGCGGCGGCCAAGCAATGAATCAAGGTGCTAGCGGAGGACAGAATCAAACACAATCTTCTTAGATGCAGGTGCAGAAGCATTTACTTTTAAGATGACAAAAGGGATGACATCAGCTTCGATGTCATCCCTTATTAAATCGTTATAATTCCCCTTCTTCTCCCCATGACTGCAATGCATGCAGAGACTTTTCAATAATCAAACCTTGGTCATTATCCAAGGTTGCTACATGATAGCTCTCCTTCAGAGTGACGATCTCTTTTGAATTAGCAGATATGCTGTCCAATATCTTCTGAGCATTATCAGGTGAGACAACATGGTCTTCCTCGGAACTAAAAATAAGTGCAGGGCAGGTTATTTTTGCCAGATTTTCCTTTGTTTCTTTTATCAGGCTTTCTAATTCTTTAATTGATTTAACTGGTATTTTTTCATAAGTGATTTCCATAGCATCTGCCTTTTTGATATCTGGTCCATCATCCGCAATGAAACGCTCTTTGAGATTTTCATACATTGCAGGCAATTCCACTGCTGCGTTGACAGTAATGATCCCGGCAAGCGGGTACTTTGCTGCCGTATATAGCGTCAATGTGCCTCCCATGGATAAACCGCAAACAAAAATTTTATCGCATCGTTCTTCAAGCCAGTTATATGCTTCTTCAACAGAAGCTATCCAATCTTGGTATGTATATTTTTCCAGATCCTCAGGAGCTGTTCCGTGACCCTTTAACCTCGGTCCACAAACAGTGTACCCTGCGTCTGCGAAAGCTTTTCCAATCGGATACATCGCTTGAGGCGATCCAATAAAACCATGGATTATTAGAACCCCTGCACGATTCCCTTCAAAATAAAACGATTCTGCTCCATTGATAATAGGATACTGATTGCTCATCTATTATTCCTCCTCTTAACGTAAACTTTACTTCTTATTGGAATAATTCAAATCATAACACTATCTTTTGAATTATAACAAATTGATTTCCTATAATTTGATTTATCTCATGAAGAAGATTATCTAAAAAAACTTGGACTTGTATGGTAAATGTATTTTCTTTTTCCATCTTCGCTGTCCCTCACCATCATTTATTATTTCCTTCTTATATAGTAAAATAAGCAAAAGCCTTCACTACAATCCATTATATAAGAAAGAAGGGTTTCCTTGAATATAAACCTTCGTAAAGAACAACCAACAGATTATCAAAAAACAGAAGCGCTCATTGAACAAGCTTTCCGAAACGAAGAGATGAGTGATCAACAAGAGCATTTACTTGTACAACGTATCCGCAGGTCCAATGCTTTTATTCCAGAGCTTTCTATCATCGCAGTAAATCAACAAAATAACATCCTTGGCCAAATTCTTTTTTCAAAAATAACGATTGAAAACAACGGACAAACAACAGCATCGTTGGCTCTTGCGCCCGTCTCTGTTCATCCAGACTACCAAAAGCAAGGGATTGGGTCTATGTTGATAAATGAAGGATTAGAACAGGCAAAGGCAGCTGGATACCCTTCTGTGATTGTGCTTGGTCATGCCGATTACTATCCCCGCTTCGGCTTTAAACCGGCCAGTTTATGGGGAATTCAAGCTCCATTCGATGTTCCAGATGAAGCCTTTATGGCTTTGGAGTTAACACCGGGTGCGTTAAAGGATGTCAGTGGTGTGGTTCAATATTCCGAAGCATTTTCTGAATAGCATACTGCTTCACCAGCTTACCGATAAAGGGAAACTTCCTTCAGTGGGGGTTTTCTTTGATTCCCCACTGAATTTGAAAGGAACAAAGGCTAAGTTCGTGACGTCCTAGTCCCAGTCCCAACCAGTTACACTGCGACAAATTGGAACGCATATTGTCGGGAAACAGTTGATTTCAATTGGTATCCTTTAAATGAGAAGAGGAGGTTATCACATGGATACGCTTAATTCCACGAATGCTGCTATTGATTATATAGAGGAGCATTTAGATAAGAAAATCAATTACCAGCAGGCGGCTCAAATTGCCTGTTTTTCGGAACATCATTTCAAACGAATGTTTTCTTTTCTTGCCGGTATCCCTTTATCCGAGTATGTACGCAGGCGTCGACTAACATTGGCAGCATTAGAACTGCAGGAGAATAACAAGAAAGTGATTGATGTAGCATTGAAATATGGTTACCAGTCCCCTGATTCGTTCTCCAGAGCCTTTCAGGAATTGCACCATACCTTGCCTAGTACAGTAAAGCAGACAGGAGTTTCTCTTAAAGCTTATCCACCGATTTCCTTCCAAATTTCTATTAAAGGAGATGTTGAGATGAAATATCGTTTTGTCGAAAAAGATGCTTTTCACATTGTAGGGCATAAGGAAGTCATGTATCCAGAGGATGGAGATTTTAACCCTACTCTTTGGAATACACTTACCGATGCAGATTATGCAAAACTTGGAACACTTGAGAGAGAAGATCCGAATTTAAGCGGCATACTAAATATCACCGTCAATACCTGCCACGGTCCAGAGCAGAGCGAAGAAGCCTTGGAATACTATATTGCTGTTGTAACAAATCAAACTGCTCCAGATCATCTCGCTGCGTTAGAAATACCTAAACAACAATGGGCTGTTTTTGATGCGGAGGGTGAGATGCCTCATGCCTTAACAAGCACTTGGAGTAGAATTTACACAGACTGGTTTCCAACATCGGGATATGAACTTGCAGAAGCTCCCGAGATTGTAAAAAGCATCCATGATATGAAAACGGAGATTTGGATTCCTGTACAAAAAGGATAAGGTCTTTTACCTTAATTCAACTATCACAGACTAAAATAAGCGTGAAAAATTTTATAATGAATAGGTGAATTTGATGCCATTGTTGGACTGGAATTGCAAATAACTGTTAAATGATTTATTCGTGTGTATAATGACACTTACAATAATCTCATTTTATTGCAATAGGACAAACGTTCAATCTTTTTTGCCGGCTTCTTGGAAACACTATCAATTTAGCTTTTTTATGCACTTTATAAAGAAGTCGGCAAAAATATGTGATTAAACCTCATTTTTTTGATATCATATATATCTTAAAAATTCTATAAAGAACCAAAACCAATAGTATGACAAATTAATCAGGATGTATTAATTCTGTTACGTTAGCTATTTCCTTGTCGTATTTGTTTGATATAATTGTTACTTCATTTAAATCAAATGCTTTCACAGTAGAATTAACATGAAATTTCGAGTCATCACATAGTAAGAAGTTCTTTTTAGAATTATGAATAACATGTTTTTTTTTGTTTGCCTCAACAAGATTTGGCGTACTCGCTCCTTTGAATAAATCAATTCCATTAGCTCCTATAAACGATTTATCAAAGTAAAAATTTTGTATGTTATTATCAGCCAAAGGTCCATTTAATGATGAAATGTTAGGGTTATATCTACCGCCTAAAACGATTATCTCCGCTTGAATTTCTTGAGAAATACCTAATACACTAGCGTTTGTAGTAATTATACTAATTTTCTTATCAAGAATTTTGTTTAATAATGCAGTGCAAGTGGAGCCCGAATCTAGATAAATTACATCTCCATCATTTATTAACCTTGCAGCTAATTCAGCAATTGCTTCTTTTTCTTTGGAATGTAACGATTGTTTTGCTGTTATAGATAACTCTACTGTTGGAGAAGATACTTTTACTGCCCCACCTGTTAACATAACAACTTTTCCTCTTTTCTCCAATTCCTTCAAATCTCTTCTAAGAGTAGAGATGGATACATTCGGAAGTAAACGATGCAATTCTTCAATTTTTAAGATTTCCTCTTTGCTAAGCTTTTCAAGAATTTTTTCTTGTCTCTCATAAGGAATCAAACCTTTTCCTCCTTACACGTAGAAATGATAATTACATTTTATCATTTTTTAGTGGTACATGATAAAAAATACTTTTATATTTACAATAAAAATAGCAAGACCAATGAAGTTTGATTTCATCATTGATCTTGCTGCTTCTAAATAGTATGTTTTACTCTTCTAACTTTGTTATCTTTTCTACTCTTTTAGAATGTCGACCTCCTTCAAACTCAGCTTCTAACCATTCCTTCACAATCATTTTTGCAAGCTCCTCACCTACAACTCTAGAGCCTAGAGCAAGAATGTTCGTATTATTGTGTTCCTTCGATAGTTTGGCTGAGTAAGGTTCACTGCAAACAACTGCTCGAATCCCTTTTATCTTATTAGCTGCAATAGAAATACCTACGCCCGTCCCACATATTAATATTCCTCGGTCAAAATCTCCGGAAAGGACTCCCTCAGACACTTTTTTGCTATAGTCAGGATAATCAACGCGTAAATTGGACTCTGTACCGAAATCTTGAATAGAGCACCCAAGCTCTTGCAAATACTCTATAATTGCAGGTTTTAATTCATATCCAACATGATCTGAACCAATTGCTATTTTCATTTGTTTCCATCTCCTCTTTTCAATATTTAAAATTATTAATTAACTCTCTATACTTTTGTTCCTTACCAAATAATGCTGAGGTTCCTAATACAAAACCATCAACGCCAATTCCACTTAATTTTTTCATTACAGTTGGCGACACAGCTCCATCTACTATAATTTCAAATGTATTATTAATTTTTAAATTAACTAACTTCATTATTTTCTCATCTACATAATCAAGATATTTTTGACCTGAAAACCCTGGATTTACAGTCATCACCAGAACATAATCAACTAATGAAAGAAGTTCTTCAATTTGATGAATTGAAGTGCCTGGATTTATTGCAATACCTGCCTTTTTGCCCTTTTCTTTGATTTTATCAAGCGTACGGGTTGGATGTTTATCTGATTCTGGATGAATGTAAATAATATCCACGCCAAAACCAGCAAATAATTCTATATACTCTCCTGGATTTGAAATCATTAGATGGACATCTATCAGCTTATCAGTTGCTTTTTTTATGACTTCAATATCTTGCAGCCCCATTCCAAAGTTAGGAACAAAATGACCATCCATTATATCAATATGAAAAATATCTATCCCGGCATTATCTAATTCTTTCACTTCTTCTTGTAAGTTATTAAAATTTGCGCACATCATAGAAGGACAAATAAGCATAACGTTGATTTCACTCCTTCGAAAAAGATTTATTAACTATTTGTTAAAATCCCTTCTCATTACTAAATTCCCAACTTGAGAGATAGTTAGATTTTTCCTATACAAGCTTTTCGTCTTTTCTTGTAAAGATATACGATAATACCCCTGCTACCACTAATGAAATTAGCAATCCAATCATAGCGTGTAAAAAATTAGATCCATTATCTTGCACAAAAGCAGGAAAAGTTGTTACACTTCCAAAAACAAAAGCGTTCGTTACAACTTTCATTAATCCAAGGTAAGCTCCTCCAGTGGCTCCTCCTATGATTTGTGCTAAAAATAATTTTTTATTTTTAACTAATAAACCAAATAATGTTGCTTCGATAATGGCAGATAAGGCGACGGTAATTAAACCTGTTAACGAAAAACTTCTTAGTTTTTTATCCTTTGCTTTAAAATAAACACCGATTGTTGTTCCAATAACCGCAAAATTACAAGCAAATGTAAAAGGTACAATATAATCAAATCCATAAGTAGAAATATTATTAATCATAATAGGATTTACAGCCCAGTGAATACCAAGACTAACTAGGATGCTCCATCCGCCTCCAACGAGAATACCTGTTAATACACTGCTTCTTTCTATTAACCAATTAACAACGTTTGCCACTGCTTCTCCGCTGTATACCCCAACAGGCCCAATAATCATCACTGTTAGTGGAATCATAATGACTAAAGAAACCAGAGGAACAACAACTAACTTCAAAGTTTCTGGAATATGTTTATCTAAGAATTTATACAAATAGGAAAAAGCCCAAATAGATAAAATAATTGGTACCACTGTAGAATTGTAATTCATCAAAACAACAGGAATACTAAAAAAGTCTGTTGTCGCTCCATTTCCTACATTGCCCATTAATGCAATAAAATCTGGATGAATCAGTGAAGCTCCAATTAAAACCGAAATGTATGGGCTTGCACCAAATCTTCGAGCTGACGTAAACGCTAACAAAACAGGAAGAAAATAGAATACACTCATTGAAGCAACAAACAAAATAGTATATGTTCCACTGTCTTCACTAATCATTCCTGCTTGTACTGCTAAAATTAGTAACCCTCGTAAGATACCTGATCCCGCTAAAGCTGGAAGTAAAGGCGCAAAGATTGCTGAAATGGCTGAAAATATATTGCTGATAATACTGCCTGACTTTTCATTCTTTTCCTCTGTTTGCTGGAGGGAATCTCCTTTTGCCAAAGGTTCAAATTCATCATAGAGTTTCGATACTTCTGTACCAATTAATAGTTGATATTGCCCAGCTTTATTAACTACGTTTATCACACCATCAATTGCCTCTACAGATTTATCATCTACGATTGATGTATCTTTTAATGTCAGTCTTAGTCTTGTTGCGCAATGAGTCATGTTCGAAATGTTCTCCGCCCCGCCGACCTCACTTAAAATTTCTTGTGCTAATTTTTTATAATCCATGTATTACCCCTCCTTTTTATTATTGGTATTGAAAATCTTAGTTCAAGATTTCCAATACCAATTCACTTGCTTTGACACCACTATTCTGCTCAATAATCGATCCGATTTTTTCCATTCCAATTTTTTCAATTTTTCCATCGATACGCTGAATCATTTTTAAATTACTTTCGCATTCTTCAACGGGGTCTTCAATAACCGGGAAAGTATCAAAATAAATCGCATGATGATAATTGTGTAACTTCGTATAATATAGAAATTCAAAGGTCTTAACTAAACTGCTTGTTCCAATCATTAATCCATCGTCATTAAGTCCATAACCATCGTTCAAATGAACCCCAAATAATTTATTCTTGCTTCCTAAGATGCTTGCTCCATAAGCAGGATTCTCATGTTTCATTAACATGTGGCAGTAGTCTAACGTAATACCTACATTCTCTCGATTGACTTCATTAATCATTGTCATCGCAATCCCTAAACTATCTATAAAAGCATAAGCTCGAGGTTGAAATGGCTTATATTCGATACTAATTTTAATATCTGGTGCATAGTCAGCAATTTCAATCAGACAGTTTTTAATTTGCTGCCATACTTTCTCATAATTTATTTGAAATGAATAGTCAAAACCATCGAAACCTAGCCAGATTGTAACTATTTCACCTTGAATTTCTCTGCAATAATCTGCAGCTTCTTTGCATAATGTTAAAGCTTCTTGGGAAATGTTAATGTCAGCATTTCCTAACTCACCATTGATAAACTCATTTCTAAACCTTAGAGCTACTCCATTTGCCTTGAGGTTATATTTTTCTAAAAGTGCTTTCATTTCATCAGAATAAAAATCAATAACGTGTTCTGGATAATTTAAATCTACATGAGTTAGTCCAATACGATTGAATTCTTTAAAAACCTCCTCTAAATCATTATTAAATTTTGGTAAAAAAGAATTGATCCTTGTTGCTGTTTTCATTTTAAGTCCTCCTAATTTCTCTTCAGTTTTATAATATCATCATAACTTTCCAATTACAATCATTATTTTTCTTTTAAATTCATATTATTTCATAATTAATGATAAAGTATGGAATGAATTTAAAATTAACAGATAATTTGATTTATATTAATAGTATAGAACGTACTTAAATAGTTGGAATAAATTGACAGAAATTAAAGACATATAAGAATTACGCAGATTGATTCAGAAGCTATAAAGTGGGAGATTATCGGTTGTTTATTCATATGAAACCTTATGTAAAAAATATAGTTAGTTTAGGTATGATATTTTATTAGAAAAAGATTTATTGAATTTTACTTTTAAAATGGATGAAATAATACCACCAAATCCCAAAAGTAAATTATCTCATTTTTTCATTAAATTTCATCCAAATTCATATACGATGAGTCAATTGATTGTAGATGTTGGAGTAAGCTATCAATTAAGTATGCGCCATACGCTGGTGGCAAGAATCTGCTAAAGCTGCGGGGATCTTATAGCCAATTATACTGTAATAGATATCCTCTTAATTCCACTAAAAAACCTCACAAAGTCAAATAGTCGACTCTGCAAGGTTCTATATATATAATGACATATTCTACTCCTTCAATAGCTGCTTCGTAAAATCAATATCATCCGTAAAAATCCCATCCACTCCATACATCATGACACGCTGCTGTTCAACAAGCTGCGTACGCTCATCCGTAAAAAACACATGAACTTCCTTCCCCTGCTGATGAAGCGTATCAACAACACATTTCGTCACATTTCTTGATTCGATTCCAATTACATCTGTATCTGCTTCAAGCGCATCCTCTAAATCAAATTTATCTGTGCCATATAACAGCGTCGAACGGATTTCCGGTGCGAATTCCTGCAATTTTTTCAAGCTCTCCTTAGAAAAGGATTGAAAGCTCACATATTTTGGATCCAGCAAATCATTTTCCTGAAGCAGGTTGATTAACGGTTCTTCCATTTTTGTATCGTCATCCACCAGGCGTGTCTCGATATAATAATGCTCTTCCTGTTTAAATGCCGTAACAATTTCTTCTAATGTCGGGACGGGCTCCTTATAGGTTTTCTGCCCGAACACGGCTACGGTATCGAATTGCTTGATTTCGTTCAACATAAATTCTTCTGGGACGCCTGCTCCTGTTGTTGTGCGATCTAAGGTCGTGTCATGAAGTGCGATTAATTCCTGGTCTTTGGTCATTCGTAAATCAATCTCTATCGAGTCTGCATCAGCCTCCGAAGCAATTTCGTAAGCAGTCAGCGTATGTTCATTAAAGAAATTATTCGCACCACGATGGGCGATCACCTCTAAATCAGTTGAAACTGCTTCAGGCCTTCCTGCTGCACTTGCATATAATGTCTCCGCACCATATGTTTCCGAATCCTTAAGTACCTGCGGCTTTGCTTCAAAAAATCCAGATATTATAAAGACGGCAATTACCAAAGTAAGTAAGATACTACGCCATGGCATAGCGCTCACACCGATAAAAGATGGCACGATCCGGATAATCGGTCACAATGGCTTTCACTTTCACGTCCAGCAATTGCTTCAGCGTATCCTTATCATTGACAGTCCAAACACGCAGCAGTCTCTTCCATTTACTCCAATGATAAATATGCTTTAAAAATGTATCCGCCTCAACATGCAGTGCCTCTAAACCCAAAATATCAATATAATCCTCCGGGTGAGAAATCGGCTGGTTAATAATCCATGCCAGGCGGGCATCCCGGTCATAATGACGTAAACGAATCAGTGTAGGCAGATGAAAGCTGGAGTAAATAACACGATGCTTTACATCCGGATATTTAGCAACGTAGTCTAGCAGCCTTTCTTCGATATTTTCATATAAGTTTTCACATGTTTTTAATTCAATATTCAATGCAACATCTGGATATGGACTAACCAGCTGAAGGACTTCTGCTAAGGAGGGAACCTTTTCTTCCTCCCAGCTCTTATCATAAGTTTGGAATGAAGACAGATAGGCTGGATTCCATTGTAATTCCCGAATTTCTGAAAAGGTATATTCTGCTATGGATCCAATTCCGTTCGTTGTCCGATTTAGTGCAGCATCATGCATTACCGCGAATTCGCCATCCTTTGTCATGTGTACATCTATTTCCAAACCATCCACTCCAGCTTCCAGTGCCTTTTCAAAACTTAGCAGTGTATTCTCCGGATATAACCCCATCATGCCGCGATGTCCATATACTTTTGTCAAGAAAATCCCTCCTGAAAATTGAGTTGTTATCATGAAATATCCTTTTATTCAGCGGAGGCTTCCCACTTCTGTTCAGCCCAAAACCTCCGCTGAATGAACCTCTTACTTACATCGTGCTTTCCTCTGTTACTTATTACTCTCCACGAGCTTTATTTGCTGTTTCAATGGCTGCATTCAATTGTTCGATTGCTGTCTGATACGTGGTATCTACATCTCCGCCATTAAATACGCTCTCCAATGCCGTTTCAATAATCTTACGTTCTTCCGGTATCATATCCATGACAGCCCCCTGTGTCGCATAAGAAGGGTTGGTTGCTTGCAGCTGTTCCACCGTCACCTTTAATTGCGGGTTTTCTTCATGCATTTCTACAGCCAGATCCTCTTCGTAGGCTGCCGGATTAATGGCAAAATAGCCTGTATCTGTATGCCACTGTGCCTGAATTTCAGGCGATTGCAGATACTTCATAAAATCCCAAGCTGCTTTTTGCTCCGCTTCCTCCTTGCCCTCACTCATCCAAAGACTTGCTCCACCGATAACCACACCTTCCCGTTCCACATTTTCCGGATGCGGTAAAAACGCGACGCCTACCTCAAATGGTGCATTATCAATTAAATCACGGGAGTTGGCAGAGGATTGCAGGAACATCGATACATCTTCCGCTAAGAATCCAGCCAGCATATTATCCCCATTGGTGCCATAGTTTGCAAATGTTCCATCTGCATTCATCCGCTCTACCCACTCAAAGATTGATTTTCCTTGTTCTTCGGTAAAGCCGATTTCTGTTGCTACTCCTGAACGTCCATTATCTTCATTCAATAATAATGCTCCTTGGTTTGCCAATAATTGTTCAAATAACCAGCCATACGCCTGAAGCGCAAAACCTTTCATCTCAGGATTTGACTCGACAATAGCTTTACTAGCTGCTTCTACCTCTTCAAATGTCTGAGGCGGATTTTCGGGGTCTAAACCAGCTTCCTCAAAAGCATCTTTATTATAGAACATCACCGGCGTAGAAGAATTAAATGGCATCGAATAGAATTGATCGTCTATTTTATAATAGTTAACGATATTCTCTTCTAAATGCCCCATATCATAGCCGTCCTCATCAATAAACTTTTGAATCGGCTCAATATGACCGCTGTTTACCATCGACATCGTGCCTATCTCAAATACTTGAATCATCGTCGGCGCACTATCTGTCCCAGCTACACTATGAAACTTCGTTAATGCCTCATCATAGGTTCCCTGAAACTCCGCCCGGACCTCTACCTCATCCTGCGATTCATTGTAGGATGCGACAATTTTGTCCAATGCTTCTTGTGAAGCACCTCCCATTGCATGCCAAAAGGTAACGATTTGCTTGCCATCTTCTGTTTCTGTTGCTTCACTGGAGCCTTCTGCATCATTGGAACCGCAGGCAGCCATAAAAATAGTCATACTAATAACGACGAATAACAACATTTTCTTCAAAAAAATCGACTCCTTTTTCACATTCTTTTTTATTTTAGCGCTCCTTCAGTTAAACCACGCTGCAGCTTCTTCTGTCCTAAAAATAATAGAATCAATGTTGGAATAATGACAATGACCGCTCCCGCCATAATCACTCCCCAATCGTTCATCTGCTCTTGTGATTGCAATTGCCGCAGACCAATCTGTACGGTTCTGACATTGTCATTGGTTGTAGCTAGCAGCGGCCACAGATACATATTCCAGGACGTTAAAAAGCCATACACGCCTAAGGTGATCAGGCTTGTTTTCGCTACCGGCAGAACCACTTTCAAATAAAACTTCACATCTCCCATACCGGCAATCTGACTTGCTTCGCGCAGCTCCTTAGGAATTTGTTTGAAATTCTGCCGTAACAAGAACGTTCCAAAAGCCATCGCAAAGAATGGAATCGTCAGTCCGGTATATTGATCAATCCAGCCAAGGTCGCGAATCGTATGGAAGTTCGGAATAATCGAAGCTTCAAATGGCACCATCATTGTTGCGATAAAAAGATAAAACAAGAAATCCCGGCCTTTAAATTCTAAAAAAACAAAGGCGTACGCTGCTAAGCTGGCTAAAATCAGCTGGCCAATCATGATGGCAATCGAAACTAAAAAGCTGTTGATGACATAATGCAGCAGCGGAAATTGTTCAAATGCCCGACGATAGTTTTCGAGTGAAAAAGCAGAAGGCAAGCTTCCCGTCATAATATCCTGATTTGTCATGAAGCTCATGACAACAGCCATCATCGTCGGCGTGAAAACAAGGAATGCTGCAGCAATCAATAAAAGATAGGTTACGATTTTTCGTCCGAAAGGAATTCTCATTGATAATGAACCTTCCTTTCTCCCAATTTAAATTGGATGATTGTCATTAACAGGATGATAATAAACAAAATGATTGCCTGCGCACTCGCCGAGCCAAATTGATAGTTAGTAAAGGCTTCCCGGTAAATCGAGTAGACCATTAAATTGGTTGCATTTTGCGGACCGCCCTGCGTTAAAATATCCACCTGCCCAAACGTTTGAAAAGCGTTGATAATTGTTACCGTCACAACAAAGAACAGGGTTGGTGACAGCATCGGAATCGTAATCCTTCTTAATTTATAAAAATACCCTGCGCCATCCACATCTGCACTTTCATAAAGATATTTATCAACCGATTGTAATCCGCCCAGTAATATTAAAAAGGTAAAACCGATATTCATCCATATCGTTGTCACAGCTACTGCAATCAGCGCCCAGGCAGGGTCTGTCAGCCAGCCAATCTTCTCCAATCCAAACGTGTCCATGATAATATTTAAAAAGCCGATTGTCGGATGGAATAAGTACAGCCAGAATACAGATGCCGCGGCTACGGAGATTCCCATGGTAGAGGAAAATATCGTCCGAAAGAAGCCAATCCCTTTTAATTTTTCATTTGCAATAATAGCTAGAAATAAACTGATCACAATGGTCAGCGGCACTGTATAAAGAACAAATAGAAACGTCGATTTGATGCTTTGCTGAAAAATAGTTGATTGAAATAATGTCACGAAGTTATCCCATCCTACAAATACCGTTGTGGCCCCGCTCGCATCAGTAAGGAAAAAGCTTAAATACATCGTCCGGAGCAGCGGATAGAATAAAAATACAGAAAAAAGAGCAATGGATGGCAATAGAAATAGGATACCCTTGATAAATTGCTTGTAGCGCTGTTTTCGCTTCGTCCGCACAAATAAAGCTTGGTCCTCTTGTGTAATGACCGCAGTCATATTCGTCATATCGCCTGAACCTCCCCATGCCCGCTGAAGGAAGCTGGACGAATTAATGCTTCCGTCTGTGCATCAAAAAAACTCAGGTGCTCTGTCGATATATACACCTCCAGCTGGTTACCTGCTGTGATATCCCATTGCCCCGGCCATTTTGCTGTCCATAATTCGCCGCCGACATCCAAAGCGAGCGATGTCTCATTCCCTAACTGCTCTACATGAATCACTTCTAAAGAATGCGTTGCTTCCTGATGGATTGCCGGCTGGATATGCTCCGGTCTTATTCCTGCGATGATGTTTTTATGTACCTGAAACGCCTCCTGCAGCCTGGCATCTGCCGAAAAGGACAGTGTCTTGTTCACAAGAAAATTCGAGACATCCTTTATTTCCGTTTTGCCCATATTCATTTTGGGAGAACCGATAAAAGAAGCGACAAATAAATTGGCCGGCTCATTATATAATGTAATTGGTTTACCTACCTGTTGAATCTCTCCATCATTCAAGACCATAATCCGGTCTCCCATCGTCATCGCTTCGACCTGATCATGTGTCACATAAATCAAGGTTAAGCCTAATTGCTTCTGCAGCCTTCTAATTTCCACACGCATCTGTGCACGTAATTTGGCGTCTAAATTAGATAGCGGCTCATCCATTAAACAAAGCGGCGCTTCACTGACAACCGACCTGGCCAAAGCAACTCGCTGTCGCTGTCCTCCTGAAAGCTGACGCGGCTTCCTGTTTAAAAGCTCCGATAATCCCATCATTTCTGCTGTTTCCTTCAGCCTTTTCTGCTGTTCCGCTTTAGAAACCTTTTTCGCCTTCAAACCAAACAAGATATTTTGTTCAACCGATAAATGCGGATATAAAGCATAATTTTGAAATACCATCGAAAGATTTCTGTCTTTCGGCTGCAGGTGATTGACTGCTTTTTCATTCATTTTCAATACGCCGTCTGTAATATCCTCCAGTCCGGCAATCATCCGCAGCAAGGTACTTTTCCCGGAGCCGGAGGGCCCTACCAATACAAAGAATTCCCCCTTCTCAATCGTTAAGTTGATTTGCTCTAATATATTATATCCCGCATGATACGACTTCGTGATATCTTTTAACTCGATATAACTCATTCTTTTCCTCCCTTCATTCAAGTACATTAAAACATATCTTTTTCTTGAAATAGGGAAATTTACCGAACCTATACCAATACTTCATTTTCCATTAAAGGAACTTACAGTAGCTTAATAAATTTGACACTTTCCTCTTTATCTCCAAACAAAGTATTTTTTGAATAGAAAATAAGAAAATCCGAACGTATCCAAATTCTAATAAAAGAATCCCCTGCGATAGTTCGGATTTTCCATTGATTCAACTACTTATATTTCAGTATCTTTTTCATTTAACAATCATTATTTAACTATTTTAATGTCGTCTTTAATTTTTTAAACCGTTCGTCCAGCATTTCATGCGCATTGATTTCCTGTACTGCAGAAGCTTTTGCAGCATAGCTTGCAAAATTTAATCCTGCACCGAATAATTGTAAAGCTCCATCCCCCAGATTACCTTTTTGCAGGTCTTCAATACCGTCTCTTAAAAAATTATTACTTTCATCCAAATGACAGTCAAATACCTCTTTCTTCCCTTCACTGCTAAGCTTTAAGTTCTCCAATATCTGCTTCGCTGTTTGTTCCGATATGCCTGCATCAACTTCGATTAACAAATCATTGATTGGCTGGACAAGCCTTGCATATATGCTGTCGTATTCCTGACAATATTGCTTAATTTTTTCTCTGCGCTCTTTTGCTTCCATTATGGTACCTCTTTTCTTTTTAAATAGTCTGATTATAATAACATAGAATAAACGTCATGAAAAAATCTTTACATGAAGCTTGTCCTTTTATATCATACTTTAAACCGTAAAACCCAGTAATATCCAAAACAAACCAATTTTCATAATGAACATCCAAAAAAAGCAAATAAAACCTACTTCAAGCGCAGGATAATAGTCTAATTCTTTATTTTTTATCCATTTTGCTTTGACTTTGACTGTTTAATTCGGTACGCTAATTTTACAAATAAATAGATTGGGGCAAATTTCATAATGCAAAAAAGAATTTTTAGAATTACCGGATTATTATTTTTATTTATTTCTATAGCTGGACTAATGGCTTGTGGGAAAGAAGAAACAGTTACACTTCAAGGGGAACAAATGGGAATGACAATGGAAGTAACGATGGATGCCAAAGATGATGAAATGACAAAACAAACGGTGAAAGCTAACATTCCTTATTCTATCGTAGGTGCCGCTTCACAGGAGGAAGCAGAATCGATGGATGAGCTTTTCCGTTCAGAATTTGAACCATTTGAGGATATCGACGGCATCGAATTTGATTTGGATTATGGCGAAGAAGAATTAACTCAAACAATCTCTGTTGATTTAACTGTTGCCGATATTGAAGAAATCAACAGTATTCCTGGCGCTAGCTTCCCAGACACTGGAGATGATGAATATATTAGTCTGGAAGAAACAGTGAGCGATTTTGAAGAGCAAGGATTTGAAGTAGTAGAAGAATAGTTTGAGAGTAAAACCGTACCCGTGGAGGTGCGGTTTTCGTTTGACTTTAATCGTTTAATTCGGTACGATGGCAACTGTATTAAAAAATGGATAGGAGCAATGACACAGATGAAAAAGAAAACTTTCAGAATTACTGGACTATTAGTTTTATTGATTGCTATTTTTGGATTGGCAGCATGTGGCTCTAACGAAACGGTAACGCTTCAAGGAGAAGAAATGGGCCAACAGCAGGAAATTACATTAGAGGCAAAGGGCGATGAAGTTCAATCCATGGCAGCTGAAATGACCATACCGTATGCCTTAATCGGAGTCGAGTCAAAGGAAGAAGCAGAGTCTATGGATGAGATGCTTCAATCCGAATTTGAGGAAGCAAATGAAGCAGATGGTGTAGAGGTTGAACTTACTTATGAAGAAGAAGAAATTGTGGTAGCCATCAATATCGACCTGACAACAGCTGGTCCAGAAGAACTGAACACGCTAGGCTTCGGTATCGATGAAGATGCTTTTGATGAGGAAGATTTAAGCTTAGAAAAAATGGTCAGTGAATTGGAAGATAACGGTTTAGAAGTAGTAGAAGAAGAATAGGAAGAATGTAAAGCGGTATCTGCTCAGATACCGTTTTACTTTTATCTTTCCACTATTTTTACTAGTCTATTATTCACGAATTTCGATTTTGACTTTCCTATTCTAATTCGATACGATTAGCTTAATTACATAAGAATAGGAGATACAAAGATGATACAAAAAAAAAGCTTGCAAGCAACTGGTTTTTTCGTCTTGTTGATTTCTTTTATTACCTTAGCTTCCTGCAGCTCCGAGCAGGAAGCAGTAACGTATAAATTAGAGGAAGACAATAATTCTATCGAAACAACCTTTGTAGCTGATGATGGAGAAATCATTGAACAATCCAGTCAGAGCATCACCTCTTATGATAGTATCCAAGGCATTGAATCAAAAGAGGATGCAGAGGCTCTTCTTGTCCCTTCTGCTGAACCATTACAAGGGATAGAGGGGCTGGAATATAATCTTGCTTTTGAAGAAGATCATTTCACTGAAACAATTACCATTGATTTCACCATTGTAGATCTTTCAGAGCTGCCGGGACTTAATGAAATTGTAGAAAATGAAGAGGATAATTTGAATCTGGATGATGCGGTAGAAACCATGGAAGAACAAGGCTTTGAAAAGGTAGATTAATAACTTTAAAAGCAGGCTGTATCGAGGTGAATCGAGGCAGCCTGCTTTTATTGAATACACAACTATATTTTTCCTGTTACAAAGAAATCACTTTTTCCGTCTATCGTGACATCCTTCAATATACCCTTTATCGCTTCCTCGGTTAATGGTACTTCCCGCAAGAAATGCAGGTCAGAAGCATAACAGGTCTTTTCTTCATCATGCGGATTAATCATATAGATGGTATATTCCGCATCTGTAAAACGAAGCATTCCTAAGATATCGTCGGTATGAAAAAGAACAAAATCCCCATATTTTAACGTACTGTTTTGTTTTCTTTCCATAATCCACCTTTGGCAATGCTTGAAAATATCCTGGTCGATATCCTCCCATGGGAAGAATTTACGGTTATCGGGATCCTGTTCTCCTGTCACCCCAGCTTCATCTCCATAATAAATACAAGGAATTCCCGGAGCAATCAATAAAAAGCTCAGCGCAAGCTTCAGCCTTTCCTTATCCTCTCCAAGAAATGTATAGATTCGTTTCGTATCATGCGTCCCGATATTATTCAAATTATTAAAAAGAACATCTTTCGGATAATTTTCGTGAAGCTGCGTTAATCGCTGACAGAGCTCTTTTGGCGTTTTTTCTAATTGCAGCAGATCTAAGACCGTGTTTCGGAATGGATAGTTCATCACCCCATGCAAATGATTTCCCAGGATATATTGTCTGCGTTCATCATAAGAAATCTTATTTGATGCATCCTCCCATACCTCACCAATCAACACCTTCTCCGGATACTGGTCCAGCTTATGGCGAATGCCGGCAATAAATTCATCCGGGAGCTCATCGGCTACATCTAAACGCCACCCATCTACACCCAGCTTACTCCATTTATCAATTACACTGCTGTCATCCTGGTAAATATAATCTTGAAAATCTTTATTAAACTTATCTACTTCTGGCAGGTCATCAATCCCCCACCAGGAGGCATATTTATCCGGATAGTCAGTGAATGTAAACCAGGGATAATACGGGCTTTCTTGATTTCGGCAGGCTCCCTTATCCTCTCCATACGTACCATCATAGTTGAAATAAATGCTATTTCGTCCTACATGGCTGAATACGCCGTCCAAAATGACATGAATGCCTTCCGCATGTAAATCTTCTATGATTTCTTTAAATAGCTTTTCATCGCCGAGCATTGGATCAATTTTCATATAATCTGCCGTATCATAACGGTGGTTACTTGCTGCTTGAAAAACCGGGTTCAGATATATGGCATTGATACCTAAATCCTTCAGGTAAGGTATCTTTTGCCGGATTCCTTCTAAATTTCCGCCATAAAAATCCCAACGAAGAATCTCTCCCTTTGGACCGCGCACATACAGCGGTGTATCGCGCGTATCCCCATAAAGAAAACTATTCCGTTTTGGTGCATTTACTTGCCCGTCTGGATTGCCATTATAAAAACGGTCAGGAAATATCTGATAAAAAACAGCCTCCTGATACCAATCCGGTGTCTTTTCTTCTTTTTCAAAGCAGGTCAGCTGGTAAGGAATCACCTCATGTTGTTCATGATAGAGTTTCCCTTCCCCTTTTACAGGTGATGCACCCCAAAAAGCCAACACTTCCTCCCCGTTATCATCCTTCCACTTCACAGCAAAATAGTAAAAATAGAGACCCTTTCCTTCATGAGGCGCATAGCTATAAGAGAAACGATTATCGCCTATATCCTTCATTAAATAGGCTTTTTCCTCATGCGACCCATTTTCTTTTCGAATCATAAATTGTACTTCGCTTCTATGACTTTCATGGACATCCACTTGAAAGGTAACCTTTTCGTTCAGCTGTACCGCTCCAAATGGCTTTTTATAATCGCTTATCCATGAATTATAATAAACATGTGGCATAATACTATCCTTTCTCAGTAACAAATGAATCTTTTGACTCGATTTTCCAAATATCCTCTGCATATCGGCTGACCGTCTCATCGGAGGAGAATCTGCCGGCATTCGCAATATTGATGAGGCTCATTTTCTGCCAGAAGGTTTGATTTCCATAAGCCTTATCAATTTCCTTCTGCGCTTCTACATAAGAATCAAAGTCGCGCAGCAGGAAGTACTCGTCATTATATTTTATGAGGGAATCAAAAATTTCACGTCCTTCATAAACAATATTTGGAATCGTGCCATCAATGAATGCATTTAACACACGGCGAATAACGGCATTTTCATCATATAGCCTTTGGGCGGAGTACTCCTGATTCTCATAATATTCATAAACCTCTTTCTCGGTGAGACCGAAGATATAAATATTATCATCGCCGACTGCATCTCTGATTTCAACATTGGCACCATCCAGCGTCGCAAGTGTAATCGCACCATTCAGCATCAGCTTCATATTACTCGTACCGGAAGCTTCCTTCGATGCAAGGGAAATCTGCTCACTGACGTCTGCTGCGGGGATAATTTTTTCTGCTAGGCTGACATTGTAATTTGGCAGGAAAACAATTTTAATCCGGTCTTTGATATCCGGGTCATTATTAATTAGATTCGCTGTTTCATTAATACATTTAATAATTACTTTGGCATAATGATAGCTTGGCGCTGCCTTTGCCCCGAAAAGAAACACACGCTTTTGCATTTCTAAGCTTGGATTTTCTTTTAAATCTTGATACAGCTTAATAATATGCAATAGATTTAACAGCTGACGTTTATAGGCATGCAGTCTTTTAATCTGCACATCAAAAATGGCATCTGCGGAAACCTTAATATCTGTTGTTTCCAAAATATAATCAGCTAATTTTTGTTTATTTATTTTCTTCGCTGCTGCCAGTTTCTCTAAAACAGACTGATCCGACTGATAGTTCCTCAGCAATTTCAAATCGCCAGAATCCTGTCTCCATGTCTTTCCAATCGTTTCATCTAACACGTTTGACATGGGTTCATTCACAATTTGTGACCATCTGCGCTGTGCAATTCCATTCGTCTTATTATTAAACCGGTCAGGATAAATAATATAGAAATCATGCAGGACAACCGATTTAAGCAAATCAGAATGCAGTTTTGCCACTCCGTTTGTACTATGGCTGCCAATAATAGATAAGTGTGCCATATGTACCTGCCCATTGCGGATAATCCGCGTACGTTCTACTAAATCATACGGGTGCAGCTCCTGCATCGCCTGTACATAACGTGCATCGATTTCTTCCATAATTTGATACATCCGCGGCAATGTACGCTGCATTAAATCAATGGACCATTTCTCTAATGCTTCCGCCATAATGGTATGGTTCGTATAACTCATTACTTTTACGGTAATATCCCAGGCCTGTTCCCAAGACAGTTCTTCTTCATCAATTAAAATCCGCATCATCTCAGGTACACATAAAGCAGGGTGTGTATCATTGATATGGATAGAAACATATTCGCTGAGCTTGGAAATCGGCTTTTGAAACCATTTCTTATAGTGGCGGATAATACTTTGGATGCCTGCCGATACAAAGAAATATTCCTGTGTTAAACGGATTAAACGTCCCTGTTCATTGGAATCATCCGGATATAGAACAGCTGTTAAATCCTCCAATTCTCTGCGTCCCTGGATGCTTTGGTACTTATCCTCTTCCGAATCAGGAATCTCTACAGCCCAGAGCCGTAATGTATTGACAACATTATTTTCATAGCCTACCATTCCGGTATCGTAAGGCACGGCCCGGAGAACTCTTTCATTTTCATACACCGGCTTCAATTTTCCATCATTTGTCTCTGCTAAATAAACATGTCCGCCGACACGGACATCTACCGCTTTACTTTCTCTGCGAACTTCCCAGATGTTCCCGCTTTGCAGCCATTCATCCGGAAGCTCTACCTGGTATCCGTCCACGAAGCGTTGTTTAAACAGTCCATAGTCATACCGGATACCATTTCCATTACCCGGAAATCCTCCAGAGGCGATCGAATCCATAAAACAGGAAGCTAATCGTCCAAGACCCCCGTTTCCTAATGCCATATCCTTTTCCACTTCTGCCAGATCATCTAAATGAATACCCAGATCCGTTAAAGCTTCTCTTGCAGTGTCCAATATCCCCAGATTCAATAAATTACTTTTCAGCATTCTGCCAGGTAAAAATTCAATGGAAAAATAGTAAACCTGTTTTTTATTTTTATCCACATAATACTTCCATGTATCTCTCCATGCATCCGAATAACGTGCTTTTACCAAAGCCCCTAATGTATAGAAAATCTCTTGCTCGCTGGCATCCTCCAATTCCATTGCATAATTCTCTCTCAGCCTCTGTTTCAATTCTTCTTTGAAAATTTCCTTATCTAAAGCCATGTATTAAGCTCCTTCTCTGCATTATCTAAGTTTAGCTTGAAGTATTTCTTCCCTGAAAATGTAATTGCATACTGCATTTTAGGGAAGAAGCTATTCATCTCACTTAAACCGATGCGTTTATGTTTTTGGGCCTATAAGAAGGTGTTCAAAAAACTCAATAACATGCGTTACTTCTTGAGCTCTTTGAACACACTCTGCTTCCTATAAAACGAAACTTCATTCAGTGGGAGTTTTACGGGCAATTTCTCCGTGATACAATTCTTTATAAAGCAAATAGTACTGCTCGCTGGACGTCTCCCAGCTGAAATCCTGTATCATTGCAGTCTGGATCAGGCTGTCCCACACATCCTTTTCTTCCTGATAGACATGGATTGCTTTTTTCAATGCTTCCATCATATAGTATGGCGTAAATAAGGAGAAGCCAAACCCTGTCCCTGTTTTTTCAATCGGATTATATGGTTCTACCGTGTCCTTCAATCCGCCTATTTCATGAACTACCGGCAACGTGCCATACCGCATGGAAATCAGCTGTGATAATCCACATGGCTCAAATTTAGAAGGCATCAGGAAGATATCCGCGCCGGCATAAATGTTTTGAGCCAGTGTTACATCAAACGTAATATTTACAGCGCACTTGTTTGGATACCATTCAGAAATCAGCTGAAATGGATGCTCTAATGCTGGATCGCCCGTTCCTAACAGAACAAACTGGACATCATATTGTAATAGATTCTCCAGCTCTTCCAAAACAAGGTGAAAGCCCTTCTGATGTGTCAGGCGGCTGACCACGGCAACGAGCGGAACATCCTTCTTCACAGGGAGCCCCATTAGTTCCTGTAATTCTTTCTTACACTCTTTTTTGCCTGATAAGTCAGCGGAAGAATAAGTAGACTTGAGCGCCAAATCTGTTTCCGGATTATTTATCTCATAGTCTATCCCGTTAACGATACCTGACAGCTTTTCCTGCTCCTGTCTGAGAATGCCTTCTAAGCCGTTGCCAAATTCAGCGGTCTGGATTTCTCTTGCATAAGAATGACTGACGGTATTCACTCTGTCTGCATATACAATACCCGATTTCAGAAAATTAATGTCATCTTTAAAACGAATGGTTCCATCGTGATATTTTCTATCGCCGACCCCGAATAAATCAGACAGCACTTCTGGATGATATTGGCCTTGAAATTCAATATTATGAATGGTCAGCACGGTTCGAATGTTTTGATAAGCTTCAACCCAATGATATTTTTCTTTTAAGAGAAATGGCACCATTGCTGTATGAAAATCATGTACATGAAGGATATCAGGAATGTAATCAACTGCCTCCATCATTTCAATCAGGGCCATCTGAAAGAAAGCAAAGCGCTCCCCGTCATCATAAAAACCATATAAATCATCACGGTCAAAATAGTAGAGATTATCAATAAAATAATAGGTGACATGATCCATTTCCAAACGCTGGATCCCGCAAAATTGATTTCTCCAGCCGACATCTATCGAAAAGGACATGACATGCTCTAACTTCTCTCTATATGCAGCCGGCATTTTTTTGTGAAGCGGCAGTACAACTGCCATTTCTACATCTTTTTTTGCTAATTCTTTCGGGAGTGCACCAATAACATCTCCGAGTCCGCCTGTCTTAAAAAAAGGTGCACACTCTGCACTAGCAAATAATAATTTCATATTTTTCCTCCTATCTCTCTATATCGCCAACTGCTACCCCATTCGCAAGGATATCATTGGTTACGTGCTGATATTTTTCAATTACTACCGGATTTTCTCTTGTCCCTATTATTTGTACTCCTGGATCCACAACCACTTCCTTATCCAAGATGGCATTTTGCACCCTGGCTCCGGCACATATTTTTGCGCTTGGCATAATGATAGATTCGATGATTTCTGTTCCTTTATCTATCACCGTTCCGCGTGAAATAGAGGATCCTTCTACTTTTCCTTCAATGATGCAGCCTGTCGCAAATTGGCTGTTATTCACCTCAGAAGACTCTGAGTAATAGGTTGGAACTTCATTTTTTAATTTTGTATATATTTTTTGGTTAGAATAGAGAAGCGAACTGAATTTTTGCTGGTTCAGCATATCAAGTGATGCATTATAGTATGAATTGATATCAAAAATATTACTTAAATAACCCGTATGCTCATAGGTAGAGCTTTTTACGGTATGGATTTTTTTACGCAGAAAATCTTGGATATCCGCGGGAGTTCCTTCCTGCTGTCCTTCTTTTAATTCCCGAATCAGCCAATCTGTCTGGACGATATAAATATCCATGCAGAGATTCTCCTGCTCGGAAGTCTGCAAATGCTCCATATATGGGCGCACTTCGGTAATTTGGCCATTATCTGTCAGAGACAATACAGCATCTGTCTGGCATATTTTTTCAGATTCTACCTTTTTATAAACTACCGTCATCTCATTGTTTTGCTGCTGGTGAATTTTTAAAACAGCTCGCAAATCGATATTACAAATCATTTTACTGCTCATATAAACCGTATACTCTGATTTTGATTTTTCAAGATAGTCGATCAGCGGACGATAATAGCTTTGGTTATGTGCTTTTAATTTCAAAAAGTCTTGATAGAGGTGGATAAAGAAACGATTATGCACGCCGTCTAAATTCCATTCCTTCCCTCCGCCGATATGATCAAATACAGATTGTGTTTCTCCTTCATTAAAAATCATATAAACCGTATTTATATTCGCATTGACAATACTGGAAAGCGGAAAATCAATCAGTCTGTATTTACAAGCAAACGGCAAGGTTGCCAGCGGTCTCTCATTTGTTAATGGAAGCAAAGCATTATAGCGTTGAATATTCCCTAAAACCGCACAAATTTTATTAGTCCTCATCCATCGTCACTCCAATCACTTCAGAATAGCCTACTACGCCGACCTCTTCCGTTCCGTCAATTACTGTATTGTCACCCACGACCGCGCCTTCTCCAATAATTGCCCGATGGATGGTTACGTCCCTGCCGATGCTTGCTCCCGGCATAATAAAACTATCCGTAATTTTGGAGCCTTCTTTTACCTGCACATCATTCGATAGAATACTATTTTCAATCTGCCCAGCTACATAGCATCCATCAACGATTAGAGATTCTGTCACCGAGGCGGTATCTGTTAAAAAGTTTGGCGGTGAAATCGTATTTCTGGAATAGACACGCCATGATTTATCCCGGATATCCAGATTCATTTCAGGATTAATAAATTCCATGTTTGCTTCCCAGAGTGAATCAATGGTTCCGACATCCTTCCAATATCCGGCAAATCGGTAGACAAATACATTCTCCCCGCCTTCTAAATAAGAGGGGATAACATGCTTGCCAAAATCCAGCATATGATCATCTTTGGAGTAGCTGCTTAGCAGCACTTCCCGTAATCGGCTCCAATCAAAGATGTAGATTCCCATCGAGGCCAGGTTACTTTTAGGATTTTCCGGTTTTTCTTCAAATTCTATAATCCGGTCATTTTCATCAGTATTCATGATTCCGAAACGAGAAGCTTCTTTTTCAGGGACTTCCAGAACAGCAACTGTTAAAGATGCTTCATTTGCTTTGTGCGTCTCGAGCATCTCTTCATAATCCATCTTATAAATATGGTCTCCTGATAATACAAGTAAATATTCGGGGTTCATTTCATCGATATAAGCAATATTCTGGTAAATCGCATGTGCAGTACCTTCAAACCATTTACCGCCTTCTGAACCAGCATAAGGCTGAAGAATCGTGACGCCGGAATTAATTCCATCCAGCCCCCAGCTTGTCCCATTGTCTACGTGGTTATTTAAAGCCAGTGGCTGATATTGTGTAACTACACCCACATTTTTAATGCCGGAGTTAGCACAATTACTTAATGTGAAATCAATAATACGATATCTTCCTCCAAAAGGAACAGCTGGTTTAGCGATATTTTTGGTCAGTTTTCCTAATCGCGATCCCTTACCTCCTGCAAGAATCATTGCTAGCATCTCATTTTTCATATATTCGGTGAAAGCAGCCTTTCACCTGTCCCCCTTTCGATTACTTCTTCAAAATTTACGTTAAAAAGTAAAACCTGGTGTATTTCTATAATATATTTTTACAGGATACAAAAAATTCCAATAAAAATGATATTTTCCATGATGAAAAATTACTTAGCAGATGGACGTTTTCTTGGTATTTTTATTTTGTCAGGCTGTATGATCAACGCGCCCAATGCCGGTACCACTGTTTTAATCCGATAAGGATATTCCTTAAAAGGAACTTCCTCCGTCAATTGGTCCGGATTGTGCTCTTCCCACGTCCCCCCGAATTCTTGCATTTCTGTATTCCAAATTTCTTTGTAGCTCCCCTGATAAGGAACACCAATCGGAAAGTCCTGACGCTCTACAGGTGTCATATTTAAAACAATAATCAGAAAATCCTTTTTCTTCTTACTTTTTCGGATAAAACTAAGAACCGAATCATTCCGGTTATCGGCATCAATAATCGAAATCGTGTCATAGCTTTCCTCCAGCTCCCACAATGCCGGCTGCTCTTTATACAAGTTATTTAAACAAGCAGTAAAATGCTGCATGTTTTTGTTCATGGAATCTTCTAAATCACGCCATTCCAATCCTTCATCATACTTCCACTCTAAGAATTGTCCCCATTCACTTCCCATGAATAAGAGCTTTTTTCCAGGGTGAGCAATCATATACGTGTATAAATTACGCAATTGCGAAAATTGTTTATATCTGTCTCCCCACATCTTATGCATTAAGCTTCTTTTCCCATGTACAACTTCATCATGAGAAAGCGGAAGGATATAGTTTTCCTGCATCATATACATAAAGGAGAATGTGATCAGGTTAAAATGGTCCTTCCGAAAGGCCGGATCCATTTTATAAAAGTCCAGCACATCATTCATCCATCCCATATTCCATTTATAATCAAAACCCAATGCGCCTGATTCAATTAATCCCGTAATCTGTGTATCCGATGAACTCTCCTCCGCGATCATCATCACTTCCGGATGAGCCAGCTTGACAACAGCATTTAACTTTTGCAGGAAGTAATATCCTTCATAATTTCGATTCCCGCCTTCATGATTCGGTTCCCAAGGCCCGTCGTCATAATCTAAATAAAGCATACTGGAAACAGCATCGACACGTATTCCATCAATATGATACATTTCTAACCAGAACAAGGCACTGGAGATTAGAAATGATTGCACCTCTGGTTTACCTAAATCGAAGTTGACAGAGCCCCAGCGGATATTGGCTGCCCGGTCCGGGTTCTCATATTCAAATTGAGGAGTACCATCATACTTTGGAAGGGCATCATCATTAATACAGCAATGTCCGGGAACCCAGTCCACGAATACTCCTATATTTTGCTTATGACATGCCTCCACAAAATCTTGAAATTCTTCCGGTTTGCCATAATAAGAGCTTAAAGCAAAATAACCTATCAATTGATATCCCCATGACGCTCCGAGAGGATGCTCCATCAACGGCATAAATTCAATATGGGTATACCCCATTTCCTTGACATAAGGAATTAATTCTTCCTTTAAGTCTGCAAAGGAGTAAGGCGTCCCGTCCTCGTGATGCTTCCAGGAACTGGCATGTACCTCATAGATATTTATGGGACGCTGAAAGAAATTAGAACGTTTCTTTCTTCCATACCATAAACCGTCCTTCCATTTCTTCTCCGGAACATGATGAATTACAGCTGCATTATCCGGCCGCTTCTCAAATGAAATAGCAAATGGATCGATTTTATAAACTACCCTGCCGTCTGCCTGACGTACCTTGTATTTATACAAATCATTTTCGGAAGGCCTGCTGGTGAATACCTCCCAATAGCCATAAGCTTCATTTTTTTGCATCGGCAAGGATTCATCCCAATCATTAAATGTTCCTACCAGCCATATCTGCTGTGCATTCGGAGCCCAGACACGGAAGACAAAACCTGTCTCCCCGTCCTGCTCTTCCTGGTGATATCCGAAAATATGCTGACTATAAAAGTTCTCACCTGAGTGAAATCTTTTTATTGCATCTTCTGTTTCCACTTCCAAATACTCATTCGTTTGCATTTCTTCATTCACCACCTATTGAAGTGCGTGTTCAAAAAGCTGCCAATGGGTTCGATTACTCTCCTCATCGAAACGAGCTGCTGACGCTGACTTTTGAACATCCTCTTGAAGCTTATCCTTGAAGTGATTCTCAGCTGGTTACATTGGTTATTTCGGAAATAGCTGCTGAAAAAGCTTTGATTTTTTCTTCTGCTGCTTCTTCGCTTCCAGCTTTGACACCGATATAAAACTTGATTTTAGGCTCTGTTCCGGAAGGCCGTGCAGCTATCCAGCTCTCGTCTTCCAAGAAATATTTCAATACGTCTGATGGCGGCGTGTTCAACGCGGTTGCTGAACCATCTGCATGTACTTTTTCCTGTAATTTATAGTCCTCTGTGCTGACAACCTTGATTCCTCCAAAGGATACCGGAGATTCTTCACGAAGCTGTCTCATTAGGGAAGCTATTTTCGCCGAGCCTTCTAAACCGCTCATAGTAATAGAGATTGTTTTTTCCTGATAATAGCCATATTTCGCAAAAATTTCTTGTAATGCGTCATAAAGATTTTCGCCTTTTTGCTTGTAGAAAGCAGCTACTTCTGCAATCAATACCAGCGCCTGAATGGCATCTTTATCTCTGACAAAAGGTTTCACCAGATAACCATAGCTTTCTTCAAATCCAAATAGAAATGTCTGCGAGCCGTCCTCCTGATATACCTGAATTTTTTCAGCGATAAATTTAAAGCCTGTCAGTACATTGACCATTTTAGTTTGATAGTTTTCAGCAATGGCGGTAGAAAGTTCGCTTGAAACAATCGATTTCAATGCAACCGCATTGTCTGGCAGTGTACCTGCATCTTTTCGCGCTTTTAAAATGTAATCCAGCATTAAGGCTCCAATCTGATTACCGCTCAGGACTCTATAAGTCTCGTCCGGCAATTTCACAGCAACACCCAGGCGATCCGCATCCGGGTCTGTCGCTACCAGCAAATCAGCGCCCTCTTTTTCCCCCAGGGCGATCGCATATTCAAATGCGGAGTGTTCTTCTGGATTAGGAGATTTGACAGTAGTAAAATCCGGATCAGCAATACTTTGCTCAGGCACGAAAGAAAATCCTGTAAATCCAGCCTGCTCTAATGCCTTTTCACCAAGCATTTTCCCGGCGCCATGCAGCGGGGTGAAAACAAGCTTTAAATCTTTCCCTTCTTTCGCTACCAGTTCTCTATTAATTGTTACTGTATCTAATTCCTGTAAATAGGCATCATCCACTTCTTTTCCGATAATTGTCAGAAGCCCTTTTTCTTTCGCTTCTTCTTCGGATAATACCTCTATTTGCAGCGGATTCTCTACGGAACGGACATACGCTGTTAAAGCATCTGCATCTTTCGGCGGCATTTGTCCCCCGCTCTCTCCGTAAATCTTATAGCCATTATAATTTGCAGGATTATGGGATGCCGTAATCATAATGCCGGTAAATGTATTTAAATGTCTCACCGCAAAGGAGAGCTCTGGTGTCGCCCGCAGTGATTCAAATACATAGGACGGAACCCCGTGGCTTGCGAGTGTTCTTGCCGCTTCTAAAGCAAATTCAGGGGACTTATGTCTGGAATCATAGGCAATCGCCACTCCCCTTTTTTTATTCTCTTCTGACTGGCTTTCCATAAATCGGGCCAGACCTTCTGTAGCTTGTCTTACCGTATAAATGTTCATACGATTGATTCCCGGTCCCAATATTCCGCGCATACCAGCAGTTCCAAATTCTAAAGGGTGTGAGAAAGCATCTTCTAATTCTGTTTCATTGTTTAAAAGACTCTCTAATTCTGTTTTTAGTTCTCTATCCAGAGTCTCTTCATTCTTCCATTGTTCATAGGTGTTTTGATATGACATAAACATTCCCCCTTCAACATTAAAATCCATACACCATCTTACTGCTAAGTAACATTAACTCTATATTCCTTCGTCAACAAATCAAATTGATATAAAAAAACATCGCTGTAACCCCATTATTATATATTGTATATATATGGAATGGTTCTATGTTATAAATTGATAACACATGTCTGCGATGTTTTATTTACGTTTAGATAATAAATGTCTCTTAAAATATAGTCTATTCTGCTGTTACTTTAACTTTTATTCACGTCCCGGATGAAATAACTAAATTTTCTAAAATCTGATTTTGAAAATCAATTCACCAAACAACAAGAAAGTATTCATTTTTATATAGCAGTAAGAAGGTTATTTGAGTTCATTATACTATAAAACCTTACATAATTATACATTGAATTTAAGAAAAAGGGTTAAAGTTCATATTTTTATCATAATCTATTGGAATTAATTTACTTTTATTATCTTATATAACAGCAATCGACTTTTATTGTATATTTTCTACAAATTTTCACGGTACATCTAAAACGATTTTCACCAAAATCTATAGTTGACAAATTAGATGTCATTATGATTTTTAGCAGCCGTTTCAAAAATACTAGATATTAACTCAACTTTCGCACCTAAGAATAAGCATATATATCTTGCTATTCCAGGGTGAACATGTTCTCCATTACCGTGCTTGCTTTTTGGCGAACTATCCGGCCTTTTTGAAATTGGTGATGGTGCATAGCTCCGCTCCGGCCAACCACTCCGCTTTCCATGGGGACGGCTTCAGCTAACTTGAAAAGAAAACCGCTTTTCAAGTGGATCCTCAGCTCGCCCTGTTCCCATAGGAGTCTCCGTGGTTGGCCTGCGCTCTGATAGGATTCTACAGCGAATGAAAGAAATAACATTTTAATGAGCTGGACAAAATAGCAGCTTTCGTCTGAACAATCCAATCATGACAGTATGGATATGAAATACAGGGAATCGCTTCGATGCACAGAAAGTAATCTTGGCGGAACATTTTACCATACAGCATGAAAAATATGTTCTATCTGATCAAACATCTATTTGATGAGTTGTTTTTCCGCGTATAGAATATCTTACTAGCGGAGGCGGACCGTTTTGACTCCTGAGGGATCAGCACCATCTGAAGATCCACTTTTGCCAAGTGCCCTTCTTGGCAAAAGTTAGCTGAAGAGCGTGCCCCTAGGCAGACTAATGTCGCAACGTCCTGTTGCAACGTCTGCACTAGTACGTCCTGTACGTCGGAAAGCAAAACGGTCCGCCGCAGCGGCGCTTTACACTTCGCCTTCTATATCTTTGTCAAGGGGGGTTATTAAAGGAACGATCAACCCCTGTTTCTATGGAAATGAAGTTACTTTTTAATGTGTGAAAGTTGGGATATTAATGTAAAAAAACCTTCATTCTAAAAAAGCGTCTCTTTTTAGAATGAAGGTTCTTTTTATTTATATGCTAATGCTTGCTTTTGAGCAGAAGAGGCTTTTTTGCCATGTAAAATGGTATACAGCCCTGCTGTTACGAGTACAACCAGACCTAACACGATATAAAGTGTGCTAAATCCAATGGCTGGCGCAATAAATCCGAGGATGTATGGCCCAAATCCTAATCCGCCATCTAAGAAGATAAAGAAAGTGGATGTTGCCAGCCCCATCCGATGTGGCGGTGTCAGCTTGACTGCAATCGCCTGTGTACAGGATTGCATATTACCAAAACCAAGCCCAATCAATACTCCTGCTAATAACAGGGTAAAGCTGCTGTGAGCAAACCCTAAAACAATCATACCGATCGTAAACAGGACAAATGCAGGATACATCACAATATTTGCCCCTTTTAAATCGATTAAACGCCCGGTAAATGGACGAGAGAGTAATACAGCAATAGAATAAACAAGGAAGAATACACTTGCTGTGCTTACCAGATCCAGCTCTATCGCATAGGTATTGAGGAAGGACAGTACACTGGAGTAGCAAAGAGCTAAAATAAGTGTGATGATCGCAATTGGCACAGCTCTAGGCTCTACGAATTGAGAAATAAAATGCTTTTCTTCCTCTTTTTCTATCTCTTTTTCCTCCTTGGTTTCCTCGATAACTGGGATTTTCACAAAAAAGACCGTAAAGAAACTGATCACACCAATTGCTAAACAAAGACCAAATATCCCTTGCATGCTGGTATGCTGGCTCATATATAAGCCTACGAATGGCCCTAAGGCAGTTGATAAGGTAGCACTCATACTATAATAGCCGATTCCTTCCCCTTTTCGTGCTGCCGGAATAATCTGCGCTACAATTGTACCGGTGGCCGTACTTCCAAAACCAAGTCCAATCCCATGGATAAATCGGTTAAAGAGTAAAAAGCCGATGCCAAAATTAAAGAAATATAAAGATGTAGCTACAATAAATATAATAACCCCGATAAACAGTGTTTTTTTCTGACCAAATTTCTCAATATAACGGCCAATAAACAGGCGTCCAATCAGTGCACCGACAATAAATATCCCGACTACCAGTCCGGATTGACTTGCAGTTGCATTAAATTCCTCTGCTGCATATACTCACATCACAACCACAAGCAGATAAAAAACAAGTGTTAATAAAAAATTAACTGCGGACACGATAATAAAATCTTTTGTCCATAACTTCGATTCACTACTCACTTCGAAACCCTTCTTTACTTAAAATATTATCTTGAATCTTCATTAAAAATTGAAAAGAAATTTGCTTCTCTTCTTCTGTTAACCCTTCGGAAATGCTATGCTCTAATGCCGTAATCTCTTCTCTGCACACCTGATATACGCGCTTTCCTTCCTCGGTCAGCTCAATAATTTTTTCTCTGCGGTTGGTACTCGGCACTTCTTTAATTAAACCAGATTCCTGCAGGCGGTGAACCCGTCTGGTGATCCCCGGTTTTTCTACTTGATAATAATTGGAAATATCAACAAGTGTTGAGGTACCGCTATCCTTCAGATAAATAATAACCTGCCAGAGGGAATAAGAAAGCTGATACTTTTCCAAAAGATCATTCAAATGCTTCATTAACAATCGATGTGTACGTATATAATGCCGAAATAATCCTTCCATTTGCTAACCTCCACACATAATTAACCAGAGTAACTATTAACCTAGGTAACTATACAGTTTATTACTAATATTGTCAAGGGGTGATTGAAGAAAAAATGACGGCTCTCCTTGGTTGGAAAGCCATCATTTATCCCACGCTGTCTTTTATGATAAAAGGAAATCTAGTCTCTATTGATTTTTTCTCAATATCTTATAGATTCCCCTAATATCCTCCGGGCTTGTCCGGCAGCAGCCGCCGATAATTTTCGCTCCTTTTTTAGCCCAATCAGCAGCTGTATCCATATGAATATGGTTATCTCCATACCATGTTTTCATTTCTGGATTATAATGTTCGCCAGAATTCGGATAGATAATAATAGGTTTTTGCGTACAGGCGTGCAATACTTGAACAGATTCACTGACAAATTCTGTTGTCACACAGTTTACACCTATAGCTGCAACCTGGCTGCATGCGTTTAAAACTTCTGCACATTCTTTTAGGGTCATTCCTTCACTGATATGAACCGCATCTCGCAACGTAAACGTCATCCATGCAGAAATATCAGGAAATTCTTTCAGTACATCACAGATAACTCGTGCTTCCTGAAGAGATGGAATGGTTTCCACCGCTAATAAATCCGCTCCCGCTTCCACCAAAGCTTCTATACGCGGCTTGTGAAAATCATATAAAAACGAATCACTTACGCCGTAGTTCCCGATGTACTCTGAACCATCTGCAAGATAAGCGCCATATGGCCCAACAGAACCGGCTATTAATGGATAGGGACGGAATGATCCCATTTTTTCCATCCAGTAATCGTCCCGCGCCTGCTGTGCTAATTCTACTGTTTTTTTCATAAGTGCTCTTGAATCTGCTTCACTTATCCCGCGCTTTTTAAAACCATCTATACTTGCCTGATAGCTTGCTGTGATTGCAATATCTGCCCCCGCCTCAAAATAAGCATAATGAACCTTTCTGATTTTTTCAGACTCGTCCAGCAAAACACGAGCTGACCACAAGGGATCCTCCAAATCACAATCCAGTTTTTCTAATTCTGTTGCCAATGCACCATCTAAAATTAATGTATTAAATTGATCCAGCAGCTGTTCAATCGGATTAACTTTTACCATTACCTGCAACCTCCATCTCATTTTATTTACTAGCTTAACGCAATCTCTTCTTTCTGCAAATTTTTAAAAGTTATCTCTTCGCATAATGTGTAAATCCTTCCAAACAGTGGTATGTTATATGTAAAAGGATAGTGAGGGATTATATATGAAGCTTGTACTGATTAGACATGGACAAAGTGAATGGAATCTGGCCAACCTTTTCACTGGATGGACCGATGTGGATTTAACAGATCATGGAGCTGCAGATGCGAAGCATGCAGGTCAAGCATTGAAGCAGCATGGGTTCCACTTTGATATAGCTTATACATCCTATTTAAAAAGAGCCATTAAAACACTGAATTATGTTTTAGAGGAAACAGACAGCCTGTGGGTCCCCGTCCATAAATCCTGGAAGCTGAACGAAAGGCATTACGGCGCTTTGCAAGGATTAAACAAGCAGGAAGTGGCAGAGAAATACGGGGCTGAGCAGGTGCATATCTGGCGCCGCAGTTTTGATACAGCTCCTCCGCTTTTAGAAAAAGAAGATGAACGTTATCCTGGACATGAGCAAAAATATAAAGAAATACCCGAAGATGAAATCCCTCTCGGTGAAAGTCTGGAAACTACCATCAAACGCGTTATCCCTTACTGGGAGGAAGTAATAAAACCATCTGTAAGAGCAGGGAAAAGTGTTATTATCGCTGCACACGGGAACAGTTTAAGAGGTTTAATGAAATACCTTGAAGATATCAGCGATGAGGATATTGTAAATGTTTCCATCCCTACCGGAGTTCCACTTGTTTATGAATTAGATGACAATTTAGAACCTGTTTCAAAATACTTTATAGATCAGGAAGAATAAAACTTCATTCAGCAGAGAATCAACGTCTCTGCTGAATGAAGTTTTATTTTATAATCTGCGTGCGCTCGTATCTGGTCCAATATAAATATTACGTCTTCCCCGGCCTGTTTGAATCGTCACGACATTTGGATACGGCTCTGCTAAAATCGTATAAGTCAAGCCTCCAAAAGCTGACGGTGTAAGGCTCCAATCACTGTTTTTCTTTACAGGAGTAACATTTAAGGGATACGTTCGCCAGGTGGATGCAGATGCTGGCAAATGAACACGTTTGGCTGAGGAGCCGGTAGAAGTATTACCAGAATTCCCTCCAGATCGGATGGCATTTAATAGCCGTGTATTCTGTGCAGCTGTTCCCGTATAATTTTGAATACCATAAGAGCCAGCCAGCCTGGCACGATTGGCAAAGCTGGAATCTGTTCCAACGGATTTCAAATAATCTACAATTGAATTCGTTTTGCCTGCACCTGATGAAGCGCCTCCCTGGTTATTACTGGAGCCGCCGGAATTACCGGAAGACCCTGAGCTGCTTTTAGAGGATAATTGAAATATCCTCGCGATTCCTCTCGCATGCCCTAAAGCGATTTGCTCCAAAAATGCATCCGATTTCAATTTCGCTGCATCTGCCGCATGGTCGATAAACCCATTTTCCGTTAAAATAGCTGACATTGCCGACTCACGCAGCACATGAAAATTTGCTTGTTTTCTCCCTCGATTTTGAAGGTTCACCTGCTTCATGACTTCTTCATGCATGATTTGCCGATATCTTCCGGTTGCTCCTTGATTAGAAAGACTGGAGTGAATAAAGTCTTCGTACCCAGAACCTCCTCCGGCATTGATATGAATGGAAACAAAATAATCTGCGCCCCACTGGTTCGCATCATTGGTCCGTGCAGCCAATGAAACGGTTCGATCCGACGTACGGCTCATCCGAATTTGATGCCCCTGATAACGATTGTTCAAGATATTTCGTATTTTCAAAGCAATCGCCAGCGTGACATTTTTTTCTTGGAGTCCTTGCCCTACAGCTCCTGTATCACTTCCTCCATGTCCAGGATCCAAGTAAATCTTCGCCATATAGAATTCCTCCTTCCATTTAAGATATAGAAAAAAGAGCTTGCCCGTATGGACGTGCTCCTTACGTGATTTGCTGATTTTTATTACACGACAATAAATAGAAGCATCTTCCTTCTGTAATTTTCCAAAAATTCGTATAGAATTAAGCACTTATTTGTGCTATTCTATTATCTATATATCAAGCATACATACGGTTTTTCAAAAATTCGGACAAGTGCTGGTACTTAATTATGAAGGGGGAAATATTAATGAGAAAGAAAAAAAGTCTGCTATGGATGGCACTCTTAGCATTGCTAGTTTTGCTTGCTGCCTGTGGAGATAATGCATCTGATACAAATTCGGATGATGCACAGCAATCGGAATCAGAAGGATTAACCACTGTTGAACTCGGAATGCTAAAACTGACGAGCTCAGCACCACTATTTATTGGAATAGAGCACGGATTATTTGAAGAGGAAGGAATCGATCTCCAAGTAAATTGGTTCGATGCGGCACAGCCAATTGCTGTCGCTGTAACAGGCGGGGATATTGACGTCGGTGCAACGGGAATTACTGCAAGCCTATACAATATGGTTGCGGGCGGAGAGGAATTATTAATTGTAGCTGATAAAGGAAGAGAACAGGAAGGCTATTCCTCCACTGCATTATTAGTACATAATGATGCAGATATCGAATCTGTTGAGGAACTGAAAGGGAAACAAATTGGAATCACTCAAACCGGGTCGACTTATCACTACATGGCCGGAAGATTGCTTGAGGAACACGGTCTGACAACAGATGATGTGGAACTTGTTCCATTAAACAGCATCCCTGGATTAATGGAAACATTGGAAAGTGAACAAGTAGATGCTGTCCTTTTAAATGAACCGAATATTTCTCTTGTGCTGGAAGAAGGCTACGGGAAAGTTATTGAGCAGGTTGGCGATGCATTTGACTACCAGACATCAGGAATCTTTTTCTCCAATGCCTTTGCAGAGGATGAAGAAACGGCAGTTAATTTCATGAAAGCATATGCAAAAGCAACCCAATATTATTATGATGCTGTTCTTGTCAAAGAAGACGGAGAAATCGTTCCAGGGGAAAATTATGAGGAAGTCATCAATATTATTGCAGACTATACGGATCAAGAACCGCAGTTGATTGAAAGCGGGCTGCCTTATATGGACCGGGATGGCGTACTGCTCTCAGAAGATATCCAAACACAAATTGACTGGTATGCAAAGGAAAACTTAATTGATGCGAATGTCAATGCCGAAGATATCGTAAATACCGAGTTCCTTGAACAAGCTTTAAACGAATTGGAGTAGTGACCGTATGAAAATCGTCATTGAAAATGTTATAAAAAAATTTATCGATGCCAAAAAAAATGAAGTGACCGCATTGAACGATATCAATTTCTCTATCAACGAAGAGGAATTCGTCGTACTGGTCGGACCAAGCGGCTGTGGAAAATCGACGCTTTTGAATATTGTAGGCGGGTTATTGTCGCCTACTTCCGGTGATGTATACTTTGATGGAATCCAACAGGATCCCACACTTGGTATCGTGTTCCAGGAAAACGCCCTATTTCCTTGGAGAACCGTTTTTCAGAATGTTGTCTATGGACTGGAAGAACGGGGCGTAAGCAAAAAAGAGCAGAAGGAAATCGGTAATCACTACCTTGAAATGGTGGGCTTATCTGATTTTAGAGATGCTTATCCGAAACAGCTGTCCGGGGGAATGAAGCAGCGGGCAGGAATCGCCCGGGCTCTTGCTGTAGAACCGGATTTACTCCTGATGGATGAACCATTTTCTGCGCTCGATGCTCAGACAAGAACATTAATGCAGGAAGAATTACTTACCATTTGGAATCGCACCCGTCTAAGCACACTTTATGTAACGCATAACATCCAGGAGGCTGTCTATCTGGCCGATCGTGTTATTGTTTTATCCCGGCATCCCGGGCAAATAAAACAAATTATCCACATTGACCTGCCAAAGACGAAACGAAATAGCGAAGAGCATATACAGCAATTTAACCGCTATTCCGAAGAGATTTGGGAGCTCATCCGGCACGATGCCCAGAAAGCCTTGAAGGAGTGATTCGTTATGGAAAAATCAATAGAACAAACATCTCAAAAAACAAATCGAAAAGTCATTAAAAACCGTGTTGCTTATCTCGATAAACAAGTTCCTTTCTACACTCCTTTTGTAGGTATCCTTGGATTACTTCTATTGTGGGAATTGATTGCGCAGCTGGGATTTGTTTCCCCGCTCTTTCTTCCTGCCCCGTCAGTGATTATAACAACTGGTTGGGAAATGCTCACCAACGGGGAAATTATAAGTAACTTGAGCGCCAGTTTATACCGGATTTTAATGGGGTATGCGCTTGGTTCCGTTTTCGGTATTTTAGTCGGGTTAATTCTTGGTTTCTTTCGAACTGCTGATGCTATCGGAACTCCAATTGTCTATTCCATTTACCCGATTCCCAAAATTGCCTTACTGCCATTATTTATCCTGTGGCTTGGAATTGGCGAGCTATCCAAGGTAACCATTATTGCGCTTGGGGTCTTTTTCCCAGTTGTCATCAATACCTTTTCCGGGGTAAAGAATGTTGATCCGCTGCTGGTTAAAGCTGCTGTCACATTCGGTTCCAGCCGTTTCAATGTTATTCGCAAGGTAATCCTTCCCGGTGCATTACCGATGATTTTTGCAGGACTCAAGCTTGCTGCCGGGACTTCCCTGCTTTTACTTGTATCTGCTGAAATGATTGCTGCCCAGGAAGGACTCGGGTCCATGGTTCTCCACTACGGCAACCTGATGATTATATCAAAACTGATGGTGGGCGTTTTGATTTTATCAATACTAGGATTGACCTTTAATAAAGTTCTTAAATGGCTGGAAGGTAAATTAATTCCGTGGAAATAAAAAAGTTTAAATAGAAAAAATTCAGATAAATCATGCTTCATAAACGGGACCCTATGAAACAGATACGGTTAAAAAACAACCACTCTATTCTGTTTTATAGGGTTCTTTGCCATATATTTATTTTAGAATGATTGTACGCGGGAGTTGATTATACGTGGGCATTATTTTTCCGTTAACGATTCTAAACATCCCCTCATCCAATTGGGGCGAATTCCATATCTAGGTTTTTTAGAAAACGGAAAACGCGAATGCTTTCAATGTAACCCTTCACATGGGGGCCACTTTACTGAAACAGGGAGGAAACTTTGCACTATCCTTTCTTATAACACAAAAAATAAAAATGAAACTTACCATCCTGACAAACGTAGATTTAGTAGGAAGGGGGAGACCTTATATGGTATTTCCGTCAAAAAAAGATTGGTGGATGAGAATTGTTATCTGGGGAGCGGCTCTGCTTCTTATTATACCGCCTGTTTTCTTCCCAAACTTCGGTGTGTGGATGACTCCTGCATTTTTAGATAAGCAATGGATAAAAGTAATCATCTTGGGCTTTACTGGCATTCTTTTATTATGGATTTGGTTCAAAACGAATTACACGGTTGAAGAAAAAACACTAAAAATAACTTGCGGACCTTTTAAGAAAAAAGTAAAAATAGATGATATCCGCAGCATTCGGCAAACGAAAGATCCATTTACTGCTCCAGCTCTATCTATGGACAAACTTGAAATTAATTACGATTCATTTAAGATTATCGCCATTTCTCCCAAAGATAAGCAGACATTAATCCATCATTTATTAAAACAAAACCCCAATATAGAAATAAAGTGAGCCTTTAAACAACCAGATTCCTATAAAAAAACTCTGCTTTGGCGGTTCCAGATGGCTGAACAGCGATAACAGATGAAAAGCAAAAGTCCACAGACATGATTCGCCTGTGGACCTTTCAATTATAAATTCTTCTTATTTTGTACTGACCAGAATTTTAGATTGGCTTTTATCGTTAAGAAGTAATTCAAATCCTTCTTCTACGATATTATCTAATTTAATTTTATTCGTCACTACTTTTTCAGCAGGGATTTGTCCGCTGGCAATTAAATTAATCACACGATCGTAGATATTGGAATATGCCAGAGAGAATTTAATGTTAGCTTCTTTAATTGTTGATGCAAAAGCATTGATTTCCGGATTTTGTCCAAAAATCGCTAACACACAAACCGTACCTGTACGTTTAATAGCTTCCAGACATGTATCAAATGTCGGCTGAACGCCTGCACATTCTAATGCCACGTCAACACCGTCGCCATTCGTATCTTCCATAACTGTGCCAATCACATCATCTTCCGCTGGATTTAATGTTTTTACAAATCCAAACGTCTCTGCTAACGCTAAACGCTCTTTCGAAACATCACTGACAAATACTTTGCTTGCACCAGCTGCACGAGCTGACAGAACGGTTAATAGGCCAATTGGTCCTGCACCGGTAACCAGTACCGCGTCCCCTGCTTTCACACCTGCCATCTCAACCCCATGATAGGTTACTGCAGTCGGCTCTACAAGTGCTGCCTGCTCCAATGTCATATGATCCGGGATTTGATGACAATATTGTTCTTCCATGACACAGTATTCTGCGAACCCGCCATCATCAGCAAGGCCGATAAATGCGGCATTACTATTTCTGCAAAGGTGATAATTTCCTTCCCGGCATTCCTTACATTCTCCGCAGCGAAGGTTTGGTTCGATACAAACGCGGTCGCCAGGCTTGAACGAGGTAACGCTGCTGCCCACTTCTGTCACCGTGCCGCTAAATTCATGACCCAATGTCAGCGGAGCTTGTCTTTTTGATATTGGATGCTCTTCTGTCGGAATACCAACAAAATGAGAATAAGCATGTAGGTCTGAACCACAGATACCAGTCCATGCTACTTCTACTTTCACATCTTTTGCCCCAACTTCTTTTACTTCGACATCCTCTACACGGACATCTTCTTCAGCATAAATTCTTGCTGCCTTCATAGAAACTCTCTCCTATTCTATAATTTTTCTTATAAAAGGCAGAGTTTGCTTTCACTAAATGAAATACGCACCTGGTTATATAAACCTATTTTTCCAGCAAACACACTCTGTCTACCAATCCATTATACCATGCAACTAGTAATAATTAACTATAAATGCTCATGCAACCATAAAACGAAACTTCATTCAGCGGGAGTTTTACGGACGGTTCCCCGTGATAGATTGTAAAATTACCTGAAAAAGACAAAATAAATAGTTGAAAGAATAAAGTAAGTCAGCATCCCCAGCAGAAATACCAAAATATATTTGATTGCTTTCTTCATCACCGCTCACCATCCTGTTCGAAGTTATTCGTCTATTAACTTTTCCAGTACGACCGCAATGCCATCCTCTTCATTCGTTAAAGTAATTTCATCTGCTGCACGTTTCAATTCATCCTTTGCGTTCTCCATGGCGATACTTCTGCCAGCGTATTGCAGCATGGTATAATCATTTTGTCCATCACCGAATGCGATAGTATCTTTTGCTGCAATCCCTAAGGAAGAAAGTGACTGCTCAATTGCGTTGGCTTTATCAATATTCTTGTCCGTGAATTCAAAATAAAATGGAGCAGAAAATGCTGCTGTTACTTGGCCTCGAAACGGCTCTTGCATTTGTTGATAATGGGCTTGCAGGTAATCCTGCTCCCCTGCTACTAAAATTTTATGTACTGGAAAATCCACAAAATCAGCTAAATCATCCACCTCACACAATTTCAGACCAGCCCCTCTGGCTTCATACCTAATAATATTGATTGCTTCTCCTTCATAATGAATCACATTGTCATACACATCTTCTACATACAGATAATCGTCCCGGTCAATCATTGTTTTAACTGTAAAATTCCGCAGATGCTCTAAAACAGCTTTTGTGTAGTTGACAGGCAGGGGCTGGCTGAATAATTCTTTCCCTGTTTCACATTCAACTACTCTTGCTCCATTATAAGATACTATCAACCCCTGATAAGCACTCATTTCTAATTCATTTGCAACATTCTCCATCCCTTTTGATGGTCTTCCAGATGCTAAAACAAGCTTTATCCCCTGCCTCTGCGCCGCCATTAATACTTTCTTTGTTCTTGGCGAAATTACTTTTTCACTTGTCAGTAAGGTCCCGTCTAAATCTAATAATATGGCTTTTGGCTTCATGATTTGTCTCCTCTGTTCTGCTTTTTTATTTACAAATTATGTTTCAAACTTTCCCGATGTACGGAACGTTATTTTAGATAACTCTTTCTATCTTTTCCAATACATAGCTATCGTTCTATTATATTTTAAAATAAGCTGTTCATCTATTTTTTGATGTAACAAAAGAACCTTCTATCTTTTTAGCTGCTTCTCTATCATAGAACGGAATTGTTTATAGTGGAAGGGGAATGGTACGGATACGCTGAAAATACCTTCAAGCACAAAAACTCATATCCGCCAAGACGCAGATACGAGTTTTTCAAATCAATTTTAATTTCCTTCGTTTAATTCAATAGCCTGCTTCAAAACTTTATCTCCCTGCATCATTCCATATGCCATTTGATCAATGACAGCCACTTTCACACCTTGGGGTTCTACTTTTTCTTTGATTTTCCCCTCTAGATAGCGAACTTGGGGTCCGATAAGAACAACATGTAACTGATCTAAATGATTCTTCAGCTGTGATTCTGCAACCGCTTCAATATCAGCAGCTACATTTTGCGCTTCTGCTGCTTCCTTCATTTTCTTCACAAGCATCGACGTAGACATCCCCGCTGAACAAACTAAACGTATTTTCATATTATTTCTCCTCCAGACGAATTATTTTTTGATGCATATCTATCATTTCAACGGCTAAATCCTTCACCGTTAATGCGTTCATTAAATGGTCCTGCGCATGGATCAGGATTACGGAAAGCGGAGTTTCTTTCCCATTCGCCTCGTCATGCAATAGGCTTGTCTGCATATAATGCGCTTCCGCAAAGGCCTCCTCCGCAGCATCCATCTTTATAGCTGCTTCTTCAAATTTTCCTTTTTTAGCCAGCAGCAATGCCTCCATCGCATCCGATTTTGCATTTCCTGCATGTAAAATAATTTGAAAGGAAAGCATTTGCACTTCTTCTTTTGTCATTGTCATGTTTTATTGACCTCCCATTTTCTCTTTCATCGCACGTACGCCTGCCATAATGAACGGGATATAGATAATCACCGCCACAGTCAGGTTAATAAGCTGAAGAATAATCCCTCTGGCGCTGCCGCCAGTTACCAGGTATCCGCTTAAAATCGGCGGAGTTGTCCACGGCAGAATTGCTACTGTTTTTGGTACCAGTCCTGTTGACAACGCGATATAAGAAATAACGGTTAATGTAACTGGTACAAGAATGAACGGAATCAGGAAAATTGGGTTTAAAACGATTGGCAGCCCAAAAATCACCGGTTCGTTAATATTAAACAGTCCTGCTGGAGCAGATACCTTGGCAACCTCCCGATATGGATGGTTCTTCTCTTTTCTTATCACAATAAAAATAGCTATCAAGAGTGCAATCGTTGTACCTGAGCCTCCCATAAAGACAAAGGAATCTAAAAATGGCTTGGTCACCACATTTGGTACATCAAACGCAGACATACCCTGTTGGAAAAGGCTTGCATTTTGCTCAATCAATGGCAGATAAACCGGCTCAATAACCGATCCAATAATATTGGTACCGTGTAAACCAAAGAACCAAAGCAAATGATTTAAGAACGAAACAACCAGTGCTGCAGGTAATGTATTTCCCAGACCTTGCAGCGGTTCTTGTATCGCATTAAAAATAACCTCAAACATGCTGATTCCTACGAATACACTGATAAGCGCCTGGAATAAACCCACTAATGCAAGTATAATCATCGCTGGAATCAATGCAGCAAACGAGCGGGTTACCCCTTCCGGAACGCCATCCGGCATTTTGATTGTAATATTCGCCTTCACCAGAAGACGGAATAATTCAGTTATCAGCAGCGCAATAATAATGGCCACAAATAATCCTTGAGCGCCCAGCCAGGCAAAATTCAATCCCCAATCTGCTGTTTCCGGTACTAAGATGATATAGGAAGCAATGGAGATCAAACCTACCGATAATCCATCTATTTCATAAGACTTAGCTAAATTATAAGCGATTGTAAAGGAAATGAGTAGTCCAATTACGGCAAACGTTCCATTCCAAACACTTCCGCCCAGCGTCTGCCAGTTTCCTTCCCCAAAAATATTATTTAAAATCTTTACCATATCAAAGCTTCCAAAGGCAGGGAAATTATTAATCAATACGGCTAACGAACCGATAATAATCAAAGGCATAATTGCTACAAAACCATCACGAACAGCAACTAAATGACGTTGTGAACCGATACGGCCGGCAATTTCAATAAATTTTTGCATAAATGTATTATTCATTTTTCTTCCCCCTAGCGTTTAAATTGTGGCAAGTAATCTTCATGTGCTTCCAACAGTTCATCTAAAACCACTTTTGCTTTTTTCTCATCTTGAATTAATGGATTTACCAAAAAGGCATTATAGGCATCCTTGTAATCTCCTGACATACTCGCCTTGATTACCAGCTCTTCCATTGCTTTCATATTTTGAATCATCCCCCGCATCGGTGCAGGAATCTTCCCAATTGTAATCGGCTTCGGACCATTCTTTGTAATCACGCAATTCGCTTCAATCACTGCATCATAAGGTAAATCAGGAATCGTGCCATGATTCCACGTATTTACCGTTTGGATATCTTCTTTGTTATTATAAATAGAATCCATTAAACTGCAGGCAACCTGACTGTAAAATGCACCGCCGCGCTGTTCCAGCTCTTTTGGCTTCTCTCGGAGACTTTCTTGTTTATATAGTTCAAACAGAGATTCCTCTAACGCTTGAACAACCTCCGCTCGTGTCCCATTCTCCTCATAAGCTTTTAGATCTTTTTCCAATACGGTTTCCGACTGGAAGTAATATTGATGGTATGGATTCGGCAATAGTCTGGCAGATTTAATAAATGTTTCTGACCAATCTAATGGCATAATATTCGCTGGACTGTAATCAAACTCTTTTTGAAGCAGCTTTTGGAATACATCCTCTGTCCGATCCTCCCCACTGACATAGACTTTGTCTCCAAACACAAAATGGTTCAACCCGATAAATTGAATCCATACATCCTCAGGAGGCACCTGTAATAATTCAGCCGTAGAATGACGCATATTAAATGGAATATTGCAGACACCAATAACCTTTTTATGTGCCGAATGATTCAGCAGCGCTTCCGTAACGATACCTGCCGGATTGGTAAAATTAATCATCCATGCATCTGGACAAAGCTCCCGGACTTCTTCAGCGACTTCCATTAATACCGGGATTGTTCGAAACGCTTTCATTATTCCGCCAGCACCATTTGTTTCTTGCCCAATCATTCCATGCTTCAACGGAATGCGCTCGTCTTGGGCTCTTGCTGCTAATCCGCCAACCCGAATCTGTGTCGAGACAAAATCTGCACCTTTTAAAGCACTTCTCCGATCCAGTGTCCAAGTTAATTCAATAGCTGCACCAGCCTCTTCTATCATTCTGTTTCCTAATTGACAAATTGTCTCTACCTTTTCTTTTCCAGCTTCCACATCTACCAGAACAATTTCTGAGACAGGTAATGTCGGCTGCCGCTCGATAAGTCCTTCTAAAATTTCTGGCGTATAACTAGAACCTCCACCGATAATTACTACTTTTAAAGACATAATCGACTGCTCCTTTAATTCTATTTTGTAATCGCTTTAATTGTTCCATCTGTATTACTTGCTTTAAATGTATCATACAAATTTTTGTTTGTCTATATAAAATAAAATATAAATGTTGTAACAATTGTATTTTTATCGATTATCTAGTAAACTATCTTTATAGTAGAAACTTTCATAAGAATTTAGATGCTGATTTCTTAAAGAATGCTATGGATAAAATCACTTTTTCGTGTCTTTAGTCCTATTCATTGCTTTATCCCTTGTACTTTTACACTTAAAAGGGTATGATTTTTTAAAAGTGTCGCTAAAGGAGTACGGAATCTATGGAAAGAAACCAATCACTACACACTTATATCAAAGAAGAATTGTTACATCGTATTAAGACAAATCAATATCAGCCCGGCGAGAAAATCCCTCCCGAACTGGAATTATGTAAGAGCTTTAATGTCAGTCGTACCACGGTTCGTACCGCTTTAAATCAGCTTACATTAGAAGGTTATTTAGTTCGTCAGCAAGGACGGGGCACGTTTGTTGCAGATAAAAAAGTAAAACAGGCTTTATCCCAGACAGTCAGAAGGTATAGTGACCAATTAGCCGATCAGGGAAAACATCCGGAAATTGAAGTATCAGATATTTCTGTCGTTGCTGCAAATGAATTATTATCTGATCAGCTAAATGTGAATCTCCAGGATCCTATTCAACGTATTGAGCGTGTCCGTAAAGCTAATGGAGAGCCTACACAGTATGAAGTAGCTTATGTCCCCTGGTCTGTTGCTCCGGGAATTACAGCAGAACATGCGGGTCATTCTCTATATAAATCATTAAACGAATTCTTTGATGTGTGGATTGCGAAAACCTCAGAAAATATCGAAATAGCTTTTGCAGATGAGCAAATATGCAAATTTTTAGAGTGTGAGCAAGGTCTGCCCTGCTTCTACATTGAAACACTGGCGGAAGATAAAGACGGAAATAAAGTTGAATTTTCCAGATCTTTTTTTCGGGGAGATAAAACAAACTTCTCGATTGAACGTACTTATTCGAAGTAATTAAAAAATCTATCAGGAGTGGTTTTTATGCGAATAGAAATCAATGCAGACGATTTCGGATTGACAAAAGGAGTGACAGATGGAATCATCCAGGCACATCAAGACGGCTGCGTAACATCAACAACCTTAATGATGAATGGACTTGCAACCGATTACGCTGTCGAAAAGGCGCTGGAAAATCCCAATTTAAAGGTTGGCATCCATCTTGTATTAACTTGGGGAAAACCGCTTCATCCATCTGTACCAAACCTCGTAAAATCAGATGGAACCTTTCGATTTACCAGCGGTTATCGTGATACGGAAGCTCCGAATATTTCAGAAGTCGAATTGGAATGGCGCGCACAGCTGGATGCTTATTTAGCAACAGGCTTGCCACTTGATCATATCGACAGCCATCATCACGTTCATGGCTGGCCTCCTTTAAAAAATCTAGTAATCAAGCTTGCCAAAGAATACGAGGTTCCTGTGCGTTATGTTGATTCCATAGCAGATCATCCGGAAATATGCTGGACAGATACGCTGTGGACTGGTTTTTATAAAGAAGGGATTACTGATGATTTATTTGATGTTCTCCAAAAAGAAAATGGAACATCGATTGAAGTAATGACCCATCCCGGGCAAGTGGATGATGATTTAAAGAAAGTCAGCTCCTACACGGATGACCGCGAAAAGGAAATAGAAATTCTCAGCAGGATAGAAGTTCCTGATTGGGCAAAGCAACAATAAAACGAAACTTCATTAGGAATTTTACGGACGATTCTCTTTGATAAGAAAAAGAAATCCAAACGTTATCAACATTCTTTCTACAGAATTTGAGATGTTTGGATTTCTTTTATTATGAAGTATTTTCTCAGGTAAGAAAATAGCTGATAATGGATAAAAGCACCGCAAAGCCCATAATAAAGCTGACTGCCATAAAATGACGGCGGCGTCCCATGACAACTACCGCAATGTATTCTCTGACCATGGCATTCGGCCAATAGTAAAATGCTGTTTTTGAACCAATTCCCTGACTGGCCAATCCAGCTTTTCGCGCATAAATCCCAGCCCGGAACAAATGAAAATTATTCGTCGCGAAAATACTCTGATACGTCCCTTCTCCACTCAAGTTATCCATGATTCTTTTGGAAAACCTCATATTTTCATACGTGCTGACTGATTTGTCTTCTTGAATCGTATCTTCCACTGGTATTCCTTTTTCTACAGCATAGTTTTGCATGGCTTCCGCTTCTGGAAGTCCTTCATCCTGCCCCTGTCCGCCGGAAAAGATAATTTTCGGCGGAACGGTAACTTTTTTCTGCTGATGATAAAATTCAATCGCTTTATCAATTCTGCTGGCCAACAATGGAGGCACCCGGTCATTAATCAACCCGCTCCCCAATACAATAATAAAATCTTGATTCCGTTTTGGACGGCTCCATTGATTCAGTCCATAAGCTGTTAAAAAGTTAAACATATGCAAGAAAACATAGATAACAACCAAGCTGGCTCCTCCAAATAGCGGATGCAAATACTCCGGGAAAAACTGTGTCGGATTGACCATATTGATAATAATCAATGTAAGTATGCCTATGGCCATAATCAATGTTAAGGAATTCCTGAATCGTTTTCCTTCCTTCTCCATCAACACTTTGGCATTGTAAAATAACCCGCCAATTAATGCGAGCACACCAAACGGAATCATCAAAATCAAAAGTAAAGCAGGAAAAACCAGCACGATATACTGATAGGGCCCATCGATGTAAATATAAAAGAATGCGCAAAAGAAAAAGAAAGTGATTAAAAAGCCATTAAACAGAAGCCCATTAATCAGCTTACGCGGATCCCGAAGATAGCTGATCAGAAATAGAATTAAAAATAATAGCGGTATGGAAGCAATAAAATATATCAAATACACGCACCCCTTTCCAGCTGTTGTCATTGACCTCTCTACTATCTAAGAAGAAGGAAGTTCTTTCATTATAAGCTTTTCTATGGATGAAAGCATTATTTGTTTCAAAATAATTATGTGGTAGAATATATCTAATTAACAGTTAAAGGCGGAGACTTCTATGCATAAACTAACCTATTTTTTCATCGCCCTTTTTCTTTTAACAGCATGCACACCCTCTCCTGATTCGAATACAAGCAGTCCCCACTCTCAAAGAAACATCTCACTGAGCGAGAAGGAAACGGATTGGATTCAACCACATATTACGATTTCTGCAATTGGAGATATTTTAATCCATGACCGTGTATATGACGATGCCTGGGATGGAGAAATATATGATTTTAAACCGATGCTTGCTGAAGTTTTAGATTATTTAAGGGAACCGGAAATCACTGTTGCCAATCAAGAAACCATTATGGGCGGGGAATCTATCGGCTTATCAGGGTATCCTAATTTCAATAGTCCAGTTGAAATTGGAGATGCTTTACAGGATGCAGGCGTCGATATCGTCACCATGGCCAATAATCATACATTAGACAGTGGCGAAGAAGCGATTCAAAACGCCATTGCCTATTATCAAGAAATCGGAATGCTTTACACGGGAAGCTTCCAAAGTAAAAAGGATCAGTCTGAAATCAGGGTAATAGAAACAGAACAGAATATTTCTGTTGCTTTTCTAAGCTATACATATGGAACGAACGGCATGCCTATCCCAGAGGGAAAACCTTATCTCGTTAATTTGATTCAAAGAGAGCAGATCAAAGAAGAAGTTGAAAAAGCAAACGAGCTGGCAGATGCAACAATTATCAGTCTGCATTTTGGCGAAGAGGAAGCGCGAATGCCTAATCAGAAACAAAAGGATTTAGCACAGTATGCTGCAGAACTTGGCGTGGATGTCGTGATTGGTCATCACCCGCATGTTCTCCAGCCGATAGAATGGCTGGAAGGAAAAGAAGGAAACCAGACATTGGTTGCTTATTCTTTAGGAAACTTCCTTTCCGGTCAATATCAGTTTTACAATCGTATTGGCGGAATTTTAGAATTTGATTTGGTGAAGGAGGAAGATGAAGTGCTTGTTCAAAACCCCCGCTTCCAACCGACCTTTGTGGAGTTTGAAGAAGAAGAAGATGGCGATACCATGAAAGATATACAAGTTGTTCCATTAGAACAAGCATCTGAGGAGCAGATAGAGAATCTTGATGACGTTTATTCTGAAATGCAAGACCATATGACACAGTGGATGCCTGAATTGGATTGGATGAAGTTGTCTAAATGACACATGCAACGCTTCCTGAAAAAACACAGCAGGAACTCGGAATATCCAACACATTACTTCGAATTTCAGTCGGGATTGAGGATGCAGAAGATTTAATGGAAGATCTGGAAAAGCATTACAATAAGGGTTATTAAAAATAACGGTGGCTAGAATGTCTAATTCTGTTCACATCCACCGAGTAAATGAACTATAAACCGTGCTAAAAATGACTAACTCATGAAAACGCTTAAAATCTTGTTGACTTCATGATGTTGTCATGATAGATTGTATGTGTTAATTAAAAATAATTTATACAAATTTAGGAATGTTACCTATTTGGGCATAACCTGAGCGAAATAGAAGGATGCAATCCCTTTGCGTCTATTCTTATTCGTTCAGGTTTTTTATTTGTAAAAATGATCATCTCATTAGCTCAGAATAAGTAATCATCTTGGAAGTTGCGCATAAAGACATTAAACGGCTGAATTATTCGCCTCTTCACTTTCATCTGTTGTATCTCTAAATAAGCCTTGATTAAATAGTTAAAACCCATGTTGTAAGATTTATGCGTGTTTTCTCGACTGCTGTAACGGTTGATTGGGAACGGCATTTCTTACATTCAAACAGATAAAGCTTACATGTTTTTTGTCTCAAAAAAACCATTATGTTTGCTTCCTTAAAAAAGAAAGCGCTTCCATTAAAATCCAAAAAAGGATGATGACTAGATTTATGCGCAGAAAATTACTTGTGAAAGGAGATAAGATTCATTTTGAATGTCAAGTCTTCGTTTGTGAAGCTATTCTGAGCAAAAGAGATATTCATTATATAAAAATATAAAAAGGATGGTAGCTATGAAGAATAAAAAGTTAATTCTTTTTTTAATTAGTTTATTGGCAATAGCAGCAGTATTAGGAGCTTGCACCAATCCATCTTCTGATGATGCAGAGACTGACAGTCCAGAAGAAACGGAAGCAGCAGAGAATACGGAGACCACGAATAAGAGCACCAATTCACTAGAGTCATTATTTGATACTGATATTACAAACTTAGAAACTGTTAACGTGGTAGATGAAGATATGGAATGGCGCTATTACGATGATGACAAGGACCCAAATGCCGGAACTTGGTATGAAGGGTGGAATAAGCGTAATGGCTGGGCATATCCTGAAGGCTGGTTAGACTGGGGCACCATTCCAATGGAGTTTACAGAAGAAGATTGGCCGACCTATGAAGGAACTGTATTTAGTACCAGCCCCGAAACAGATGGGCAAGTGTTAGCGACAACGGAGGATGGTAAAGCAAAAAGCACTTACTTCTTACGCCATACGTTCACACTAACCCAAGAGCAAGCGGAGAGTATTTATGCACTTGAAATTACTGCTCGTTACAACGATGCAATGACAATGTATATCAACGGAAGCCCTGTAGGAGATTTTCATAATATCCCACCGGACAATTATTCTGAAAATATGGAATATGGGGCACAAGAAGAAGTTGCTGATGGGGAATTTATTGAAGAAACCTTTATTGTAGATGACGTTTCAAGTATTACCAATGGTTATGTACCAGGTGAGTATGAAGAAATTTACGATGAAGAGGAAGATATGACAACGCATGAATTAAGTGAAGCAACAACAGATGATGATGGTAACACCTTTATGAACATTACTATCGCTGTTGAATTGCATGCGTATGACCCAGACGATAACGAAGCCAGCTTTGAATTAGTGGATGTCATTCTTAATCCGGATGAGACTGAGCTGGCAGCAGACAGTGAAGCTGTGAAAAATGTTTCTGTCAATACAGGAACAGATGAAGACAGCATTAATTTCACTTGGAATGCTTTATCCTCTGAAACAGGATATGTAGAAGTTGTTGAAGGAACAGATCCTGAAGCATTTTCTGAAGAAGATGCCATTGTTTATGAAGCAGATTCCACAGAACTAGCTTATACGAAGTTTACGGAGACAGATTATTACGCTAATAAAGCGACAATCAAAGTGGAACGTGATACAGATTATCTCTATCGTGTTGGTAACGAAGATGCCTACTCGCAAGTTTATCCACTGCGTACACAAGATATCACGGATGGTTATGACGCCATTTTCTTAGCAGATGCTCAGATTGGTACCGGCACGATCCCAACAGATGTTTTTGGATGGAAAGAAACGTTAGCGCATGCGTTTGAAACTGCGCCAGATGCTAGTATGATTTTAAACGCAGGTGATTTTGTAGATGCACCAGATAAAGAAAGTGAATATGATGCATATTTTGAGCCAGAGATTCTAGCTTCTTATCCAACTGCATCCGCCGTAGGAAATCATGATGTTGCTCCAAATTATAAAAATCACTTTAATGAGCCCAATTTAACGTCATATGGTGAAGACGAGGCAAGCAGTGATTACTACTTCACTTATGGTAATGTTTTATATTTGGTGTTGAATGCCAATAATATGAATAACGAAGAACATGTTCAATTCTTGGAAGAAACAATGGAAGAGACAGCCAATCAAGAATTTGACTGGAAAGTGTTGATGTTCCACCAATCCATTTACGCGGCCGGCAAACAATCGGAGAGTGAGGATGTGCCTATTCGACGTGATGTTTTAGTCCCTGCTATTGATGAGGCAGGCATTGATGTTGTATTGATGGGGCATGATCATGCTTATGCCAGAACCCATCAAATGCATAACTTTGAACCGGTTGAAGATGTTGAATTTGAAGATGAGAATCAGACAGTTGCTGTGAATCCAGAAGGAACATTGTATATAACAAGCAGCTCTGCCAGTGGTAGTAAGTATTATGATTTAGTAGAAGAATACGACTACTTGGCTTTCAGAGAGCAATTTTATGTACCAACCTTCTCTCATATCAGCTTTACTGAAGACACATTTGCGATCACATCTTACCGCACTGATACAATGGAAGAATTTGATTCTTATACGATTAGAAAATCAGAATAGATTATATAAAAGTCGCGGTTCCTTTTATTCAGGGACCGCGGCTTTTATATTCAATCATCCCCCCACTCCATAAGATAACTCCTTTTAAAGGAATCTATATTGGAGTATTTCAATTGAATATCTTCCTCATTTATCAAGGCTTTGGAGCATTTTTCTATTCTTCAGCCGTCAAACTCCCGAGACACTGCTAAAAGTGACCAATTATTGAAAACGCTTAAATATTTATTGACTTCCTATAAAAGTCATGCTAAGTTATAGTTGTTAATTAACAAAACAATTGTATATACAACTTTAGGAATGTTACCTATTTTGGGCATAACCTGAACCGGATTGAAGACGCACTATCTCTGTGTCTATATCAATTGGTTCAGGTTTTTTATTTGGAAAATTTCACTATAAACCAGAAAGCAGGGAGAGACATGAAATACGAACAATTAGCTAAAGATATTATTGAAAATGTCGGCGGAAAAGAAAACGTTTACAGTGTTGTGCATTGTATTACTCGGTTACGTTTCAAGTTAAAAGATGAAAGTAAAGCACAAACAGAAGTATTGAAGAATATGGACGATGTTGTAACCGTTATGAAAAGCGGCGGACAATATCAGGTCGTTATCGGGAATCATGTGCCTGATGTGTATCAGGCAGTAGTGCAGGTTGGCGGCTTCGAAGCACGGGGAGAAGTTGATCCGGATAATGGCAACCAAGAAAAGCAAAGCTTATTAAACCGTTTTATTGATTTAATTTCGGGAATATTCACCCCAATACTTGGTGTTTTGGTTGCAACAGGAATGATAAAAGGATTTAACGCCCTGTTTCTTTCTGCAGGCTGGCTGGAGGATACTTCAGGTACTTACCAGCTATTAAACGCAGCAGGCGATTCATTATTTTACTTCCTGCCTATTTTCCTAGGTTATTCAGCCAGTAAAAAATTTGGTTTGACTCCGTTTATAGGGATGGCAATTGGTGCCTCCCTCGTTTATCCAGCATTATCAGGAATAACAGAGGGAGAACCGCTTTATACACTATTTACAGGGACCATCTTTGAATCCCCTGTTCATATCACCTTTTTGGGCATACCAGTTATTTTAATGAGCTATGCATCATCCGTTATACCAATTATTCTGGCAACTTTCTTTGGCTCTAAAGTAGAAAAAGGCTTAAAAAAGGTTATGCCAAGTGTTGTCAAAGCATTCTTAGTTCCTTTTTTCACTATCTTAATTGTCGTACCTATTACTTTTCTCGTAATCGGTCCAATCGCTACCTGGGCGGGCCAAGCGTTGGGTGCAGGAATTACTTGGATTTATGATTTAACACCTCTTGTTGCCGGGCTTCTTCTTGCAGGGTTTTGGCAAGTGTTCGTTGTATTTGGATTACATTGGGGAATTGTTGCAGTTGGAATCAATAATCTGGCAGTTGCCGGACAAGACCCGCTTCTCGGAATAACATTCGCAGCTTCCTTTGCTCAAATCGGGGCTGTATTGGGAGTATGGATTAAAACAAGAAAACAATCGTTAAAAACACTGAGTTTTCCAGCATTTATTTCAGGTATATTCGGGATAACAGAACCCGCTATCTACGGTATTACCCTTCCATTGAAAAAGCCATTTATTATGAGCTGTATTGCTTCTGGTATTGGCGGAGCCATTCTTGGACTTGCCGGTACAAAGATTTATATGATGGGCGGTCTAGGAGTGTTTGGTTATATCAACCGCATTAATCCGGAAGGCATCGATTTTGGATTCTGGGGAGCTGTTATTGCTACTATTGTAGCCTTTGTATTAGGCTTTGTTTTAACCTATCTGTTTGGAGGCGTACGTGCCAACGAAGAAAAAACTCCCGTAACAGATGCTGTAGATCTAGATCAGCCAGAGGACAAATTACCCGAGCCTGGCATGGAATTAAAAAAACAAATGATTGCAAGTCCATTAACTGGAGAAGTAAAAGCATTAGAACAAATTGAAGACACTGCCTTTTCATCTGGAGCGCTCGGTAAAGGGGTAGCTATCGAACCAACTGAAGGAAAACTGATTGCTCCTGTGTCTGGTACGATTTCAGCAATATTTCCAACCAATCACGCGGTAGGAATTACCTCTGATCAGGGCGTAGAAATTTTGATCCATATCGGCATGGATACGGTACAATTAGACGGAAAATATTTTACCGGTCACATTGAACAAGGTGCTAAAGTGGAACAAGGCCAATTATTAATTGAATTTGATATCGAACAAATCAAAGAAGCCGGTTATCCGCTGACAACACCTATTATCATAACAAATACCGAAAATTATGCTCGCGTCTTATCGACGGAAGAAAAAAATATTCAAAGAAAAGATCATTTGATTACTGTAGAAAATTAAAGGTTTACCGAGGAGAGGAAAGTGATTATTCCTCTCCCCTTCTAACAATATTTAAAAGGAGTTTTTTGATATGACGAATACATTTCCAGAAGATTTTTTATGGGGCGGAGCAATCGCTGCCTGCCAAGCAGAAGGTGCATGGAATGAGGGAGGAAAATCATTAACCATTCCAGACATCATGAAATATGAAGTAATCGATAGATCCAAACCTACAAAACAAAAAATAATCAACAGAGAAACCATTGAAGCTGCTAGAAATGACGAAGATCCTACCTATTATCCGAAAAGACGAGGGATTGATTTTTACCGCACGTATAAAGAAGATATCGCATTATTTCATGAGATGGGTTTTAGTGTTTTTCGGCTTTCGATCTCATGGGCCAGAGTTTTCCCTAATGGAGACGACGCTGAGCCGAATGAAGAAGCATTACAATATTATGACCAAGTCATTGAAGAATGCTTAAAATATGGAATAGAGCCTTTAGTTACCATCTCTCATTTCGACATGCCAATCGTATTGATTGATAAATTTGGCGGCTGGTATAACAGGAAATTAGTTGATCTCTATGTAAATTATGCGGAGGTTCTATTCAAACGGTATAAAGGAAAAGTAAAATATTGGATTACGTTTAATGAAATCAATATGAGTATTAAAGCAGGACCAAAAACATTAGGAATACTCAATGAAGGACAAGCGAATTATGAAGAAATGCTGTTCCAGGGGTTACATCACCAGTATGTAGCAGCGGCCCTGTCTACAAAAATAGCGCATGAGATTAATCCCGATAATCAAATCGGCTGTATGGTAGCGTACTTTACAACGTATGCCCATACGTGCGCACCTGAAGATGTTCTGGCTATGCAGGAGGATGACCAGCTTCGAAATCTGATGTATTTAGATATTCAGGCAAAAGGATATTATTCTCTTTTCGCTAAAAAATATATGCGAGATAATCATATTAAATTAAAGATGGAAGAAAATGATTTAGAGCTATTAAAAACATATACCGCTGACTTTATCGGTTTCTCTTATTATATGTCCATGGTGTCCAGTGCCAATGCGGAAAACCTTGAATTAACAGCTGCCAATGTGACCAATGTGCTTAAAAACCCTCATTTAGAAGCAAGTGACTGGGGCTGGCAAATCGATCCTAAAGGCTTACGATACACATTAAATCATCTATATGATCGTTATGAAAAACCATTGTTTATTCTTGAAAACGGAATTGGAGCACTTGATAAATTAAATGAGGATGGTACGGTCCATGACGAATACCGGATTGCATATCTCACGGAACACTTTAAACAGATGCGGGAAGCCATCAACGACGGAGTCGACCTTTTCGGTTACACGATGTGGGGGCCAATCGATATTATCTCATCAGGCACCTCGGAAATGAAAAAACGCTATGGTTTTATTTACGTGGATCAAGACGATTTAGGCAATGGAACAAAGAAAAGATATCGCAAGGATTCGTTTTATTGGTTTAAAGATGTAATTGCGTCAAATGGTGGAAAACTCTAGAAGACGCAGAGAGAAAGGTTAAATGCAGCATCTTGGAATGTATACCCGCAAACATAAATAAGAGAAGTTCCGAATAAGTTACGGTAATCTACCTTTCGTGTTTGCGATGATATACATTCAGCTGTAACAACCTAAACAAAAAATGCCTGATATGGCTGCTGATTTATCAGCTTCTAAGCAGGCAAAAATCTTTTACTTCCCAGAGTTTATGAAAACGATTAAAAAATTTATTGACTTCCTATAGCACCCGTGATAAATTATAGGTGTTAATTAACAAAACAATTGTATATACAACTTTAGGAATGTTACCTATTTTGGGCATAACCTGAACGGAATGGAAGGATGCAATCTCTTTGCGTCTATTCTAATTCGTTCAGGTTTTTTATTTGCAATCAGTCATTCAAATAAAATTAGAAAGCGGGGAAAAAGATGAAGTACGAGCAGTTAGCTAAAGAGATTATTGAGTTAGTCGGCGGCACAGAGAACGTAAATAGCGTAACACACTGTGTGACAAGACTCCGTTTCCGATTAAAGGATTCCCAAAAAGCGGATCGAAAGGCATTAGAAAATCATGAAGATGTCGTCACTGTCCGGGAGAGTTCCGGACAATACCAAGTCGTCATCGGCAACCATGTTCCGGATGTTTACAAAGCGGTCGTTGCTGTAGGCGGTTTCGAAAATGAAAAACAAGAAGATGACAATGAAGCAAAGGATGACGAGAAAAAAGGGTTATTCTCCAGCTTCATCGATATTATCTCGAATATCTTCATCCCAGTTCTCCCTTTACTAATGGCAACAGGTATTATCAAAGGGTTTAACTCGATGTTCATTGCGCTGGGCTGGTTAGAAGATACCAGTGGTACGTCGCAAATACTGAATGTAATTGGTGATGGCTTCTTCACATTCTTACCTATTTTCTTAGGTTACACAGCCATGAAAAAATTTGGCGGCACACCTTTTCTTGGTATGGCCATTGCTGCTGCGCTTGTTCACCCGAATCTCGCAGGAATCGGGGAAAGCGAACCATTCATGACATTATTCAGCGGGACGATTTTAGAATCTCCTGTACAAGTATCCTTTCTAGGTATTCCAATTATCTTAATGAGCTATACCGCTTCCGTGGTACCGATTATTCTATCCACTTACTTTGCGGCTAAAATAGAACGCTGGTTTGCGTCGGTTATTCCACAAGTGGTGAAGTCGTTTATCGTGCCATTCTTAACATTGCTTATCATTGTACCATTAACGTTTATTGTTATTGGCCCTATCGCAACATGGCTGGCACAATCCATTGGATATGCCATCCAAACAGGCTATGAAGCTGTCCCAGTCATTGCTGGTATCGTTGTTGGCGGATTCTGGCAGGTATTAGTTATTTTCGGAATTCATTGGGGAATTATTCCGATTTACTATAATAACTTAGCCGTGCAAGGATTTGACATGCTGATTGCGATGACATTTGCTGCTTCCTTTGCGCAAATTGGTGCAGTACTTGCTGTCTGGATAAAAACAAAGAATAAAAAACTAAAAAGGCTCAGCTTCCCTGCCTTTATCTCCGGGTTCTTTGGTGTAACAGAGCCTGCGATTTACGGGATTACCCTGCCGTTGAAAACACCATTTGTTATGAGCTGTATCGGATCTGCCGCTGGTGGTGCGATTATTGCTATGACAGGTGCGGCGCTTTACAGTGCAGGACCTTTGGGTGTATTTAAAATCCCGACATTTATCCATCCGGAAAACGGCATTGACGGCGGTTTTTGGGGTATGCTGGTATCCATCATTGTAGCATTTATCGTTGCCTTCGTATTAACATACTTCTTTGGCCGTATTAATCAAAAAGAAAATACCGAAGCGGTCGTCGGTGATGAAAAAATGCAGGAGGAAGTTCAAGACCAAGCATTGGCGGAAGATGATGCGAATCAGACCAATCAAGAGATTACCGTCCAAAATGAAAATATTTTAAGCCCTGCTAATGGAGATATCATTCCATTAACATCCGTTCCAGATGACGTATTTGCTTCCGAAGCAATGGGTAAAGGCGTTGCGGTCCAACCAAGTGACGGCCGGATGTACGCTCCGGCAAACGGGGTCATTACCACACTCTTTAAAACGAATCACGCTATCGGTATGACCACAGACAATGGTGCTGAAATTCTGATTCATATTGGAATGGATACTGTAGAATTAGATGGAAAGTTCTTTGAAGCACGTATTAAGCAAGGGGATACAGTGAAAGCAGGAGATTTGCTGGTTGAATTTGATATAAATCAAATCAAAGAGGCTGGATATTCTGTCGTCACCCCTATCGTCATCACGAATACAAAGGCCTATAATGAGCTTGAAATTGTGTCGGGTGATACAATAATGAAAGAAGATGTATTAATTATTACAAAAGTGTAGAAGGAATATTTATAAAAAACGCAAGGAGGAATTTTCATGACAAATAATAAACGATTTCCAGAAGGTTTTCTATGGGGCGGCGCTATTGCTGCCAACCAAGTAGAAGGTGCTTATCTTGAAGATGGAAAAGGACTGACAAACGTTGACTTGCTCCCTACCGGAGAGAAAAGAAGAGGAATAATGGAAGGCCACATCACCGATCTCAAGCCGAATCCAGAAGATTTCTACCCTAGTCACGAAGCGATTGATTTTTATCACAACTATAAAGAAGATATCGCCTTATTCGCAGAGATGGGCTTCAAATCATTTAGACTCTCTATCTCATGGGCACGTATTTTCCCAAATGGAGATGACGCAGCTCCTAATGAAGCAGGTCTTCAATTTTATGATGATTTGTTTGATGAGTTACGTAAACACAATATTGAACCCGTTGTAACCATCGCACACTTTGATGTACCTGTATCCCTGATTGAACGGTATAACAGCTGGGAAAGCAGAAAACTCGTTGATTTATTTGAAAAATATTCGATTACTATTTTCGAGAGATACAAAGACAAAGTAAAATACTGGATGACTTTTAATGAAATCAATATGCTGCTGCACCTTCCTTTCATGGGAGCAGGCATTGTCCTTAAAGAAGGAACTAACCGCGACCAGGTACTTTATCAGGCTGCCCACCACCAGCTTGTAGCAAGCGCCAAAGCGGTAAAAGCATGTCATGAGATTATTCCAGATGCACAAATCGGCTGTATGCTTGCTGCAGGTATGTTCTATCCATATACAAGCAATCCGGATGATGTTTTCAAAGCAATGGAGAAAGACCGTGAATCTTTCTTCTTCATTGATGTGCAGTCACGAGGAGAATATCCAGGCTATGCGAAACGTTTCTTTAAAGATCATAATCTGAATATCAAAATGGAACCGGAAGATGAGCAAATCTTAAAAGACAACACTGTGGATTATATTGGATTTAGCTATTATTCCAGCCGGACAACCAGTACCGACCCAGAGGTTCTTAAAAATGCTACAAGCGGCAATGTCTTTGGTTCCGTATCCAATCCTTATGTTTCTAAATCGGAATGGGGTTGGACAATCGATCCAAAAGGCTTCCGCATTACAGCTAACCAGCTGTATGACCGCTATCAAAAGCCATTATTTGTTGTAGAAAATGGCCTTGGCGCGAAGGATGAAATAAATGCAGATGGGACTATCACCGACGACTATCGCATCGACTATTTGAAAAAACATCTTAACGAAATGGGAGAAGCAATCGAGGATGGCGTGGACATCATCGGCTATACAAGCTGGGGCCCAATTGATATTGTCAGTGCGTCTACTGGTGAAATGAAAAAACGCTACGGTTATATTTATGTAGACCGTGATAACGAAGGCAACGGCACATTAAGCCGTACGAAAAAGAAAAGCTTTGACTGGTATAAAAATGTCATTGCGACCAATGGCGAAGAGTTATAATAACGATGAAACCCCCGAATGGATTCGGGGGTTTTTTTCTTGAATTTCTTATTTTGCAGGTAAAGCTAAAAGAGGAAGAAATACCTTAAGTATTTTTTTCAATCAACATTCCCAAATATTTTTCAAAGTTTATCCCTTCTATTTCAGGAACCTTTTCTTTCGATGAATCCTGAATAGCTTCTTTGAGGAATGCGACAGCAAGCTGTACAGCATTTTCCAGGTTATCTTCACGCATGATGCTCCCCATCATGACGGAAGCAAATAAATCCCCAGTACCTGAATAGCTTTTCCCGTTATACTCCATCTCATGGTAAAATGTTTTATTCTTATCTAAATACAAGTTACCGATAAACTGCTCTTTTGAATCAATTGACGGAGGATTCACACCAGTAATAATGACTTCAGCGCCCGTTGCTTGCTGCAGGTTATTCCCTGCTTCCTTCAATGCTTCCATATAATCCTTGCCATTTGAATAGCTATGTAACTTCTCATAAGATAATCCAGACAATAAACAGCATTCTGTCACATTTGGTGTAATCACATCTGCATGTCTCACTAATTCTTTCATTTCCTCCAATAATCCCCCGGTAAAAATCTTATAGACTTCTCCATCATCCCCCATGACTGGATCTACCAGTAACCTTGTTTCTTTCGTATAAAACGTATCTAAAAAATGAAAAATATTTTTGATTTGCTCTCCACCAGTTACAAATCCAGTAAATATTCCATCAAATGTTTCCCCGAGCTTATTCCATTCCTCTGTAAAATGGTTCATTCTAGAAGTGAAATCTTCCCAAAAATAACTCGGATAAGCCGTTTGTGCAGATAAAACTGCTGTTGGCAAAGGGCAGGCTTGAACACCCATGACGGAAAGAACAGGGATTGCAGCAGTTAAAGAGCATTTCCCAAAGGATGACAAATCTTGAAGTACAGCAACTTTTTTCATATGAACCTCCTTGAACGAACTGAAACTTTTTCTATTTTATCATTTGAAGATTGGCTTGTCATTAAAGGTAATAGGCGATATTGGCGGGAACGGATCGTTTATTTCAGATTACATAATCGTTTTCAGCTCATCAATCAACTGACCCTGTTATTTTTTCATAAATTGACACTTAAAGTTAGGTCAATATTCTGCTAAAGTAATAAAAATAATTCAAGTAAGGAAGGTTTAAATATGGAGAATACACCAGCTTATTTAATGACACGTAAAAAAACACAAGACTTAATCATTACTTCTATGCTAATCGCGCTCATTTTTATTTCTACAGCATTTCTAAATTTCAGACTGCCGATTGCTGCAAATGGAGGGCTCGTACATATGGGTACAGCGATGCTTTTTATTGCCTCTATTTTATTCGGACCAAAAAAAGGTGCCTTGGCCGGAGCAATCGGAATGGGTTTATTTGATATGATCGGGGGATGGCTATTGTGGACTCCTATAACAATTATAGCGCGCGGGCTGCAAGGTTACATCGTTGGTAAAATTGCCTGGTTTCAAGGCCGCAAAGGAAATAGCATCGCTTTAAACATGACAGCAACAATTGTTTCTGTTCCATTTATGATTGCTATTTATTACATTGGTGAGTCCATTATATACGGAAACTGGATTACACCACTGGCTTCTATACCTGGGGATATCGTCCAAAGTGTCCTGGGCATTCTGATAGCTATCCCAATTTGCGTTGCTTTAAAGAAGGTTTATTATTTTAAATAAATCAAAGAGGCTGCTGCACAATCAGTTACCTGATCGTACAGCAGCCCCTTTTCACTTCCCATCTATTTATACCATTGTAGTCCAGCCTAACCCAGCCTTTAAATGTCCTCTACTCTGTAACCTTTGCACTTTCCTGCAAAGTTAACAATTGAATAATTGTTTTCATCACGGCGTCTTCTTCATTAGAGCGCGTAATAAAATTGGCAGCATCTTTTAATTCTTCAACTGCATTTCGAACGGCGAAACTATATTCCGCTCTGTTCATCAATTCTATATCATTATAACCATCACCGAAGGCAAGGGTTTCTTCCGGAGAAACATTCAACATCCGCTGCAGCTGTTCAACGGTCGTTCCTTTATGAACATTTGCATCTGCAATATCAATCCAGGCTGCTTCTGAAGCCACAATATAAGCTGATTCAAAAAAAGGTGCTAATTTTTCTCTTGTTTCAAAACAATTCAAGGAAGGGTCATGAATCGTTATCTTAACAAAATCATCCGTTATTTCCTTAAAATCAGCAACCTGTCTGACCTGCGCATAAGACCCTCTGACAATCGCTGCTTCTTCCTGGGAAATGTCCTGTTTAACGACTGCTGCCTCTTTTGTGCATGCAATAATCGTATGCTCCAGACTTATTTCCTCAAGCAGCTGGATAATTTCCAGTCCTAATTTATTGTTTAGCAGTGATTCATAAACAAATTCACCATTGTGCTTGATTCGTGTGGCACTGTCCCCTAAAATCCATAAATCATTTGTATCCTCACCAAACAGTTCCTCGACACGCTCGCATTGTTTGCCCGTAACAGGCGCAAAAACAACGTCTTTTTCATGCATTATCTTTTTTACATCATTGTACAAATTTCTGTTAAAATCACCGCGGTTATTTAAGAATGTTCCATCCATATCCGTCAGCACTAATTTAATCATGTGAATATCCCCTTCATTTAAAAACAGATACCCAGCGCCGGGTATCTGTTTTTTTCGATTCATGTAAGAAAGCATACAACATGTTAGCTTTACACTTTTCTCACCTTACAACTTCCAGCACCTGTATTAATTCACGCTTACTTCTTCTTGGAAAAATTGAGGAAGATGTGTTTTATGCGCCTCCATCATCTCATCAATAATTTGTTTCGCAATCTTATCACTTGGCGTTAACGGATTAATTGTTAAAGCAAGTACCGCTTTATCATAATCTCCGGTCACAGCTGCCTCTGCTGAAATACGCTCAAAGGACTTAATTTGCTGCACAAGTCCGCGGGCAGCAACAGGAAGATCTCCAACCGCCAATGGGACAGGACCGTCTTTTGTAATCACACAGCTGACTTCAACCGCTGATTCAGCAGGGATACTCGCAATGGCACCACGGTTCATTGTGTTTACTGGTTGAATATCACGCTTGTCATTGTAGATAGATGTAATCAACCGAACTGCTGCATCGGAATAATATGCTCCGCCTCGTTCTTCTAATTGAGGTGGTTTGATACTAAGGTTTTCATCTTTATAAAGTTCAAATAATTCTTTTTCCAATGCCTGAACGACTTCCGCACGCGTACCTTCTGTTTTAGAGCTTTCGATCGCTTTATCTAACATTTCTTTCGATTTATAATAATACATATGATATGGGCATGTTAACGCATCTAACGCTTGAATAAATTCAGGCTCCCAGCCCATGCCATCAATATTTTTAACGAAGCTGGAGTTTTCCGGATCAGATAATTTTTCAATTACCTCTTTCTTCACACTTACTCCATCCAGATAAACTTCTAACCCATATACCATATGATTCAGTCCTGCAAAATCAATCCGAATCCGGGAATGATCGACATCTAATAATTTAGCGACCCCCATCTCCATACCGATTGGCACATTACATAGACCGACCACTCTATCAATATTGGAATAGCGCAATACAGCTTCTGTAACCATACCGGCTGGATTTGTAAAGTTAATCAGCCATGCATTTGGGCAAAGCTCTTCCATATCTTTTGTAATTCCCAAAATAACTGGAATCGTACGCAGTCCTTTAAACAGGCCGCCAGCTCCATTTGTTTCCTGACCAAGTACACCATATTTCACTGGAATGCGCTCATCCTTGGCACGTGCATCTAAACCGCCGACACGGAATTGCGTTGTTACAAAATCAGCATCCTTCAGAGCCTCTCTGCGGTCCAATGTTAAATGTACATCGATTGGAAGACCTGCCTCTTTAATCATTCGTTTTGCAAGGTTTCCGACAATCTCCAGCTTTTCTTTCCCTGTCTCCACATCAACTAACCAAAGCTCGCTTAGTGGAAATTCATCATACCGTTTAATAAATCCTTCTACTAATTCCGGAGTATAACTTGATCCGCCGCCAATTGTTGCAATTTTTATACCTTTCGCCATCCTTTACACCTCCAAAAATTTTAAAAACATATCAATCTATCTAACTCTATAAAAAGAAGAAACTGAACTTATATATTAATTGTATCAATATTTAATCAGAGATAAATAGAAAGGGAGCATTTCGTTTGTAATAACAAGAGAAGTCATTCGTTACAAAGATGTAACAACCTGTGTTATAATGGTTAATAGAGTTAATTTCTTATTAAAAGGAGAAGTGTGCACCATGTTTACACAGGAGATGATTGCTTCATTCAATGAGTTAGAAACTTCTTTGTATAACTACATCAGTAAAAATAGTGAAAAAGTTGCTTATATGCGCATTCGTGAGCTTGCTGATGAAACCCATGTCTCCACAGCTACTATCCTGCGCTTTTGCAGAAAAATAAATTGTGAAGGTTTTTCCGAATTTAAAGTAAAGCTGAAAATGCACCTGGAAGAAAATAAAAAGACAATTTTAAAGGATACACAGCATGCTGTAACAGAATTTTTTGACCGGACACTGAAGGGCGATATCGAAGAAGACATTAAAGAGGCTGCAAAGCTGTTAAGCAAAGCTGATAATGTCATTTTTATCGGAATAGGAACCTCAGGAATCCTTGCCGAATATGGATCAAGGTATTTTTCAAGCTTAGGTAAATTTTCGATGTATATTAAAGACCCGCTTTTTCCGGTCCATTCCAGCCTGCGTTATAATAGCACTGTCATTGCTCTATCTGTCTCTGGCGAAACAAATTTTGCAATTACGCATCTTAATCAAATGAAACAAGAAGGAAGTAAAATTATTAGTATTACCAACAACAAACACTCTACGATTGCTAAAATATCAGATATCAATATCCCTTACTATGTAACGGAAGAGTGGTTTGAAAACGCGAACATTACCACACAGGTACCTGTTCTTTATATTTTGGAATCGATGGCACATGAGACATATAAGCTGAATGGCTAATGCAGGATAAACTTGAAAGGCGTAGTCAGTAATGACAACGCCTTCTCGATATTTCTTGTTAAATTATTTCCTGTGCTAAATTAAATCAACGCATCTTCTCCTTTTTCCTGATCAACTAACTTCTTATCATACATTTTAATAAATGGAAGCCAAATCAGAAAGGCTACAAATGCACAAAGCACAGAAACAACTGCCGCCATATAACTTCCGCCTGTACTAATAAATCCGCTGATACCTACCGGAGTAGGCCAAGGCATCATAGCGATAATCGATTCAACAAACCCTAATTTAATTGCCCAATAGCCGATGGAAGCTGATACCATTGGAGCTAAGAAGAACGGAATAGCTAAGAATGGATTATAAACAATCGGTAATCCAAATATTAATGGTTCGTTGATATTAAAAATCCCCGGTGCAAGTGCCGCTTTACCTAAAACACTCAATTGCTTCGACTTAGCCATAAATGCAATGAATATACATAGACCTAACGTTGCTCCGGAACCGCCAATCGTTACGAAAGCATTATTGAATTCTCCTGCCAGCGGTATGTTCGCACCATCAATATTAGATTGGATATTGGATAGAAAGATTGGTGTCAAGAATCCAAATACAATGGTTGCTCCATGGATACCTACAATCCAAAGGGCATGGACAACAAAGTAGATAACCAGTATACCTAACCAGCTGTTTGTGATATTCACTACAAATCCAAACGGAATTGCTACTAATTTAAATATATCCGTACCTAATGCAATTAAAATACCATTGACCAATAATACAGCAAAAGCAACTAAAAATGCCGGAATCAACGCAGTGAACGATCTGGATACACCCTCTGGTACCGCTTCAGGCATTTTGATAACCCAGTTTTTCTTCACACAGAGCCGGTATATTTGCACAGCTAAGACAGACATCAGAATTGCTGTGAATATTCCTGTCGCTCCTAGACGGCTGACACCGTCTTCAACCATTTGCCATCCATGAACTGTTGTATTGTTCTCGTCAATCTGATGTACGAGAGACATCATTCCATTTTCTAATACGATTTCCGGAATAGTGATGAAAAAGGCAAACATAGATAGTAAAGCACCGTTTAAAGGACTTAGATTAAGCTCTTCCTCCTCGGCATAAATTTTTGTATATTCGTAACCGATAACAAGGCCGAAATAGATTGCCAGTATTCCCATCGTTGCTTTATTCGCTAACATATATAAATCACTGATTCTAAAAAACGTATTATCGAAAAAGCCTTGTAAAAATGTAAGCGTCTGCGGCAATACGTTTAATACTAAAAACATCGAACCTACAATTACAAATGGAATAGAAGCCATCCCGGCAGCCATAATGGCACGTACAATCCGAAAAGATGCAACTTTCCCCATGGGACCCATCAAATATTTTTCCAAAAAAGCAAATACTTTATTTTCTCCGTTTTCTGAAGCCATCGTACTCCCTCATTTCTTTTTATTAATTGACAGCCCTTTCAAAACTTTTAATTCGTTCATAATGCTTGTCTTCATTATGTTTAATCTGATTTAAACGGTAGAGAATCAATGTACTCAGTAATATACCGGCGATCAAAATACTTAAAACCAATATTTTAGATTTCTCTTCCGCTAAAAGAAAGGGAAATAATTGATTGAATGATGAAGTAAAGCATGCCGGTACAATTAAAAGCACATTTGTAACAAGCAAAATGGTAAAGCAATACTTTGTATATTTGACAATATTAGAATGATGACCATATATTTTCACTTGCTCGATTGTACTGATAACCAATACAATCATTAATATCAACGGGATAAAATATAGTGATGAATCACTTATCAACAATGACATGAACCAGTATAAATTAGTAAAAAAGAATAATGCGGAAACATATCTAACTAATAAATACCGATTAAAGTACATCGATTTAATACTTAGCTTTTTCCTATTTAGTTCGATTTGTGCCCTCGCATCGTTTTTCATATTCAAACCCCTCATTTATCTTTGTCGAGTTTTTCATATAGATATAACATTTCTAACGCAACTTCTCTTAATGTCATCGTAGTCATTAAATGATCTTGAGCATGAACCATAATAATTTCCATATTGATGGTTTCTCCGGATGAATACTGCTGCAATAATGCCGTTTGGGACTGGTGCGCTAATAATACTTCTTCATTTGCTTCATCCAGCTTGTCCACGGCATTCTCAAATTCATTATTTCGCATCATTGCAAAGGCTTCATGTATCATGGTTCTCGATGACCCGCTGTGCAAAATGATTTCAAAGGCTACACTTTGTATTTGTTCCTGATTCATTGAATATCCCCCTTTATAGTTGATATAAAGCAATACAAATATTTATTAATAACGGATGATTATTCTGGCAGCTCCTGCAAAATTAAATTGCCTAATTTTTCTATCCCCATTGGAATCGGAACATACGCTTGAGGCGGAATATTTACCACTGGTTTCCCAACGCGATCGCCAGCTTTTTTCAGATTTTGATAATACATTTTTGTTTGCGGACTCACTAAGAATAAATCAAAATCACTATTCTCTATCTTCTTCCCGCCCTCTGTCGCTGAAACAGCATCCACTTCAATATCATGCTCTTTTCCCTTTAGATATTCTGTTGCTTTTTTCGCCAATAAAGAAGATGACATACCACCTGCACAAATAATTAATGCTTTTTTCATTTTACATTCCTCCATGAAATTATATTTTTTAACACCTTGCTCTATTTCTATCATCAGGAAATTCATAAAGGACTTAGATAGCATTGTTTTTGCGGTACTGACGGGATTAATTTCTTTTTTCATGACAGCATTCCCACGCTCTTCATCTATCTTTTACCTTTATAAATTTCTTACTTAAATTATAATATGTAAGCGCATTCAAATACAGAGACTCTTTTTCCGCTGACACAGGAAATAACTAACACCAAGTTCGGAATAGCATGAAAATACCCCAGGAAATATTTATCCCGGGGTGTTGTAGCGCTACTCTATTTGATTATTTCAGTTAATTGTTCATACGTCTTACATTGCACTATTTCTCTCACCATATTCTTATCGTCCAACAGTTCCATTAATCCCTCATACATTTGTTTTAAATCATTTTTTATATCTTTGCTGATATTTAATTGGACAATTAATTGCACAGACTTATCTCCCCATTGAATAGGCTTTTGAAGTGTCATAATTGACCAGAATGTATCCTCCGTTTGCGGTTCAATCGGGTGAGGAATGGCAACCATATTGCCAAAACTCGTTGGAGAAAAGCTCTCCCGTTGAAGTACCGATTCCAAATAGTGCCCATCCACTTCTCCATCAGATTCCAGTTCTCCACAGATAAAACGTAATACCTCTTCTTTCTCAGCAAAGCACTTTTGAAGATACGTATATTTTTCCCGCAGATACGTATTGGAAATAACATCTCCCTGAATGACGAAATGATTGATTTTATCTAAATCTATTTCTCCCAGAATCGTGCTGATATGAATAACAGGGACTGGCATCTTTTTCTCAATCGGAATCGTGCTGATGATAAAATCGATGTTATCAAACGAATGCTCGGATAAATTATAGTATTCTGTTGTCCCCATAATATTTAACTGATTTCCAAATTCATTTTGCAGCTTATACATTAAAAGCTGGGCGCTGCCCAGCCCAGATGCACAGACAATTAAGCAGCCCGGTACGTCTTCCTTATTCTTCTTTTTTCTTTCCTGTGCTACCTCAATATGAAGTGCTAAGTAACCAACTTCATTCTCATCCATCGCAATGCCCATTCTTTCTTGTACGGCCTGCGCTCCAATTAATGCTGCATCAAAAGATAAACGGTAATTCGATTTGATTTCTTCCAGCATTGGATTCCGAATATTCATCTTAAATTTATATCGGCTTATTGCTGGTTTTAAGTGTAGACTCATTGCCAACAGCAGTTCTTTGTCATCAGCTAAACGAAATCCAAATTCAGCATCAATCCGTTTCAGCATTTCTTTGACCATTTCTTGAATCTCATCATCAATAACAGAAATAGCCTCTGTATGATGAATCGAAGAATCGGTAATCTTTGTTCCTTGCAAATGTATCGCCAGGTATGCAATCTCGTGTTCAGTAAAGGAAATATACAGTTTTTCCTGAATAGCATTTGCAATTTCTTGAGCAACTAGAAAAACCTTTGATGTCTCTATTTCCTGAAAGTGAGGATGGATCATCTGAACAGAATGACTCTCGCGAATCCGCTTACAAGCAATCGCAATATGCGTGATTAGATTTTGCAGACTAATATCTGAAATAATAATATGATGCTTTCTCAGATTAAACAATACACTGTTTTTAATCATCTCTAACTCTTCTTCAGGTAAAATACCTAACCAGTCAGCCATATTGTCTTTTAAGACAGATTGTTGATTAAACAAATACTCAGAGATGCAATATCTGATCTGCGTTTCATCGCCTATAATTTTAATTCCATGATAAGGCTTTTGTTCCAAAGCCAGCTTATACTCCTCCAGTATAGCCCGGATATATTTTAAATCATGCTGCAGGGTAGAGCGGCTTATAAATAACTGCTCTGCTAAGTCATCTATTTTAATATAATCCGAGGTCATCAACAGCTTCTCCATCAGATATTTGACACGATCTTGGTGATTTGAGGGAACATCATCTTTTTTGTGATTTGTTTGCTCCTGAATGAATTCATAGAATAACCGTTCATTCCGAATAGTAAGCTGATAGCCTTTCCCTTTTAAAGATACGATATGTGTCCTATACGGTTTTAAAAGTTCATTTAATATTTTGATATCATTACGTATCGTTTTAGAACTGACCTGTAATAAAGACGCTATATCCGAACTGGTTAAAGGTTCCTGTGCTAATCGCAGCGCCTCAAGTATCTTTTGTAATCGTGTATTCACGTAATCACTTCCTAGTTAGCACAATATTGAATCTGTCATCCTAAAATTTCTATATATAACGGCTGCCAATAGAGTTTGTGACTATAGTAACAAGTTTATTATATCATACCTTTCTATGGGTCATCTATATTCAAATTATTGAAGTTTAACTAGCAGGCTGCTAACTTTCTCTTCCGTTCATGATTCCTATTTTCTGTGCCTGAAAAGCACCGATTTTTCAAGGTCACGCAAAAAAAGTATTGCAGCGCTTTTTGATTACGCTGCAATACCTTTTTAAAATGTCTCTCTTTTAATAGTTTGTCATATACTGCTCCCACTCTCGCGGATGAACAGCAGTACGGAACAAAAATGCAGACTGCAGTTCAATAAAAAGAATCAATCACCACTCCGTATGAAAATAACCTGCTTTATCCACACGCTGATACGTATGCGCTCCAAAATAATCGCGTTGTGCCTGAATCAGATTGGCGCCGCTTTTGGCAGAACGATAGCCATCATAATATACCAGCGAAGCGTTAAAGCATGGCAATGCCAATCCGGTTTCCATTCCTTTAATAACCACTTTCCGCATCGATGCCTGATTATATTATACGCAACAATCAGTTCTTCCTCTTAATTAATCAGTTTATCTATCACGTCAAAACAGTCGTTTTGACTATTGTTACTCCAGCATTCAACCCAATAACTAATATACCTATCTAGCTTTTTTATATATTTTTGGGATAAAGGCGCTTCGCCTACAAACAAAAAATATTTACCTTCCCATCCAACCTCCGTCAACAGCTAATAGATGACCATGTACATAATTTGATGCGCTAGATGCTAAGTATACAACTGTACCTTGAAAATCTTCCACATCACCCCAACGCGCTGCTGGAATTCTTTCTAAAATTTGTCTGCTTCTCGTTTTATCACGAATGAGTGCCTCGTTCATATCTGTCGCAATATACCCTGGCACAATCGCATTTACATTTACATTATGCTGTGCCCATTCATTCGAGAGCGCCTTGGTCAATTGTGCCACACCACCTTTTGCTGACGCATACGCTGGAATCGTGATGCCGCCTTGGAAGGAATTTAAAGAGCCCATATTAATAATTTTGCCGCTCTTTTGTGGAACCATATATTTACCCGCTTGTTGGCAAAGCAGCCAGACTGCTTTTAAGTTAATATTGATAACGTCATCCCAATCAGATTCTAAGAAATCAACAGCTGGAGATCGGCGCTGGATACCAGCATTATTTACCAAAATATCAATTGCACCAAAGTGATTGACTACTGAAGGGATTGCTTGTTTAACTTGATTTAAATCATTTAAATCGCATGTAATAATAATACATTTCCGGCCTAAACCCTCTATTTCTTCTTTGGTATCTTCTTGTCCCACGTCCCTTTGCAATAAAGCTATATCAGCGCCTGCCTCAGCTAATGCTAATGCCATTGAACGTCCAATTCCTCGTGTTCCTCCGGTAACAGCCGCTACTTTTCCTTTTAAAGAAAATGATTTTAACATGATAGATTCTTCCTCCCTTATGGTTCTATTAATATTTTTAGTGATTGATCAGAGTCTTTCATCAGGGAGAATCCTTTTTTAATTTCCTCAATCGGAAACTGATGAGATACTACTGCAGTTACATCCACTTTCCCCTCTGTCATAATATCAATTGCAGTTATAAAATCATCATTACTATAGCATCTGGTCGTTGTTAGTGAGATTTCATTAAAATGCATGGATGCCAAATCAATCATCGGTTTACTTTTAAACACACTAACTACTACAATTTCTCCCTGTGTTTTTATCAGTTTTACCATTTGATCAATAGTTGATTGTATTCCTGCAACTTCAAAAACTACATCAATCAGTTCCCCTTCTGTATAAGATAAAATCTCATCTACCGTATCTTTATTACCTGCATGAATTGTATGAAGTCCTGATTGTTTTGCTATTTCTAAACGATAAGGACTAATATCTGAAATAAATACATTCTTTGCTCCATTTAATTTGGCAACCATCCCTATTAAAATGCCAATTGGTCCTGCACCTAAAATAGCAACATTCTCACCGACTTTAAGACTAGACCTTCTGACCGTGTGCACTGCTACTGCAAGGGGTTCTGCCAATGAAGCGGTAGACAGCGAAAGTTCTTTTGGTATTTTGCGTAACCTGTGGGTTGGTACGCAAACAAATTCTGCAAATCCACCATCCATATCAATTCCTATTAGTTTTAAATTCTGGCACACATGCGTTTGCCCCGCCTTACACGCTGGGCACTTACCACAACTAATTGTTGGTTCAACTACTACATGATCACCAACTGAAAATTCGGAAGTATCCTCTATCGCTTCGATTACACCACTAAATTCATGACCCATTGTCAAAGGCGCTTCTGCTCTAGGATGTTTACCTAAATAAATCATCATATCTGTACCACAAATACCTGCTGAAGATACTTTTATTAAAGCTTCATCTTTTTTAGGAAAAGGTTTTTCTACTTGTGTAATTCTTACATCTTCTTTGGAAAAATATTGTCCTGCCTTCATGTTCGTCAAAACAGCCCCTCCTTATATACCCTTTTATTTCATTGATCATTTATAGCATTGATGAGTAATTAACCGAATTATTTACACAAGTCGGGAGTTTCTTCCCATTTAAACCTGCTAGCACATTATCAACTGTTAATGTAGCCATTGCCAACCTTGTTTCGTGTGTCGCACTGCCAATATGGGGTGTAATTAAGATATTTTCCAGGTTTATGATAGGGTGATCAGTATTTATTGGCTCTGGATCTGTTACGTCTAACGCAGCATAAGCTATCTCTTTATTCACTAAAGCCTCATAAAGGGCTTCTGTATCAACTACTGCTCCTCTGGAAGCATTGATAAAACGACTGGTAGATTTCATTTTAGAAAATTGTTTTTTTCCAAAAAGTTGACGGCTAGAATCAGATAGTGGAACAAGTACAACCACAAAATCAGATTGCTCTAGTAATCCATCAAATGACACATACTTAGCACCAAGTATTTCATTTTCATCCCTCTGACTACGATTATGATAAATGATTTCCATACCACTAGCCTGTGCTCTTTTTGCAACAGATCTACCAATATTGCCCATTCCGACAATTCCAAGTGTTTTGCCATACAGGTCAACACCTAAAGGAATATTAAACGGACTATCCCATTTTCCCTCTTTTACATACTCCCATCCTTCTTGAATACGTCGTGCAGAAGAAAGTACTAACCCGAAAGTTAAATCAGCTGTTGCTTCTACAAGGACACCAGGAGTATTTCCAAAAGGAACAGAGTGTTTTGTGCATGCATCTAAATCGACATTATCATAGCCAACAGATGATTGTGCAATTACACGAAGTGCAGGAGCATGAGATAATAAATCTTCATCTACTTTTACATCCCCCCTGCTAATCATTCCTTCCGCATTTTTTAACCAGTCCTTCAATAACTGTTCTGGTATTGGAGTCGGTTTATCCCATATTTTCAATTCACATTGCTCTTGCAGCTTTTCTATCACTATGTCATTCATTTTGCCGATAACAATTACTTTAGGTACAGTCATTTTTATGCTCCTTTATTACTTATTTTAGAACCCGGACTCATTATTCCCCAGTCTTTCCATTTATAATTCACTCATGGTTGAATGGTTTGTGTTCAACATCATGTTTTCATCAATGTTTAAAGCTTCCAAAAATTATTGAAAGTAAGCATCTCCTACCGTTTTTTTGGTATCTATAGAATGCTCCTCAATTAAACGGTGCAGTCGATCATTATCTTGAGATCGGAGCACATCAATTAACTGACGATGGTTTTCTATTAATTTATTGATTTGATTCTTATCTTCCATAAATCTTTTCTTTGTTGCTACAATTAATAAGCATAGTAAAATATGTCTGATATTATTCCAAGAGTATTGAATTCTTTTATGATTCGTTTCAATAATAATACTTTCATGAAATTGAAGATCATAATAAGAAAATTCTAAATAATCATTATGTTTGGCGTAAAGTTCCATCATCTGTACAATTTTGGTGAATTCCTTTGCTTTTTCTTCATCAAATGTATTCATCACCCGTTGTAATGCAAAATTTTCAATAAGAAAACGGAATTCATAAAGCTCATCAATATCCTTTTTAGTTAATCCCAAAACTTTAACTCCCATTCGTCCAAGTTCTACTATGCCTTCGTTTGCTAAAGTTTTAAATGCTTCTCTCACTGGAGCCCGACTTGTACTAAACCTTGAAGAGACTTGGTTTTCAGTTAAGATAGTTTCACTTGGAATTTCACCGCTGATAATATTTAATCTCAAATTATTGGTTATTTTTTCTCCTAAAGTATTATGTTGCAGCCATTTCTCTGGATATTGCATACGATAAAACCCCTTTTTAAAATATTTCCATAAAGCGGAAATATTTCTATTTGAGTATAGAGATTCTTTTGCAGTAAATAATTAAGTTACTTCCTCTCTCCACTCTTTTAACAGCTTAACCTCTGTAATAGATCTTCACTATCTAATTATATCAAATTGCATAAAAATAATTTGTAGACTTTTTCTGATTATTAGTCTGTTTCTATTCTTTTAACATATAATCTATTTCACGATAAGTACTTTCACTTATTATTCGCGATGTTTTTACTTCTAAAATATTTCTTACCCTAATTTATTATTACATGGGGCAAATATTGGGTGAAAGTATATCGTAAACCATAAGTTTTACAGCTTTCATATCGGGTTACTGGTAACCAAGGAATATATTAACGAACTGGAGCTATTGCTGCTTCAAAGTGATTTTTCATAATATCCCACGCTTCTTCAATTTGCGTGCTTTTATCAAACAATGCCGGTCCACCTAACACTATTATATCAACACCAGCTTCATATAGCTGTTTGTAGACTTTTTCATCAATGGAACCATCCGCCTCAATGAGAAAGTCTAACCCTTCTTCCTTGCGTATTTTATCGAGACTTTTAATCTTATCTAGCATTTGCATAATAAATGGCTGACCAGAATATCCAGGATCCACGGTCATTACTGTAACTTTATCTAATAAATGAAGATAATTTTTAATTTCGTTTAGTGAGGTCGATGGATTTACCGCGATTCCTGCTTTACAACCTAGAGATTTTATTTTATTTATGGTACGAAATGCTTCTTTTGCAATCGTATCGGCATGTGGAGTTATATAATCAGCGCCTGCCTTAGCTGTGTCCTCTAAATGCTCCCAAGGATTATTAACCATTAAATGCGCATCTATTGGCACTGTAGTCATTGGTTTGATCTGCTCAATAAATAGTGGTGTTGTTCCAAAGTTTTTAACATAATTTCCATCTTTAATATCCATATGAAAAATGTCAGAATTGTTATTCAAAAATTCCACATGTTGTTTTGCTTGAAAAATATCAATTAACATGACAGAAGGAGCAAAGTAAACCTTTTGAAATTCATTTTTCATAATTAAACCTCCCACTTCATTTTAAGTATCTTTATCGGACCTTAGAGAGCTCATATTAAGTGACTATCTATCATTATGAGCTCCTATTCTACATAAACAATCAATTAATACCCCAAAATGTAGTATAAGCAAAATAGTAAATCGAACTTGGAATCCCGAAGGCAGAAACTACTCCACCTTTGACATCATATTCCATACACTTTTTCCAAAACCCCAATAAACCAAATAATCTAGAGGAAACTAAACCTAAGAGAGAATTCAGCTTTAAAATGACAATATAGTCGTTAAACTAATATAAACATGCTATTTAATCTGCCATCTAGCATTTAATTCTCATCATACGTCAAGATTACTTTTGCTGCTTCTCTATTTAACATAAGCTCAAATCCCTTTTCCCATTGCGAGAGCGGTAAGCGATGTGTAATTAAAGATTTTGCATCTATCATTCCTTTTTCCATCAATTTCAAACAATTTTTTAGGGAAGTAGTATCATATGCCATGTGACCTGTCAGGGTAACTGCATTCATCGATAAATCATTTATCGAAAAATCTACTGGCTTAAAACTCATGCCCACTCTTACAATTTGTCCATTTGTTCTAATGATTTCTAATGATTGTTTAAGTACTTCCGGCGGACCTGCACAATCAATGATAACGCCTACTTCGTTTTCCCCTGTGATTTCCTTGACACTGCTTACTACATCTTCTTCATCGTTTACTATAAAATGAGTGACCCCTAATTTTTTGCCAATCTTAAAACGTACTTCTTCATTTCGCTTAGATGCAACAAGAATAATATTAGCTGCCCCCATAAGTTTGGCAATCTGTACTGCGCACAACCCTAATGGACCTGCACCGAATATGACAACATTCTCGCCCGGCAAAAGCTTTGAACGTTGGGCTAAGGCCATATAAGCATTGCCCATTGGATCTAACAACGCAGCTTCTTCAAAGCTAATATTCTCAGGAATTTTAAAAATAGCATTTTTATAAACTTCTAGTATTTTACCAGGGATCCTTACATATTTAGTGAATCCACCATCCATACCCACTGTTAATCCTAAAGATTTTTTATATGGACAAAGCAAGAAGTTACCAACAGAGCATGCATGACATTTACCACACGCACCCCCCGTATTTTCGGAAACTACTCTGTCTCCAACCTTCCAGTCTGTAACATTTTCGCCAATTTCAACAATAACGCCAGAAAATTCATGACCAGCTATTCTTCTGTTTTCCACTATTTCTTCCGCATCATTGTCTACATTATAGTGTTTCAAATCTGCACCGCATATTCCTGCTGCTTTTACTTCGACAAGCAGATCATCCTTACCAACTTCCGGGACCGGAAGACCAGTTTCAAATTTAAAATGACCAATTTCTTTACCGTACCTTACTAATCCATTCATTTGTCTCTCTCCTTTATTTAGTAATTTAATTCAATCAGTATATCTCCTTCGTTTACTACATCTCCTTCATTAACCTTAATTTCTTTTACCGTACCTACTACATTCGATGTAATAGGCATTTCCATTTTCATAGATTCTAGAATTACTACTGTCTGACCATCCACCAGATTGTCATCTTCTTCCACATTTATTTTCCAAACTGTACCTGAAATGTTTGAAATAATTTTATCCATTTTTTACCTCCTATTACTTCCCGAAGAAGTATTAAATTCTTCCCTTAAAAAATTTGTTGTTAATTCTCCCCGGTTGAATTTAGGATGACTAACTATTTCTTTCAAGGTTGGAATATTGGTTTTAATACCATCAATAACGTAATCTTCCACCGCATGCTTTACCATTAATATAGCCTCTTGTCTATCCGCTCCCTTTACAATTAATTTTCCAATTAAAGGATCATAAAAAGGCGTCACCACCGCATCTTTACATACAGCTAATTCATGTCTTATTTTTTCACCCTCTGGAAGAGAAATGTTTGTAATCGTCCCTGGCGATGGAAAAAAGGTAACTGGGTCCTCTGCATATATGCGTACTTCTATTGCATGACCGTCACTTTGAATATCTTCCTGCGAATACCGTAATTTTTGTCCGCTTGCGATTCGTATTTGTTCTTCTACTATATCGATTCCAGTGATTTCTTCCGTGATTGGATGCTCTACCTGTAGTCTAGTATTCATTTCCAAGAAAAAGATTTCTTCGTTATCATTAACTAAAAATTCAATTGTTCCAGCATTTGTATATGCTAGCGACTTAGCGGCTTTTATAGCTGTACGAGCTAACTGCTCTCTTGTTACATCACTAAGAAATTCAGCAGGTGCTTCTTCCAATACTTTTTGATGGTGTCTCTGAATCGAACAATCCCGTTCCCAAAGATGCACCGTATTGCCGTAATTATCTGCCAATATTTGTACTTCTATATGCCGGGGATTTTTAATAAATTTTTCTAAATACATTTCATCATTGCTAAAAAGGCTTTTTGAACGCTTTTGATTATTCATAAACTTTTGATTCAATTCGTTTTCATCCTGAATCACTTCAATGCCCATACCGCCACCGCCAGCGCTTGCTTTTAACATAATTGGATATCCCATTTTATTAGCTGTTTCAACAGCTTCCTCAAGATTTTTCAAAGGTTTTTTTGTCCCCGGAACAACTGGTACACCTGACTCAACCATAACCTTTCTAGCTTCTATTTTATCCCCCATTGCTTTAATCACCTCAGGTGAGGGGCCTATAAAAGTAATACCAGCTGCATGACATGCTTCCGCAAAATCAGCATTTTCCGATAGCAGCCCGTAACCCGGATGAATTGCGTCTGCACCTGTATCTTTCGCAACCTGAATAATACGATCCATATTTAAATAACTTTCTGCTACCCTGGAACCTCCTACATAATAAGCTTCATCAGCAGATTGTGTATGCAATGCTTTTTCATCTGCCTTTGAATAGATTCCAATAGTATTAATTTTTAATTTTTGACAAGCTTTTATAATTCGAAGCGCTATTTCTCCACGGTTTGCTATTAGTATTTTTTGAAACAAATTATATCCCTCCCTAAGCAGTTATAATAATCGCAATAATATTTAAGAAAAAATTGAAATCGGTTCAAATTATGAGGATGAAGCTAAAAATCCAAATTTCTTTTGATACAATTTTTCGGCTTCATCCACAGGAATATATGAAAAATTAATTTCATCTCCAGGCCTAGCTTGTCCAACTAACCCCAAGTCACAAGTTGCTACAGCACCAATAACAGGATATCCTGCTGTCAAAGTTCTGCCTCGATGCAAGATGATAGGTTGCCCATTAGGAATTACTTGAATTGCACCTATTGCCACTCCACGCGACAACACTTCTTCAAATTCTGGATTAGATACAGGCGGGCCATTTAAACGTACTCCCACGTTGTTTGATTCTGGTGACACGCGATATTTTGATGTGAAGAATACCTTAAGTTCTTTTTCAAATCTCTGCGTATCTGGCCCATCACTAACATGTATGTTCCAAGGTGCACCATATGATGGGATTTCAAAATTTTTGAGATGGGAATTCGTTTCACTTAAAGAGACATTTTCATTCTTTAGTTTTAGTTCTTGTCCTTTACGTAATGGTTCACCGAATTTGGCAACAGTATCAAGTGATGCACTTCCAAGAATTTCAGGTACATCTAATCCTCCGCCAAACGCTATATACGTTTTTAATCCTTTACTTATATTCTTTACACTTAGAGTGCTTCCGGCAGGCAAATTCTCTACTGACCATTGATCCACTGAGTTGCCATCAATCATTACATCTGCTGGACAGCCAGTTACACAAAAGGGTACATCAATTTCACTTCTAATTGAAAAATCAAAAATCATTATTTCTATGGAGGGTTCAGTTAAATCATTGTTTAAAAGTTTGTTCCCCACCATATAAGCATACATATCTGTCGCACCATTAATTGTCACACCAAATTTTTCATAGCCGAATCGGCCCTCGTCCTGTATCGTGGCTATCTTTGTATCCTCTATAAATAAATGAGATTTATTCATTACCAACATCCACTCTTTCAATAGGTTGTGATTTATAATAATCAAAATCATTCTTCTCAATTGCAAAAAACTCCAAATAGTCTCCTGGACTTAATATTCCTGGTGGATTAAGGTTAGGGTCGAGTAAAGTGACGGGAGACTGCCCTAACATTTTCCACCCGCTTGGTGCATCCATTGATGATATAGATATTTGACCAAAAGCAATACCTAAAGTTCCAGCAGGTACAGATTGCCGCGGGGAACTAACTCTTTTCACACTTTCATTTATTGGACTTTCCATCATCGGCCCTCTTGAAAAACATAAAATTTGTTTTGGGATAGATGTCAGTGATTGAATTAAGTCCTCCCTGCTTTTATTTACTTCCTCTGCAATTAAATCTATATCCGGACCGTACTCTCCCCCAAAAGCGATTGGAATTTTATAATGTTTGCTTTTTAAAACAATTTTTTTATCATTTATTTCTTCCATTATTCTTTTAATTCGATCTATTAGATTTGCACGATTGATTATTAATAAATCGAAATGAATAAATATTGAAGTTAAGGTTGGAACAATACTTAATATCCCTTCTATATTTTCTTTCCTGATTTCATTAGTAAGGAAATGCGTTTTTTTCCAGTTATCCTCTGAATATTTTTCAGAAAATCTTATGAGTAAACCGGAATCACCATAATTTATCAGCTCTGCATTTAGCAATTTTTTCACCCTTTTCGATAATTGAACTTCTTAAAAATGTTTTACGGAGATAATTGTTTACCTATATTCTGGAGCTCTACTCCTTCTTTTAAGAGACTTGTTCGAATTTTTTCTGCGAGATCCAACGACCCTTTATTATCTCCATGTAAAAGTAGTGCATTACCTTGAACTTCAATCACATTTCCGGTGATTGTTGTCACCTTCTGCTCGATAACCATTTCCAAACAACGTTGTACAATAATTTCAGGATCATGTAAAACAGCATTTGGTTCGGAACGGGAGACAATTAGACCCTGGTCATTATAAGCACGGTCCGCAAAAATAATAGATGCTGTTTTTAGTCCTCTTTCTCTTGCTGCAAATATAAACTCATCAGGCTGAGATAAAATGATAAGATTAAGGTCAACTAACTCAACAGCATCCACTACTGCATTTGCATAATTTTTATCCGTCGCAACTAGATTTCCAAGTGCGCCATGCGGTGTTACATGTTGTAATTTCCCGCCATAGGCTTTTGCAAAAGCACTTAATGCTCCTAACTGATAAATGACGTCTGTAGTAACTTCCCATGGTGTGGCATCCACTCTTCTTCTCCCAAACCCTACGAGATCCGGAAAAGCTGGGTGCGCCCCTATTCCTACGCCATTTTTAATAGCCTGTTTTACTGTTTTACTCATAATTTGAGGATCTCCTGCATGAAATCCACAAGCAATATTTGCGGAGCTGACTATATCTAACAACTTTGAATCATCAGCGATGGAATAGCTCCCGAATCCTTCGCCCATATCAGCAACAATATCTATTACTGGTTTCATAAATACACCTCCGAAACTTTACTTTTATTCAAAAATTTATTGTATTCCTTTTTAACCAAGATTTGTTCGACGCTTAAAGCGAAGTATGAGAAATGTCATAGCCATCAGCACAAACAGTAATATTACAAACAGTGGTCTTTGAAATAAGAAAAATATACTTCCCTCTGACTCAATTAAAATAGCAGTCCGTCGAACTTGGGTCTCAAACATTGGGCCAAGGATAAAAGCAATCATTAATGGAATTACAGAAATATCCATCTTCATCATGATGTAACCAAATAACCCAAAAGCCATCATGATACCCACATCAAAGAAATTTCCACGGAACGCAAATGTACCTGCGACAGCTATAACAAATACACTTGGGAATAAAAATCCTTTTGGAACTGTTAGTATTTTTGTAATTACTGGAGTTATTACTTGTCCAATTAATAGGTTTAATAGACTTGCGATTAATAATGCAGTAAATATTGCATATACAACACCGGGTGACTCTTCAAACATCATTGGTCCAACAGTAATCCCGTGTACTAAAAATGCACCGGCAATAACTGCAATAGAGGTATCGCCAGGAATCCCAAGTGACAAATATGGAATCAAGTTGGAACCTGCTGCTGCACTGTTTGCGGTTTCTGTAGCTGCTACTCCTTTTAGCTCACCTTTTCCATATTTTTCTGGATTTTCAGAACTGATTACTTCTTGGTTATAACTAACAATCCCAGCCACCTCTGCACCTAGTCCAGGGATGGAGCCTGTGATTGTTCCGATTGTTGAAGACCTGAAGAAGGTTTTAAACCCTTTATCCTTTTTTATATCTAACCAAGAAAGTTTATTATCCTCTTTTTTATTCGAAGATTTAATGGCACTTTCCCGCTTATTCGCTTCAGTACCTTCCATCTGTTTGATAATCTCAGGAATTGTAAGCAGTCCAATCAGTAACGGCACAAGTTCAATTCCTGAAAAGAGTTGGGGATTGTCAAAGCTCAATCTGCTGAGTCCTATTACTGGATCTACTCCAACTGTTCCAAGTAACAGGCCCAGACCCGCAGACAACATTCCAGTTGCAAATGACCTGCCTTGAAGGGTTCCTAATATTAATAATGCGCAAAAAATAACAATAGTATATTCCGGTGCTCCAAACATAATTGCCACTGAAGCAATTACTCCCGAAAGCAATATCAAACAAATAGTACCAAACACATCTCCAAAAGTTGAAGAAAATAACGCCATTTTAATAGCTTTTTTCCCTTTACCTTGCTGCGCTAATGGATACCCATCAAAAGTAGTTGCCAACGCAGCGGGTGTTCCCGGGGTCTTAAGCATAATTGCTGAAATTGACCCGCCGAACAATGCTCCTTTGAGTATTCCAAGTAACATAGGGACGCCTACCCATATAGGCATTGCAAAGGTTAACGGCATTAATAATGCCATTACCATGGTCCCTGTCATCCCGGGGATACCGCCTACTATTTGTCCGATTAAAACACCGAGTATAATCATAATAATAGCCTCGGGTTGCAATACTAGAAGAGCGGAATCTATAACCTGATCAATCACATCAACTCACCTCAATCACATCAAGATTAAAACTTATACAACATCTTTGCGATATACTACTCTTTCGGCACTGATTTAAAAAGATGCGTAAAGTTTCTCTGGATTCATCTGTTATGTTTTGGAAAAGACAGAAAGCTACCTTTTCCAAAACATAACCTTCAACATGATTTAGAAAACATTTCCCGCTTCTTTGCTAAAAAAAGATACCACGCGGAAAATTAACTCCTAATTGCATGTTAAATAACAAATGAACAAGCCCTATAACTCCTATACTAATTAGAATCGATAGCCACCAACGCTTTTCCCCTAAAAATCTTATAACACCAACTAAAACCAGCAAACTAGCTAAATAGAACCCCAGCAAATCTATTGCGACAAAAATATAGAAAACAAATATAGCTAAGATAATTGAAGCTTGTTTCGCTTTTCCCTTTTCCCAAAGCTTTCTTTTCTCCGTCTTGTCCTTTTTCTTAATGATAAAAAGTGCCTCTGCAAGCGAAGAAATAACAATAATGAATAGTGCTAAAAACGGGAAAAATTCTGGTGTAATTAAATCGTCTCCAAATCCGCTTGGTATATTGGATGGAAAAATAAATATACCACCTAAAATGCCCACTACTGCAATTGACAGAAAGAATATGGCTTCTAAATTTCTAGTCATAAAATCTCCCTACTCATCTTCTTCGACATATTGTGGAACGACCTCTTCCAATCTTTGATCTTCTTCAATCATCAACTGTTGATAATCTTCAGATCCTCTATAGTAGTCTTCTACCCCTAATTGCTCCATTGCTTCTTTAAATTCATCGGAATTAACAACCTCTCCTATTGCATCTTCCAGTACTTCCACAACTTCATCAGGCATATCCCCTGGACCAATAAGTCCATAAGTTGTAAGAGGACCTTGATCCGAATATCCAAGCTCTGCTAATGTTTCAACTTCAGGAAAATTTGGATCTGCTTCACGAGAGCTTTCCGCTAATAATTTAATATCACCTGATTCATATGGCGATTTAAAATCAGCTATAATTCCTAAATCGATATCTCCTCCAAGTAACGCCGACAGCACTTCAGCTCCACCATCATATGGAACTTGTACTGCTTCAACACCACTTTTATCAAAAAGCTCTCTTCCTGCTAATACAACCGGGTTAACTATACCGCCCGAACCCCATCTGATTGAACCGGGGTTTTCTTCGGCATACTCTAATAAATCATCGAGGTCATCCCATTCACTATCAGAACGTACAATTAATGGGTGGTGAGCATATGCCATTGATGAAACAAAGGTAAAGTCTTCAATTTCATATCCTACATCTTCAAAATGCATATGAGAGATATCGCTGGCTGCAGACAAGGTATATCCATCAGGCTCTTGATTTAAAATATCGGTCATAGCAACGATTCCGCCACCTCCACTATGATCGCTAACGTTGATATTGACCCCTAGTTCATCTTCAAGCTGATCAGCCAATTGCCTCGTAATTATATCAACGTAACCACCAGGAGAATATGGTGAATAGATGTTTATTGTCTTATTTGGAAAATCATCATGTGAGGCAGACCCAGCCGATTGATCAGACGAACAGCCTGCCATCAAGAATATGGCAAAAAGCGAACAAGCACCTATTAACATCAGCCTACTGTATCTATTTTTCATATGAACATCTCCTTATAACTTTATATTTTGAATTTCAAGAATAAAATAAGAGTGTTCCAACTTATATTAAAAGTTTTCTCAAATTTTCAACGCCTTCTTTTAACTCCTCCATCGAAGCTGCAAAAGATAATCGAATACATTCATTATTATTGTAGGCTGCACCCGGAGTTACAAGTACACCAGCATTTTCAAAAATATATTGGCTGAATTCTTCAGAGTTCATTCCATTGTATTCAACCTTTGCAAATGCATAAAAAGTACCTTCGGGAGACCTGCATTCGATACCAGGAATCGAATTAAGTGCAGTAACTAAAAAATCTCTTCTTTTTTTATAATCCTCGACCATAGCGTACACTTCATCTTTGCAGGCAAATGCTTCAACTGCGGCATACTGGGCAAAAGAAGTCGCACAGCTTACTAAATGCTGTTGTACTTTAACCATTTCTTTAACTAAATTCTTATTTGCTCCAATATAGCCTAATCGCCATCCAGTCATCGCGTATGATTTAGAAAACCCATTGATTGTAATTATATTTTCTTTCACAGCTGGATCACTAGCTAAGCTAATATTTTTTACATCATCGTAAACAATATCTTCATAAATCTCATCGGATATGGCTAAAATATTATAGTCCAAAACAAATTGATTGATGATTCCGACTTCTTTTTCCGTAAATACTCTTCCTGTTGGATTATTAGGAGAATTAAGTATAATCATCTTGGTGTTGTTTGTTACATTTTCTTCCAGTTTTTCGCGTGTGATTTTAAAATTATCATCATAATATAATGGAATCGGAACTGGTTTTGCCCCAGAAAGCTGAACCAATGGCTTATAAGATACCCAAGATGGGTCTAATACTAAGACTTCATCACCCTCTTCTAAAAAGGTTATGATTGCAAGATAAATAGCGAATTTTCCTCCTGGCGTAACAATTATCTCTTCGGCAGGATTGAATGCTATATTATTCTCTTTCAGAAATTTATCCGCTATACTTTCTTTTAAAGTATTTACACCTGAAGACGGGACGTAGTGAGTAAAACCTAATTCAATACTTTTATATGCAGCTTCTTTTACACGTTTAGGCGTATCAAAATTTGGCTCACCAATTGTCAAGTTAACTATCTTTTTTCCTTCTGCACGTAACTTCATTGCTTTATCATTTAAAGAGCTGGAAGCCGAAGGGCCTATGCTTTGCACCTTAGAATTAACTATAGAATCATCTAATTTATTCACCATATTACCTACCTCCTGTATTTGTGCTTAAATAATAATAGAGCAACATACTAATCCAAATAGGATATAACCAGTATTCATTCAATTTTTAATAAACTCATTATTTTCTGTACAGTGAATATCTGACTGACAATAATGAAACTGTATCTAAAACTGTTAACTATTGAATTTTAGTGTTTTTATTCTTCACTTAGATTAAGTTCCGCAAATACCTCTTGAAAATTACTTTCGAATGGAACGGTTCCTTCCTCTCTAAATTTTCTAAGAGTAACTTCTTCTTGCTCTTCTCGTTTGTATGCCTTTTCATAAACTTCAGCCACTTGATGCTTTGGAACAATTACGATAGCATCATCATCACCAAACACGAGATCACCCGGATGAACAGTCACATCACAAATATTAATTGGATTATTTATTCTTCCTCCAACTCTTTTAGATGTACTTTTGATATTAACCCCTCCAGAATACACTGGAAATTTAATATCTCTCATAGCTTTGGTATCTCTTACTGAACCATCTGTTACAAGCCCCTTACATCCTTTTTCTTTGGCAATTGTACTCAGAACTCCTCCAAACATACCGCCTGCTTCTAAATAGCCTCCATACGATACTACTAATACATCTCCTGGTTTAATAAGCTGCAATGCTTTATGCAAAATAAGATTATCCCCTGGAGCAGCTTGTACAGTAAATGCTGACCCGCACAATCTGGATTCGGATAAAACAGGCCTTATATTGTGACTAAGAGCACCATTTTGAGGCAAGCATTCGTTAATAGAAGCACTTTCTTTAATATTTGAAAACTTATCAATCCATTTAGACTCCAACCTTGTAACCGATTTCAAAATATCCATTTATTAAAATCCTCCTAAGATTTAGATTATTTAATGATATTCTAGTCGACAGGTATACTAATGTCAACCCTATTTTAAATAAAATGTAAAAAGTTACGATAGAAAAGCTGGTAATATAAGCATTGGTAAGGAATTTCTTAATTCACGAAAATTATTTCATACTGGAAATATAGGTTATAAAATTAAAACGAGAGCAAAGTAGAAATATAATAAAATTAATATATTTCCGTATAATGTAGTTAATTACCAACAAAATCAGATATAACCTTATCTGCAATTTTAATTTTCCTTTCAATTCATTGCACTATTTTTAATATAATACTGCATTATCAGATGAGGTTATTTTTTATCCATAAGAAATTTTGACTGCTCCTTTTAGTTACTATGAAGAAAATAATTAACGACATTCCCCTCACTTTTTGATGGCTCATATCGTTTCTTCTATAGTTCCTGAATACTACAATACTAAATCACCATAAAGTAAAAACCTAAATTACACGGCTCGAAGGTTATCACGAAACGAGCCTTTCATTTAGGTTTTTTCTATCCAACACAAAAAGGAATGCTAAAAATCTAAACACTCCATTTATTACTTTATAGTCCCCATAATCCCCTTCCATTAGTACAGGAAAAGAATTATAGAGGCTGCATTTTCTAATATACACGTATACGCCCGACTCTAATTTGGAACCGGAGTTATAAAAATTCCTGTTCATCAACCGCCAAATAAGCATGAACCCGGCTTAAAAACTTTTTTACTGTTTCTTTTGGTGCTTTACCTTTAAAACTTGTTTCCCTAGAACGCCAGTCCAAAGTTCTTACTTGATCAGTAAGGGTTACACCATAAACTGGAAGGTCTTCCGTTAACTCAATCTCGAATGGATGCCCCTTTTCATGCCCAGATTACAGGCTGAAGTTGATATAAATTAAATCTCCTTGAGAAAATGTCTTCATTACCAAATTCCGTTCCCTACTGGCTTGGCCCAATCAATTTCCTCGTGCTGATTTTCTTCTGTGATTCCCGCCATTAATTCTTCTAAAGTCGGTTCTTTAAAAACTGGTTTTAATAGAATTCTTTTGCCATCTTTTGAGGTATACAAACATCGATGCTATTTTCCTATTTTTGGGCAGTTATTGAAATATGATTTTCACTCCTTCGTTTTTCGTTTGATTTCATTGTAATACACCTCTCGTTTATGTGTATACATTATTTTAATTTCCTTTTTGTTACTGAGAATCGCCCATAAACCCCTCTTGAGTGAAGTTTCGTTTTTCACAGTATCGATACCAAAAATCATTACGAGCTTTGGTCATAAATAATTTGAACAATTACAACGAAAAATATCAAGTTATTTTGTTCTCTACAAAATAAAAAAGAAACGCTTAGATTAAAACTAAACGCTCCCGACTAACGAATCAATCACCACTCCGTATGAAAATAACCTGCTTTATCCACACGCTGATACGTATGCGCTCCAAAATAATCGCGTTGTGCCTGAATCAGATTGGCGCCGCTTTTGGCAGAACGGTAGCCATCATAATATACCAGCGAAGCATTAAAGCATGGCAATGCTAATCCTGTTTCCATTCCTTTGATAACCACTTTCCGCATCGATGCCTGATAGTTATTCAAAATCGCTTTGAAATATGGAGACAGGAGAAGATTGGACAATTCTTTGTTTTCCTTAAATGCTTTACTGATTTCATTTAAAATACCGGCACGGATAATACAGCCGCCGCGGAAAATCAGCGCAATTTCATCCAGCTGCAAATCCCAGTTATACTGCTCTGATGCCTGCTTATATTGATAGAACCCTTGCGCATAGGTAATGATTTTCCCCATAAACAGTGCTTGCCGGACCAGCTCGACCCATTGATTCTTGTCAGCAGCATCTGCTAATTGGTCCGGCCCCGCCAATTCCTGCTCTGCCATCATGCGCTCTTCCTTTACATTGGACAGGAAACGCATAAATACAGATTCCGTAATAATAGATAAAGGTACTCCCGTGTCCAGTGCATTTTGACTGGTCCATTTGCCGGTTCCTTTTTGTCCTGATTGATCTAAAATAACATCAACCAGCGGCTTTTTGGTCTCTTCATCCACACGCGTTAAAATATCAGCTGTGATTTCCATCAGATAGCTTTCCAATTCGCCTTTGTTCCACTCTGCAAAAATAGCGGCAATTTCATCGACATTGAGCCCTAACCTTTCCCGCAGGAATTGATAGGCTTCCGTAATTAGCTGCATATCAGCATACTCGATACCGTTATGCACCATTTTGACGTAATGACCGGATCCTTCTTTGCCAAGATACGAACAGCACGGCTTGCCATCCACCTGTGCCGCAATTTTTTCCAGAATAGGAGCAACGTGCTGATAGGCTTCTTTATCTCCGCTTGGCATTAATGAAGGACCGTTCAATGCGCCTTCTTCACCGCCGGATACGCCCACACCGATAAAATGAAAACCTTTTTCCTTTAAGTAACCGTATCTGCGGTTAGAGTCCTGAAAATTTGAATTTCCTCCGTCCATAATAATATCGCCCTGCTTCAGCAAAGGCAGAAGACTATTGATAACGGAGTCTACAACAGCTCCAGCAGTTACCATCAAAAAGATTTTCCTTGGCTTTTCCAACGATTGGATAAAATGCGCTAACTCATAATATGCTGTTGTATTTTCATGCGGATGCTTTTCTTGAAATGCTTCCGTCAAATCAGGTGTATAATTATAGACTGCGACCTTTTCACCCTTATTCGCCATATTCAAAGCAAGGTTCGCTCCCATGACTCCCAGTCCAAAAACGCCAATTGAATTCATTTTTTCATTCCATTCCTTTCGATAGGTGTTCAAACCCTCTATAAAATCAAGAGAGTCCGAACACCTTTCACACAAATATTTCAGTCGAAGCTCAAGACAGAATTCCTGTACTGTCAGCTTGCCCAAGTTTTAAATAACTAAGCTTATTAAAAGCGTAAATACAAGTCCGGATACAGAGATAATCGTTTCCAGCAACGTCCATGTTGCAAATGTTTCTTTCATCGATAAGTTGAAGTATTCCTTGAAAATCCAAAATCCGGTATCGTTTACATGGGAAGCAATCAAACTTCCTGCGCCTGTAGCTAACACCATCAGCGCCAGATTCACATCGGTTCCTTCAATCAACGGAATAACCATTCCAGCAGTAGTTAATGCTGCAACGGTTGCCGAACCTAAGGAAACTCTTAAAATAGCAGCAATCAGCCAAGCTAGCAGAATTGGAGACATATTGGTGCCAGAAAAGATATTGGCCACGGCATCACCGACACCGCCGTCAATCAATACTTGTTTCAAAGCTCCGCCGCCTGCAGTAACCAAAAGAACTATACTAATTCCGCGAACGGATTCTTCTGCTGAACTCATCAACGTTTTCATCGGAATCTTACGTGCAATCCCCATCGTGTAAACTGCAAATAACAGGGAGAGAAGGAGAGCCATTGTCGGGTCCCCAATGACGCGTGCGATTTCAAAAAATAAATTATCTGCAAGCCCGGCAATTTCCTGAACCAGCTGTACAATGGTTGTAACCGCCATCAATATGACTGGAGAAAGTGCAGTCAGGGCACTAATACCAAATCCAGGTGTTTCTTCTTCTTCAAATGTTTTTGTCGTTCCAAGCGATCCAATATTACCGATTCGTGCAAAAGCATCCGGCACCAATTTCTGCGCTACTTTCGTAAATAACGGTCCGGCGATAATTACCGTCGGAATGGCAATAACAATTCCGATAAGCAGCACCATGCCGATATTTGCTTCATACTGCTGTGCAATTACTGTCGGGCCCGGATGAGGAGGCAGGAATCCATGTGTGACGGATAATGCAGCCGTCATCGGCAGCCCCAGATATAATAAAGGCAATTTAACTTCTTTAGCAATCTGATACACAATCGGAATTAATAAAACGAGTCCTACTTCAAAGAACAATGCGATACCAATGATAAAAGAAGCAACAACAACAGCCCATTGAATTCGTTTTTTACCAAATACATTAATTAATGTTAAAGCGATGCGATGTGCACCGCCGGCATCAGCCAGTAACTTCCCTAGCATTGCCCCGAAAACAAAGATAAGCGCAATATCGCCAAGCGTACCTCCAAGCCCTCCTTGGACCGTCTCAACAATTTCACCGGGCGACATCCCCAGCGCCAATGCCGTTAATAAAGAAACAACAATCAATGCAATAAACGTATTTAAATTCCACTTCATGATAAGCAGCAATAGCGCAACTACTGCCAGCGCAACAATAATAAGCGGATAAATATTTTCCATTATTCTCAGCCCCTATTCTTCATTCTGTTTATTTTCCAGCGATTTCTTTTCCTGATAAGCTGCAATTTGTTCGTATTCCTGTTCAAGTGAACGGGAAATATTGATAAAAATCGGCATTAATTCCTGATACGTTGAAACATGATCCGGGTTCGGTTCATGCTCATGTGTAAAACCAATCAATTCTTCTACTACATCGAAGGAATCAATTTTTCCTTCTGCATACAATCCCAGTAAGCAAGCTCCCAAGCAGGAGGACTCATAGCTTTTCGGAACGATGACATTCTGGTCAAAGATATCAGCCATCATTTGCCGCCACAATTCTGATTTTGAAAAACCGCCCGTTGCTTTGATCGATTTCACCGGCACATCCATTACTTCTACTAATGCCAGAAAAACAGAGTATAAGTTAAAAATAACGCCTTCTAACGCAGCACGTACCATATGCTCTTTTTTATGGTTCAACGTTAAACCGATAAAGGAACCGCGGACATTCGCATTCCAAAGTGGTGCACGTTCTCCAGCTAAAAACGGATGGAATAGCAATCCGTTTGATCCGGGCTCCACCTGCTTTGCGATAGCTGTTAATACTTCATACGCATCAATGTTTAACCGTTTTGCTGTTTCGACTTCACTTGCAGCAAGCTCATCACGAATCCAGCGCAGCACCATGCCGCCGTTATTCACCGGTCCGCCGATAACCCAATGATCCTCCGTTAATGCATAGCAAAAAATCCGGCCTTTTTGATCGGTGCGCGGTTTGGGAATAACGGTGCGGATAGCCCCGCTCGTGCCGATGGTAATCGCCACATCTCCTTCTTTTATCGCATTTACGCCAATATTGGACAGCACCCCATCACTTGCTCCAATAATAAATTTCGTGTCTGATGCAATTCCCAGGTCCTTAGCAATCTCAGATTGACAGGTTGTAAAACTCTCAGTTGTCGAAACGAGTTTGGGAAGCTTATCTTCTGAGATGCCCGCAATTTTAAGAGCTCCTTCGTCCCAAGCAAGCTCCTCCAGATTCATCATTCCCGTTGCGGATCCAAGCGAATAATCCATGACATAAACACCGAATAATTGATAGAAAACATATTCTTTGATGCCGATGTATTTCTTGGTCTTTTCAGCTATTTCTGGCTGCTCCTGCTCCAGCCATGTAATTTTGCTAAGCGGAGACATGGGATGAATTGGGGTTCCTGTTCGCAGATATACTTCATGGCCGTTCCATTCATTTTTAATTTTCGTTGCCCAATGCGAGCTGCGGTTATCTGCCCAAGTGATGCATGGTGTAATGGCTTTATTATCTTCATCCATTGCAATTAGACTGTGCATCGCGCTGCTGAAAGAAATAAAGGAAAGATCTTGTTTATCTATCTCTGATTCCTTTACTGTTGCTCGGATAACATGGAGCACCGCCTGATAAATATTGTCCGGATTTTGCTCAGCTGTACGTACATCCGGCGTATGCAAATCATATCCCTGATTACTCTGCGCAATAATTTCACCTGTTTCCCGGTAAAGCACGGCTTTTGTACTTGTTGTACCAATGTCGACTCCGAGCATAAATTTATGTTGATTCACATTCATCCCTCACTATCTTTTATTATTAGAAACCGTGTATTGTTATGACATATCCTTCTGCCATTTATTTAATCCATTCGCCCTTTTCACATGACTGAAATAAAGGGCTTACAAAACATATGGTTTGTTAGTTCGAATACTTGTATACAAGTATCCTAACATGTAATTTTCCTCTTGTAAACGCTTTTATTATATTTTTTTCATTTAAATTTAAGAGGTCAATCGTTTCGGGCTTTGAAAGATAGCCATTACAACAGAAAAAAAGGACTTTCCTAACCCATCAAGTTAAGAAAGCCCCTTTTTTCGTCATTATATCATTTTATCTTTCGTAATGTAAGTCTTCCCCATTTGATTGAATTACTTTCTTATACCAATCAAACGAGTCCTTCTTCGAGCGTTTCATGGTTCCATTACCTTCGTTATCCCGGTCTACATAAATCATGCCGTAGCGTTTCTTCATTTCCCCGGTTGTGAAGGACACAATGTCCATAATCCCCCAAGGAGTATAGCCGATTAAGTCCACGCCGTCCTCATTTACAGCCGCTTTTAAAGCTTCGATGTGAGCGCCAAGATAATTGATTCTTGCTTCGTCATGAATGGTTCCATCTTCTTCGACTGTATCAACTGCCCCAAATCCATTCTCCACAATAAACATCGGCAGCTGATAGCGGTCATAAAAGCGATTCAGTGTGTAACGCAAGCCTGTCGGATCAATTGCCCAGCCCCAGTCGCTGGATTGTATATATGGATTATCAACCCCATGCGGCAGGCCGCCATCCGTTTTTTCTGCAGACTCGTCCGGTTCTACCTCACTGCTTACGGTTGTAGACATGTAATAGCTGAAGCCAAGGTAGTCGACTTTTCCATTTAAGAGAATCTCGTCGTCTCCTTCTTCCATGACAATATTGTAGCCTTTACGTTCGAATTCTTTTAATGCATAGCTTGGATAATATCCGCGCACCTGCACATCCGGGAAGAAATAGCGGTCGCGCATATATTCTTCAGCAAGCATGATATCCTCTGGATTGGAAGTAGATGGATAGATTGGCACATGAGAAACCATTGCCCCAATTTCAAATGCCGGATTGATTTCTCTTCCTTTTGCTACAGCCAATGCACTTGCTACCAATTCATGATGCGCAGTCTGGTACATTACTTCTTTCGCATTTTCTCCTTCTTTTAACAAGACACCTGAATTTGTCCAAAGGAAAAGCGGATTACGGACGTCCATTTTATTATTGATCTCATTGAAGGTCATCCAATATTTTACCTTGTCTTTATAGCGTTCAAAGACAACCTCCGCAAACTTCACAAAGCAATCAACCACTTTTCTGCTTCGGAAACCGCCGTATTCGCGCGCTAAGTGCAATGGCATCTCAAAGTGAGATAAGGTGATTACCGGCTCGATACCATATTTTAGAAGCTCGTCAAACACATCGTCATAAAATTGCAGTCCTTCTTCGTTTGGCTCTGCCTCGTCCCCTTTTGGAAAAATGCGGGACCATCCAATCGATGTACGCAAGCATTTCAGACCCATTTCTGCAAATAACGCAATATCCTCTTTGTAGTGATGGTAAAAATCCACCGCTTCATGATTTGGATAAAATTCTTCCGGCTCTACCTTGTCCGTAATTCTTCTTGGCACGCCATTGGCACCAGCAGTCAGTACATCAACTACACTTGGCCCTTTTCCGCCTTCGTTCCAGCCGCCTTCAAATTGATGGGCAGCAAACGCACCGCCCCATAAGAAATCCTTTGATAATTCACTCATTGTTCTTCCTCCTTTGTTTTATTTAACAACACTAATTAGTCTTTCGCCTGTATTTATTTCTGCTGTATCTTCTACAATCGCTTCCTCATATTCTCCTATATTCGTAATAATAACAGGAGTTATCGTCGGCAGTCCTTTTTCACGGATCATGTCTTGATTAAATGTTATTAACTTATCGCCTTGCTGGACATTTTGCCCATCCTCCACATGAACTGTAAAAGGCTCCCCGTTTAATTCCACTGTCTCCAAACCGACGTGAATCAATAATTCCACACCGCTGTTCGTACGCACTCCAACCGCATGCTTGGAAGGGGCAACGAAAACAATCTTGCCGTCAGCCGGAGAGGCCACTTCATTGCTGGATGGTTCTACAGCGACCCCTTGTCCCATAGCACCAGAGCTGAATACTTCATCTGGAACATCGGATAACGCCATTAACTTTCCACTTAACGGTGCCGCAATTTCTTCTTCATTTGGAATAGTATTTTCTGCTCCATCTTTCTTTTCAGACTCTCCTTGATCAGAGGCTAGTGTTTCATCTGCTTGTTTTGCTGTATCTTCACCATATCCCAGAATCTGCGTCAATACAATTGGCAGAACAATAGCGATTGCAGCTCCAATCAAAATTCCCCAGATAGACATCGGATACTCGCTGTTAATTGCGTTTACCATTGTAATTGGACTCGGCAGACCTGCATAAGCGAAGTAGCTTGGTCTGAAGAAGCTCGCTACAATCGCACCAATCGCTCCGGAAATACACCCGTAAATAAATGGTCTCTTAAAGCGCAATGTCACCCCATAAATGGCAGGTTCCGTAATCCCGAATATACCGGTGATTCCTGCTGAGGTACTTACCTTTTTGGTTTCGCTGTTTTTCGTTTTAAGCAGCACACCAATAACAGCTCCGACCTGCGCTACAACAGCAATTGTTTGATAGGCCTGGAAAGAATCCATTCCATATTGTTCAAAGTTTGAAAGTACCATTGGCGTAACGCCCCAATGCACTCCGAAAATAACAATAATCTGCCAAAACCCGCCAATGATGGCAGCTGCCAGCGCAGGGAACACATCAACGAGATAATTATACCCGTTTGCAATCGCATTTGCTCCGCCAGTTGTTATCGGCCCGATCACTAAAAGAATAAGTGGAACCATAATTAGAATACTAAAGAACGGAACAAACAAAGGACGAATGACTTCTGGAATTTTCTTGTTCAAGAATTTTTCCACATAGGATAGAATCCAAACTAAAAATAGCGGCGGTAACACAGAGGACGTATAGGTCGTCTGTGATAAAGCAATACCTAAAAATGTCACTGTTTCCCCGCTGGCAACCCGGCCGGCTATATCTGCCCATTCCGGTGTTACTAATGCTGCCGTGGCAGCAATTGCGATATACGTATTTACTTTAAAGTGTTTTGCTGCTGTTATCGCGATAAAAATAGGCAAGAATGTAAACGGCGCCCACGACATCATACTCAGCACTTCATATGTTCCTGTGTTTTCGAATGCAGGAAATAGCAGATTAATTAAAATCAATGTACCTTGCAGGATACCTGCTGCAGCTAATATATATACAAACGGAGCAAATACTGCCGACATCGTGGCAATTACACGGTTTAATATTGTTCCTTTGTTTTGGTTATCATCGCCATCCTCTGTAATGCTTTCTCCAACCAAATCCGCAAAAGCTTCATATACTTCCCCAACATGCTGTCCGATAACTACTTGAAATTGACCATTATTCTCCACCACTGTAATAACACCCGGCATTGCGCCGACGGTTTCTTTTGCTTTGGGCTTTGAATGTCTCAATACAATACGAAGTCTGGTGGCACAACGTGTCGCACTGACAACGTTTTCTTTTCCGCCAATTTCTTCTAGAATATCCCCAGCTAATTTATCATAATCCCTCACTTTTTCAGCCATACTATTTCTCCTTATTTTTAATTTGATACGTATATTATAATTGTACCGTTATAATTTTTCAAGTGGGTTATAATTATTTTATGTGTATATTTTATTAATATCGCCTTCGTTGTATGATATACTAAGTTACACGGTGAATTAAATAAGCAATTCTACATAAATATACTTAGCAAAAGGTCATTATCTTGTCGTTTTATCGTTTCAGGATATTCTGAACGTCCTCTCTATAAAGAAAAACTAAGAACACTGTTTGGTCTTTAAAACCTCGGTGTTCTTGCCAAAGAGATGTCCGCTCCGGGAAGTCGCTTTCCGCGGGTAACGTTCAGCCTCCTCGGAAGAAAACCGCTTCCTGCGGGGTCTTCACCTGTTGCTTTTCCCGCAGGAGTCGACTTCCCTCCGCTCCCATCTAAGTGGAATTATGTTTTATTTGCTTTTTTACAAGGAAATAACGCAAATTCTAGCGGAAGAAATACACGGAGACTCCTGTGGGAATGCGCAGTGGGAAGACCCCGCAGGAAAAAAGTGTTCTTCTTTTTTCGAGGAGGCTGAGCTCAAGCCCACGGAAAGCGGAGTGTATTTCTGGAGCGGCTATATTCAGCATTTTTTATATACTTTCTTATTCCTAAATAAAAACATATTTGTATCTTTAGCATCTTTAATATAAATGAAAATATACCGTCTAAATGGGGTGTGCATATGTTGAAATATCAGCAGATCGCAGGTGAAATCGAATTATATATTGAAAAGCATCAAATGCAGCAGGGAGAAAAGCTTCCTGTATTAGAAACCTTGATCAAAGAATTTAATACGAGTAAAAGTACGATTATTAAAGCATTAGACCTGCTGGAGAAAAAAGGATTAATTTTTCAAGTGCGGGGGAGCGGCATTTTCGTAAGAAGGAAAAAAAGAAAGAATTATATTAATCTGCTGTCCAATCAGGGCTTTCAAAAAGATTTAGAAAAATTTCATCTCAGTTCGGAGGTATTGGAGCTGGAAATCCGTAAGCCGACTGAAGCAGTAGCTCAGAACTTACATATTGATATGGACCAGGATGTTTATTATGTAAAACGTGTCCGATATATTGAAGAGGAAACACTCTGCTTAGAAGAATCCTACTATAATAAAGCATTTGTCCCTTACTTAAATAGAGAAATCGTTACAGATTCGATATTCCAATATATTGAAGACGGGCTCGGATTAAAGGTGGGATTTTCTGATATGTACATGCACATCGGCAAATTAACTGAACAGGAAGCAAGCTATTTGAAGCTGAAAAACGGAGAGCCTAAGCTGATACTGGAAAGCATCTTCTATCTGACAAATGGAACAGCCTTCGATTATTCTAAGCTCACTTACAACTATAACCAATCACAATTCTATATTCTAGGTACAGGAATTTAAACCTTTCTGGATATCAAATAAACCTGCTGCAAAGCTTTTTTTACGAGCTTTGCAGCAGGTTATTTTTATCACGATTTTGTTAGCATTATTTCTTCAACTTTTCCTGCGCTATATCCTGCAATTTAAATTTCTGTATCTTTCCTGTCCCTGTCAACGGCCAATCTGCCGCTTCCACAAACCAGATATAACGCGGTATTTTAAAACGTGCTACATGCTCCCGGCACAGCTTTCGGATTTCCTGCTTCGTGCAGGTTTCGCCTTGTTTTAATTCCACAAATGCGGCACCGGTTTCTGTTGTTAATTGATCCGGCACGCCGACGATATAGACTTGATTTACTGCCGGGTGCATGGAAATCACATCCTCTACCTCTTTGGGAGCTACGGTTTCTCCAGATACTTTATACAGATCCTTACTTCTTCCTAACAGCCGAATATAACCTTGTTCATCAATCGTCCCCAGGTCTCCGCTGCGGATATATCCGTCCTCATCCTTGGCAAAAGCTGTCTCTTCCGGCTTTTTATAATACCCTTCTGTTACCACATTTCCCCGCACCGCTAACTCGCCGGCAGAACCGCTTGGCAGTGTTTCTCTTGTATCGGAATCAATCACTTTGTACGTGACACTTTTATCTCCAAACTCCGGATGAGCAGCGGCTCCTGCTGTTTTTACTTTCCCGACTGTTGTAGAGATAATTTCTAATGGATCTCCGATTTCAGTAAGCATTGTGGTAGAGCCCGCTTCTGTCGCGCCACAGCCTGTACCAATTTCGGTCACTTCTAATTCATCTACTGCTCTTTTCCATAACGGGACCGGCGAAGGAGCGGCACAGCATAATAGCGCATAAAGAGACTTTAGATTGGTATGCTTTACTTCCGGACGATTTAATAAGGCAACAAGCATCGATGGAACAGCCAGAAAATCATGAACCTGATATTTCTCCATCAGCTCCAGTGACTGAAGCGGCTGAAACGCATGACAGGTCACCATCCCTCCTCCTACAAAGGAAGCGGCAAACAAGCCTTCCTGCAGAAAGTAAACATGGTACATCGGCAGCGGAGCATAAATACGTCTTCCTACCTCATATCCTCTGGTTAAGCACGTTGCAAAACCAGAACGGAGCAGCATATCATCCGTCAGCATCACGCCCTTTGGCAAGCCTGTCGAGCCGGAGGTATAAATAATAGCTGCAGTTGCGTCTGGATTATCTGTTTCCTTCCAGCGTTTGTTTAACGCCGCCTCTTCCACTGCTCGTCCACCTTGTAAAAATAATTCCCATGTCATATATATTTCCGGTACTTCTGCTTCTTTGTTGGGAATACAAACTGCTTTAGTAAAAGGACTCTCTGCATCCGCTTGGAGTTCGGAAACAATATTCTTTAACACTTCGGCATGACGCTGTTTTCCAGCGTATTGATGCGTAATCAGCCAATTGGTATCGGATTGACGCAGCATATAGGTCAATTCTTCCTTTTGCAGCTGCGTATTCAACGGTACTACCACTGCTCCCACCATCGAGGAAGCTATAAATAATGCGACGTATTCCGGTTCATTTTCCATTAAAATAGCGACATGGTCTCCCGGTTCAACGCCTAAATGCAGCATCGACTTTGCATAATCACGTGCCTGCCCCCACATTTCTCCATAAGTTACAGCCTGATCCGGCATCATAATCAAAGGATCATCGCTATATTGCTGGCACTGCTTATGAAAATGCGTCGCAATCGTCCGCTTCTCCCAGCTTGGATACATCTTTTCCAGTGCAGCCTGCCGCTCCACTATACTTGCATGGCCTTGCCGTTCTTCTGGCATTCTTATCTCTCCATTTCATTATTCGTTTCCACTTTTGCCCGATTAACCTTGAGGTGCCTGCCAAATCACAATTCCATTTTGTCCGCCAAAGCCAAAGGAATTGCTCATTGCTGTCTGGATTTGCTGCTTGCGGCTTACATTTGGAACAATATCCAGCGGAGCCGCTTCGTCCCTATTTTCTGAATGAAGGGTTGCCGGCAATATTCCCGTCTCTATTGCCTTAATCGATGCAATGCTTTCAATGGCTCCAGCCGCTCCTAATAAATGCCCGACGCTGCCTTTAATGGAGCTGACCGGCATGTTATCCAAATTCTCTCCAAATATCATCTTTAATGCTTTCGTCTCTGCAATATCTCCAGCCGGAGTCGACGTTGCGTGCGCATTAATATAGTCAACCTCCTCCGGTTTTAACTGTGCGGATCGGAGCGCCCGCTCGATTGCCAATGCAGCACTTGTTCCTTCCGGGTCAGGAGAGGTGTCATGATACGCGTCATTCGAAGCTCCATAGCCTTTTAACGTTGCGTATATATGCGCTCCTCTTGCTTTGGCACGCTCCAACGGTTCCAAAACAAATAAACCTGCTCCTTCTCCCATAACCATTCCTGTCCTCGCTGCATCAAAAGGCCGGGACCATGTGGAAATATCTCCCGGACCTTTTGCTGCCAATGCGCCCGCATCACCTAAACCGGATAAAAAGACATTGGACCATAAGCTATCCACGCCTCCAGCAAGAATATAATCCACATCGTCACGGAAAAACCAGTAAGCAGATTCTCCGATAGCATTGGCCGAAGCAGCACATGCAGTGACATAGGTATTCGACGGACCGCGGAATCCGTATTGAATCGAAATCGTACTTGCTGCTGCATTCGGAATCGATTTAGAAATCATACGCGGCCCGACTCTTTTTGCTTTACCCGTCGCTAATTTTTCAGACGCCTGCTCCAACGACTGAATGCCGCCAAAGGCTGTTCCAATCGCTGTTCCGAATCGATTTCGGTCTACCCCATCTATGAAGGATTCTCCATCATTTTTTAACAGTCCGGCATCCTTTAATGCTTCATCTGCTGTTATCAAAGCCAGTTGGGTGAAATAATCCGTATTTCGGATAATCTTTTTAGAAAGAAAATCAGATACTTCAAAATCAGGTACACGAGCTCCTGCCTTTGTCCACTTTCTTATATTTTCATCGGTTATTTCCCTTACCGCAGAATGATTCGCAATTAAATTATCCCAAAACGCGGGTACTCCCATGCCAAATGGCGAGACAGCGCCCATCCCCGTTACTGCAATGTCTACCTGTTTCATGCTGCATGCTCCTCTGCATATTTTTTAGACAAAATCTTCCCCCTGTGTACATTCTCTATTATGAACATAATCAGCCTACCATTTTAAGCTACCATGTCTTATTCAAAACCTAGTATTATTATAATGTAAGTATATATTTTCCTCAAACCATCCATTTCCAGATTTGTTTAGACTATCGGGTTATCTGTAATTGTCTTCTTACTATATAAATTGAAATTAATATTATAGCTACCGCTATAACGGGTTTCATGGGGTGAGTAATCTTAGGCCCCAGAAAAACACTACGCTTTCCGTGGGCCCCGAGCTCATCTCCTTTAAAGAAGACTTGCTGATTGGCAAGCCATCAGGCGCAGACAGAAGCAAAGTCGCACTTATGCCCCGCGGGTAGAAAAAAAGAAGTTCGCTTTTTTTCTGCGGGGTCTTCACCCTGGGACTGGGACTGCGATTACTCGTCCCATCGAAGAGCTTTTGCGATTACTCGCCCCACCGAAAACCATTGCGTTTTCCCACAGGAGTCTCCGTGTTTTTCTTCCGCTAGTTACTATTTCTATCATCATTTCGTCACTTTTATAAGATAAACAGAAGTATAATTTCTTATTTCAATATATATACATAAAAATTCCCGTTATCGTACAAATGATAACGGGAATTTTAAGGGTTATTTAGAAACAAATTTATTGCCGGCTGCCCAAAAGCGATAGGGATAATCTCTGGCCTCTCCAGAATTATCGATACCGATCCGCGGACCGCGGTTTATTTTCTCCGGCTTTTTCCCTTCCGCAATAAATAGTGGCGGCTCCTTGAGAGACCGTCCATAATCTCCCATATTAATATCTAAAGCCTGCGATAGTTTGCCTGGACCGCTTGTTAAGTTTTGAAATTTTTTCACTGGACGGCGTGCCAGCATCAGATCGATCCCTGTATAAGGCTCCACTGCCCGAATCAATACGCTTTCCGGAACTTCCTTCTCCGCACTGACTACATTGATTAAGCAATGATTATGAATGAGATGCGTATAGGTCATTCCAGCCTCTGCATAGAGAATCTCTGTTCGTTTCGTTCGCCGATTTCCGAATCCATGCGCTGCTCTGTCAGCATTTCCCAGATATGCTTCCGTTTCTACAATATATCCAGCGCTTGTTCCTTCCTCCGTTTGCTTTACTAAAATGCAACCAAGCAATTCTTCTGCTAACTGTAAGGTCGGATACTGATAAAATGCGTCTGGTAACGGGGTTAGGTTAGGATCCTGTTTCATTGTATACACTCCTCGTTCTTATATCTCCTCTATAAGTTTACCCCATTTTAGCTAATTGTTAAGCATCCTCCTATAAATAACTCCATCGTGTACCTTATGGCGCAAAATATATTTCGGGCCATTCAAGATAATTGAACTATTCTGCAAACAATGAAATAATATAAACAAAACAAATCTGATGAATATACTTTGTCTTTTTCAAGGAGGAATACTGGTATGAGTCATTTAACAGCATTACAAACAAAAGAGGAGCGGATCCAGCTTTTATCTAAAACAGTGGAGCCTTTTGGAGAACGTGTCCGAGAGCTTCCTGACGGCGCTTTTCCATATGAAAACTTTAAAGACTTGCAAGAAATCGGTTACCCGGCACTCACTGTACCTAAGGAAGATGGCGGAGCGGGGATTCCGCTGGATGAACTGCTTACCTATCAGCAAATTATCGCCCGGGCAGATGGGTCAACTGCATTATCTATCGGCTGGCATATGGGGATTATGAAGCATTTAGGGGAAAGTAAGCCCTGGGACGAACAGGTGTATTCGAAGGTTATCAAGGATGTTATCGAAAATGGTGCATTATTAAACAATGCCGCAACAGAACCGGCAACCGGAAGCCCGACGCGCGGCGGAAAACCGGAAACAACTGCTGTCAAAAATGACGGCGGCTGGGTGATTACCGGACGAAAAACCTTTACAACACTGTCTCCAATCCTAACTTACTTTGTCGTCAGTGCGTCCATTGATGGAACAGATGATGTCGGTAACTTCCTGATAAAGTATGATTTGGAAGGTGTTAACGTAGAAGAAACATGGGATTCGATTGCGATGCGCGGTTCTGGCAGCCATGATCTCGTTTTAGAAGAGGTTCATTTAGAGAAAGAAGATCTCGTTGAAATCATATCCAATCAGAAAAGAAAACCAGCAGGCTGGCTCTTGCATATACCGGCATGCTATCTCGGCATCGCACAGGCTGCTCAAAAAGATGCTGTCGCCTTTGCTACAAGATATTCACCAAACAGTATCAAAGGGACGATATCCGAACTGCCGAATGTGAAACAAAAACTGGGCGATTTAGAGCTTCTTTTACTAGAATCTGAATACTTTCTCCATGCCATTGCGGATAAGTGGGATAAAGGCAATGAAGAAACCAGAAATACAATGGGGCCGGAATTAGGAGCGGTCAAGCTGTCTGTCACCAATAAAGCCTTCCAAGGTGTAGACCTTGCCATGCGTGTTGTCGGCGCGCAAAGCCTCAAGCTGAAAAATAATTTTGAACGCTATTACCGTGATGTCCGTGCCGGATTGCATAATCCGCCGATGGATGATATGACGGTCATACAATTAGCGGATAAGTCGATGCGCGAGCTGTAAAGCGTTCCAGCCAATGATGAAGGAATAGAATACAGTCATGGAAGAAAGCTGTATGAAAATCTCGTTTCATACAGCTTCTTTTTTAAGCCGGAGTCGCTTCCTCTTCTTTGTCTGCATCTTCATCTATAAATTTAAAATACGGAAGCAAGATTCCCAATAAAGAGGTGGTGCTTATCACCATTCCTATCAATAAATATAATGGCCGGACGCCCCACATGTCACTTAAGTAACCGCCAGCCAGAACACCTAATGGCATCATACACCGAATAATCAACAGCCTCACCGAGAATATTTTCCCCATTAAATGATGCGGAATGATTTTTTGGCAGATTGTCGTATTATGTATCCCGAAAACAGCCATAGCTACTCCGCCTATTACCTCCGTCAGAATTCCCAATAGAATGCTTGTATTAAAAAATAGAAATACAAAGGTCAGTCCGCCGATAAATAAAGCGCCGAGCATGAGTCTTCTCCGGCTTTTATACTTTATCTTACCGACCAGGATAGATCCTAAGATAAACCCAACAGGAAAACCAGCCATAAAATAACCATATGCTGCGTAGCTTCCAGATAACTCCTCTGTTATATAAGGAAGCGTCGTAACCATTGTCACCCCAACACCAAATTGGACAAAGCCAAGAAATATTCCTAACCAGACAATCACCCGTTTTCTAAAAAAGTAAGTGATACCCTCTGCAAAATCCTTTATCCACGGCACTCTTGTTTTTTGCTGGATTCTCGTCTCCTGGATAAAAAGTAATGTGAAACCGCTTAACAAAAGTAATGTACTTACTAGAACCATCGTAGGCAAGACACCCAGATATTCAATCACGATCCCCCCTAAAAAAGGAGCGGTAAAGGTCATGAGCCGTGCTGTCCCTTCCAAATAGGCGTTCGCTGTTTCCAAATTTCCCTTTGCCACGATGGAAGGCGTTATTGCCTGATTTGCCGGCACATACAGCGGTGTAATTAAGCCAATGATGATCTGCACGAAATAGATATGCCATGGCAAAAGCGATTCTGTCCATAAAGCAAACAGCGGCACAAGAAAGACGAAGCCTCTTGCCATCTGGGAGAATATCAATATCCGCTTACGGCTCCAGCGGTCGATAAACGGGCCAATAAATAATTGGAGCACCAGAGAAGGGATAAAATATAACAGCCACATACTCCCCAGTGCCAAGGTGGATCCTGTTAATTGATAAATCAAAATGGAGTTACAAAAGGTTCCAAAAGCACCGCCCAGCTCTGAAATACCGTTGCCAATCCATATGGACAGAAAAGATTTATTCTTAAAAATGGATGTTTCCTTCCACTTTATCCCCTTCATTTTTCCAGATACCAGTCAAATTCTTTTGCTAAAAGGGAAAATACATTCTTTTTCAAGCAATATTTAGAATCGCGTATTTCTACGATTTTTGCTGCTCTTAATATCTTTAAATGATGATGAATTGTCGATTTTCCGATGTCCAGCCTTTCTGTCATATCCTGCAGCGTCCTTGGATGTTCAAATAATAATTTAACCATTTTCAAGCGTACCTCATCACCTAATGCTTTATATTTTTGAACGAGAAAATAATCCGGCATATATCGATCACTTGGAGACACACTTTCATTCGCAACCGGATAATAAAAAACTTTGGTTCCTTCGATATCTGCCTCAATATTCCACGGACGATAAATATATTGAGGAATCAATAAGACAGTATGTACATTTGGTTCGGGTATATAAGTCACCCCGCCGGTCGCCCATTGCACTAGTTCCTCCGGAGACACTTTCTGCTGTCTCTCTTTTTTTGATTGATAATCCTTTTCTAAAATAGCTTCTGTATCCTGCTGTTTCTCCTTCCCTACTTCTTGATACCAGCTGTTCATTACCTTTATCAGATGCTTTTTTAAAGATCCCGCTTCACAGATACTGATAAATTCGATATATGTTGGAAAGAACGGGTTATGCCCCGTAACGCGCATCAGCTCTTTGACTGCCTTCATTTCCCCTTGTGCAGCCTTCTCCCGATAGGCTTGATAATGATTTCCAACAAAAGGCAGGCAGATAAACTTCAGCTCTGTATCTGTTAAACCTTGTACATATTGCTCGAACGTTTCTAGACTTGAAAATTCCTGCTGATGAAGTATCTGGAGCAATGCTTTCCACGTATTATTTTTTTCAACAAATTCCAATTCCTCCGATAACGCTGTGGAAATTGATTCTCTTATCTGCCCCCAATATTCTTTAGGCTTATCTAAAGTATCCAGCAGCCTCGTGTTTGTTATTGCCGCAATTCCTAACGCACATTCCCACAAAATAGAATAATGGAGCTTGACTTGATACGTTTCTCTTTCTCTGCTTGTTGTTTGCAGAACATCCACTTGACCACTCCTCGTATGTTATTTATTCTATCTCAACATATATTCTATAAATATAGAATATAATATTTCATATTTATAGAATATTATATATTACATCATCATATAGTGCTATCACGAAGAGCTTTAATTGTATAAAAGATGATATGAGTTAAAAGGAAAAGAATACTCCTGCTCCGCGCTCTCTAAAGTCAGCTCTCTTCTAATTTGATACAATTAAAATTTAAAAAAACTTGCAGCTTCTATTCATCTCTTTGATATGCCTTTTCAAATTAAAATGTTTATAAAACGCCCATAAGTGGAAAAATGTTGATACATACTTGGAAACTGAAAAAAGGGAGGAACGTATGATGGAACCGACAGAAATGCAAAAAGGCAGTACACCAAGACAAACACAAGATAAGCAGCCGGGAATTGAATCGAAAATGAACCCGCTCCCACATCAGCCAACAGGCTATACCGGTACAGATAAACTAAGAGGAAAACATGCGCTGATTACCGGCGGTGACAGCGGAATTGGCCGTGCTGTTGCTATTTTATACGCGAAAGAGGGAGCAAATGTGGCCATCTCTTATTTAGATGAGCACGGAGATGCAGAGGAAACGAAAGAGCTAGTCGAAGCAGAGGGCGTCCAATGTCTCCTTCTTCCTGGAGATATCAAAGAAGAAGCTCATTGTATTGATTTAGTCCAAAAAACAGTAGAAGCATTTGGCGGCATCAATATTTTAGTCAATAATGCTGCCATCCAATTTGATCAGGAAAATGTAGAAGATATTCCTTCTGAACAGTTTGAAGAAGTATTCCGCGTGAATTTCTTCTCGCAATTTTATCTGACGAAAGCAGCTGTTCCGCATATGGGACAAGGAGATTCAATCATTAATACCTCTTCCATCAATGCCTATAAAGGAAATGCCACATTAATGGACTATTCGGCAACCAAAGGGGCGATTACTGCTTTCACTAGAAGTATTGCACAAAGTCTTGCTAAAAAAGGAATTCGAGCGAATACCGTCGCTCCTGGGCCTGTGTGGACACCGTTGATTCCATCTTCATTTGACGAAAAGAAAGTGGAACAATTTGGACAAGATTCTTTAATGGGACGGCCCGGTCAACCATCAGAGCACGCTTGGCCTTATGTGATGCTTGCCTCCAAAGAAGCTTCTTATATGACTGGACAAGCTATTCATATTAATGGAGGAAGCTGGACATCTTCCTAATAAAAAACAGCCTGTATTCTCGATGAAAGAATACAGGCTGTTATCTATCTCTATATAAAATCAGTCGAATTTACTTCTACAACTTGCGTTGCGGCATGATCATGAGGCTCTAAATCATTGCTTTCAAATGGATTATTCCCTGTTATCACGCCATATGCAATAACAACAACACATACGTAGATAACCCCTATACTCACCCATTTTTTAATCGACATCGATTACGCCTCCCTTTTCAGCTTCAACCGCTGAAGTCTGAGTGCATTGAGCACAACGGATACAGAGCTGCACGCCATCGCTGCGCCAGCAACCCAAGGAGCTAATAGCCCGATCGCAGCAACTGGAATAGATGCAGAATTATAGGCAAAGGCGAAAAATAGATTTTGCTTGATATTCCGCATTGTTTTGGCGCTTAGCTCAATACTGTCAGCCACACTGTGTAAATCACCGCGCATCAGCGTCACATCTGCTGCTTCTATGGCGACATCGGTTCCTGTACCAATTGCCATTCCAATATCGGCAATTGCCAAGGCGGGAGCATCGTTAATACCATCGCCTACCATTGCTACTTTTTTGCCTTCCTGCTGCAGACGTTTAATTTCGTCTGCTTTTTGATCTGGCAAGACCTCTGCAATGACACGATCGACACCAACCTCTTTGGCAATGGCCTGCGCTGTTCTTTCATTATCTCCTGTAAGCAGGATGACTTCCAAGTTTTGTTCATGCAAACGTTCAATTGCTTCTTTTGATGTTTCTTTTACTGTATCGGCAACAGCAACCATTCCGGTCAGTGTACCTCTATAGCCAATAAGCATTGCCGTTTTTCCTGCTGCTTCAAGCTCCGTCATTTTTTCTTCGATGGAACCAATTTCGATATTTTGCTGCTTCATCAATTTTCTTGTTCCAATATAGAGAGGCTCTCCCTCCCAGGTTACTTGAATACCTGCTCCGGGCACCGATTCAAAATCTGTCGTTTCGATTAAATCAATATGCTCTTCTTCTGCACCTTTAACAATGGCTTCTGCAAGCGGATGCTCCGAATGCTTCTCAGCAGAAGCTGCCATTTTTAACAGCTCCTCCTTGGTAATATCTCCTTGAGGAATAACATCTGTCAAAGCAGGCTCTCCTTTGGTGACGGTTCCTGTTTTATCCAGTACAATTGTTTCAATCATACGTGTATTTTCTAGATACTCTCCGCCTTTAAACAGAACGCCTAATTCCGCAGCTCTGCCTGAGCCGGCCATAACCGATGTCGGCGTCGCCAGTCCCAGTGCACATGGACAAGCAATAACCAGAACGGTAATCGCAGGAACTAAAGCTGCACGTAAATCTCCTGGAGCAACCAAGAAGTACCAGACAAGGAATGTCACAACCGCAATACTGACAACTACAGGGACAAAGATTCCAGATACACGGTCTGCTACCCGCTGAATATCCGCTTTGCTTCCCTGCGCTTCCTCTACGACTTTTACAATTTGCGCTAGTGCGGTATCCTTTCCAATTTTCGTTGCTTCGATTGTCAGTATGCCATTTTTATTGATGGTAGAACCAATTGCAGTATCCCCAATGTTTTTATCAATCGGAATACTTTCACCGGTAATCATTGACTCATCCACTGCTGATTTTCCTTTGACAATTGCTCCATCAACAGGTATTTTCTCTCCTGGACGGACGATAACCTGATCACCGACAGCTACTTCTTCAATGGCAATTTCCAGCTCTTCCCCGTCACGGATAACACGGGCTGTTTTTGCCTGCATATCTAACAGCTTTTTAATCGCCTGACCAGTGCGTCCCTTAGCACGTACCTCGAATAATTTCCCAAGCAGAACTAACGTAATAATCACCGCAGCAGCTTCGAAATAAAGTTCAGGCATGCCGGCTGCACCTTGTATCTGCCACTCTATTCCGAGAAAAATACTATAGAGATAGGCTACCGATGTCCCTAGAGCAACGAGCACATCCATATTTGCACTTTTATTTCTTAGTGCCTTATAAGCCCCTGCATAAAACTGCTTCCCTGCAATAAACTGCACGGGAGTGGCCAGCGCTAATTGCACCCATGGATTCATCAGCATATCCGGTGAATAAATAAACGATGTAAAGGAAAAATGCGTCACCATCGTCCATAATAACGGGAACGTCAAAATAGCGGAGAAGATAAATTTTCCGGTCTGATGACGAATCTCCTCTTCTTTCCGGTTTGACGTCTCTTCCTTGGATACCTGAGGTTTAAGGGCATATCCGAGCTTCTTCACAACCTCCATCATATCCTGGGACGTTACTTGATCTTCATTATATTCAACCGCCACATTTTCCAATGCGAAATTGACATTGGCTTCTGTCACGCCGTCTATTTTATTTAAACGTTTCTCAATCCGATTCGCACAAGCTGCACATGTCATTCCCTCTACATCGAAGGTCTGCTTTTCATGCTGAACATGATAGCCGAGCTGTTCGATTTTCTTTTCAAAATCCGCTACCGATGTTTGCTCTGGATTATAGTGAATCGTTGATTTTTCAATCGCAAAATTAACATTGGCATCTTCTACACCGTCTACCCGCTTCAAGCCTTTTTCAATTCGGGTAGCACAAGCCGCACATGTCATTCCTTCAATAGGCAATGTGACTTCTTTTTTAGCTTCCATTTAAAGCCCCTCCCATACCTACACAGGGTATGTAATTATTTATAAAGGAGATCGTGCGGAATCTCTCGCACGATCTATATAAAAATATCCAAAAAATCTTCTAAATTAGATGTGTTCCTATTTAAACAACATCATAACCTTGATCTTCAATTGCTTCAGTAATATCGTTCAGCTTTACTTTCCCTTCATCAAAGGCAACATCCACTTTACCTTCCTGAAGATGAACGTTCACTGTATCTACGCCGTCCAGTCCGCCTACAGCACCTTCAACAGAACTCACGCAGTGCTGACAAGACATACCTTGAACTTGAATCGTTTCGTTAGCCATGTTTCTAACCTCCCTTACGTTCTATATCCATCATAACATACCCCTCATAGGTATTGTCAAGAGGATGATTTAATTTCTTTTCAGGAATCATGGACACAGTCAGCTTACCATTGATAAAATAAGAACAATCTTTTGTCAGAAAAGGACGTGGGACGATGGATAAGAAAGAACAGAAGCAAATCATGATGCATAACTTAACTGGAAAATCGAAAGCAGCTGCAAGTAAAACAGAAGAAGCTGTAATTTACGAAGAACACGGCTTTACTTATATCGACGCCCATCTCCCCTCTTATAATTTTAACGTAATCACGTTATCCGAAGACACCCCGTTCCCCCAACTGGAACATTTTCAGAAAATAGTGAAGATGTACGAAACTAAAGGATACCCCATGAATGTATGGGGATGGGAAGACCAACCGGAGATAATCAGTATGTTTAAAAAAGCTGGGTTAGTTGAGTACGAAACAGATTATTTAGGAATGATTGCTGATTTGACAGCTTTTCATCCTGGGGGTCCTCATAAGGACACAACGATTCAATTTAAAAAAGTTACTGCTCCAGAACAACTGATTACTTTCGGTACGATTCTGGCCAGCCTGTATGAGGAGACAGCGGAAGAAAAACAAATCAATCATTATTTTCATCGTGCTGCACAGCATAGCTTTACAGATCATAAACAGTCACAGCATTTTCTTGGCTATTACCAGGGCAAACCGGTTGCTATTGGTTCATTATTGTTTACGGAAAACGCAGCAGGAATTTATGATATTGCTGTGTTAGAAAGGGAAAGAGGACGCGGATTGGGTACAAAGCTGATGTATCATCTGATAGAGACTGCTATAGCTGCAGGGGCTGAATATTGTACCTTACAAGCCTCTCCGGAAGCGGAGGGTATTTATCGAAAGCTCGGCTTTGAAACCATCGGGAAGCTGAAAGTATATGCTAACTTTAAATGAATGCTTTCATACAATAAGCGCCCTTTGCCATAATAGGCTGTTTAAAAATAAGCGATCCAACAAGCAATGAATCAACCTGCCCGCCGGATCGCTTTTTGCCGCTTAAGCCGCAGCCAGAAAGTCTTTTATCTGTTTTAAATGATGCTCATCATGTTTTGTGAACATTTTAAGGAAGCTCTCTGCTGAAAATTTCCGCTTTCCGCTTCCGATGGTAAATCTATCATTTTTATCAACCGTTCTAATCTTCTCTAACAGCTGCTTCCTCCGTTCCATAAATAAATCTATTATTTCATAAACGGTTTTTCCCTCAAGCGATTGAATCGCCTTTTCATTTTGTGCATCGTGATTCGGAAATGCCGGCAGGTTCGCTTCTGGATGCATTTGGGAAACCATATTATGGAGATTGTAGTCATCCCAATAATACATATGACCAATAATTTCTCTTATCGACCAGGCATCTTCTTTTATAGTAGTGTTCAATGTCTGTTCCTCTACTTTTTTCAGTTCGGAAACAGCGGCTATCGTACTTTCGTATGCAGTAAATACGTTACTCATATTCGTTTCCTCCTCACTTAGATTATACCTTTCACACGCTTGAAAAAGGTTTCTCCCCGCCTGTCGGAGCAATGAATTCTATATTTGCAGATAATCTAAATCTTATTCTACTTCTGACGCAGGGACATACGATTCTATATGCTCATTTAATTGGTCTCCGTTAAAATCTTCCTCTGTAACCATTAATTTATCGCCATCCCGCTCTAATTGAAAGGTGTAAAACGGACCATGGTAATTAAATAACCACGTCAGTTCAGCTGTTTCAACGGCTTCCACTTCCCTAATAATTCTCCAATTATCTCCGTATCATCCTCTGCGGTTTGTTTCATATAATCAAAATCAATGTCATCATCATCAATCTCCAGATTTACCTTTAAACGGCTATGTACAGAACCACCTTCTAAAATGTCAACGCCGTTTTCCTGAACAGAATACGTCTCCGAACCTGCCACAAGTGCGGAAAATATATCTGATTCTACATCGCCCGGCTGAAGTTCTTCCTGCTCTTGCTCTTCTTCTGTACCCTCTTCTCCATCGCCGGCAGATTCACCACTTTCAGCCTGCTCACTTTCCTCTGCCTGTTCATTGTCAGAAGCATTATTCTCATTACCTTCATCATTTCCACACGCAGCCAGTACAAATGAAGCCAGTATCATTCCTGTTATCAAACCAAGTGTTTTTTTCATTTTCTTCCTCCCATCTTTTCCTTTTAAAAATAGCATAGCGAGATTGGAAATCAACAGGGAAAAGGAACTGATTTTTCATTCTATTCTTTTACTTTCTTTCAATAACAATACAATTGTCCTGTGTTTTTACAATAGCTAGAAACAGGAATATTTTTTACTCGATTTACCTGAGCTTTAAAGCTAGAATATATTGCTCTCCTTTAGGACCTTCTTTTCGTATACCCGTATCTGCAAATGCAACGTGCTAATAAAGCTTTTGTGCAGCTGTGTTTTTATGATTAACTGCTAAAATGATCTCATCACATTCAGGAAATGTATCCTTCACAAAATCCTCCAGTAACCGCATTCCTTTTCTGGCATACCCTTTGCGTTGATGAGCTTGATCAATAGATAGCGCAGTCAAAAGGATAGCATGAGGGTTATCGGTGTATTCTTTTACACGGTCTGTCTGATGCAGCAGGAAAAAACCCACCGGCTCCTCGTGATTCATAATCATAACGCCATGCTGACCTTCAGCCAGATCAGCGACCTCTTCCGGCAGCGCAGTAAATTGATGCTGCTCTTCTGGAAGCTCAAATTGATACAGCCGATCCATGTATTCTTCGGATAAAAGCTCTAAGGTAATTATTTCCATTTTTGACATAACCCTTCTTCTTCAACATTTTCTGTTTATTCATTATATAGGATGGAGGACATCAATAAAAAAGAGAAAATCAAGCCCGCCCAACATAGCAGCATGAAGGACGATTTTGATTTTCTCTAAAAAGCATTATAGCTGTCTATCCTTTACCTCTAGTACAGCTTCTACAGCCTCTTCTATCGTAGAGGTAATCACACCATTCCGCTTAACTAAGCCTACTAAAAATAAATTGCGATAAACAAATTGATTTTCTAAAGCATCTTCCACAAGCGCATCTATCTTTTTCTGATTATCTCTGCCCTGCTGACGGGTGTCCGTAAATACACCGACAATCGGACGGTTCAACATCGAAAAAGCACCAATCTCAGCAGCTACGCCAGAATCTATCTCTACACCATCCAGTACTGCGATTAAAATATCACTCTTTTCCAATTTGGATAAATCTGCTTCTGCAATAATCTCACTATTGGCATAAGCCGTTTTATCATTAATTACCGCATTTTCCTGCGGGAGATATAAGTCTATCTCTGGAACAGCCTCACGAATCGCCTTTGCCAGCTGTTCATTCACATATCGATCACCCATCGAAAATAAACCATTTGCCAAGTAACCCTTCACTTCAAGCACCTCTTATCTATTTTGATTCCTGCTTATCTTCCATTGCTTACATTCTAACAAAATATGTCTGGTTACAGCTATTTTTCTTCTTGAAACTCTAAATAAATATAAGCCCCTACAATCAACACCGTTAAAATAATACCCAGAAACGCTTGCATATTTACTCCAAGCGGTGTATTTTCCAAAATCAAGGGCGGAAAATTCCAAGCTATTAAAATAACGGGCAATATCCATGTTTTCGCCCAAACAGACAGCAGTATCGCTGTTGCTGTTACAACTCCTAATAAAATCATACTACCTGCGAATGGAATCGTAACCAGCGACGTTTCCACATAACCATCTATAAAATAAGCCGCTATAAATAAAAGCATGCCTATCACTGCCGGAATAGCGAGCATTCCATATTTCCTAGATTCAGATAACTGATTTCCAGAAGTGTACCGCACCGCAAATACAGAACCAATGATAAATAATAGTCCAATAACCACAGTACTCAGGATTCTAAAGAGGCTGTATGCTACAATTTCTCCATATAATACCCCGCGTAAGGCATCCCCAAACAGCATAAAAACAATCGCGCCTATCAGCATATAAGGTATCAGCCAAGATACCGACGGATTCTTTTTTTCACCCACTTCTTTCTTCAGCTTGTCTACATATTCCTGCGGGGATTGATTGGTAATTTGTTCAATCGGCTCATTATTCAGTTCCATCTCATAAAGCTGCTGTGCCAGATTATCTGCAACATCTTCAATATCCGATTGCTCAATCCCTTGAGAAAATAAATACAGCCGCAGTTTTTCGATAAATCGATTACTTTCCGAGCTTAATTTCGTCCGGTCCATGTCTACTCTCCTTTTTGCTTCTATATCAATGTGTTTCCACTTTTGATCATTCCATTTACTTTCGGATTGCCAGGAATTCTTTTCTTCCTGTGCATACCTCATCATATAAGAAAACATCCCTATTCTAAAGGACATGGACATGTTTTACAAGAAATTTAGAACAGCAGAAATATTCTCTCCTTCCCAAGAAGCAATGCTTCATCCGGATGGTATTAATCAAATAATGCCGGTTTCTCCGGGTCTCTTAAAAATTCAAATAAACGTTTGATTTGTGTTTCTGTATTCCGGTTTAATGAAAGATTAGGCAGGTTATCCTCTGCAAAAAAATCATTCCCCTTAGTCTCCATGCCTAAGCTGGCTTTCCCGCTGATAATCTCGCATTGAATAAATAATTTATAATACTGGTAAGGCTGTGGCGGATGCGCATGCTTATTCGTATCAAAAACAGCCAGCAGCTTCTTGGCTTCAACATGAAAACCCGCTTCTTCCTGAACCTCTTTAGTAACATTTTCTCTTGGAGATTCACCGACATCACAAAAACCGCCCGGCAATGCCCAAGCATCGTCAATCTTTTCACGTACCATTAAAATACGATTATCCTTGAAAATCACGCCCCGCACATCTACTTTTGGAGTCTGATATCCTGTTTCATTAGCAAATAAATCACGGATAGATTCAAAATCGTGGTCCGTATATTCGTTCATCATCTCGATGCTTAAGGTACGCAGCTGTTCATACCGCTCTTTATCATACATATCATTTGTGAAAGTTAATCCTGCCTGTGCTAACGACTGGATTTGCTTTGCCCACTCTAGCCATTTATCACTCATCCAACTGCATCCTTTCATTGATTCATTTTATGTATACTTGCTGCGACATAGGAAAAAACAGCATAGAAAACCTTTCTACACTGCTTCTATCTATGCTTATAGTTGATAATCTACACAAACTCGATCCTGCACACATTCCTTTACAAATTCGGATACACGGACATGCTCCGGGTGTATTTGATATTGCTGTAACGCTTCTTCCGTTTCAAATTCACTATCCAGAATAATATCACGGTCACTTGTCGCCAGCGGATCAATAATGACTTTGATAGAAACAACACCATCTATCTTCTCTTTTAAACTCTCTAACTCGTTCTTAATTTTCTCCGCATTGGTCTTCTTCTCTGCTTCACTAAAATTTTCACGGTGATTCCATTGTACAATATGTTTAATCATGCCTAACAGCTCCTGTTCATTTTATATACTAAAATTTTATCATATACTGTCCTTTTGGGACATCCATAACATAATTATATTATTCACATATTTTAGAATTATTTGATGCCATTGTCTTTAAATGATAAGGTAAGAACAAAGATTATTTGCTCAAATTTCTAAAAATTATTAAGAAAGGAAGTACGGCAATGTACAAAACAGCAAGAACAGCAGGTTTTTTACGAACGCTCCTTTTATTCATTGCTTTCGCAGTCTTGATGATTGGATGCAGCTCTAATTCCGATGAAAACAATGAAGACTCGAGCGCCGCAGCAGATCAAAATGAAGAGACGGAAGATACAGCGGCTAACGGTACGGGGAAAGAAGCTACAAATGATGAATCAGAAGGTTCTGACCTCTATCATGAAATGGGAGAAACATTTGAAATCGAGGGATACAGTTCTGGTGTCCCTGCAGAAATTACCGTTAATGAGATATGGATAGAGGACGGAGATGATCATCAAGCATTTATTGAAGAAAGTATCGCTTCCCCATCAGAGGATGACGCTGTTGCGTTTGTTGATTATACCGTAGAAAATATCGGGGATCGTTCCATTAATATGGGGGACGTTATACCGGAATATGCAGCTCTTAATGGAAGTTTCGACCTTGATTTAAGTTACCCTGAAAACGATACATTCACTGACCAGCTGGCGTCTTTCCAGGAAAGTTTAGACGAAGGCGAATCCATGGATTTGGTCGGAGCTGTTGCGGCAGATGAAAAATCACTCTATGCCGGTGCACTCATGTGGAATTTCATGCAGGATATACCTGAAATTGTTTTCCACACTCCTCAGGATGAGCGCAGAGATCAGATTGGCACTTATGATATTGGAGAAGACATGTATTTAAACGATTATGGAGAAGATACATTTTTCAAGGTGAATATCAGCAATGTGGAAATCAATGAAGGGAATGAAAATCTTGATTTAAGAGATGAAACGGAATCTGTGCTTGCTGTTGATATGACATTTGAAAATCAACTTGATGAAGATGTAACTTTATATCATAAATTTCCACAGCCGCATGTAGAAGGCCTGGTAGATGGTCAAGGAGCAAACAGTTCTAATCACCTTGTAATCGATGGACAACCTGTCGAAGATTTATATGAAGGACCTGAGGGAAAAATTGGTCCAGGTGAAACGCTGGAAGGAACCGTCTATTATGAAATAGTCAGTGATGATGTCGAGGATGTTCAGCTGCTTTTTCCAAATCCATCCCTGCTTACATTTCCGGATTACGGGATGTGGGTTGATTATAATTTGGAGGGTTAACATATCGTAAGGGAAGCATCCTTTATGAATCTCCAAAACAAATATCATCATTATGAAAAACGAGGCGCTCTAAAGCAGCACCTCGTTTTTTCTCATGTCAATGTTCTTTCTAACCTTTTTTCCGCACAGCCATCCAAATCTCACTATACACATTATCAAGATTGCTATAATCTTCTACAAACGAAATCTCTGGTGCTTTGACTAGTTCATAATCTGAGGAAGGAAACCATTCAGCAGCAATTTTTGCCCATGTTTCCTGCATCGTTTGAGGGAACGGTCCTTGTGAAGAGAAAATAGCCCAAGTATGGGCAGGTACCTCCAGCACATCCAGCCCGCCAAACGGTCCTTCTTCATCTGTCAATACACCAATCATATGCTCTAAATATCCTTCTTCTTTCATTCTGCCTTCATCAAAATGATACGAAGCATTAATTACTTGTCTAGGCTCTAAATTAGCATGCTCATGCATTTTGCCTTTTTGAGATTCCGTAATACTTTGCGCCAGCTTTTCAATTTCTGGGTTAACTCCTTCAAACTGCATTGGCACTCTCTTACTGACACCAATTATTTTAAATGCTTCTTTTTCCACAATTCGATAATTCATATCTGCTCCTCCTTGAATCGTTAGTTGGAAGGTTAGTTTCGGAAAAGCTTTAAGCTGCTGCTTTTGCTGATGCTTCACTTCAGAAGGTTTACATCCTGCCCATTCCCGGAATGCGCGGGAAAAACCATCGACAGAATGATAACCATACTTAAAGGCAGTATCTGTCACATTAACATCCTCTCGCAGCAGATCAAACATTGCATTGGAAAGCCTCCGATTACGAATATAGGCAGTCAGCGTCATCCCGGCTAAGAAAGAAAACATACGCCGGAAATGATAAATCGACGTACCAGTAATTTTTTCAATTTCTTTCTCATCGATTTCTGTATCCAGATGCTCCTCAATATACTGAAATGCTTCGTTCATGCTGCTTTGCATTTCCTTTCCCTCCTTCCATTGATTCAAGTATAGAGACTTCTCCGGTGAATCACTCGACAAAAAAGAAACGGGTTTTATCGGAAAAACATCTTCAGCTGCTGGATAAGATTACTTTACCCTTTCTGCCATCGGTAAGTGTATCCAATGCCTGCTTTATATCTGCCAAATCATAATTTGCTTTCTCAATACCCAGCAGCAGCTCTTTCTTCTCCACAAGCCTGAAGATTTGCTGGAAGGTCCCCTGCCATTTTTCCTGACTTACCTTTTTATTCCAATGTCTTAAATGAAAAATATTCATTTTCACTTTATCTGCAAAGGCTCCCCAATCCATCTGCTGTCCAGACAACAAGCCGATACTTAAAAAATGTCCCTGATTGCGCAAACATCCAGCTAAATCGGAACCAGCACTGCCTCCTAATGAATCAATTGCCGCATCGGCTCCTTTTCCATTTGTTTTGTCCATCACCGTTTCAAAAAGCGATTGGCTTGAGGTATCTACCACTTCAGAAACGTCAAGCTCTAAAAGTTTCTGTGTATGTTTATCATTTCTCACAACTGCAATCAAATGTAAATTTAAAACTCTTGCAAGCTGCGCATATAAATGTCCTATCGCTGACCCACAGGCATTAACTAAAAGCACACTACCTGACTGTAATTTCAATATCTCTGTCAGCGTAACCCAAGCCGTCAAAGGATTAATATATAGTTGCGCAGCCTGTATATTATTAATGGATTCCGGCACAGATACAGCAAATGCAGCTGGCGCCCGGACAAAATCCTGCCATGTCCCCTCGCCCCGTAATGGTAAAACACGCTTGCCTATTAGCTCTTTGCTGACATTAGTTCCAACATCGGCTACAACTCCAACGCCTTCGTAGCCCGGAATATAAGGCAGAGGAATTCTGTGTGAATAGCTTCCTCTTACCGGGATTAAGTCTGATGGGTTAATTGGTCTGGCTAACATGCGTACAAGTACTTCTCCTGCTTCAGGGGGAGTGATTTCTTTGTCTGTTATTTTTAATAATTCATTAGGATTACCAAATGAATCACAATAAATATATCTGTTTCGCACTTTAAGATATCCTCTCTTTTAAAACGTTGCCTTCTCCCTATTATAATGGAAAAAGGAACAGCAGACGACTGCCATTCCTTTTGTGTTTCTTCTTATTAAATCGCTTTTCTTTGGAAATAAAGATAACCTCCAATAAAAAACAATAGAAAACTGCCGCCAATCACCATTAATATTTGATCCCATGGAACAAAAAAAACATCTCCTGTACTTCCGCCAATATTCATCATTAGAAATGGCTGTCCCCACGGATAATATGGGCCAAAACGCTCCGAATTAATAACTAAAACCGTTGGTAATGTAAAAATCACATTTATCGCGAATGGGGCGGCAAAGCTTTTAAATGCGATCGAAACCCATAACTGTAAAGCAATTAATGGAAAAGTGGCCAGCCAGCCTCCTACAATCGTTTTCCAGACAATATCCATCGGAAAAGGATCAGTGATTCCCTCTATTATTCCAACCAGATAAATAGAGATCAGATACAATAATTGCATCGCAAACACCAAAAGCAGCAGCAATAGATATTTAGATAGAAAGACTTTTCCCCTTGTCACTGGCAGCGCCAGCAGCTGCTTCCAACCTCCTTCCTGATGCTCGTACCGGCAAATCACACTAGCTAAGACCCCTGAAATTAACGGCAGGAATAAAACAGCGTAGGTAAAATTCATCATTATCAATTTTTCATACCATGGATTGGGTGCCCCTATATCGCCTAACGGACTGGACAATCCAATAAATAATCCAATCAGCGGTGCCACTAATAGAAGTAGTAGTACTTTTGACTTTCGCAGTTTATACCATTCAGAACTTATTACGGAAAACATTTATTTAACGTCCCTTCTCTTAAAATCAATCATTCCCAGCAAGTACAGCACCAACCCAACGCCGATTCCTAACAAGGCATTGATATATGAATGTCCCCAATCATTCGATAGTGCCGGCCATTTCCACATCACCCAATCAGGTAAAAGTGGAGCTGAGTATGCAAAAATAACACCAATCACTCCTAGAGTTACCGGGATAGCCTGATTTTTACTTATCGTAGCTACCCATAGCTGCAGTCCCAATACCGGCAGCGCAGCAAAGAAGGGTAAAAAACTGTACTCCATTAATCGTAAATACGGAATATCTGCTCCTAATCCCAATGTCAGACCGTAACCAAATACAAACAGGAATAAAAGGACGGAAGATACAAATAAGATACAGCTGGTTACCGTAAACTTAGATAGATATACTGACCGTTTGGATACAGGCAAAGCAACTAACTGCTTCCATGCATTTGTTTCATCTTCAATACTTGCCATAAAAGATGTTAAAATCACAATCCCCAAAACAATCGCAAGCGGGGTAAATGTATTGATATTCAAAAGATAGTAAAGCCAGCGATCATCCATCTGGTCAAACAAATAATCTTTTCGGACCCCATAATTGACCATCTGCAACGCCACCACTCCTACAGGTCCAATCAGGCACAACAGCCATAATCCTTTACGCTTTATCTTTAAAAAATCCGCTTGTATCAGTGGAAAAATCATTCTGCATGTTCCTCCTTTGTCATCTCCAAGAAGATATTCTCCAAAGACCGTGTTTCTTCTTGCACCCGATAGATAGAAAAGCCTTGCTGGACGAGGTAGTCAATGGAAGCAGCTACCTGTTCATCGTCCTCCACTTGCAGATTGATATGTTCTTCTCCTAAATCGGCTTTTTGTCCATTGGCAAGCATTGAACGCCAAGCTGCTTCATTATCATTTACCTTTATTTGAATCGAAGCTTGTGCAATTTTACGCATGGTTTCGATAGAATCCTGAAAAATCATTTTCCCTTTCGATACAACACCTACTCTTGTAGCCATCTGGTCAATCTCGGATAATAAATGGCTGGATATTAATACCGTCATCCCATATTCTTTCGGCAAACTTTGAATCAATTCACGCATTTCAATAATACCGGACGGATCCAGTCCATTTGTAGGCTCATCCAAAATGAGCAGCTCCGGCTGATGCAGCATGGCAGCAGCAATCCCGAGACGCTGCTTCATTCCAAGTGAAAAACCTTTTACTTTTTTATTCCCAACACCATGCAGGCGGACCAGCTTCAATACTTCATCTATTCTTTCCTTTGGTGCATGAAGAATTTTTCTGCTTGCTTCTAAATTTTCTTTAGCAGTTAAATGCGGATAATAAGAAGGGTTTTCTACCAATGACCCAACATTTTTCAAAATGTCTATCCGGTTGTTTTTCATATCTTCGCCAAATAATTGAACAGAGCCGAAAGTTGGCCGCATCAACCCTAACAGCATACGGATTGTTGTCGTTTTACCAGCCCCGTTAGGACCAAGGAAGCCATAGATTTCTCCCTTTGGTATCTTCATTTCTAAATTTGACACTGCTTTTTCTTTTCCAAATGATTTCGTTAAGTTCTTTGTTTCTACGATATATTCCATGATTATCACCTCTATTTTCAAGGATAGAGGTACGAGGTTAAAATGAAGTATATGCTTTGTTTAAAATTTGGTTAAAAAAGCTGGAATTATTAAGTTATCTTGCTTGGTGAAATGCCAAAAAAAAGAGACAGTTTATATCACCCGTCTCTTTTCATTGCAACATCTAAAATACTTTGATGTAATGTAGTCCAATTTTTAATATATTTTTTTATATCTTTCGGATTTATCCATATTCTATCTCTCGATTCATGAGCGGCTTTAAATTCATAAATTTGCTGAACATCCATACGATAAAACACCTGATAACCAACTTTCGGATAAGACCCTTCCGAATTCCATTCGATATTTTCGGTATGGTCTACTGCGATATATCCTAAAAGCGAACAATTTCCTGCAATATAACCTTCTTCATATGCCTCACGTTTAAAACAATCTTCATATGCTTCGCCTCCTTCAATATGTCCCCCTGGTATATCCCAGCCCCTATTATTTAAATGAACTAAAAGCAATTTATTATCCTTGAAGCAGAAGCCGTGCGCACTCGTTATAACCTCTCTTTCAGGTAGTTCGTTATATTGCATCCAAGTTAATTTTACTTTTCCGTTTCCCCAATATACGTAAATACTTTTCATCACCGCTTCTCCTTCATGAGAATTTCTACAATCAGAATAAGTTTTAATCATCAGCTCTTTTTACTCTACTAATTTTTATCGTTGTACCTTCTTCCATAGAATCCATCTCCCAATCCAGGTCCATACCTTTTACCATCATATCAACAATAGAAAGACCGATCCCAGCACCGTTTTGATTTGTACTCGTCTGCATTCCTTTTCCTTTATCTATAATAACAATGGCATCGTGGTGCTCCGTTGACTCAGTCCGCACCGCTATATATTTGCCATCTGCCGCATGACGCAGAACATTTTGCAGCAGATTATCTAAAATCCGGCTGAACCACAATGAATCTACTCTCCACATATTTTGTTCAAAAGGTTCTATGTCAATATCAACTTCAAACCCTTCCTTCTCAAAAACCGGATACCAAGTCGCTAAATATTGACGGAGAAAACGCATCATATCTATTTCTTTTAATTCCTTCTTATATTTACTCGCCATAAGCAACGTATAAGACATTAGATTTTCGATTAATTTATCCACGTCTTCAATCGATGTTGACGTCAATTTAAGAGAACGCCTCGCCTCTTTTGGCAAATCCATTTTCTGCAATGTATAGGCTTGTGCGTTTATTTTAGTTAAAGGTGTACGTAAATCATGTGATAAATTAGCAATCAGTTCTTTACGCAGCTGTTCCTCTTCTTGTTCACGTTCTCTGCTTGCCCTTAATTCCTGTACCATTTGATTAAAAGATTTCTCTAAATCCCCAATCTCATCTTGTTTCTTTTCTTCAATAAGAATCGGTAACCCATCTGTATCTCGAATTTCCATAGCTTCTTGCAGGTGGACAAGACGTTTACGAATTCCTCTGAAAAACCATAGGGATATAAAAATAAACAAAAACACAACACCTATCGTCAACATAACAATAGCCCAGCTATACTGATCAAAAAGGCGTTGTCCTTGGGGCTTCATCACTTCCCGCTCCAGTTGGAAGACAATAAAACCATCTTCCTCATTTTCTCCCGCAAAAGCTACGACAGTAAATGGATCATTATTGTAATTTCTTTTTAAGAAATCAGCAGTATAAGCTGCGTCCCATTCCACAGGTAAGTTTTCTTGAAGGTTGCTTTGTACAGTCAAAATACCATTCCCATTCACCCAAAACATAGACGCATTTGGATAGACCTCTCGCCACTCTTCAAATAGTTGATTTACATCGTCTTCCGATACTACGGCAGTGGCTTCCTGATGCCATTTCTCCTCTATTTCTGTAAATGTATTCCCCCCTTCCTCTGGGGAATCCGAATCGTCTACTAAATTAAAGAAAACAAAAATGATAATAAAGTAGGCTGCTTGTATTAAAAAAATGGCAATGAGGATAATCAATATATATTTTGCTAATAAAGATTTCAAAAACCGCTTCATTTTTTCACCCGATATCCAATCCCGCGAATCGTCTCAATAATTGTTGGTTTCGCTGGATTTTCTTCAATTTTTTCACGCAAATAGCGGATATGCACCATCAACGTTTTATCTCCTTCCATAAAGCGCTCGCCCCATACGCCTTCATAAAGCTGCTCCTTCGTCAAAATTTGATTCAGATGGCGAATGAAATATTGAAACAGCTGATATTGCTTTCCTGTCAGTAAAATCTCTTCCGCTGTATGCTTATTAGTAATAACCAATGATCTCGTATCGATTTGCAGATGTCCGATTTCAATCGTATCCTCTTCCTTTTGGAAACGGCGGAGTAATGCTTCGACTCGCGCAGCTAATTCATCCGGATGGAACGGCTTTGTAACATAATCATCTGCAAAGCTTAAGCCTTCTATCTTGTCCTCTACTGCCGATCGGGCAGATAACATCACAATTGGTGTGTCTGGATTTGCTTTTTTTATTCGTTTGCCAATGGAAAAACCATCAAGTCCCGGCAGCATAATATCTAAAATGGCAAGATCTATCTCGTTTATATATTTTTCTAATTCATTCCCAGACGTTAGCCAGGTTATTTGGTGCCCTCTTCCAGTTAAATCCTCTGTTACCCATTGTCCGATTTCTTGTTCGTCTTCGATGTATAGGATGTGTGCCATTTATTCCACCTCATAATCTAATGCGTGTCCTTATGGTTACTTCTTCTTTTCTAGTTTGTTTCTTAAATTAAACATAATCATTCTTTATAAACCATCATAGCAATTCTACGAATGAAAAGAATAGACAATTTCTATTTTTAAACAAAATTTAAACATTAACCTGACTTTTCTTTTATGATTTATTTAAATTTATGGTAAAGTATGATTATCTTAAGCATTTTAACTTAAAGGACTTTTCACCTTATTTTTATTTGATTATGTGCTAATCTTAAACGAATATAGATTATTAGGAGAAAGATTAACGCTTTTCTGGTTTAGAAGCCTTATTATATATGAGTATATGGAGTATGCTGTTCGTATTTATATAAGTGTGTATATGTAGATTCTGGAATTCGTATGTTTAAGAGTGATTAGCTTTACCAGATTTTAGCTAAATTAAAAGAATTACTTTAATAAAAGAATATGGAGGTCACTGCTGATGGCACCTTTAAACGAAAATCAATTAGAACAGATACGTCATGAAAGAAAAGAACAGATTATGAGTGCAGCACTCCAAGTTTTTGCAGACAACGGCATTAAGTTGACAAAAATAAGCACGATAGCAAAAGCTGCAAAGGTAAGCCATGGATTAATATATCATTACTTCTCTTCAAAAGAAGAAGTTCTGTATGAAAGCTTAAAATGGGCAACTGCTGTCAATACATCAACCAATTTTTTAGAAGAATTAAAAGAGGATAAACTGTCTCCATCTGAAAAAATTAAAAAATTTGTTCTATATGCATTTTCCTCCACAGACTCCACTTCTAGTTACGTGTTTCGGATTATACAGAATTCAGGTAATAAAGAAGAAACTCCGCAAGAAGTAAAAGATTATGTGGATAGTCTTGGGACCATGTATATCAATTTCCTTATACCTCTTATAAAAGAAGGTCAAGAATATGGAGAGATTATCCAAGAGGATTCCGAAGAACTTGTTGGAATTTTCCTTACGACTTTATCAGGTGTCATTGCTGATGATATTACATTTTGGCAAGAGGACATGGAGCGGAAAGTAGAAATTTTGCTCAGAATGATTACTACACGATAACCTCTCTTCTGACTTCTCAATCCTAAAATTAAAACCAAACTCCTCCAAATAAAGAATTGACAAAAGGAGGAGTTTATTATAAATTATTGATTGACTGAATTAGTCAATCAATAAAAGGAGGTTAAATTTTGGATACTGTTATTTCTGTAAAAGATTTAGAAAAATCCTATGGAAATCATTCTGTTTTAAAAGGTATCAGCTTCGAGGTAGAACGAGGAAGTATTTTTTCCTTACTAGGGGAAAACGGAGCTGGCAAAACTACTACTGTCCATATACTTTCCACACTAATTTCCGCTACTAACGGCACCGCTCTCATTGGGGGATTTGATACACGCAAAGATACCAATAGCGTAAAAAAACGAATCAGCTTAACTGGGCAATATGCTGCTGTAGATGAATTACTGACTGGAAAAGAAAATCTTATGATGATGGGACGCTTGAATCATTTAGACAGACCTACTGTAAAAAAACGAACCGATAAACTTTTACATCAATTTGATTTAGTAAATGCAGCAAATAAATCCGTAAAAACATACTCAGGGGGAATGAGACGACGCCTCGATATCGCCATCAGTCTGCTTGCTTCTCCAGAGGTTATTTTTCTCGATGAACCTACAACTGGACTAGACCCAAGAAGCCGAAACAACATGTGGGAGCTTATCCAAGAACTTTCCAATAAGGGTGTTACGATTTTTCTTACAACGCAGTATTTGGAAGAAGCTGATCACCTCGCTGATAAAATTGCTATTTTACATGAGGGAAGAATTGTAGAACAAGGTCCAGCAGAAGCATTGAAAAAATTAGTGGGTGAGGAAAAACTAGAAATTAACCTTGCTGATCGAAAAGAAAATTGGTCCATTGCCAAGCAGCTTTTGGCTGGAAAAGCAGATGAAAAGAATCTTACTATTCTTGTTCCGTTATCATCCGTAAACAATTTGCGCGAACAATTACAACTCCTTCATGAAAATGGAATTGAACCTGCCTCGATAAGTATTCGTAAACCAACCTTAGATGATGTATTTATGCAGATAACAAAAAACAAAAAGTATGAATAACAGGAAAGGAGCTGATAATTTTATGAATGAATCAAAATGGACTTGGATTATTCTGGATAGTTGGACAATGACACAGCGTACATTAAAACATATTTTCCGAAATATAGAATCACTGATGATGAGTATTGGCCTTCCCATTGCACTTATGCTTATGTTTGTTTATATTTTTGGTGGAGCAATAGACACAGGAACATCTTATATAAATTACGTTGTTCCAGGCGTTATTGTAACATGTGTTGCCTTTGGGAGTTCGCTTGTCGCTGTAGAAGTTGCTGATGATATGACTGGAGGTTTATTTGAACGATTTCGTACGATGCCTATCCTTCCCTCCGCTTTATTAGCAGGTCATGTTATTGGAGGAATGGCTAGAAATGGACTTGCTACAGCCATTACTATTCTTGTAGCAGTTATTATTGGATTCCGACCAACTGCTGGATTATTAGAATGGCTTGGGGTTATCGGTATTTTAGCATTATTTATGTTCGCTGCTAGTTGGTTATTTGTACTGTTTGGTCTTATTGTAAAAAGTGTAGAGACTGCTAATGCGATAACATTTCCAATGCTTTTCCTGCCCTATTTAAGCAGTGCTTTTGTACCGACAGAAACCATGCCTAAATGGCTCCATACTTTTGCAGAGAATCAGCCAATGACACCGTTTATAGAATCATTACGCAGCTTACTCACTGGAACGCCCCTTCACAATAATTTATGGATCACGATTGCCTGGTTTATCGGTTTGCTTATTTTTTCTATTATTGGAGCTACAATTGTATTTAATCGCAAGAAAAAGCGTAAATAATAAGTATATTATTTTTCAAGCGAATCTTTAGATATCAATAAGCACACGATAAAGATAACGCTAATTTCATTTCGTCATCCAACCAAAAAAACCGCCACACACAATAATCCATTGTCAATGAGGCGGTCCTAACTCCCTATTCTATTTCCTTAAGCAAACTGCAAAATCCGTTCCGCAGCCTTTCGCGCTCCAGCAATATTTCTGGAAACCGGACCTATCTCCAACTCAGCTAACGCTCCTGCCACAAATAAACCATTTTTCCATTCAAGCGATTGAGGTACGATTGGAAAACCACATGGTGCACAAGGCAATTGCATCTGCTCTATCAGCGGGTCTAACCATTCTTTTCCCGGCATTGCAATGGCTGGACCGGTTGCCAGTAAAATAGCGGTTCCTTCCAGCTTTTCTTCATTTCCCATAAAAAGCTGCATTCTTTCATCTGTATCTTCTCTAATCTTTTGAATACAGCCTGTATGGATATTCAGCCTTCCTGCTCTTTCTTGTTTCAATAATTTTAAATATAAATCCCTGGTGATGGAACCTCGATTCCTTGCTTCTTGTATAACTGACCTTCTTTCCTTATAGCTGGTCAATTTATGATACTTATTCAAATACTTAGGCCCGAGCCATCCTGGATCACTATCAAAATGGTGAATACGTAACGGATGCCGCTTCACCATGGTGACAGAATGAATAGATTCTTTTTGTGTAAGTGCATAGGCAAGATGTGCTGCTGTCATCCCGCCGCCAACTACAATCACATCCCCCGTTTCCGGAAGGCTGCTATCCATTTCAAACACATGATTTATCGCTTTATGATCCTTATACGAGTCAATCCATGAAGGATAATGAGGGGTATGATTAACACCCATAGCAAGCACCACCCGCTCACTAAAGAAACAACGTCCATCCACAATGCAAACCTTCCATCCCTGTTCCGTCCATGACAGTCCGTTTACCATTCCTTGCAGCCAACATTCCATGACGCCTGTTTCTTCTAACAAATCCATACTGTGCTGATTAAACATATCCAAACACGGCCGCTGATACTGCCCTTTCAAACCTGAGGCATAATTGTTTTCAGAAGAATATTTTTTTAAACTGTATGGGTCGGTGTGCAAATGATGTACTAAAGGAGAGCGCAAATATTTCATTTCAATCTTTTCTGTGATGGTGCGCCACCTTTCCAACGGCTGTTTATGAGGGTCAATAATCAGTACATCTTTTATCTCTGCTCTTCTCTCTTCAAGCAGCCGGGAAGCCACACAGCTTCCTTGGATTCCGCCACCAATCACTATCCATTTATACATACCTGTTCCTCTCCTTCCTATAAAACGTAACCATTACGGTTTTATGGCTGAAAATTTTTGTTTTTAAGTTCACCCGTATCGGATTCCCTTATCCGCTTCCGAATGGTTGTTTTTCTCTATTATCTTTTCATTACAAACCTTCTGTATAAAAGTATTTTCTATTTTCATTTTTCTCAAAAGCAGTCGAAACAACATTTGTACAATCAAGCCAACGTGCTTCTGCTTTTATCATTTTCGTTCTTTTCTCTATTTTTACTTCTATGTCTTTTAACACTTCCAGAAGTTCGTGTAAAGATAAATTGAACGCTTCAGCTACATGCTTATGGGGAGATTCAGCTCGGATTAAATCTATAAAATGCTCGGGTGTTAATGCTTTTTCAGAAATTATATTTTCTATATTTATTACTTTTTCATATAATAACCGCTCCTCGTTTGAGAGAAAACGGCTGATCACCTTATTCAAAAGTTTTGCTTCTATGTAGCTTTCCATTTTAAACGCCCCCCATAAAATAATTCATCAAAAACGTAATCATTACGATTTGTAACGGAAATATTATTACTTTACCATGAAATATAAATAAAAACAATCTCTTTTTCGATGAACCCGTTCTCTAACTTCCAACGCTTCCTTATGATATGTATCTATTCCCTATAAAAGCATCCAGATTCATCTGCTCTGCAAAAAAAAGCCATCTTCCACCAATCTAATGGCACAAGACAGCTTTTCATCCTTCACATACCCTCTTAAAGATCTTTCGGATCTAGGCTATGTGTTGAATCTGGGTACTCAATTTCATCTACAGCACTTACAGTCATGGTTACACTGAAAAATGCGAATACCGCTAATGCAGCAATTATTAATTTCTTCATCAAATCCCTCCTTTCATATCTAAAACATTTTTTATCTTAAAATAAGCTTGTTTATACTGCTTATTTTGAGAATAATAATCAGATAACAGTACATTAGAGTAAATGAGGAATTCTGTATCCTTTTTCTCTTCAAAAAATGGAATAGCAACGGTTTCTAAGTATTCTTTAATATTCTCTTTATTCAACTGTAATTGAAGGAGATGAAATTTAATGATATACTCTTCCAAACTAATTTTATTTGCTGTTGCTTTTCCTTGCGTAATGTATTGCGCCGCCTTTTCTTTATTCTCCGTACCCAGATACAATTTCGCTAAGGCGTATATTGTTTTCATACTATACTGTTCTTCAACAGAAACGGAGAGACTTTTTTTATAATAATCAATTGCTTTTTCGATATCCTTCTTTTTTTCATAGGCCAGTCCCAGATTATGATACACCTTCCGAAGTAAATTTTTATCATCCGCTATGACTTTCTCTATACGATCATAATAATCAATCGCTTCGTCATAATTACCCATTTTAAAGTAATTAATACCTAACAAGAAATAACAAACTGTACACTTATCATAGTTCATTTCCTGTAAATACTCATTTAAAGCTTTTTCCAAATGCTTAATCGATTTATACATATTACCTTTTCGGTTATAAACGAGGGAAAGTTCATAATGAATATCTGCTTTATACGGATAATTCAAAGAGTTTGCCAGACCTAGATATAACTCTAAAGCTGCATCATAATTGCCTGTTTCATAATAGTATAAGCCACAAACTCTATTAAATAAAGGCATAATTTTCAAGTTACTATAATCTTTCAAAGATTCTGCCTCTTGAAATTTTTCTTCAATTTCCTCCATTGTTGAAAATCTTAGAGCAAATCGCAACTCTATTAGGCTGATCAGCAGTCTGATACCAGGATCCGATGAATTTTCGAAGTCTTCCAAAAATGATTGATAGGCTTCTTTGGCTGCAGCTTGGTCTTCTTTAATCAAATTATAGATATTCTCCGCTTCTTGAACAACCTGATCATTCACCACTTCTTCTATTTGTACTAATTCTTCAGGGGCGATTCCAAACCGTTCAGCAAGCAATTGTAGAATCTCTTCATTAGGAACGACATTACCGTTTTCAATCTTGCTGTAATAGGATACAGAACAAATACCTTCAACAATCTCATGCTGGGTAGAATTCTGCTTATTTCGTAAAAATTTAAGTTTTTGTCCTAAATCCAAAATCCTCTCTCCTCTTCATGAAATTTTTTACCTAGTTTAAATGTAACATAATTTCAATGGGAAGTAGAAGCATTCTTTTAATTTTTAAGGGATATCCTCATAATTATGGTTAATATTCACAAATAATTAAATAAAATGAAATGAATTTGTAGAATTTATTAAAAAAGAACTAGATAACTGCCTCCAGTCATCTTGTTCTTTATAATTAAGAAGCTTGCTTCCAATCAGAGACATCCACTTCAAGCGGAATATTATTGGCACGTGCCTTTGCAGCTGCTTTAAAAAATAAAACCACTAGCAGTGCTGCTCCAATAAAGCCGCCTCCCCATGATATATTCATAGGTAAATTAAAACCGATTGGCTGTGACAAAATATAAGTAATAACCATAACCAACATAAATGTCCCTGGAACCAGAGCGACGAAATAATTTTTCCCTGCAATATAAAGATACATCGAACCAACAAATAGAGCGATTACTGCCGTTGACTGGTTTGCCCAGTTAAAATAACGCCACAATAATTCAAAATCAATTTGCGTTAAAACCATCGATACCACAAATAACGGCAAGGCAATCCACAAACGGCTGGAGAACTTTTTCTGTCCAATTTTTAAGTAGTCTGCAATAATCATTCGTGCACTGCGAAATGCTGTATCTCCAGAAGTAATTGGAAGTACGATAACACCCAGCACAGCTAGCGTTCCGCCAATTGCTCCCAGAAGCGTCGTAGAAGCTTCACTTACAATGGCTCCTGGTCCGCCAGCGGCTAAAATGTCATTCAATCCATTATAGCCGTTAAACATACTCATGGCAGCTGCAGCCCATATCATTGCAATAACTCCTTCAGCAATCATCATGCCATAGAAAATTTTACGTCCTTCTTTTTCTTTTCTGGTTGTCCGCGATATAATCGGTGTTTGTGTAGCATGGAAACCAGATAAAGCTCCACATGAAATAGTAAAAAACAATAATGGAAAGATAGCTGCCCCTTCAGGATGAAAATTCTGGAATGATAGCTCTGGAATTGGTGCTCCTGTTACAACCAAACCGACTCCAACACCAATTGCACTCAGTAACAGCAATGCTCCAAAATAAGGGTACAGTCTGCCAATAATTTTATCGACCGGAAGCATCGTAGCCAAGATATAGTAAACAAAAATAAATGCAATAAAGATACCTAAGGCGACACGCCCGTCTGCCAATAAATGAAGCAGACTTGCTGGTGTAGAAACAAATACCGTACCAACTAGCAATAGTAAAAGGACTGCAAAGCCGTTAACGACATGCTTCATAACCTTTCCTAAAAACTTGCTCGCAAGCTCCGGCAAATGCGCTCCCCGATTCCGGATGGAAATCATCCCTGTTAAATAATCGTGGACAGCCCCTGCAAAAATGCATCCCACTACTATCCAGATAAATGCGGCCGGTCCATATAAAGCTCCCATAATCGGACCAAAAACCGGTCCGGTGCCAGCAATATTCAAAAGCTGAATCAGCGAATTTTTAGGCGTACTCATCGGAATATAATCCATGCCATCTCCGTTCACATAGGCAGGTGTGGGCCGGCTTTCTTTGACTCCGAAAAGCTTCTCAATAAATTTCCCATACGTAAAATAACCGATAATTAATAAAACAATTCCTGCTAGAAATGTATACAAACTTTCTCCCCCTTTTTCCGCCATTAATGAATACGTTTTCATTAAGTATAGAATATACAAAGCAGGAGAAGGGGAAATCAGGAACAAAAGGTTATTTTTAAGCGTTATGATGTTCTTTTAAGGAATTAAGATGCATTGAAAGAAAGCATCAGATTTCTAATTTAGCACGTAATGCTTTTACATAATTTCTGCTGACGGAAAGCGTGTCTTTACTTCCTTCTAACTGCAAATGATAAGCGCCATTAAACCATGGAGTTAATCGTTGAATATGCTCCAGGTTAACTAAGAAGCTTTTATGAATTCTGAAAAAACCATACGCTAACAAGCGATTTTCCAGTTCTTTCAGCGGCATTTTGATATCAAATTCTCCTTGCTTCGTGATTAATTTTGTCCGTTTTTCTATTCGTGACATATACAAAATATCCTTCAGCTCTATATAGTGAATATCTCCTTCCACTTCTATCGCCAGCTTTCCAGGTGCTTTCCCTGGATTCGTCTGTTCTTTCGCCCCGCGTTTTTTCTCCAGCCGCCCAATTGTTTCTTTCAACAGCTCCTCATCGTAAGGCTTCAATAGGTAATCTACAGCGTCATAGCGAAAAGCCTCTGCAGCAAACTGCGGATATGCTGTAGCAAAAACGACCAGCGGCGGCTTTTTCAGTTCTTGTATCGCCTTTGCTACTTCCATTCCGCTCACTTTCGGCATTTCTACATCTAAGAAAATAACATCTGGCTGATGCTGCATCGTCTTCATGATGGCTTCCTCACCTGATTCTGCTTCTTGAACAGATTGTATTTGTGTGAATTCACTTAGTAAATGCTTTAATTCTTCCCGGTTATATGGTTCATCATCAACGATAAGCACTTGCATTAACTGATCCATTGCTTTTCTTCCTCCTTATGCGACAGGACAAAATAAATATTGGTCCCTTCCTCGTTGGTTCTTACTTGAAGTAAAGCTTCCTCGCCAAAAAGAATACGCAGCCGCCGATTTACATTGTAAAGCGCTAAGCCATTTCCTGATGTCGAATCTATCGGTGCTTGACGTATTTGATTTGCTGCTTCCTTACTCATCCCCATGCCATTATCCTTAATCCCGACATAAACACTGTCTGGGTGTTTTTTCATCGTAACCTCTAAGACACAATCGCTTTCTTTATCTTTAAACCCATGCATGATTGCATTCTCAACGATTGGCTGCAGGGTTAAAGGCGGAATCATTTCCGATAACGCCTTCTCATCGATTTGATACTTCACCGTTAACTTATCTTTAAATCTTTCTTCATTCAAGGACAGGTAAGACTGGACCTGTTTTAATTCCTGTTCTAAAGTCGTTATTTTTTGTGTAGTAGCGGATAGATTCTGCCTAATAAAATGAGATAGAGAAATCAGCATTTTCCGAGCTTTCCCCGGATGAAGACGGATAAGTGATACAATTGTATTTAATGTATTAAATAAAAAATGCGGATGAATCTGAGCCTGAAGCGCTTTTATTTCTGCTTCTTTAGCCAGCTGATACACCCGTTCTGCCTGACCAATTTCCAGCTGATGGCTGATCATGGAGCTTAACCCTGTAATCAATTCCATATTGACATTGGTCAAGTCATTTTCTGACTGAAAATAAAATTTTAGTGTACCTATAATTTCGCCCTGTTCTTTAAGAGGAGCAATAATAACAGCTTCCAGCGGACAATCTGGGTTTGTACAATGAATCGATTCCGCTGTTGCCATTTTGATTTTCCCGCTTGCTATGGTTTCTGCAGTAATTTTTGTCTGAATTGGGTTTTCCTGCTGATGGTGGTCATGTCCAAGTCCGACATGTGCAAGGATAGCTGTCTTATTTGTGATGGATACAGCGCTTGTATTTAGTTCTTTATGAATAATACGGCAAACTGCCTCTGCTGCTTCTATTTGTAAACCATTACGTAAATGCGTAAGTGTCTGATCTGCAATTCTTAACGTTTTTTGGGCCTGTACAGCACCTGCTTTCTCTTCTTCCTTCAATACACTTTTAATAACCAGCAGAACAAGCACTGAGCCGATGCCGTTAGCTAAAATCATCGGCAGCCCAATTAAATTAACTAGAGCCCAAGCCTGCTCTATCGGCCGGGCTAAAGCCAGAATGACCAGCATTTGTACTGCCTCAGCTATCGCCCCGACAAAAAAAGCGGTTTGCAGTTTAATCCGCTTATTTTTCTTATAGAACAGACTTGCAAGGACCCCTGCAATCATGGTGGCAACTCCACAGGCTATTGCTGTAAACCCTCCCAGCGTAAAGCGATGAACTCCGGCAATCACCCCGGCTCCAATACCAACCTTAGGCCCTCCGAGCAAACCAGCGATAACGATGCCAATAACCCTTGCGTTTGCAATCGCTTCTTCTGACATCAAGTCCGTTGCCCAACGGTTAAATTGCAGGCTGTCCGTATTTACATTCAGCCCTGTATATGTACCAATAATCCCAAAAAAGGCGAAAAAAAGAATAGCTGTAAGATGCTGCTGACGATTCAGCTGATCCTGATAAAACATTTTCCGGAAGAAGCGAAATCTTGTCAGCACAAAGGCTATCGTTACAATAATTCCAACTCTTTCTACTAACGTAATTAATAATTCAAACATGATAATGCTCCTTTCCGTTTAAAACGCTCTTCGAAAACGCTCTCATTATTATAGCAGTTTCCTAGATAGTTGAAAATTGGTTATCAATCTACTATCAATAAGCCCTTCCCGCCTTCCTGTCTACTTAAATTCATCGATGGCAATATAATTGTAAACTTGGCACACAACTTTAAAATTAATTATTTATCCACTTTCCATATAATTATCTTTTATTATATACTTTTTTAAAGTGCAGAAAAGGAGTTTCATTATGCCAATCTCAATACATTACCAAACAGCTTCAAAAGAATGGAAGCAGGCAGAAAGTGATGCAGCAATTCCCAGTGATGCTCTTTTTATTTGGTATGATTTTGTACAAGCCAGTACAGAGGAAAGTGAATTGCTTACCACCCAATTTCATTTTGATCCGCTGGCCATTGAGGATACGATAAAAACAGTGTCACGGCCCAAGCTGAAAGAATACCCAGAATACCACTTTTTAGTTTGTCATCTTGTCAATGAAGATGATTATCGCGCACGGGCGGTAAACCTGTTTATAAAAGGTCATATTCTTGTAACCTATCATCAGGATGGCCTAAACAAGCTGGGCAATATCGGAGAGGAAATTCAAAAACGCTATCCGTCCCAGCCTGTTACTCCGGCAGATGTCGCTTTGATTATTTTAGATTTTATTGTAGACAGCTATTTTGAATATGTGTACCACGTAGAAGATGAAGTGTTTTCCTTTGAAGACCGGCATGTCAATGATACAGCCGGTAATAAGCTGATGGAGGACGTCTTTCAAATCCGGGCGGTGATGATTAAATTAAAGCGTGTTATTCTGCCGATGCAGGAATTGATACAGCACTTAAAAGAAGAAACAGCCTTCACCAAGACAAAGAAACAGCGGATCTACCTTCATCATATTGAAGACCATATTATCAAACAAATGAACATCATTAAATCTGCACAGGAAATGACCAGTGATATCCGCGATAATTATGATTCGTTAAGTTCATACCGTTTAAATAATGTAATGAAGATATTAACACTCGTTTCGGTTATATTTTTGCCGCTCACGTTAATTACCGGTATTTACGGCATGAATTTTTTGCATATGCCGGAGCTGCAATGGGATTATGGGTACGTTGCAGTGCTTGTTGTTATGCTGCTTATCAGCATTGGATTAATCATTTATTTCAAATTAAAAAAGTGGTTCTAAAGAACGGAAATGATATAGCAGTTAAAATAATGTTTAGCTGCTATATCATCAGTCAAATATTTTTATCCCGCTTCTGCTTTTGCTTCACCTTAGACAGATGAAAATTCCCAGGTTAATGAGGGGACACCAGAGCGGCAGAATGGAAATATTACATTATATCAAGCCACGATGAATGATAATGAACCGATAGAGCTGACTAAACAGAGAGAATAAAATAGGATGCACTTCGGCTGAGAGGAACTATTTTCAGAGAGTATGAGTATGAATCCGGCATTTCAAACCTGCAGATAACCATATGTATCTGCAGGTTCAAACTTACTTTATATGATTGGATAAAGGCATATAAAAAGATGAACAGCCATTTCCATGGCTACAACAAAGTATTTAAGGTTTTTTCGGACATATTATACACTATTCAATTCTCCTATGGCTTTGACAAAATTCCCCTTGTACTTGTCCAGTTTTTCCTGCGCTGTTGTCAACTCAACGCCAAACATCTGCATTAAAATAGCTGCTTTTGTATTACCACCTGCTTTATCATAAGCTTGCGCAGCTTCCTTATCATCTGCCTGCGTCAACTCTTTGATAATAGAGACTGCCCTCTTGCGCAGTTTATGATTCTTTGCCTGCAAATTAACCATCAAATTTTCATAGACTTTTCCAGTCCGCACCATTGTTGCTGTGGATAGCATATTTAAAACAAGTTTTTGAGCCGTCCCCGCCTTTAGCCTTGTAGAACCTGTGACAACCTCCGGACCAACGGGGAGTTCGATAGCTATATCCGCTTCCTGCGATAGTTTTGTATCCTCGTTACAAGAAATGCCAATCGTTGAAAGCCCTAATGATTTGGCTTTATTCACAGCACCTAATACATAGGGTGTTCCGCCGCTGGATGCAATACCGACAATGACATCTCCTTGTTCTGCAGCCTCCTCTACATCTTTTCCGCCAAGCTGTTCATCATCCTCTGCCCCTTCCACAGCTACACGCAGTGCGCCATCTCCTCCAGCAATAATACCTTGAATGACGTCAGGGGAAACGCCAAAAGTCGGAGGACATTCGGAAGCATCCAGAACACCTAACCTCCCGCTTGTTCCTGCCCCTAAGTAAATGACTTTATTTCCTTTTTCTATCGTTGCAACCATTGTCTCTACAGCCCTCTCTATTTGAGGCAGCACGTTCTCAACAACTTCAGGTACCTTCTTATCTTGTTCGTTCATCAATTGCAGGATGTCATAGGTGGATTGTTCATGTAAATGATAGGAATGTTCATTTCTCTTTTCCGTCAGCATATATTAACTCCCTTTCCAAATGTTTAGTTTTACTAGGTAATCAGCGTTTCATAAACCAGCGTGTGAAACTTTTTTCTGATTTCAGACAATCGATGCTGTCGTCCATAATGAACCATATTGGTAAGCAGGACCGTAATGATTTCTTCTTTTGGATCAATCCACAAACTTGTGCCTGTAAATCCGGTATGTCCAAACGAGCCGATGGACCAGGCTGATCCACAAGTTGTTCCAAGCGTTTTATCATATAATACTTCAAAGCCTAAACCTCGATTTTGAATTACATTTTCTTTGATTAACGCCATTGTCTCCGGTCTTAATATCGACTGCTTTTCTGGATACAGCCAATAATCGGCATAGATCGCTACATCCGAAATATTAGAAAATAAACCTGCTGAACCGCCAACGCCACCCAAATGATAGGCTTTTTCATCATGTACCTCACCATGAACGTATTTTCCGCAAACTTTTTCCGTTGCAGCGATCTTATTTTTTTCTATTTTGCCAGGAAGAAAGCCAGTATCTTTCATCCCCCAGGGCTGATACAGCTCCTTCCCCGCAAAAACATCCAGCCGCTGTTTTGTTATTGCTTCTACAACTTTTCCTAAAACAATCATGCCGATATCGCTATATAAAACCTGTGTCTCTGGCGGGTACACTGCTGTACAGTTTAAAATTTCCTTCCATACGTCTCTTTGCTGATACCGGTTTTTAACAGATAAATCTGCTGAAACACCTGAGGTATGCTGTAAAAAGTGGCGAATGCTTATCTGCTTTTGCGGAAACGCAGGTATATATTTATTTACTGCATCGTCTATATGCAGCTCATTTCGCTCATGTAAAAATAGAATGCTCGGCAGTGTACACATAATTTTTGTTAAAGAAGCCAGGTCAAAGTAAGTTTCTGTAGTAACAGGGATTCTCTTTCCTTCATTATTCAAAAAGGAGCCTGCACTTCGGAACGTTTTCTGTTGTTGATGATGCCTGACAAGATAAACAGCTGCAGGAATCTCATCCTTTGTAACTAATCCCTCTAAATACCGTTCATAAGCCTTCATTTATGGCACCTCTTCTCCCTTTATCTGACAGCATTCTTTTGATTTGTTCCGGCAAATAACCCTGCTGCTTTAGAACAAGAGCAATACTTCCAATCACAGGTGGATTTTGTGATGTTAAAACGTTTAACGAGGGAATTGCAGCGAGTTCCGCTTTCACCTTTTCGACAATGAGGTCATTTTGAAAAATGCCTCCTGCCAGCACAAATGAAACAGCCTTATCTGTTTTTTGAAACAGCCTTTCAAACAATACCTGACCGCGATTCGCTATTTGTTTAGCTGTTTCTTGAATAATTGTTATTGCGATTTCATCTTTCATTTCAGCCGCTTGAAAGACATAGCTTGCGAATGCAGCCACACGCTGTTTTTCAAAATGTTGATAGATTATAGGAATCAATTCTTCTATACAATCGATTTCTTCTCCATCCAAAATAAGGTCTGTCAGCGCAGTTTTCGGTCCCAGCCCATCTAATTCATTGAATACAGCTATCAAGGCTTGCGAGCCTAAATCAAAGCCGCTGCCCGGGTCTCCCCCAATCACGTGGCCCCACCCGCCAACACGGGCAGTCTTGGATTGATGCATCCCAAGCGTTATTGCTCCTGTTCCACAGATAGACACCATACCATCTGCGCCGAATGTTTCTGAATAAAGAGCAATGGTTCCATCATGCTCCACAACGATTTCATTAATGGGGAAGCTATGCGGTGATGTTTTTTGAAAGCACTCGAGCCATTTTTCCCGGTCCGCTTCTCTACCTAATCCTGCTATACCCAAACCTAACGATATCTCTGTATTATCCAAAAAATGATTGTGTTTATAAGCCTCGCTTATGATTTGGCTGATGACTTTAGCAGAATGAGTAAAGCTGGTACTGTGGGGATTCGCAGCCTCTGCTTCTGTTTCCCATACAAGCCCCTCCGCTTTATGAAACAATAACGCTTTCGTTTTCGTTCCACCGCCATCAATTCCCAAGATATACATTTATCATCACCCTTTATGTGGATTCCGAAATTCATTTTGCAACACTTCCCGTGTCTTATTCAGATAATATAAGGTGGAATCATAACTTCTTGAAGCAACGCCGGTAAACAAAATATCAATGATATTAAGCTGTGCCATCCTTGATGCGGTTGCTGCACTTCTAACCAGTTCTGACTCAACAGATGATACATATAAAGGAATATCAGCCATCTCAGACAAGGTATTCTTTCCATACCTTGTAATTGTTATCACCGTTGCATTATTTTTTTTCGCATTTTCAATCGATGCATTGACATGCTTTGTTTCTCCTGAATAAGAAATCCCGACTGCCACATCCTTTTCCGTTAATGTAACGGAGGATGTCAGCTGTAAGTGTGCATCTTCAAATGCGGTACAATATTTATTAATTCTTAAAAACTTCTGCTGTGCATCCTGTGCAATAACCTGTGAGGCAGCCGCTCCATAGAAATCCCTTCGATTCGCCTTATCTAATGCTTCAATGGCCTTCTCCACACTGGATAAATCGAGTATCTTCAACGTCTGCTCAATAGATTGTATGTTTTTCTGTGATATGATATCCATAATGGAGCTTACCTTTTCGCCAGAAGAAATTTCTGTATTGTGATAGTTGCTCAGCTCACTTGTTTGCAGGTTCCCAGCAACTCGCAGCTTTAAATCTTGAAATCCGGATACGCCTATATTCTTACATAGGCGTATAATAGCTGCTTGGCTGGATCCGCTTCTTTCAGAGAGTTCTTTGATTGACAGCCGGACTGCTTCTTCCGGATGCTCTAATATATAATTTGCGGCATTTCTTTCAGCCGGTTTAATAATATTCAATGCTTCTCTAATTCGGATTAATCCATCATTATTTCTCATTTTATAAAACCTTTCCTTGTTAATTTTTCGACTTGTGCATCGTATAGACTTATTATAGAAGGAAATTCGGATTAACTCCATAAGGAGGAAGCGTTATCTGTCCCAATATAACCGGCTCTCTGGCACCTGTTGCGTTTGGTACATTCGTTTTTTGCTGATGAATGGTCTCATTCGCCAAAACCGCAAATCCGACTGCTTCCTTCTCATCTGCAGTTATCCCTATCTGTTCAGCTGTGTACACATTTTTAGAAGGCAATAAACTCTGGAGCATCGTGATTAATGTCTTATTATTTCCTCCCCCTCCGCTGATAATAATGTCTGTAATATCTGTTTTGGGAAACACAAATTTCTGATAAGCATCCGCAATAGAATATGCCGTGAAATAGGTGGCAGTCGCTACTAGATCCTCGTATGGCAAATCTTTATGGCTCTTGATAACTTGAGAGGTAAACGTTTCACCAAACTGTTCTCTTCCTGTTGATTTAGGCGGCTGAAGAGCAAAGAAATCATGTCTCATCCAGTCTGCTGCAATAGCGTGATGAACCGTTCCTTTTTTCGCAATTGTACCTTCGGCATCATAGCCCATCTGAAACAATTTTCTGCACAGGGCATCAATAATCATATTCCCCGGTCCTGTATCAAATGCATAAATCGTTTCTAAAGATGAATCCTTTTCCATAACCGTACAGTTACCAATGCCGCCAATGTTTTGTAAAATTCTTCCCTTATGCTGATCTCTATATAATAACCAGTCAATATACGGAATTAAGGGGGCACCTTCTCCACCGGCAGCAATATCCATCATTCGAAAATTGGAAACAACCATTGTTTTGGTTTCATAAGCAATCACCGAGGGATCTCCTATTTGTAAGGTGGACCGCACCTTGGAGCCATCTGCTTCAGGAATATGATAGACCGTCTGCCCATGAGAGCCGATTAAATCAACATCTTCTAAATTGACCCCAGCCTCTCTGCAAACCCTTTTAACTGCCTCTGCAAATGAATAGCTTAATTTCACATTTAAGCTGCACAGCTTTTCAACATTTGATTTGTCAACATCCATAGCATCCAATAATTCTTGTTTTAAAGCATCATCATAGGGCCATGAAATGCTTTTTATAATATCGATTTCTGTATCGGTGCCATAACCATCTATTTTTACAAGTGACGCATCCAGACCATCTAGGGATGTCCCGGACATTAACCCTGCAACCAATTTACTCATGTCATCTCCCCCTTTACGAAAGTTTTCATGCTACACAACAGAAAAAGCGCCACAGCCTCCCTCACACTGTTTACCTAAACATCTGATAAGCTACTCTTCATTCCTTGCTTATGTTCTTGCGGTAAAAGCAAACTTTTCCCATGGCTTCAAATAATCAATTAAGAAAATCTCTTCCTCTCTAATTCTTGCAACTACGTTGGATTTACCGGAATTGACCATATCTTTTAAAGCAATCTGCAATTCTCCGGCATACTGTTGATATAAATCACTTTCTATAATGACATCCCCTCTTTTTATATCCGGCGTATGATGGGCCGGAAAGGAATGCCCGCGATATTTCACTCTGCTCTGCGTAGAACGAATCATATAATCAGAAACATCTCCCCTGTAAAAATGCGGCTCATGAAAGATAATTTCCTTTTCCAAATCACTTGCGGTAGAAACCGTATCGACAGCAAACGTCATTTTCTCCTTGCTTATCTCACTGAGGCGCCTCATTTCCGCTTCAGATGCATACGCATTACTGATAATGACATCATCAATAACGTTTGTGGCAAATAAATGCTTTGCCTGCACGTCAATTGGCAATTCACGATGCATTTCAACTGTCGGCAGACCCTCTACAATTGGCCAAGGCCCAAAAGCAGCATCATTGGAAGAGACAAAAGCTGCTGTTCTCAAACCATGCTGTTTAAATCTTTGGCTGCATTCTATAAAAAATTCATAGGAAAGCCCGGCATAGCGATGCGGGTAAAAGTTATGGCATCCTGTCAGTTTCGATAGATTAGGCTGATAGCTTAACAGGTTCTCCAAATATTTATTGGAGTTACTCATATTAATCTCGATGCTCAATCCATAAGAATTATACGTCATCATTGCTTCTTCATTTCCGGTAAACCCCATATCTAACCGGATACCGTCCACTCCAAGATCAGCGAAAAAAGATAAGTCTTGATAGGAAATATTCAATGCGTCAAATATACGCGGGCTGATATCACAAATCACTTCCATTTCTTTTTCTTTCGCAAAAGAAATTGTTTTCTTAAAATCAGCGATTATTTTTTCCTTATCTCCTTCTACAGATAGCAGACAGGTGAAGATACGTTCAAAACCATATTTACTTGCAGTTTGTATATATTCCAAATCTTCCTCGACACTTGATTTATTGGGATAGATGGAAATACCAAGCTTTTTCATTTCGAACACCTCTCTCATCATGTATTCATTTTATTTCTTCTCTAATTCGGAAATTCTTTTTAACAGCTTAATCATATTTTCAATCAATGACATTTCACTTATCGCTGCCATCAGGTGGTCTTGGGCGTGAACCATCAGCAGGGTCATTGGAGCACCTTCTCCATTTAACTCTGCTTGAATCAGTCTGGTCTGTGTATTATGAGCCGTGTTTAGTGTTTGATCTGCTTCTTTCAATTTCTCTTCTGCTTGCTGAAAATGATTTTCATGCGCTAGTTCGAGCGCTTCATAAGCTATTGCTTTCGCATCTCCTCCATTCGATATAATTTCAAAAATTTCTTTTTCCATATCCATCTGAACCCCTCCCGCTGATTTCCGCATGATAGCGGATTGAATTTTAATTTTACAAATTTAAAATATATTTGAAATTTTATTTTATGTATTCTATAATACAAGTATATGAAAGCCCTTTCAAGTAATTAATCATTTAACCAAAAAATATTTTCAGGAAGGAGGAAAATCTCTCCGATAAAAAATTGAGCTTATTTTAAAGTTGCTTGCTGTTTATAGGAAACGGATAAAAGGCTACAGTATAATCCAAATAATTATTTTTAAAGGACGTGACGTGATGAAAAAAGTGTTATTTGTATGCTCTGGTGGAATGTCGAGTGAAATTGTAGTGAATGCTTTAAAAAAAGAAGCGGGAAAACACGGACAGGATCTTGATGTAAAGGCTGTAGGTTCCAGTGAGGTAGACGCAGAACTTGATCATCATTGGGATGCCATTATGGTTGCACCGCAAATAAGACATCGATTTAAAGGCATCAAGGAAAAAGCGGATGAACATGGCGTTCCATGCGGCTCCATACCTGCTCAGGGCTATAACCCATTAGGCGGACCTACGTTATTAAAAGCGCTGAATGAATTAATTTCATAGCTCAGGATGGAAAGGAGTTACGTATCATGGCTAAATTTACAGATTTTTTGGAGGAAAAGGTTTCTAATCCGATGGCCAGATTGGCGGAACAAAGGCATCTTTTAGCTATTCGTGACGGTGTAATTTCTTCCCTGCCATTCATTATTGTAGGGTCTTTCTTTTTACTTATTGCCTCTCCGCCTTTGCCCGAACCATGGGCAATTACTCAATGGGCGGCAGATAATGCAGCAGAAATATTGATTCCTTATCGGATGACCATGTTCATTATGTCCCTTTATGTGGCATTCGGTATTGGTTATAATTTAGCGCAATCCTATAAGGTCGACCCTTTGTCAGGAGCGCAAATTGCAGTTGCTTCTTTGCTGCTTACCATTACACCAACAGTAATTGATGAATTATTTTATTTACCAATGGAGTTTCTCGGCGGAAGCGGTCTGTTCGTAACAATTATTGTTTCCATCCTGTCTGTAGAAATCTTCCGAATATGTAAACAAAAAGGGATTACGATCAAACTTCCGGATGCCGTCCCTAAATCCGTCAGCAGATCCTTTGAAGCACTTATTCCGGTAGCCATCGTTATCGTATTAATGACTCTTATTACAGTAGTTATCGGAGTGAATTTGCATACAGTTGTTGAAAAGCTGGCCGCTCCACTCGTTACAGCTGGAGACAGTTTATTTGGTGTATTAGTCCCTGTGTTTCTAATTACCTTTTTCTGGTCGTTCGGTATCCATGGTGTTTCGGTTGTCGGATCAGTCGCACGTCCCGTATGGGAAGTATATTTGTTAAATAACGGGGAAGCTGCTGCCGCAGGAGAGGTTCTGCCTCATGTTGCCCCTGAGCCTTTATACCAATGGTTCATATGGGTCGGCGGCTCAGGCGCCACACTTGGTCTTGTTATTGTGATGATCTTATTTGCACGATCAAAATATTTAAAAAATCTAGGCAGAACAGTGAGTGTACCTGCCCTTTTCAATATCAATGAACCGGTTATTTTCGGACTGCCGATTGTCTTAAACCCGATACTGATTATTCCTTTTATCATTACACCTATCGTTCTTGCAATTATTTCTTATTTTGCAACGTCCATAGGTCTGGTATCGCCGACATTTATACGAGCCCCCTGGACGCTGCCGGCCCCAATCGGCGCTTATCTGGCAACGGGAGGAGATTGGCGGGCTATCCTCCTGGTTCTTTTCAATATCGCGATATCCGTAGCCATCTATTTCCCTTTCTTTAAAGTCTATGATCGAAAAATGATGGATTTAGAAACGGAAGAAGATAATACAGCTCCATAAGACGAAACGTCACTCAGCGGGAGTTTTACGGACCATTCTCCGTAATACATTCAAGAGAGGAAATCAACGGGTTTCCTCTCCCAGGGAGGAAACTATAATGGAAGAGTCCAAATTAATACCTCGTATCAGCTTTAAAGGAGTTCTTGTGTTTTTATTTATATTATTTGTTGGAATGCTCGTCTTTCCAACTTTCTTAAGTTACTTCCAGCTTCCGGATGCAGTAAGCTATTTTTTCAGCGCCGGGATAGCAGCTTCATTAGGTATTGGCATTGTTCTTACCAAAATAGACGGGAAAGCGGAAGATAAACCTTATTTCAAAAAACGTATAATCGTTGCCCTTCTTGTTGGATTTGTCAGCAGTGCTTTAATGACCTTTGTATTCGGAGGAGATGTTATTGGTTAAGAAAAGGATTAAACTAAGGCAATTCAGGAGGTTCTCTAAAGTTTATTATCAAGTTGAAAAGGCTGGTTTTTTCAACCAGCCTTCCTTCGTTTAATTCGCAATCTCATCCATTGGTTCAAATAATTCAAAGTGAATATCATTATCTGCCACATTCATTTCTCGCAAATGACCATTCATCGCACCCATAAATCCTTTTGGACCACATAAATAAAAAGATGCGTCCACTGTTGGAATAACTTCTCTTAGCCAATCCAAATCAATATGTCCTTCTTTATCACATACACCTGCGTCTGTATTATCCGCATAAACCGTATATTGCGTTACTTGTTTATTGGCTTCTGCAATAGAGGCTATTTTATCCTTCATTGCATGGTAAGCGCGAGATCTTGCCGCATGGATAAAGATAACTTCTCTCTCCGGCTGTTCTTCTACCACCGTTTCCAGCATACTCATTAATGGGGTTAACCCAACTCCTCCGCTGATTAACACTAATGGTTTTTGTTCTGTTTTGTTTAATACAAAATCTCCAGCTGGCGCACTGATTGCCAGAACTGCACCTTTTTCTATTTGGTTATGAAGATAATTAGATACAATTCCTTCAGGATGATGCTCATCTTCCCGCTTCACACTGATTCGCAAGAAATCCTGTCCCGGCGCAGTGGATAAACTATATTGGCGTAAATGGTCGTAGGCTTCCCCTTCCATTTGTGCTTTTACAGTAATATATTGTCCAGCTTGATAAGGTGGAAGCTTTCCGTCATCTGCAGGCTTTAAATAAAAAGAGGTGATGACTTCGCTTTCCGGAACCTTCTCAGCGACTGTAAAATCACGAAATCCAACCCAGCCTCCTGGCGTATTTTGCTTTTCTTCATACATTTCTTTTTCTACGCTGATAAACACGTCTGCAATCACGCCATACGCTTTTTCCCATGCATCCATAATGTCATCCGTAGCAGCATCTCCAAGCACATCCTTGATGGCAATTAATAAATATTTTCCTACAATCGGATATTGTTCTGGTCTGATATTTAAGCTTGTGTGTTTATGCGCTATTTGTTTTACATGCGGCAGGATATTCTCTAAATGCTCAATATTTGCCGCTGCTGCATACACTGTATTTGCCAACGCTTTTGGCTGTCCGCCCTTCCGCTGATTGGTCTGATTAAAAACATTTTTCAGTTCCGGGTGATTTTCTAACATAATTTTATAAAAGTGCCCTGTGATTGCTTCTCCATGCTCCTGCAAGACAGGAACCGTTGCCTTTATTGTTTCTATTGTTTTTTGATCTAATCCCGCTGTTGTTGTTGCCATTATAAAACACTCCTTTGTGAAATAGTGAAAAATCACTCCATGGAGGACTATTTCCCCCTGCAGAGCTTTAGTTGAACCAATCGGGGTGTTTACGTCCGCTGTTTCCTGTTTTCACTTCATAAATCACCTTAATCCTTGAAGCAGAGAGGTTACAGACGATTGCACCGTGATACATGTTATCTTGATTATTTAAAAGATGTATTTTGAATACATGTTTTATTTTAATACGATAAAAATGTGAATTCAATGTGTCAAAAGCAAATTTATGTTACAATTATGTGAAATAATTAACAAACGGAGAGATACCATGAACTTAAAAAAATATACAGACTTCTCCTTGCGCGTCTTGATTTTGGCAGGTTTAAAGTCGGAGGGTGAGCTTTCGACAATTAAAGAAGTATCTGATGTGTATTCCATCTCACCAGAGCATCTGAGAAAGGTTGTCCACGATTTAACAAAAAGAGGATTACTGACCTCTGTAAGAGGCAGAAATGGCGGGTTTCGTCTTGCTAAGCCTGCTGTTGACATCAATATCGGATTATTGATCCGCTCGCTGGAGAGTGATTTCAATTTACTCGAATGCTTTGATAAAGGAACCAACCATTGTGTGATTTCACCAGGATGCTCCTTGAAGCATGTCTTGAATAAAGCGTTATTTCAATTTTTTAAAGTGCTGGAAGAATATACATTAGAGGATTTAATACAGAATGAAGAAGAACTGAAGGAACTGATGGGGATGAAAGATTAAAGCGGGGGATGTTCTTGTATTTCATTATGCTATTTACAAGACGGCTGACCACAAGAACATCTCTTAAAAAGCGGACGATATTAGGATGGCCTCTTAGTAAAACGTGATTCGTCCATTACTTATTATTTGGAACTTTTTTGAACAGCCTTCCCAGAAAAAGACTGCTTTTGCTGCTTAATTCACTGTATATCCGCTAGTACTGAATTTTATAATGAATCAATGTATCTCCCTTTTCAAATCCTATTTTTTCATAAACATGATTCGCATGATGGTTGTCAGCATCTACAGTGAGATGTACCTTATCTATTTTAGGAAAAGCAAATATAGCAGTTAATACTTCCTTTAATAAAAGCCTTCCAAACCCTTTATTTTGATACCTGTCCGCTACAGCAATATATTCTAATGAAGCCTCTGAAAGCTCTTTGTTTATTTCAAAATAAGCATAACCAACGAAATCTCCATTGTCATCCTTCAAAACCTTCAGTACATTATTCTTGTTTAACCTGCTCCGGATTGTTTCTGCGTCATAATATGTATTTGGAAAAATGCTGTCATGCAGCTGCCGGAATGCTGGAAAATCAGGCTCAGTAAAGAAACGGCATTTTCGTTCATCAGCGTTTTCAAAACGGTTCCGATAAATAACTAAATTTAAGTGTTTCCTTCCTTGTTTTGCTCCAATCTGTTTCATAAACGCCTGCTGCTTTCTATTTTCTTCGTTAATAAAGAAGGAAAAATACTGAACAGATGGATATCGATCGATTAACCGCTGCCAAAGCTGAACATCCCATTCCATTCTTTCTGTCTTATTAAACGGGCCCCAGACTTCTGCTTCGTTATTCTCTATATCCAATCCGCAGGCAGCCATCATTTCTCCAGTATTGCGTTTCGCTATTAGAAAGGAAACCTCTCCCTTCCCATCCACGAAGTCCTCTTTAAGCGCTTGTAAAATATCCGCTTTATCTGTTCCGCAGAAACCAATATGATTGGCCTTTTGATGATTCATATCCGCAAGAAAATCAGCTAATAATTCAAGGTTATTTGCTCGTTCTATTATAACGGTCATCTTCATACACCTTCTTTTATAGAGCTAAGCATGTCATTTTACAAAAAGGTTTTTTGTAAAATGACAATAGCACCGGGAAAATTCTGTTCGTTCTTAATTAATTATTATATTCAAACTAATCCTTCACAATTCCAGTTGTGTCTCTTGAAATAAAATCCATTTCAAAAACTATCTCTTTTTTGCGAATTTGTTTACCCTTTAACAAATTAATTAAAATTGCTGAAGCTCTTTTTCCTATTCCAATCAAATCAACATGCACGGTCGATAGCGCAGGAGTAATATGGCTTGATAATGGCACATCATCTAATCCAACAACAGATAAATCTTCAGGTATCTTTAAACCAACTTTTCCGGCAGCTTTAATTAAACCAATTGCTAAATAATCAGATGAACAAACAAATCCAGTTATTCTTGAATTTTCAATTAAAAATTTTTCTAAATCCTGATTTCTTGCTTGTATTTCAAATTCACCCACTTCAAACACATTATTTTTAGTGTATTCCATATTTAATGACTCTATTGTATTTTTATACCCTCTCAAGCATTTCACACTATGCATAGAGTCTATAGGCCCATTTATAAAGCCAATATTTCTGTGTCCTAATTTGTAGAGTTCTTCTACCGCTTTTTTGGTCCCCATCTCGTCATTTGGCCGTACACAAGGGAATGGCGAATCTTCTAAATAACTACCGATTACTACAATCGGCAATCCGATACTTTCTAACCATTCTAATTTCAACTCTTTGTATCTCGGAGCAAATAATATTACTCCATCAACTGATTGAGTTTCCAGCAACCTTTTTTGCTGCAGGGAAGTAAAAGACATCACCATATTGTAATCTGTTTTATCTAAACCTTTCGCAATACCTTCTAGTACAGTAGAAAAAAAAGGGTTATTTAAAGTAAATGTACCTCTGGGTATTACTATAGCAATATTTCCGGTCGATTTCATAACTAACCCACGAGCACCCATATTAGGACGGTAATCTAGTTCATCCATGACTTCGCGTATTTTTTTTTCAGTTTCTTTGCCTACACCTGGTTTTCCACTTATGACTCGTGAAACCGAGGCAATTGAAACTCCTGCCTTTAATGCAACATCTTTCATACTGACAGTCACTATCTTATCCCCCATTTAATGATTGTTTTTTTTATTATAAAACATTCTTACACCAATTCATAGAATAGGGATATATGTAAAAGCTAATATGTTCTTTTTCCAGGAACATACTAGCTTTTTATTTATCATAAAACATTTTTAATTAATAATACTTATACTTCTACAGATAGCCCTACTTTTTTAAGTCCATCAGATATTTCTTGTTTTTCTTCCTCAGTTAATGGTAATACTGGACGACGAGCTAGAGAACTGCTGATTAAACCACGTTGATACATTGCTTCTTTCATTCTTAAATGTGAGGTAGATGAAGGTTCATCCATCTTATAGATTGCCTGTTTTAATTCGTAAATACGATCATATACTTGATTAGCTTCTGCTAAATTTTGATTCTTAACTTGTTTGACCAGTTCTGCAATCAAATCTGGAACAAAGCAACCAAATCCTACTAATGCACCGTCAATACCTTGTACAAGTGTCGGTAACAAATATTCATCGTGGCATGTTAACAGTGAAACATCTGGCGCATGCTCCTTAAGCGCTCTTACGTCTACTTCATATTGTGCCATATCACGTTGACCGATTTTAAAGGAGACCACATTAGGTATTTTCGCCATTTCCAATAATTGACTCGTCGTATATGATGGTTTAGTCCATGTAGGATATTGATGGACTACAATTCCAATATTGACCGATTCAGCTACATCTTTAAAAAATTCAACAGGTGAATCCGGCTGCATTCCAAAGCGTAACCATGAATGTGGAGGCATTAATAAAATTCCTTCCCCACCAGCTTGCTCAACTGCCTGACTATGTTGAATGGCTTCAATTGACCCTTCTGCAGAAACACCAGAGATTACTGGAATACGCCCTTGTAATTCATCTGCTGCTATCCTTACTGCTTCTGCACGCTCTTCCGGTAATAAAGTCATGATTTCGCCCGTATGCCCATTAACCACTATTCCATTTACACCTTCATGACTTGCCACCCATCTAACTAATTTACGAAATTCTGGTTCGTCAATTGAATAATCATCCTTAAAAGGAATTAATACTGCAGGAAATACTCCACTCCATTTTTCTTTATTTTTCATTATAATCTCCTCCTGTTTTTAAACGTAAACGTTTACGTAACAATGGTAAAACGGTTTCATTATATTGTCAATAATAAATAATGACCTTATATAAATCCTTTCGTTTATTAACTGAACATTTTATAAATTACATCTATAATTACAAAAGTAATTAATATTAAAGAAAATAAATAACTTATGGTCATACATACTTGCAATAATTTTGGTTTTTTCAAGCCTTTATTTACTTCTTTGTTATATAAAAGCAAACACATAAAAAGGCCTCCAAACGGCGCAGCAACAGCCGTAGCTATATTTGCCACATATATCAATTGTATTGGTGACCCTCCATAACTGAAACTAACTACCGCAGAAATAACCAAGACAACAAGAGACCCCCAACGGACACTTTTTTCTTCTAAGCCAGTCGGTTTATTAAAACCTGCATTTAATAATACAATTGATCTGTGTGTGTTTCCCAGAAGTGATGAAAACGCACAAGCAACTAGGGCAAGTCCCATAACTATACTTGCAGCTCTTCCCATAAAAGGAACTAGCATATCCGCTAGCTGCGTAGGAGAGCTTATTATTACTTGATTAGGAAATAACACAATAGCGCCCACTAGAACTATTGCGCCGCTCACTAATATTACTCCCGCTATATGCGCTATCGAATCAGCCAGCATACCGCCATTAAATAAATCAGCTTTTTTCCACTTTTTCTCTTTGCTTAAATAAGTACCATATAACGCAGTTGTAATAGAAGCATTTGTACTAATAAAACCTAATACTAAAGCTAAACTTCCAACCGGAAAAGTCCAATGGCTTATTCCGTACGCTAATTCACCTAAATTTGGTCCTCCAGTTTGAAATATTGTGGCGTAAAAAGCCAATATTAACCCAATAACACACAACATTGATATCTTTTCCACTTTCGAATATACACCTTCAGAAAAATAACAATACACTAGGAAGGCCAACATAATTAACGCACCTATTTTCCAGTCTATCCCGAATAGCAGATTCATACCTGCACCTGTACCAGAAATATTTCCTATAGTAAAAAATACACAAGATAAAAAAGTTGTTATTCCAACAATCTGAGCAGCTAAAGGGCCAAAATAATGTCTAATCGCATGTAACGCTGGCATGCCAGTCAAAAGAGCTACTCTATATGTTGTTAATAAGAAAGATATACCCATAAAAGCAATCGGTATCATAATCCAAAGTAACGAGTATCCATACATCGCCCCTACCATAGAAGCTGTTGTAATCGCTCCAGGTCCAATAACAATCCCAGCCAATATTATACCCGGGCCAATTCTCTTCATTAAATCTTTAAAAGGAAGGCGCCTAATATTGGATTCATGAACAGGTTCTTGTTCAATTAGGTTTTCCTGGCTCATAATCTACCTCCAGTTCCATTTTCCTTAGTAAACGTTTACGTAAAATTAAAATAACACGAAAGCGCATACAAAGTCAACGTTTTTATAAAATACATTCTGAACTTTCTTTATTTTCTTTTTCTAAAATTATTTCTTGTTTTACCGCAAGCTCTCTTTACCTCAGCGTACTGTACAAAATAATATATAAAAAAGCCAATCACCGGTGGCCCAATATAATCAATTACATTAGCATAATTACTTCGTATAACCATCATCAACAAGGAAGCAAATAAGAACACACAAAAAAATCGTATACTTGATGGAAGCAATTTCTTTTTTTCCTTTTGAAATGCTTCTTTTGTGGATACTTCTTCCGTTTCGAAGTCCATTTTTTACCACTCCCCCACTTTAATGTAACACAAATATTAATTTCAGAAAATAACAATTTATTTAGCAGGAAAAATGAATAGGTTTCATTGCTGATTCGCGCAAACGCTTTTACAATAAACATAAAAGGCCCTACTAGAAAATATATGGAGAGGAGAGTTTTTTTGCAGCACCATCCTTGGGAAGCTTTAACAGTTAAAAAAATAAACAACCTGATGAAAAATATCCCTATTACATGGTGGATTGCTGGAGGCTGGGCGCTTGATTTGCATTATGGACAGCAGACAAGAGAGCATGACGATATGGATATTTTGATTAGAAACGAAGATTTGCCTGCACTCAAAAAGCATTTAGGAGAAAGCTATGAATTATTTATTGCGGATAACGGCGTGTTGACCATGCTGACAGAGCCCGAGAGTCCAAGCTGAGCATCAGGCAGTCTTTGGGTCAGAAAGAAGCAGGGAACAGCCTGGTTATTCGAAATCATGCTAATAGATTCAGAGAATGACGAATGGATTTACAAAAGAGATAACCAGATCAAACGGTCTATCAGCAGGATTGGAGCACTCACAGACGACGGCATCCCCTACATAAAGCCGGAAATACAATTGTTATATAAGGGTGGCAGCTCTGTTATAAGGGAAAAAGATTATTGGGATTTAGAGCGGCTGTTTCCTGTTCTGAAAAAGAGTGAAATACAGTGGCTTTATTATTCATTACGTCAGCAATTTAACGGGAAGCATCCATGGCTGGAAATCATCCATAATAAAATGGAAGACCTCCCTGCCCACACCTTGGTTATCGGCGGAACAGGAATGTTATCCGCTGCTTCTTTATGGCTTGCTGATCATTCAGACAAAGTCTCCATTATCGCACGCAATCAGACTAAAATGGATAGAGTACTTAACAAGACGGATGCGGCTTCTTCTATTACCCCGTTATTTGTTGACTACAAAGATAGTACGGGGCTGAAAGAAAGGATTAAAGCAGCCATCCTTCAGAACGGTCCAATCGATTTAGTTATTGCATGGATTCATTCGGATGCGCACCATGCGTTAGATATTATCTGTCATGAAGTTGCACAGGAAATTCCAGCTTGGAAACTCTATCACATCTTAGGGAGCAGCTCCAGTTTAAATCAAATAAAAGATGCTGCTGTAAAGAAATACCCAGGCTGCCAGTACAGACAAATTCAGCTTGGATTTATTTTAGAGAAAGAAGACTCCAGATGGCTAACACATCAGGAAATCAGCAATGGAGTTATTGATGCAGTTGTTCACGATAGGGAAGTAAAAGTTATTGGAACGGTCGAGCCTTGGGGTAAGCGTCCTTGAGTTATACAAATACGGTTACTTTTGTGAAGAAGTTGACGGAGAAATAAAACTATGTGAAGGTTTTTGTCTATATTTGGAATGAAGCATGACATGTTGTATCTAAAGCCCTTTACAATTTATTAACAAAATCAATTTTTCTGATTTTCTTTGTTAAAATCGGGTAAGAGCATACATTAGAAGGAGTGATAATACATCATGCAATTGAAGAAATCTTACCTTGCAGCCTTTGGAGTTTCATTGATGCTTCTTCTTGGAGCATGTCAGGGCGATGAAAATGAAGAACCGGATAATCAAGAACCAACACAAGAAGAAAATGACAATGAAGATGGAGCGGAATCAGAAGATACAGAGGAAAATGATAACGAAGGCGGATCAGATGATGACAAGGTGGAAGACATTTTTGAAGGCGGGGAATAAAAAACCTATCTAAAGCCTATTCACCTGAATCCTCATTTTCGGATTCAGGTGAATGCTCATTTTTATTCTTTATTGCATATATTCAAAAATACTTCTCGCCTTGGATATCACATAACCGCTGCCGCCGCGGTCCTTCACATCTTCCACCATCATTACCAATAATATGTCAGAATCGTCCTCTTCAAATCCGACAAACCAGCCATTTTCGTTTCCATTATCATCTTCCTTGCTTCCTTTTATCTCTGCTGTTCCAGATTTCCCGCCAATTACCGCTTCAGGTATATACGTGCTATGTGCAGTACCTTCCGGGCTTTCGACGACCTGAATCAAATTCTCTTTTACCAAATCAGCGGTTTCTTCGCTGATAAGGTTTTCCTTCCAAACCTCAGGTTCATCCGCTTCAATCAGAGAAGGATACAGCATGTTCCCTTCATTAAGATAGGGCGTATACGTTAACGCAAGATGCAGCGGGCTCATCATTACCTGCCCCTGTCCATAAGCCGTATCAGCAAGCTGTACTTCATGATCGATTTCTCCATTATTCGTCAGATTGGAAGCTGGGATAGCGAATGGGAATGGGATTTCTTCTCCAAACCCAAAAGCAGCTGCCTCTTCTAAAAAGCTGTCTTTCCCCATCTCTAAAGCTTCCTGTGCAAAATAAATATTATCAGAATGAACAAAAGCATCTCGCAGATTAACATCTGCTTTATCATGAACACGGGTAACATAATAATCACCCCACGAATCATCCTTGGTCCAATGAAGCCCGTCAATCTGTCTGACCTTTTCCGGATTGGTAACACCCGTTTCCAATCCAATCGATGCAGTTATTGTTTTAAATACGGACCCTGGCGCATAACGGCTAATAAAGCGATTCAAGAATGGTTCATCCGGATCTTCACTCCATTTTCCCCATTGTTCATCAGATAATCCTCGTACAAAAGCATTGGGATTATAGGCAGGCGCGCTGACGAGTGATAATACGTTTCCTGAATCTGGATCGAGCGCAACAGAAGTACCTGCATCCCCGTCAAACTGATTATATATTTCTTGCTGCAGGGCGGCATCAATGGTTAATTGTATATCCTCTCCATCGACAGGCTCTTTTTGGGCAAGCGTTTCTTTTACTTCTCCATCTGCATTGCTGATATAAATATGGGCGCCGTTTTCTCCCCGTAATTTATCTTCAAATACCTTTTCCAACCCTGCGTTTCCAATTACATCGCCAGCAACATAACCATCGAGCTCCCCCAGCTGCTCTGCCGATATTTCCCGGACATAGCCTGTTAAGTGAGCTGCAGCAGCTCCCAGCGGGTAAGTACGGACGGTTTCCACGCGGGAGCTTACTCCTGGAAGTTCCTCATAGGCTTCTATATCGTCTTCTTCCATTGGCAAGGTTTTTATTGGTACGAACACTTCCGGTGTTACCCAGGATGCGTCCAGCGCCTGATCTATTTCTTCCACCGAAATATCCAAGAGCTCCGCCAGCTTCTCTTTTGTTTGGGTTCCTTCTTCCAGCATGCCCGGGATAACCCCTATAACATTCGCATCTTCGTTAACGGCGAGTCCAGTTCCATTCTTATCCTGCAGCTCTCCTCTTTCCGCCTCTAACGTGTTGACCTTTACTTTATCTCCTGTACTTAACTGCGGAAAAATCTGTGAGGTATTCCATTTAACCAGCCACGCTCCCTCATCTCCCTGTTCTAATGTCAGCTGGTGCCTGTATTCAATTGGGCCAGCAGCGGTGTTCATTTCTACCTTATATGGAAGAGTCATAACACCTCCATCAGACTCTAACTGCTCCTTGGAATCTACCTGCGATGTCACTTGTACATTCTCTGCCTCTATCCCATCATATATATTTTCATAGCGTTCGATAAACGCTTCTTCTGTTACTTTATTTTTTACTTCGTCAGAAAGCTGTTCGTACATAGCAGAAAAATCTTTATTCTCCCAGTTGGAAAGATAATCATCCAGTACCTCCGACGGCTCCTCTTTCTTGGAGCATCCAACGATTATCAAAAGCATCATCACCAGCAGGAGGAGAATCATTCGATAACCTTTCATTCTTCCACCTTCCTATTCTTTATTCTGCATCTGCTCGATAACACCTCGTGCTGCTTTTGCAATGACTGCATCATCGAAATCTGCGTCTTCCGTATCACGACTGGACAAAATGGAGATAACAATCGGTACTTGACGGTCAGGCGGCCATACGACAGCAATATCATTTCTTGTACCATAGCCCCCTGCTCCACTCTTATCGATAACTTCCCAGTCTTCGGGTACGCCAGCTCGAATCAATGTATCTCCGGCTTCATTTCCTGTCATCCAATCAATTAACAAATCCCGCTTCTCCTCAGGAAGTAAATCACTCAGCACATATGTCTGCAAGCTTTCAGCTAGTGCTTTGGGCGTGCTCGTATCTTTGGTATCTCCCGGCGCTGCTTCATTTAGTTCCGGCTCCATCCGGTCTGCTTCAATTGTTTCATCATCAATTTCTCTCAGTCTTTCTTCCAGTCCATCCGGTCCTCCCAGCTCTGCCAATAACAGATTTCCAGCTGTATTATCACTGTAGCGAATAGCCGCCTCCATGATTTCTTTTAGTTTCATTCCGTCATCTACATGATTCTCTGTCACAGGAGAATAAGTTACTAAATCCTCTTCCGTATACGTAATGATTTTCTCTAAGTCATCCATTGATGCAGTTTGTAAAATGGCAGCTGCGGCTAAGACTTTAAAAGTGGAAGCATAAGCAAACCTTTCATCAGAGTGATAAGCAACAGTCTGGTTCGTTTCCGTGTCTATCGCATATACGCCAAGTCTTGCATCAAATTCCTCCTCCAGCTCTTTAAAAACTTCTTCACTTTGAAGTTCCTGCTCCGCAGCTTCAGGATTCTTATCACTGTTTTCCGCTTCATTGGAACAGCCTGCTAACCCTATCACAGCAATCAATAACATTATGATTAGCATTTTTTTATTAAAAATATCTTGAATATACATCGTTTAAATTCCTCCTAAAAATTATTTATGACTACAACTGTAATACAATACTACACACGTAGTCTTAATATGTCAATTCCTTATTTTCCCTTTCTTATTCAACGTTTGATAACTTTAGCTTTGCGTGCTAAAATTTAATGTATTACAAATGTAATTCTGGCTGCTCTTATGCAGAAAGAAATATGGATATACTCTTTTTACTGCTAAAATAAATTTCGGTAAATTGTTCCTATATCATTACCGCAAATGAAGAATGGAGACAAATAGCATGTTTATAACAACGCTTCTTACAGGTTTCATCATTTCTTCCATTACAGTCGGATTTATCTTGCTTATGAAAAAGCTATTTCAGAAACAACTATCTGCCAAATGGCAATATAACCTATGGTATTTATTGCTTGCTGCTTTAGTCATTCCATTTATCCCTGCGCACTTTCTTCCTGCCGGCAATCTGTTCAATGCATTTACGAACCCGTCCAGTGAAGAAAGCACCGCTTCAATAAACACTGGAGCGCCCGAAGCCGGAGGGACCAATACAAATTGGATGCAGGACTTTTCTGTAACTGTAACGCAGACAAATACGGATCTATTCAATGGAATTGCCGGCGGGATCTGGATTGCAGGTGCTCTCGTATTTACCGGGCTTTCCATACATGCATGGTTGAAACTAAAAGGAATAAGAAAATCTATTTCCCGGGTGGAAAATAAAGCTATTCTTGATCTTTTCAAACGAGCGAAGCAGCAATTAAATATCTCAAAAAATATTTCATTAGGAGTTTCCGATGAAGTACATTCCCCGTTGACATTTGGATTGCGTAAAACCTTTGTTGTGCTGCCGGCGAATTTTGAAGAATGGTTATCTGAGGATGATATCAAGCATATTTTCCTACATGAATTAAACCATTATAAATACAAGGATATCCCTACAAATTATCTGATGGTTTTCTTTCAAATCATCTACTGGTTTAATCCGTTGATTTGGATTGCATTTAAAGAAATGCGTCTCGACCGGGAGATTGCTTGTGATTACGCAGTACTGTTGTCTTTAGATGATAAGAACCATAAAAAATACGGAAATACCATCATTCATTTTATTGATAAATCTTCCAGCCCTCCGTACAATAAGCTGGCAAATCAATTAAATGGCTCTAAAAAACAGATAAAGAAACGGATTGTAGAGATTGCTTCCTTTCAAGCAGACTCTAAATTACAGCGTACCAAAAGCATGGGAATCTTTTTTCTGGTTGGATTGTTTGTAATTACGCAGATTCCGTTTGCTTCCGTAATGGCAAATGACAATAATCGTTATACTTCCTTTAAGTCTGAACAGACAAACGAGGAAGACCTGAGTTCTTATTTCCAAAATTACGAGGGCAGTTTTGTTCTGTACGATATGCAGGAGGATGCGTATCATATCTATAATGAAGATCAGAGCACACTGCGGGTTTCTCCTGATTCTACCTATAAAATCTATAGTGCTTTATTCGGATTAGAGGAAAACATCATCACAACCGAACAAAGCACCATCGAATGGGATGGCTCGGAACAGCCTTATGACCAATGGAATCAAGACCAAAATCTGGAGACCGCTTTAAACCGTTCTGTCAATTGGTATTTCCAAGAGATTGACCAAGAATTAGGAACAGACAGCATTCAATCCTATCTCAGCCGCATTCATTACGGAAACCAGGATATTTCTGACAGAACGAATCCATACTGGCTGGAATCTACTTTGAAAATTTCACCAGTGGAGCAGGTAGAGCTGTTGCAGGCATTCTATACCAATCGCTTTGACTTTCAGGAAGAACATATCCAAGCTGTCAAAGATGCCCTGCAAATGGGGCAAAAGGACGGCGCTTCTCTCTATGGAAAAACGGGAACAGGTAATGTAAACGGCAAGGATATCAATGGCTGGTTTGTTGGATTTGTTGAAACAGAAACAAACACGTATTTCTTCGCAACAAATATACAGGACGAGGATAACGCCTCTGGAAGTATAGCAACAGAAATAACCTTAGCGATTTTAAAAGATAAACAAATTTATGAGGAATAAAACCGGGGTGAGAAACATGACGGAGAAGGTACCAAATATTTCTGAAGCAGAATGGGAAGTTATGAATACCCTGTGGGAAAAATCACCGCAAACAGCAAATGATGTGATTACTTCCCTGCAGGGGCAAAAAGATTGGAAGGCGAAAACCGTACGCACATTGCTAGATCGGTTAGTGCAGAAAGGCGTTGCCGGTGTAAATAAAGAACTGCGGGTCTACACCTTTTACCCCCTTTATTCACAGGATGAGTGCCAGCGTGCCGAAGCGGAATCCTTTATCAAGCGAATCTATGGTGGCACGGTAAAATCCATGCTTGTACAGTTTATTGAAGAAGATTCTTTGTCTGAAGAAGAAATTGAAGAATTAAAATCGATTTTGGATGAAAAACCGAAAAAGAAAAAGTAAATGAACCAGAAAACCTTAAAGGGGATGAATGATGCGCAGATAGCAATACTTTTTACAATAGATTTAAATGATTATTGGAGGTAAAAGTATTGAAAGAAGAACTATTCACAAAAAGATTAGTCTTGAGAAAAATGCAGACATCTGACGCCAATGCTCTATTTCATATTTGGTCTGACCCGGCAGTAGCAGCATTTATGAATATCTCTGCTTTCACACATGAATCGCAGGCCATAGAAATGATTAACACGTTGAATGAATTAGCTGAAACCAATCAAGCCATCCGCTACAGTGTGATTGACTTGAAATCACAGGAAATTATCGGCAGCTGCGGCTTCAATGCTATCAACCTTGAAAATGCCCGGGTTGAGATTGGCTATGATATTGCGAAAGCGCATTGGGGAAATGGATATGCTCCTGAATCAATCCAGGTACTGATCCATGAAGCTTTTGAGAATTTGGGAATAAATCGGATCGAAGCGAAAGTGGAGCCTGCAAATGTGAATTCGGTGAAAGTCCTGAAAAAACTGGGATTCAGCTTTGAAGGAACATTACGGCAGTATGAAAAGGTAAATAAAGGTTTTGTTGATATTCAAATGTATTCCCTTCTGAAAAGTGATTAATCGAATTGAAGCCGTTCTAGATCTGTTACAGGATCTGGAGCAGCTTTTCTTTAGCGTTTTCATTCTAAAAAAGACAGATAAAGAAAGTACGCACCTTCTTTATCTGTCTGCTTTTAAATTGCTTACATAAAAGTTACTTAGTGACTCTGTCAAAGAATGTTCTTACCTTCTCTATATCCGTTACTTGCTGATTGCATAATTGACTGTCAGCGCAGATATAATTATAGTGTTTGGTAAATGTTCCGGGAACCTCTCCTTTTACGGAAGTGGTTAAACGGACAACATCTGAGTGCTGATTGCAAAGAGCACAAATTCCTTTCGTTGAAGGGTGTGTAAAAGTACCCTTAAGTGCTTTAAACCCACTATCTTGCTCTATCACCATATATCTGCGTAATTTCCCGGGATCATCCCAGGCTAAATAAGAAATTTGCTGAAAATCCATCTCCTCAAGGATTGGAAGCTTCAACTTTTTCTCCTTTTTAAATAAGCTTTTTAATTTACTTGCTTCTACTGCTTTAAATGGAACAATATAGGATGTTAGCTGTTCTAAAAAGGCTTCTCTCTCTGCTCGGTCTTTTATATCTATCAACGGTTGGATTACTTTTTCTTCTTCTTCAGACCATGTAAAGGAATCTATGACATCAGCTTTTACAATTCCGCGTACTGCCAGAATGACATTTTTATCCTTTGTTGTGGTTAAGGCTCGTAAAATTTTATCTGCCTGCTGCTCTATAAAACGATAATTCGCTACTGTTAAAAACGGCTCAATTATTTGTTTTTCCATTTGAACTCACTCCATTATATTAGGCTATTTGTTAAAACTTACGGCCTAAAGAGATCATTCATTATTTATTCCAGCTTACTATATTCAGACCTCTCAGACCAGAAAAGTGCCTAGTCTAGAGTAAGCATTATCAAAGAATGCTTCCATGTCGATTCCTCCTTAAAAAGAAAGCTACAGCCAGTATATCACTTTTTCAACGTAACGTTTTACTATTTGTCTATTTGTCAAAAGCAATCTTGAACTTCAGGATTCATTTTAAAAAAATAAGGGAAATATATACATTAGAAGGAGTGATACAGCATGAGACTGAAAAAATCATATTTTGCAGCACCAGGCATGACACTCTTACTTATCCTGGGGGCATGTCAGGGCGCTTCACAGGCAGAAACAGACACCTCACAGCAGGAATCGGATGAAGAAACTGTTTCTGAGACGGATAGTATGAAAGACAATGACGCAGAATCCACAGAAAATACGCAGGAAGGTGAAGCTGCGAAATCAGAAGATAACGCTAACGAAGAACAAGAGACAGAATCCGCTGATGCAAATAACACAGATACAGTTAATGCGGAAGTAAACACAGACAGCAAAGAAGCTTCTAAAAATAATATAAAAGAAACCGATTATTCCAGTGAACAGGAAGCAGTTAACGCAATTGAAAACTATGAAGAAGTAGAACAGACAAATATAGATCTTGGTCATGGCGTCGAAGCTCTTGCAGAAGGAGCTGCCGGCCATAACTATGTTTCATGGAATGAAGGGAAATGGTTGATTCGGGTAAATGCTCCAACTGATCCTGAATTTGCAACCGGAAAATACGAAGACGGCGAAGAACTTGCCCGGACTGTCGTAGATTATTTGGAAACCAATTATCTTCCTGCGCCTGATGAGCGTGGAGTAATTGAAATTGACGATTTTGACGAACATCCCGGAACCGTTATCCGCTGGCAGCAAGGAAGCACCATTTATGAAATTGATGAGAGCACCGACAATCCAATAGATGCATTGCAAATAGCGGTTGAAAGCGCGTCTTAATACAGAATGGCTTGCCTTTATTATATAGGGCAAGCTTTTTTCGAATAACATTATTAGCAATACTTCTGCCTTTTTATCCGTTTTTAGATTATTCCTTCATTTTATTATAGAATGGTAATATATGCTTCACGAATGCTGCAGTTTGAAATAAGAATATGACAGAATCGAGGGATAGATATGTTCAAAGAGTACGGGGAACTAAGTACAAAATTATATGAAGTTACCAAACCAGTTGGACATTCATTGAACGGCGACATGGAATATTATCTTGAGAAAGTAAAAAATAGACAGGGTTCGGTACTGGAGGCCGGTGTTGGTACAGGCAGAATGCTAATCCCCCTTTTAAAAGAAGGAATCGCTATAGACGGCGTAGATATCTCACCAGAGATGCTGACGCAGTGCAAAACCAATATGCAAAAATATCAAGTGAACACCAATTTATTTAATCAAGATTTGATACAGCTTGATTTAAAACAGAAGTATAGCACCATCATTATGCCTTCAGGGAGTTTTTGTCTGCTTTCCAGAAACCAAATCGATACCTTCCTTCAAAGAATCTATCATCATCTGGAGGAAGACGGACAATTTATTTTTGATACCTTATTGCCAACCGACTTTCAAACGGGTGATATGGAAATAAGCAATTATCCTATAACAGAAGATTCAGGGATATTATTTACAAGCACAAGTAAAAACATCGACTGGCTGGAGCAAAAAGTTTCCTATATACATAAATATGAGCTGCTGCATAAAGGTGCTGTAGAGAAAACCGAAATCTCCCATTTCATTCTTTACTGGTATGGATTGAAGGAATTAGAAGGATTATTAAAACATATCGGATTCAGCTTCATTGATTATGATATTGGTTATGGTCAGGAAAATGAACCTTCTCTCATAACCTTTCGTGCGAATAAAGAACACCCTTAAAGGAGTGAGTTTATCTTGGAGATTCAAACGGAACGATTGGTTTTACGGCAATTCACTTCATCTGACAAGGATATTCAAGCAATTTATGACATACTCAGCGATGAGGAAGTAAATCAATATTTACCCCTTTTTCCTCTACGAAATAAACAAGAAGCGGAAAACTATTATACTGACAGAATCCACCCTTTGTATGAAAATAATTCAGGCTACTATTTTGCGATTTGTTTAAAAGAAGATAATCAGTCGATTGGTTATGTAACTGTCAATTTGGAAGAAGGGCATGATTTTGGCTATGCATTAAAAAAAGAACTCTGGGGAAATGGCATTGTGACAGAAGCTGGTCTTGCTGTCATTTCAGAGATGAAACGTATGGGAATCAAGTATATTACAGCGGCGCATGATATCCATAACATAGCCAGCGGGAGAGTTATGCAGAAGCTCGGGATGACTTATCAATATTCCTATCAAGAACAATGGCAGCCAAAGGATATTCTCGTTACTTTCCGGATGTATCAGCTTAATTTGGATGATAAGAAAAATCGCGTATTTAAAAAATATTGGAATATGTACGCTGAACATTTTATAGAAGATATCTAATATAAACAAAATATTACTCGGAATATAATGAAGCTCTCTGTGGAGATAACCTCCTGGAGCTTCTTTTTATTTCCTTCAAAAAAGCTGCAGTCTGTTCTCTCCACCATAATCTTTTCAAACAGCTGCTCTAAAAAAGTATTTCTCATCCTTCCTAAAATCACAGCTTCATATAAATGCTTTTTTCATTGGGACATGTCCCGGAAAATGAACGCATGTGTCAGCATGAGTAAAAGCATCCATAATCGCTTCCATCTATTGTTGTTCTTGAAAACAGCATTTAAAATTAAAATCATATAAAACCCCTTCTATCGCCGGCAGGAAAAAATTTATGGATAGTGAGGTGATTGCTTTTATACAGATTTGTAAATTATACTCCTTGTAAAGGAAGACTTACAGGAGTGATAAAGATGGATTTAATAGAAGAAGCAGTAAATCAATATTACGAAACGTTTAATGCCACAGATAAGTCGATAGCCTCCTATATTTTGAAGCATCGTGAAGCTGTGGAGAAGATGACCATCAGGGAATTAGCAGATGCGTGTCATTCGTCAAAATCAACGATATCCAGATTTATTAAGAAAATTGGATTCGCGGGCTTCAGTGAAATGAAATATGCAATAAAATGGCAGGAGAAAAAGGAGACACCGGAAAAATCGTATAAAAAAAGTCTCATCACTGATATACAAATGAATATTGAGCAGCTGCAGCATTGGGACTTTGAAGAAATATGTGAAGCCATTGAATCATCCGAGCGTTTATTTGTATACGGAACAGGAACAGAACAAAAATTGTGTGCAAATGAACTGAAAAGGTATTTTTGGGTACTCAATAAATATGTCCATGTGATTGATGACGAAATGGATTTTTATGTATTAATGGACGATTTAACTGAAAACGATTTAATTATTATTATTTCACTTTCAGGCAATACGCCTTCCATGCTTCCTTTTGCACAGCGAATTGCTGCTAAAAAGATTCCATTGATGTCAATTACGGATTTAAAGAATAACAAGCTTGCTCAGTTAACTGATTTAAGAATGTATGCGTTTGCTCACCCGCAAAAAAGCCATCTCGCTTTAGAAATTACAACATTTTCTACTTTTTTCGTTATGGTTGAGGCGCTGTTTCGATCATATTTAGATTACTTGGAACAGAAAAAGTAACGACTTTTATCTGTTACTATTTTAGGTCAGGGGGAAATACAAATGATGCAGAAATTCCAACGGTTTGGAAGCGCTATGTTTGTTCCGGTTTTATTTTTCGCATTTTCAGGGATTGTCATAGGCTTTTCCACACTTTTTAATGACCCTCTTATCATGGGCAGCCTTGCAGAAGAAGGCACCGCATGGTCTAAGATTTGGTTCATTATTGAAGAAGGAGCCTGGACCGTATTTAATCAAATGCCCCTCATTTTTGCAATGGGCATTCCGGTAGCATTGGCTGCCAAAGCAAATGGCAGAGCGTTAATGGAAACAATTATCATTTTTCTCACCTTTAATTATTTCATCAATGCGATGTTAACAAGCTTTCCAGGCTTTTTTAATGTTGATTTCAGCCAAGATCCAGGCGGTGTCAGCGGCTTAGCCGAGATTGCAGGGATTAAAACATTAGATACCAGTATTCTTGGAGCAATTATTATATCCGCTATTGCGGTATATTTGCACAATAAATACTATGATACGAAACTTCCAGACTATCTTGGTATTTTCCAAGGGTCTGCATTTGTAGTCATTATCGGTTTCTTCGCCATGCTGCCTGTTGCTTTCTTAACTGCTTGGTTATGGCCTTATATCCAAATGGGGATTGCATCCCTGCAAGGATTTCTGGCTAACGCGGGGAATTTCGGTGTCTGGCTCTATATCTTTTTAGAAAAGATTTTGCTTCCGACAGGGTTACACCATTTTATTTACGGACCTTTTCAGTTTGGCCCAGCCATTATTGACGGTGGAACTTATGCCAACTGGGCAGCAAATATGGGTGATTTCGCTCAATCTACTGCTTCCTTGAAAGAATTATTCCCAGAAGGCGGATTCGCGATGCAGGGCAACTCCAATATATTTGGTTTACCAGCTGCTGCTTTAGCTATCTATGTAACAGCGCAAAAAGGAAAAAGAAAAGTAGTCGCCGGCCTATTAATACCCGCAACGATAACTGCTGTATTGGCAGGGATTACGGAGCCGCTTGAGTTCACGTATATTTTTGTTGCACCATTGCTATTTGCTGTAAAAGCTGTTCTGGATGCTTTTCTGGCTACAACGATGTATATATTTGGTGTCACTGGAAATTTTGGCGGCGGACTGCTGGAATTCATGTCCATGAACTGGATACCTTTATTTAGCAATCACTGGATGACCTATTTAATCCAAATCGCCATTGGTATCGTCTTCTTCTTTATCTACTTCTTTGTATTCCGTTTTATGATTTTGAAATTAAATATTAAAACACCAGGACGTACTGATGAAGAAGTCAAACTTTATGGAAAAAAAGACTATAAAGAGAAGAAAACCGCAGAATCTACAGAAAAGAATCTGGCTGGTGAATATGTAGACCTTCTCGGCGGACCAGAAAATATTGAGCATGTTACAAATTGCGCTACCCGGTTAAGGGTGCTCGTCACGGATCCTGAAAAAATAGCTTCTGATGAGCATTTTAGAAGCCTCGGCGCATCAGGCGTCGTTAAAAATGGCAATGCCATTCAAGTAATCATCGGATTATCTGTGCAGAATCTCAAAGAGGATGTAGATAATTATCTCGGAAAAGAAACAGAATAAAAGTTTAGTCATGTACTGGAGGAATAAAGAATGAACGATAATTTAATCATAACCATTGCCGGCGGCGGGAGTACCTACACACCAGGTATCGTCTCCGCACTATTAAGTAATAGCAGTAAATTTCCTATTACAGAAATGCGGTTATATGATATCAATCCAAAAAGAAATGAAGATATGAAGTTAATCATCAATCAGTTATTAATTGATAAGGACAGACAAGATATGAAGCTGGTTGTAACAGAAAACCCGGAAGAAGCATTCACAAATGTGGACTTTGTTTTCTCCCAAATTCGTGTTGGCGGTCTTGCTATGCGAGAACAAGATGAGAAAATTCCGTTAAAATACGACCTGGTAGGCCAGGAAACATGCGGACTGGGCGGTTTTGCATACGGGTTACGCTCGATTGGCGGAATATTGGAGATTGTAGGCTATGTACAGCAATATGCTCCAGATGCCTGGATTCTTAACTACACGAACCCGGAATCTATCATTTCCGAAGCAATACGGAGAAAATATCCTGATGCCAATATGATAAATGTGTGTGATATGACCATATCCCTGGAAGAGACCATTGCATCTAACTTTGGGTACAACAGGAAAAACTGGATACCAACTTACTATGGTCTAAATCATTACGGCTGGTATAGCAAAATTTATGATACCTCGTTAAAACGGGATGTTATGCCTGAAATTATTGACAAGCTGCGTCAAGTCAATATGGACGTTGCCGAATTTAATGAAGGAGATCGATATTGGGCGAAGACGTATCAACTGATGTCTGCCATGGTGAAATACTTCCCTGAGGCACTGCCTAATAATTATTTAGAATATTACTGGTTCCCCGATCTTATGGTTGAAAATGAAGATAAAAACTTCACCAGAGCCAATATGGTAATGGAGGGCCGTGAAGCAAATACGCGTAAAATGGCAGAACAAATCAGAAATGGAGAAACAGAAGATATTCTGCATTTCAACTTTGGTGAACATGGTAACTATATTGTAGATATAGCTGTGGCGATATTAAATGATGAACCGAAACGTTTTATGGTTATCACGCCTAATAAAGGATCGATACCAAATTTAAGAGACGATGCGGTTGTAGAGGTCCCTGCCTATATCGGCGCAACCGGTGTAGAACAGCTTGCTTTACATCCTATCAATGATTTTCATAAAGGAATGATGGAAGCACAGGTTGCAGCAGAAAAGCTGCTTGTAGATGCATTTTTTGAGAATTCCTATGACAAAGCTTTACAAGCATTTACCTTAAATCAAACCGTACCGTCTGCGCGAGCAGCTAAACAAGTCCTTGATGATATGTTGATTGCGAATAAAGATTATTGGCCGGAACTCCGGTAATTCAAAATATAGTGTTCCCTCTATAAAAAGCTTTTGGGTGGCAAGAAGAAGCCGCCCAAAAGCTTTTTATTTATATTTTCTCCGCATTTCTTCTAAATACACTTCCGATTTCCCTCTAGGAATACTCAGTGTTTCCCAGTCCTCCCCTTTTACTTGTTTACCTATATATACAATCTGTCCAACATGATAAGCATAATGAGCCAGCTGTCTTTCAACCGCATCTATTACTGTGTGTTCTTCACTCCGAATCAGAATAGTCTTTAATAAATCATCACCGCTTACTTCATGCAATGCTTGAAAGAGGACTTTCCAGCCGTTATCCCAGGTGTTTCTTAATTCCTGCAAAGAATATATTGTCTCTTCAAATTCCTGGTCACGGTCTCTGGTTGGCTTCTCACCGTCTGATGTTAAAAAATTGGTCCATCTTGATACCATATTTCCATGCAAATGCTTTACAATCACAGCAATACTGTTGGATGCTTCATTCAAACTCCAATGAATGTGCTCTCCCGCCAATTGATTGATCGTTTTATCGCCAAGTTCCTTCACACTCTGAAGCCTTTTGCGTACGACATGCAGATATTCCTCCTCCATCCCCATCATCATGTACCCCTCCTATTTGAATCCATTTTAATTACCCTCTCTGTTATCCTGCCTTCAATATACAAGATTCACAAAATGATAACAATTTATCTTTCAACTTCTTATTGACAAACTTGTATATACAAGTTAAACTGTAAGCGATAACACTTGTATATACAAGATACAAAGAGGAGGTAAGACATTGAGTAAATTTACTGGCGATGCAAAGAAGCTGCTGGAAAAAGTCGGTGGAAGTGAAAACATATCTGTGGTCACACACTGTGCTACCAGGATGCGGTTTGTTTTAAATGACCCGGAAAAAGCAGATGTCGAAGCTATAGAAGATATTGATATGGTAAAAGGAACCTTTACACAGGCTGGACAATTCCAAGTAATTATCGGAAATGAAGTTGCTTCCTTTTATAATGAATTTACAAAAATTTCTGGGGTTGGTGACACTTCTAAAGAAGATGTCAAAGAAGCTGCAAAGCAAAATATGAATATCATGCAGCGGCTAGTATCTCATTTAGCAGATATATTCACGCCGATTATTCCCGCATTGGTTGTCGGAGGACTGATTCTAGGTTTCCGAAATGTCATCGGTGATATTGAGATGCTGAATAATGGAACGTTGACCTTGGCTGATTCCTCCCAATTTTGGGCAGGTTTATATGATTTTCTCTGGCTGATTGCTGAAGCGATATTTCATTTTCTCCCTGTTGCTCTTACTTGGTCTATCTCCAGAAAGATGGGAACGACACAAGTACTCGGAATTATTTTAGGTCTTACATTAATTTCTCCACAGCTTTTAAATGCCTATAGTGTGGTTGAAACATCCGAAATACCGGTTTGGGATTTTGGCTTCTTCCAAATTGAAATGATTGGTTATCAAGCCCAAGTTATCCCGGCCATTTTAGCAGGTTTTGTATTAGCCTATTTAGAAATTGGCTTGCGAAAAATTATCCCGCAGGTTGTATCCATGATTTTTGTACCTTTCTTTGCATTACTGCCAACAGTAATCATTGCCCACGTGATATTAGGCCCTATCGGCTGGACAATCGGTACATGGATTTCAAATATTGTATATGACGGATTAACTTCTGCAGTCGGCTGGTTATTTGCAGCGGTATTTGGATTTGCCTACGCACCGCTTGTTATTACTGGACTGCACCATATGACAAATGCCATTGACTTACAGTTGATGAGTGAATTCGGGGGAACAAACCTCTGGCCGATGATTGCCTTATCAAACATTGCCCAAGGTTCTGCCGTTGTCGCAATGATTTATCTTAACCGAAAAGATAAGAAAGAACAGCAAGTAACTATCCCGGCAGCAATCTCCTGTTATCTCGGAGTTACTGAACCGGCATTGTTCGGTGTTAACTTACGATACCTGTTCCCGCTTTTCGCTGGTATGGCAGGATCTGCCGTTGCAGCAGTGATTTCGGTCGGCTCAGGTGTCATGGCTAACTCCATTGGTGTCGGCGGGATACCAGGAATCTTATCTATCCAGGTACCGCATATGCTGATGTTCGCTGTCGCAATGGTCGCAGCAATTGTTATTCCATTCATCTTAACAGTGATTTTATCCAAAACAAAAATGGGTGTAGACGCGTATAAGCGTTTAGGAAAATAAGAATAGGAGGGAGCCTCTCCCTCCTTCATGCATATAGAAAACAGTTGAAACTCAGTTACATTTAGGAGGTTGATTATGCAAGAAAAATGGTGGCAAAAATCCGTCGTTTATCAAATTTATCCAAAAAGCTTTAACGATACGACAGGCAACGGAATGGGCGACATTAACGGAATTACAGAAAAACTCGATTATTTAAAAGAACTGGGGGTTGATGTGATTTGGCTTACCCCTATTTATCTATCTCCACAAAAAGATAATGGATACGATATCTCTGATTATTATGCAATCCAACCAGACTTTGGAACCATGGAAGACTTTGAAACGATGATGGAAAAAGCACATCGTCTTGGCTTAAAAGTAATTATGGATATCGTTGTAAACCATACATCCACCAGCCATAAATGGTTCCAGGAATCCAGAAAATCGACAGATAACCCTTATCGTAACTATTATATTTGGAAGGATGGCAAGCCTGGAGAGCTGCCGACAAACTGGGAGTCCAAATTCGGCGGCAACACATGGGAATATGATGAAACAACCGGCTCTTATTATCTGCATCTCTTCGATGTTACTCAGGCGGATCTCAATTGGGAAAATGAAAAAGTCCGGGATGATGTCTATCAAATGATGAATTTTTGGCTGGATAAAGGCGTAGATGGCTTTCGTTTAGACGTTATCAACTTAATTTCTAAAGACCAGCGTTTTCCAGACGATGATGGCATTGTACCACCTGGAGACGGACGTAAATTTTACACAGACGGACCGCGGGTACATGAATTTCTTCATGAAATGAATCAGGAAGTTTTTAAAGGACGTAAAACCCTTACTGTTGGGGAAATGTCCTCTACCTCCATGGAGGATTGTATCAAGTATACAAATCCAGAACGCGAGGAACTGGATATGACATTCAACTTCCATCATTTAAAGGTCGATTATCCAAACGGGGATAAATGGACAAAAGCACCATTTGATTTTCTTTATCTCAAGCAGCTGTTATCTGACTGGCAGACCGGGATGCAAGAAGGCGGCGGCTGGAATGCACTATTCTGGTGTAATCACGACCAGCCGCGAATCGTGTCCCGCTTTGGAGACGATACAGTCTATCATAAGGAATCTGCCAAAATGCTGGCAACAAGTCTTCACTTGATGCAGGGTACACCTTATATTTATCAGGGAGAAGAAATCGGCATGACCAACCCTGGCTTTGAAGATATTTCCCAATACCGGGATGTCGAATCACTGAATATGTACAAAATAAAAAAAGCTGAGGGCTTATCCAATCAGGAAATTATTGAAATTCTTCAGCAAAAGTCCCGTGATAACTCTCGAACTCCTATGCAATGGAACCACTCAGCCAATGCCGGGTTTACAGAAGGAACTCCTTGGATTGGCCTTCCTGATAATTATCAAGAAATCAATGCAGAAGCTGCAGTGGCTGATAAAACATCTATTTTTTACCATTATCAGAAGCTCATTCAGCTTCGAAAAGACTATCAAGTGATAACAGACGGAAAATATGAGCTGGTTTTACCAGAGGACTTTGCAATTTTTGCGTATATAAGAGAAAATGAGGATACAAAACTATTAGTAGTAAACAATTTTTACGGAAACGAAGCAGAGCTGGATTTACCTGAATCGATTCATCGTGCATTTACAGACAGCGAGATTATCCTGTCTAACTATACCGATTCTCCATCTTTAGCGTCAGATCAGATTTCACTGCGGCCGTATGAGTCTGTTGTTTACTATCTAAAGAAATAACTGGAGTTAATTGCGATGCGAAATAAATATGTCCTTATTTATCAAGAAATGGTCCAAAAAATAGAAAAAGAAACGTTCAAAGCAAATGAATTTCTTCCCTCGGAAAATGAATTAGCCGAGCAGTATCAAACCTCACGGGAAACGATTCGGAAAGCATTAAATTTGCTTGCTCAAAACGGGTATATTCAAAAAATCCGCGGGAAAGGATCCACGGTGATTGAACGGAATAAATTCGACTTTCCTGTATCCGGTTTAGTCAGCTTTAAAGAATTAGCTGATAAAATGGGAGAAAAACCGATTACGACCGTTCATCAATGTGCCAAAGTCAGCGCAAATGATTTTATCCAGAAGCAATTAAAGCTCAAGGATAACCAGGAAGTCTGGGAAATTATCCGGACCCGTTCCTTCTCTGAACAGCGTATTATTTTGGACAAGGATTATTTAATTACAAACACGGTTCCGTACATTTCCAAAGACATTGCTGAAACGTCTATTTATAACTATCTTGAAAATGAGTTAGGACTGATTATCAGCTTTGCAAAAAAAGAAATCATTGTAGAAGAACCAACAGCAGAGGACCGTGAATTATTAGATTTAGAAGGTTTTCATAATATCGTGGTGATTAAAAATTATGTCTATCTAGACGATGCGACATTATTTCAATATACCGAATCCAGACATCGTCCAGATAAGTTTCGCTTCGTGGATTTTGCCCGGAGAGAACATTAAAGACAGGCTGCTGCAGAAATAGAATTGACTGCGGCAGCCTTTTCTATGGCTAACTATTTCGCTGACACTAAAAGTCAATAAAATCAGGCATTTCCTCACTAGAATAAAACAAATGCGCAAAACATCGGCAATCCGATGATCCGAAGCCTTTTACCGGCATTGTTCCTGCATTTTCCCGCATCAACCGCTGAAAAAGCCCGCATTCCCCTTCCGAACCGGGATATGTTTGCACAGCCTCCATTTGTAAATAGGGGCGTAAATAATCTATATGCCAGCGCTTCTTTTTATCCATCTGAAGATGCCTGTCCACTCTCGCACGGATATTCCGTTTTGCACTGCCAGCGTATACATAATACCCTTTTGGAAAATAGAATTGTCCCAGTTTACCGATTGTAATAGCACTCCTATCTTCCGGAAGCCACGCCTTCACTGCATAAAGTGTATCTGTTTCCCGCACAGAATAATGTGTAAGCTTCAACTGTTTTATCACCTCCACAATAATTTACCACGCTGGTGAAAATACCTGAAATATTTCTTCGCTTCCTCCCCCTGCTAATTCTATTTTAAGATGAACTGTCTTTATTGTAAAAGACCGGACTTCCTTTTTTATTCTCTTTCAAATGAAGCTTGAACCTTACGTCACGTCATGTCTTATCCTGTTATTAGAAAGGAGTAGATCACATGCCAAATAAAATAATAAAAACCCTTATTTCAGATAAAAGTATCCGTTTATATTTTACGGATAACACAAAAATGCTACAAGAAATCATGGAATTAAGTAAAATAAAGGAGAAGACCTGCTATTTTGCTTTAGCTAAAGCGGTTTCCATTATGAGCCTTCTTTCCGTAACGCTGAAGGATAATCAGCGAATCAGCGCGGTTATTACATTAACGGACAAGAATCATAAAATATATGCAGATACAGATGCAGGAGGAAATGTACGCGGCTACGTCAGCCAAGCACTTTTAAAAGCATCCCGGCAGCAGAATTCAAACCAGTCACTTCAGAACCTTATCGGGACAAAAGCTTCCATACGAATGATGAAAGGATTGGAAATGAGCCAATTCACCGGAGTTACAGATATGCCTTATCAAAATATGGACGATGATTTTGCCTATTATTTTAAACAAAGTGAACAGACAGATACCATGATACAAACAAATATTGAATTGGACAGGAATAGCTGTCTTCTTAAAAGTTATGGAATCTATGCGCAGGCCTTGCCTGGAGCTGAGGAAGGAGCATTGGATTTTGTACGGGAGCAATTCGAAGCAGAAAACCTTGCTCCTCTGCTGCTTAACATGAATGACGCCGAGATAGAAAAGGCATTGAATCAGCGCTTTCATGATTCTAAAGTTTTGGAGCATAAACCGATCCAATTTTCCTGTCCCTGCTCGAAGGAAATGTTTTATGGCTTTCTGTATTCCCTGTCTGCAGAAGAATTGCAAAATGCCGTGGAAACAAACACTTCTATTGATACAACATGCCATATTTGCGGCAGAAGCTATGTATTTCAGCCTTCTGAAATACAAACTATTTTACAAACGAGGTGAGCACATGCCAGATTACTGGTCAACCGGACAATTAGCAGCGCTGACAGGACTTTCCATCCGTACACTAAGGTATTATGATCAAATCGGGTTATTTTCTCCTTCTCTCTATACAGAGGCGGGACATCGGCGCTACACCAGCGAGGATATGCAGATGCTGCTGCAAATTCTCGTGTTGAAAAAAATGCATTTACCATTGGAGGAAATAAAGGAGATTATCCAAACAAACAACGAGAATCTGTTCGATACACTGGATCAACAAATTGACCGGGTTAAAGCTGAAATAGCTGTTCAAGAAAAGCTGCTGAACCAGTTAGAACGTACCAGACAGGAAGCAGCGAACACGAAAACTATTTCTTTCCAAGAGCTGACCTCCCTTTTTGAATTGATTCGATTAAATCGTTCCGACTATTTTACAAATAAACAGCTTGATAAAATGAGAGAACACTATCGCAATACAAGTGATAAAGCATTCAAACAAGGAGAGGAACGCTTTAAAGAACTGCTTGGAGAGTTAAAAGACAAACATGAAAGAGGCGTATCTCCACAGGATAAATCCGTTCAGGGCTTGGCGAAGGAATGGCAAGAATTATTGGATGCTTTTTCAGGCGGAGATAAGAACCTGATAGAGAGCGCTGAAAAGTTTTACGCTGAAAATCCCCAGCCTGCTTTGCATTATGGATTGGACAGTGCGCTGTATAGATATATTCAAGCTGCTTTGGAGGTGTAACAAAAAAATGCAGAACAGGAACTATCTGTATGCTGGAAAAGGCTGATACCAAGAAAAGAAATGACTTGTATCAGCCTTTAATTTCTATGGTTATTAAAATCATTATATTTCTGAGCGCCAAATAAAACACGCATAATTAATACATTTTTATTCTTAATCAAGTAAAAAACGATATAATTCTCAACAATAAGTTTACGATAGCCTCATTCCCTTAATATTTCATCTTTTACCAGTTCACAAGAGAACGGAAATAGGTTCCATCGCTTAATTCCCGATTCTATTTTATTCATTAATTTATTCTTTTTACTTTAACCGAACAAACTATTCCTTAAATGCTCCGGAAAATGAAATACATATTTTCGTACCCAAAAAAACGGCTCCTTTGCGAAGCCGTTTTTTCCTTGTTAATATATAGAAGTAAATCATACATCTTATGCTTCATTATCCTCTGTCTCTTCGTCTTCCAATTGCTCTTCCATATGTTCATCAGGGGCTACCTGCTCAACCTCGATTTCGTCATCCAACACATCCTCTAACTGGAAAAAACCTTCATCATAATCAAAGTCTAATGCATAATCCTCTAATTCCATACTTGTTGCAACCTCACCATCATTTGTGCTCATATCCATCTGGACGATGACAAAGGTTTCTGTATCAAAGTAATAGTCGATTTCTTCTTCCCCATCTGTGAACACGAAATGATGCGCATCATATTCATTAACAGCAGTCTCACCTTCATAGGTAATGTCGTGCGTATCCATCATCTCGCGAATCTGCTCTTCTTCCATTTGGATTTCTGCTGGATCCGCTTCCACATCTAACATTTCAATTTCGTAAGCCGTATCATCACCCTCTGTATAATTGATGGACGTTTCACTATCATCAGAGGCACTATATTCTACCGGACCGCCATCTGTCTCTATTTCCATACGTTCACTGACCGTTCCATCTTCATTATTCATTTGCCATGAGTACATATGCATTGTAGTAGAAGATTCTGTTTCAGCATTCTCTTCTCCTCCCAGTTCTTTCTCCAACTCCTCATCTAAGGACATCTCCATGGTAATCGTTGCTTCTTCATAACGCTGATCAATCCCAGACAAAACATCTAAGGCCCCTTCCAGAAGCTCTTCTTCCTCATTTACCTCTCCTTCTTCTGTCTCCTCTGTTTGATCCGTTTCCGGTGTGCTGTCATTGTCTTCTGCGTCATTTTCATCTGTATCATTACATGCCGCTAATATTAGTAAAAAAGATACCATGACTGCCAAAATATAATGCTTCTTCATACAACTTTTATCCTCCCTCATTTTCCCATCTACAGGAGGATTTCCCTTCAGGAAGCGTGCTAAAACATTCATTTTATAAGAAAATTTAGCAGTTGCTTAAATTTAAACATTTTATAAAACCTATTAAAAAGGCTGCCATTTCAATTGTTTTGCCTTATTAAATCGGTTCTCCACTTCCGGCCAATTGACAATATTCCACCAATTATCTACGTAGTCCTCTTTCACATTCTCATATTGCAGATAATAGGCATGCTCCCACACATCAAGGACGAGAAGGGGCACAATATCCCATTGACTTAAGTTTTGATGCTTCTCCGCCTGAAGAATCTCCAGACGTCTTGCCCGCGGAGACCATACTAAAATAGCCCAGCCGCCCCCTTCTACATGGTTTGCTGCCTCTGTAAAATGTGCTTTAAACTGGTCATAGCTGCCAAAGGATTGCTCAATTTCATGCAGTAAATCTCCAGTAGGCTCCCCGCCCCCATCCGGGCTCATCACCTTCCAAAATATCGTGTGCAGATAATGTCCTGCACCGTTAAACGCTGCTTCCCGTTCCCAATGCTTAATCAGGTCATAATTATTATCCCAACGCGCCTGCTGCATTTCCAGTTCCGCTTTATTTAAACCGTCCACATAGCTTTGATGATGCTTATCATGATGCAGCTCCATAATCCGGCGTTCAATATAAGGCTCTAAAGCATCATAGCTGTATGGAAGCGGCGGAAGCGTATGGCCTCCAATTGGAACAACCCTTTCACGATTTCCTTCAGCTCGCTTTTCCTCCGTGTGCTGTTCTATATACTGGTTAAATTTTGTGTACAAATGATTCGCTTGGTTGTAAGCCTCCTGTTCTTCTATATCTTGATTATTTGCAAGCTCCTGTTGAAATTGATTGAATTCCTTTTCCCATTCAGCTAATGCATCTCTACGGACGTCCTCTTGAAGAGATTCACTTGCTTCCCAATATGTTTGCGCCATCTCGTTACACCATAATTCTATTGAATGAAGATATTGTGACAATGAAAAAGCCTCCCTCAAATTAGTCGTTAATACTATATGCAGAAGACGGGCGGGCTGATAATATTTGTAACAGGAACAGAGTGTTAAACAAAAGTTTAAGTTAATTTTATTATTTACGTTTTCGCTCAATCTTTCGAATATATTGATAATATGATTTCAAGATTGTTTATCTTTATAGCAATTTATCAAACCTTTATACAGTTGAAGAAAATAGTGGTCTTCCCTCGTCCCGATTAAGATGTCGTCCATTGCCCTCCATTCACATGCAGTGTCTGCCCTGTTACGAAACGGGAATCATCCGAAGCCAGATAAACAAATGTTGGCGCTACTTCAAATGGCTGACCCTGACGCTGCATCGGATTTCCTGCCAATGTCACTTCATCCGCAGAGAAGCTGGATGGGATCAGCGGTGTCCATATCCGGCCTGGGGCAATGGCATTTACTCGGATTCCCTGATCAACTAAATTATTTGCCAATGCTCTGGAGAAGCTGACGATAGCTCCTTTTGTAGCTGTGTAGTCCATCAATTGCTTATACCCCTCATACGCTACCACAGAAGCTGTGTTAATAATAGAACTTCCTGCTTTCAAATGTGGAAGTGCGGCACGTGTCACATAAAAATGAGAATATACATTCACTTTAAACGTATCATCAAATTGTTCATCTGTAATATCCAGCAGGCTTAATTGCTGAAATTGGATTCCAACATGATTACAGAGAACATCCAATTTACCAAATGTTTCAACCGTTTTCTCCACAATATGCACACACTGCCTTTTTTCTCGGACATCTCCCGGCAATAATAAACAGCGCTGTCCCAGTTCCTCAATTCGGTTTTTCGTCCGATTTGCATCCTCGTGCTCATCAAGATAAGAAATAGCTACATCGGCACCTTCTTTAGCAAAAGCAACGGCAGCCGCCGCCCCCATCCCGCTGTCTCCTCCTGTAATTAGCGCAACCTTGTCAATAAGCTTATTACTTCCTTCTTCATTTATATTTTCGATAATCGGTCTGGGAAACATCCATTTTTCCAGTCCCGGCTGACGATATTGGCGCTGCTCTGGCACAGTCAATGCGACCTCTTCATATTGCGTTATTTTCCCGTAATTTGGGTATAACGGATATGTTGGTTTATTTGATTTATCCTGTGTCATCCTCATCCTCCTTGCAAATTATTGGATAGGTTACTTTATGACACTTGGGCGAATGTAGTGAAAAAAGACATGGTTCCGATATTAGAGGAAATGGAATAAGGTATGAGAAAGAAGGAAAACAAGGAGGAAATTGTGATGCAGCAATACGATTATAATCCAGAAGTAACGTTATTATTAGTAAACCATTCCGATGAAAAAGTGGAAGTATTATATACAGCTACTGATCATCTATTTCAACTTCCGAAAATCGGGCCCAGACCGCCATATTTTATTCACCCTGTTTATGAGCAGTATTATCCGTTGATCTAATGCCGTTTGATATATTTTTAGAAAGCTACGTATATCTGTTCCTTTTAGCTAATATTATTCTTTGATCAGTTTAATATTAGCCCCTACATAGAAGAAAATTTCATTCTTCGGAGCTTTTTCCAGCTTCTTCTACAAAACAAGCCTGTGTGTTAAAAGGCATCATACGATTACAAATTCAAATAAAAAATACCGATTGGAAATCGGCATTTTTATCATGATTTATAGTGTTTTTTAATAAAAAGTCCCAGGCTGTTGAGGAGTTTGGGGCCTCCACCAAGACTCTACCATTTGCCACGCTGAATGAAAATCCTGTCCCTGCCCCATCAAATATGCAATTGCTACAGCCTCTCTTAATGCATGCGGATAACCGAGATGCTGCGCTTCCCGCATCCCGTGATTGATTACTGGAGACACCGTGGACAACACCTGCTGCTCCATCGAATGCTGTCCCATATTCGGCTGCTGATGGAAATTCCGAGATTGTTGCTGATTAAAAAACTCCATATGCTGGTTCGGGTTATATGGATTAGACATTACTAGCCACCTCACTTATAAATGGAATCACTTTAGGTAAATTCCCTACTGTGCAGCCTATGCATTTATTATTTTAAATGTTCCCTTTGAATACTTCATACAGAAGCAATGTTATTCATGTCTGTACTCAATGAATTTTTTAATAAAAAAGTGGTTTCCCGCCCTAAAGCGAAAAACCACCAATTTAATTCATTACCCCATTTACTTAACAGTAATCACAACATCTTCACTCGCACGTACTTGCTTCACATCTTGTTTATTTAATGCTTCGATATCACTCATATTCGTAATAAGCATTGGCGTGACCGTATCTGCAGCTTTTTCACTTACCACATCTAAATCCACATCAACAAGGGCATCACCTTTTTTCACTTTATCTCCTTCTTTTACATGGATGGTAAATCCTTCTCCATCCAAGGAAACCGTTTCTAATCCAATATGAATCAGAATTTCGGCACCATTGTCAGCTTTAATCCCTACAGCATGCTTTGTCGGGAATGCTTGTACAATATCTCCGTCAACAGGTGATACGACTTTACCGTTAGATGGTTTAATCGCAATTCCGTCCCCCATCATTTTTTCAGCAAATACCGGATCAGGTACTTCTTCCAAAGGAATTACATCCCCGTCAACGGGGGCGAATAATTCAATTTCCTGTTTTTCTTTCTTTTTAAAAAGCTTCCCAAACATAGCTATCCCTCCAAAATTGATATACATTGATTTTATCATATGTTCCGAAGAATTACTTTAATAAGCCTGCTAGATAATCTACGCGTCCAGCATTTAATCAACTTTGCTTATCTATCAGCTTTTCCACAATTTCTTTCTGCAGCATTCTTCTCATTTACAAACCTCTTTTTCACAAAGAATCGCCGATAAAGCCAGACAAAAATCATCGTCAACGAGGAAATAAATCACAAAATATAATAAAAAACTCCAGATACCATATTTACGATATCTAGAGTTCTTTTCTCCGACTAATCCTGTTTTTGTTTATCCCAGTCTTCAAAATCATCATTATTTAAATTTCTTATTTTACCGTTATTCTCGATGACCGCTTCTACTTCTACCTTTACATTTATATTCGGATACGTTTCATTGAGAAAGTTTTTCAGTTCATTATGGGTATAGTTTTTCCTGATTCGGTTACTGATTCCAAGAACATCTGCATGTTTATCCTGCAGCTTTTCAACGAGCTGAAGCGTATCCTTTTCCACTTTCTCTTCAAATTTCTTCTGAATATCTTCATCGTCTAAATGATCCTCTGCTTCAGCAACAATCATCACGAATTCCAGCTTGATGGTCAAGTCGATTTCATCGCCATTGTATTTGTAATCGTACTCTACATCTCTTTCAACAAGCTCTACATCGGTTGTCTCATCAATCGTTATAAACGTTTTAATAACATTTTCTTCATTATTTAATAAATTCATCAGCAGCACTTCTAAATCATCTAATGTTTCAACGATCTTTCCATTCTTTAGAACCAATGCGCCAAAGTAATCCATTTCCAAATTTTCATTTGAGCTGATGATGGGAACTGCAATATCAGAGGTATATGAATGAATACCTCGGTACACCTGCCATAAACTGACTTCTGGACTATAAATTTCCCAACCAGTCTGTTTTTCCAAAAACCCAAATATAGGTACTCCTACTTTTTGAAATGTATTGATCATCTGATCAATATAGGTATCCATATCTTCTTTAGTAAATGCCACAGTTGGTGTTGCCGGCATATCTCTCATTCGCATGAAGGTATTAATAATTTTTCCAATCCCTTCCTTTCCCAGCTCTTCACCTAACACAACAAAACCAATATGTTCTAAATCAATGGTTGTTTCAATTTTTTTCTTGAGCTGTTCAATAGCATCCACAATCGTCGCACCTTTGCCGTCCACCTTCGCCAAATTCCTCTGCTCAGACACTACGGAAACCGGGATAACCAAAAACACATGATACAAATCTTCATCCTTTGTTACCCCCATTAAAATAGGCGTGGAACGGTAATTAATGTCTCTGGAATCCCAGCATCCGCTTAATAAAGCCAGCAACACGAAAGAAATGATTATCTTTATCCAATAATTACGTTTCATGTCTATTCCTTCTTCCTATCCAAAAAATGAAGATCAGCAGACTGATGAAGGTGTAAAAACGAAGCGGCACAATCCAAATGATATGAGATTGTACTTGCTCCCACGTAGAAATCATATTTGCTACAGCTGTAATGAAGATAACTATAATAACCATTGCAATCGATGCATGAAGCTTGCTCGTATGGAAGATATTTTGATATAACATCCGCAAAATATGCAGAAGCATTCCTAAAAATAACGTTGCGTAGATAAGAAGACTCAACCCAAAGAGACTTGTCAGTGTTTCAAAGATAGACCAGTCAATATCCACCGTAGCTAACATTTCGATATATGGAAAGGTGAAATTCCGCGCTATTTCATTTCCAAATACCAGCATGGGCGAGTAAGCAGCCATAAATATAAATAGAATCAAAAACCACGAAAACCAGAAAACCGTTTTATAATTGAATTTTTTTCCTTTTGGTAAAAAGGCGATAAATAAAAAGGTTGGAGATAATATTAAAAAACCTGTGATAAAAGGCATTTCCAATAAAAAATCAAAGTTACTTACCTTCGCCGGAAAGAAGTTATACCATTCCGCATTGAAAAAAGATAATATGAAAATAACGACAATGACATAGGAAGAAGTAGCTGCTATTAAAAAAGTTGTCCGGAAGATACTTTCCATCGAACCAAGACCAATATAACCAGCCGTTGTAATGAAGATGACCATCACATAGAACATGGGTGTCTGATTCAAGAATAATACCGTAGTAAACTCTGCATAGGTACGGATAGCAATAATCACTGTTCCAATAATAAAAAGGCTGATTGGCACAAGTAAAGTAAGGGATACAGCCCAACGTTTTTTGGGCAAATTTTTTAAAATATTGGGTTCCTTCAACTTGGATACACCAAATAACAGCATGCCAAAAAGAGCTATATGTGAAAGTCCATGTATAAGAACAACCAGCCAATGTCCATTATCTACTGTATCCAGGATAAGGCTGGGATACAGCAGAAACATAACCCCGATATTCGTGACTAAAAAAAAGATTATAATCAATAAATTATTGATTTTCACTTTGAATCCCTTCCTTTTTCCACCGGACATAAGGAACTCCAAAACTCGTGATTCGGGCAACATAGGAGCATAAAACCAGCAGACCGATGACATGTCCCAGAATTCCAAACAAGGCGGAGAAAACGACAATAATATATTTCATCAAACGCAGCGTAATCCCATTTTCAAAGTTAACAATAATTCCATTTGCAATCGTCGTCGCAGCAATAATAATAATCAATACCCCACTCACAAGGCTGGCTTCTACAATCGCCTGCCCCAATATAATACCGCCTACGACACCAATCGTATTGGATATCGAAAGAGGCAATCGAACTGCTGCCTCCGTAATCAATTCAATCAAAAGCAGCATAATGATAATTTCAATAAAAGCAGGATAAGGTACAAATTGCCGGCTCTCCGTTATCGATAAGGCCAGCTGGACTTTTAACATTTCCGGGTTTATTGTTATCAGCGCGACATATAGGCCTGGCAGCAATATAGCAATCATAATTCCAACAATACGCAGGAGATATAAAGAATACACAAATGCACTCAGATAGTTACTGTCACTTGGCTGTTTGAACACATCAAAAACCGTATTAAACAATACCAGCGCAAACGGATAACCATCCATAAAGAATACAATTTTCCCCTGCTCTATGTATTCCATGGCATTTTCAGGAAGCTCTGTAGAGTTTACCCTTGTTATTAATGAAAATTTAGAAAAGCCAAATGCAACGTGAACGTCCTTCACTTGTTTGATTTCATTTGGAAAATCCTCAATTTTCTTTTTGATCATCTCTACCATGTGTTCCTCTGTCGTACCTTTTAAAATAAGAAAAGAAAAGCGGCGATTTCTTTTTCCATGCTGTGTTGTGATTACTTCCACATCTTTTGATTGATATTTACTTCGTAACAGCCCGATATTTTGCTGGCTATTCTCCGTAAATGCATCCTTTGCGCCGTAAATAATGGATTCATTGACAGGAACTTCAATACTTCTGTAAAGCGGCTGAGAAACAGGATCAATAATTAATGACACTTCTTCCGCACGATTCCAGATGATTACTTTCCCTTCATATAATGTTTTAATTTGTTTGCTGAATTCTATTTTCTTCCAGGATGTATTTTTAGAATGCAGGCCCATTGGCTCTGGTGTTTTTTCTTCTTCATGCTGAACCAGGGTCTCCACCATTTCCCATGTAGCCGAAAAATCCACCAAGCTTTCAAAGCCAATCACATCATAAGGAACATCATTAATAATGACGGACTTCATTTGCAAATCTTTATTCTTCTGTTTTAAATCTTCTATCTGATTAATGAAATCCATTGCCCACATCCTTTCCCTCATCTTATCTTTTAGTTATGAGCAAGGAAGCACTTTTTCATACAAAAAATCCGCTTCTCTATTTTTTCTGATCATTTTTTCAGTAAGGTATGCAATCATAAAACCAGAGGAAGGTTTACAGGCGATTCTCTATAATAAAGCGAAAATTATAAGAAACCTTTTCTCTTTTTGCTCGTATTATCTATTAAAAGAACACGATTCGGAGGCAGGATAGCATGTTTCGTTTTTTTAAAAGCAAGCGCAGAGAAAGAGCAGCAAAAAAGGTAAAGAGCGGGGATGGACATGCGTTAAAACCCTTTCGTTTTTATGAAATATTTTATCGTTCCCTTTTTTATATAAAACTTCATGAAGATGATGGAGAAATGCACACCTATACGGTCCATGTTAATTACTTTGATGAAGATGAGTCCATCGATTTATACCGTGATGGAAAGCATCATGCAAAAGCTTCTACTCCAGCTGTCTTTCCGGTTCCCGGAGGAGTTATTGAAGCTACAGCAACGACATATGGTTTAAAACGAATTCATTATATTACGGAAGATGAAAGCGAGTTTGTACTCTCTCCAGATCGCCGTTCAGCAGAAGGGTTGCGTATGCGTTTTGATGCCAAATTTCCTGAAATCAGCTCTATTATCGGAAAGCTTGCCGTTTTTGTCCTGCTAATTTCTTTAATACTAGGACTTCCGCAGCTGGCTTCGCTTATTTCGGAGATTCCCTTTATTGCAGATCGATTTGGTTCCTTTGATTCGCCAATCATTCTTCCTTCCTGGCTGAATACGACACTTCTCATTGCTGGAGTCATCGCAGCTATCGAACGTGCTTTGATGTTAAAAAACCATTGGCTGATTGATATGGAAACAAGCTGGTGGGATGACTAAATTTTTTAAAACGGACGGAAATGGAATTACGGCGTATATAAACAAGGCATTTAAAAATGCAGCAACCGCCAGTTGAATGACGGTTGCTGCATTTTTAAATATATTTTTCGGAGATTCATGGCCTGTTAAACTGATTATTGGATGACAAATTGCATATTTTTCGTTCTTTACGCTTCTATCCATATCCGCTCAAGCTGGTGATGATGTTCTGAAATCTGCAGCTCATAAACATCGGGATTACTAAGTTTACTCCACACCTCAAATCCCGCACTTTTATCGTAATAATGCAAAAGCAGAGAGATGATTCCTCCATGGGCAACCATCATGCTGCTCTTCGCATCACTTTCTCGCAAATCATTCACTACATGCATTATTCTCCTGGTTGCTTCCTTACTGCTTTCGCCGCCTTCATATTTTAAATCTAAATCGGTATACGTTGCTTCAAGTTTATCCATCCAATCTGGCATCGAAACGGTACTGAGCACCCTCTCTTTCAAACGGTTATCTGTCTCTATATTCAATTCTCTCTCTGCCGCAAAAGGCTCTACCGTTTGAATCGCACGTAGAAACGGGCTGGAAATAATATGATCCACTTTTTTGCCGGAAAGGAATACAGCCAGCTCTTTCGCCTGCTCTTTTCCTCTGTCCGTCAAGGAGGCATCAGGAGCTTGACCTGCTGCTTCACAATGCCGGATAATATAGATCGTTTTATTCATCTTTATTAACCATCCTTTCTGTGGAAAATTTGATTGATATTCTTAGCCTAACATGATTTTAGAATATTTTTTTATGAACCTTTTGCCTCGTTCATTTGTATAGTCAGTAAAAAGGGGGTAAAGGCGATGAAAATCAATGTATATCAAAAACGAACCATTTATATTACAGCTGGTGTACTTATTGTCTTCATATTCATTTCTTTCATCACAGATGATTGGAGATTCTTTTTAGGGAGCTTATACCCTGTATTGATTAATATCATGTTTGCATTTACCGCTAAAAACAATAAGCATATACAAAAATTTAATCAGAAACATGCTGAAAAAAACCTATAAGATGACAAGTTGAGGTCCCATGATTTTCTTTTTTGATATACTGCATGTACAGTGAAATATATTGAATTATATTTGGCTGAAGCTTTATCAATATGTGTTATTTTGAGTGGGTTTCGTTTGTTGCTTAGGATGCTTACAGAGAAAATATATAAAAGATAGGAGGAGTTACGTATGGGTACAGGGTATATTGTTTCTTTGATCGCAGTAGGGGTACAGATCATACTAATCCTGGCAGTCAGTATACCATTTAATCGTAAATATATTGTTAAAGAAAATGGAAAGATAGATTATAAAAAGACCACTGTCTATTTAAGATGGAATGTATTTGACACTGTTACTATAGTGGTAGCAACTTACACCATTCTCTGTACATTACTATTATTCTTCTTACTGGCTAACGGAGAAGATATAGAAAACGCTTGGGTGCAATTTTTATCCAATCAAGCTCAAGCTTGGGTAATCGTAACTGTTAGTTATTTCATCTCCCGAATCTCTATGACATTAAAATCCATCAAAGCTCACCTAGAGGATAAAAAAGATGAGGTGTAACGAAGAGTGGATGGAAATTTACAAAAGTGGTGACGAAACAGGCTTCACACAATTATATGAACGTCTGTACGAACCACTCTACTGCTTTCTATACCGCTACACACAGGAAGAACAGCTCAGTATCGATATTGTTCATGATACGTTTGAAATCCTGCAGAAGAAAAAGCAGACATTTAGCTCTGACAAAGGAACCGTCAAAGCTTATTTATTCCAAATCGCTTACCGCTTACTAATAAATAAATTAAACAGACGGAAGAAATGGCGGTCTCTTTTGCCATTTTTGGTTCCACAGACAGATCACGCAATAAACATAGATGAAAAAATGTGGGTCCAGCAGGCCATCGCCGACTTACCCGATAAACAGCGGGCGATTATTTTACTTGTTTATTATGAAGATTTGCCGCAAAATGACATTGCATTGATATTAGATATCCCGATAGGTACCGTTAAATCGAGACTGCATAAGGCAATGAACACATTAAAAAACGACCTGGAGGAGGATTTTCATGCTGAAAGATGAATTTAATAAAGAAGATAAACTAAAGGAAGAACTGGATCGATTTCAGGTAATCGTCCCTGAGCAGAAACGCAGGCAAAAACAAACAGCCTGGCAGCGATTTATCCATTATTTAGCTTCCCCTGCCAAAGATCCTTTAGAAAAAGCAACCGTCACCTTAACCGGGTTAAATTTAACAAGAATGGTTCCCTTAGCTTTAGGGGTTGGGGTGAGTGTAATTCAATTATGGATTCATATGTAGACAATAAAATGCGAGTAAAGCAACTTTCTTTTACTAAATTCTGCCCAACTTCCTTAACTACAGTTTTACAGATACTAGATTAGGGAATGGATTTATAATCTGGAAATAATGGGAGGTTCGTAAATTCCTGCAGGTAGTATCTTGGTTTATCTTTGGATACCTTCTCCTTCTCTTACATGTATGGTTTCATGAACTGGGACATTACCTTGCCGGCCGTTTTATTGTAGGAATCCATAAAGACAATATTCAGATAATACCCCTCATGTTGCGTTGAAAGGGAAAGATAAGCAATGAGCGACGCCGAATGACAAAGACGGAAATTATATAGAGAGCTATTTAAAATATGTTCCGCAGGGTAAATGGTCTTTTTTATACATAATGGCGGGTTTTATTTTTCAAACGGTTATTTTTTTCAGCCTGGCAGCGTGCATCTTTTTTATTTTTAACCATTCTTTTGCAAACTTTTTTATTGGTGGTTCTTTATTTTTCAATGCTGTATATATTTTCGGAGATGCTTTATTTTCTAATTTGGAAACAAACTCCCTTTGGTGACACGAGCGCTGCTTTTCTTTTTGCCAGGTGGCAAACGATTCTATTTGTTAGCATTCTTTTACTAATTTATGTTTTCTTCTATGTGTTTATTTGGATTCAATCGTAACTTTCACATGACAAGGGGCAGGTTTCATAACCGCTCCCTTTTAGGCTACTGATATAAAATTACTTTTCCCGCAACATCATTTACCCGCAAGCTTTTCCACTACTTTTTCAGTTAATTTTGTAATTTCCGCTACCTGACTGATGGACATCCCTTTATCCAGCAATTCTAAAGCAATTTCTTTTCTTCCTTCTTCTTTTCCTCTCTCAAAATAAGAATTCGGCAGCTGCATGACCATTTCTTTTTCCCCTTCCGGCAGGTTTTCCATTTTCTCCATCATTTGCGATTACTCCTCTTTATTTAGTTTTAAATAAGTTTTGCTTCATATAAACAAAGTGAGCCAATTTACAATGAAACCAGCTCACTTTGTTTGTTTATTGAAACAGATAATCTATTTTATTTACTCACTAGCAAGCCTTTTAATTTCTGCTTCGCTTAAGTCTGTGATCTCTGCAATGTCACTGATTGACATATCTCTTGCTATCAGTTTCAAAGCTAATTCCTGGTTCCGCTTTTTTATCCCTTCTTCTATTCCTTCTTGCTTTCCTCTCTCAAAATAAGAATTCGGCAGCTGCATGACTAGTTCTCTTTCCTCTTCCGGCAAGTTTTCCATTTTCTCCATCATCTGTTCTTCCTCCTCTTTGTTTAGTTTTAAATAAGTTTCGAAATAACCATAAAGAAACTCCATTTGCGCCGGATTGATTTTCATCCGGGTAATCATACGCAGAAATTCCAACTTTACTTGGACACGCTCATGTTCTTCATAACCCATCTGACTAAACAATGCGGCTGCGACCGGGTTGTCTGATTGAATATATTCTTTCCAGCTTTTCTTTCTTAATTGTAATTGTAAAAAGTTAAATTGAAGTACTTCTTGGGTAGGTGTATCGACTTTGAATTGCGTGGGTTCTTCTTGTTTCCTATTATAACTCAAAACGGCGATAGGCTGAATTGGTTTGCGGTGTTTAGCGTAAAGGTGAGAAAAGCGGAAAGTGCCCGTTTAAAAACGTAGAGATTGGAGCGGCGCAACTGAGATAAAGGAAACACGACGACGGTAGGAGTCGATGTTGACTTATCGTAGGGCGCGACGTGAAATCTCCTAGTTTTTGGCGCTTGGAGCTAGACAAACTGAAGTAGAGAAACATTCTTTCGGGGAAATCTGCCTCATGAGTGGATTGTGCTTCGGTGTGGATATGGAGAATTTTATCCTCGTGATGCAACTTTACTTCGACGAGCACGTCAATTTCCTTTTTGGAGCCTTCAAGATAATCCAGGTAGACTTCCTGTTCAAGAAATGTGACGTTGGAGAAATCAATGTAGGGATGAAGGTCGGAGAAGAAGCCTTCGATAAATTCCTCGAAAAACTCTTGTATCAGCTTTTTCGTCAGCCGATCATGTTTCATGTAATCTGCTTTTTCTTCTAGTATAACGGGGACTGTAAACAATAGAGCACTTCCTTTCTTTTGAATTATATTCATTTTAGCGATTATTCTGAAATAAAACAAGTATAGTGTTTTCACTCCTGCTTCGAAAAAACTAATACTACTTCCCTTTAAGAAAAGAGCATCGTCACAGACCATGCTCTCTTCTTCCTTATAAGAACCGCTAAACTAATCTTTTTCATTGTTCTCCCCTTAAACTTGCGGCTTCTTTCCTTTAAATGAAACGAAAAATACAATTAAACTCACAACAAAAGCTGCTAAGGCCAACCATGAAACTGCATTGGATACCGGAATGACATCTAAAAATCCAAGTACAGCAATGATAGGCATAACAAGAATAGCTCCCAGAACCTTTTTAAAACGGGCATATCTGGCTCTTTCCTTAAACGATGTCATCGAATCCTCCTTTTTCGTTATAGAAGGTTTTCCCGACATCCTTGCAGGCGAAACATTCTCCGTAACACATCACATAAGAAATATGATAATTCTTCCGTGTATACAATCAAAAAGTCTTTTAACGCGCAGGCTCCATAAACCGTTCTTTCTCCAGCTCCAGCACTTTTTTCTGAATAGAAGCTTCTTCCTCTTCCTGCTCCTGCTCCTGCTCATCCAATATACGTGATGCTGTGTCAGACTCTTTCACAAACAGGTTAAAAAGATTCGCTTTCTCCCCTAATACATCAAGCATTGCCACATCAATACTCTCTTCCGTTAATAAGCGATAAACGACAACGTTGCGGGATTGCCCCATTCGATAAGCACGGCTGATTGCCTGTTCTTCCATTGTCGGTTTCCATTGCGGTTCGCATAAAACAACCACATTGGCAGCCTGAATATTCACCCCGACACCGCCGGCAGTAATCTGGCTGACGAGAACGGAACCAGTTTCATCCGCTGTAAAGGCATCAATGATTTCCTGTCTTTTATGGTTGGAAACATCCCCAGTAATGACGCGAGGCGCTTTGTCTTCTAAATTCCCGCTAATTGTCTGGATAACATCTTTAAAATAAGAAAATACCAGCACTTTATGTCCGTTTTCTTTTGCATTCTCACAGATTTCAAGTAGCTTCTGAAGCTTCGGTGATTTACTCGGAGATTCGCCCTGCCAGCCTGCACGGCGCATGGCCATGACCTGATCCTCTTCCACTGCCTGCTGATAGAACTTCTTCTCCTCTTCACCAAAAGGAACCCATTCTGGAATAATCTCCAAATCTGGAAGCTCCTGTAATACGTCCTTTCGATTCCTTCTTAAATAAACTGGAGCAATGGCTTCACGGAATGCTTGCGGATTACGCAACAGCATCTCTTCTGATAAATCCTCCGCAATTCCCGGCTGCAGGACAGAGACCAATTGCATCATTTCCTCTACCGTGTTCTCTAGTGGAGTTCCGCTCATAAATAAGACATACTCCGCTTCGTCTGCCAAATGATAAACATTTTGCGAGCGCTTTGTATTCGGGTTCTTCACATAATGCGCCTCATCAACAATCAACGCGTCAAAATGTTGACTATCTTCCAATGGCAGATTGCCCGCTAGTTCAAAGGTGGTTATTAAAATACCGGCGCCTTCCTGCCAGGCTTGAAACTGTTTCTCACGATTGCTGCCGTGAAAAATAAAAGTCTGTAAATCAGACCGCTGTTCCACCTCTCTTTTCCAGTGGGAAATCACACTCAGTGGACAAATAATGACAGCATGTCCCTGATCGTTTTGCCTGAGATGATTGAGAATAGCAAGCGCTTGAACCGTCTTTCCTAAGCCCATCTCATCTCCCAGCAGCGTCTTTTTATAAAGCAATGCATACTTCGCACCAAAAATTTGATAATTTCTTAAGGTAATATGCAGTCCATTCGTATCAAGCGGATGGTTATTTACTGCTTCAGCCACTTCTTCCGGCAGGCTCTCCGAAATATTCTTCGAGTCAAAGTCCGTTGCTTTTTCAATTTCTGTATAGTAAAAGGCATTTTCTGTTTCAAAATGCTTTTTGAGCTCTTCTTTACTCACTTCAAAATCAAGCATATAATCTAATCTTTTCTTTATCTGTTTTAATTCCTTTTGATGCTTGTTTTTATTTAGATTGGCAAAAGCAGACCGGATTTTTTCCTTCTCCTCCTTCGGCTGAAATAAACCGGCAAAAAATCCTTTCTGTTTCTTGGCCATTTCAATATCAGATATCGTTTCATCATAATACTCCTGAAATTTCTCCTGCATCTCTTCAAGAATATTTAACAAATGCCATTTTTTATAAATCGATTCCAGCAAATGAATATCTTCATCAGAAATATCATCCGGATTCACACGAGGGGCTGCCTGTTCATATACAGCTTCTTTTATTTCGGAGGCTGCCTGGCAAATGTGCTGTGCCGTTTCTTCATCTATTCCATCCAGTTGCATCAGCTCCCGGGGTGTTTTATTTGCTATATCATTCATCGTTTTCAAACCATTATTCATCAGACTGTTTACAGGAAGCTCTTTATTCACTGTTAACATTATATCTAAAGGCATCGTCTTTAATTGTTCATTTCCTGAGCTTGTTTTCAGCCTTTGCCAGATTCCTTTAATTCGATTGTTAAACAACTCCTCCGAGTTCATATCGATGCTGTCGTATATCCGGTTCAGCTCTGCTTCTAACCGCTCTACGTCTTGTTTCGTCCGTACCATGATTTCTCCTCCTGCTGCTCTATATAAAACATGTAAAATTGTCTTTTTTATTCATCAATGACAGCTATTTGTTTTTCTGGCTGCCTCATCGCTATTCAAAGTTACATTCCACTCCTGCAGAATGTATGACATTTTATTATTGTAGCATTGTTTCCCGCACGATAAAAAGGGAAGATGTCTTTATCGTTCCATATTTACCCTTTATCGATAACAAAAACACATGTCATAATTTCAAATATAGATTAAAAACTTCCTTAACCATTATAAAAACCGCTTGATATCTAAGTATACCAAACGGTTAGAACAATGTTGAAGCTGATCTATCACGAAGAAATGAATTTTCGTTTTATATTTGCATCAAGCAAATCTTATGTAATGTCAAAAGAATTCGCCCGATGAGCCTTCTGAAAAAAATACTGGTGAGATTTATTTTTTCGGCTTCCCTTAAAAAGATGATGATTTCTGCTTAATAATTCCTTATAATACTGGGCAAATCCCGCATGTGATAATCGCAAATTAGCCATTCTTTTCATTGGCTCATCTGTTTTATCCATCTTATCATCCTCCTTGCTTTAGCGTATGTACAAGAAGAATCAATTATGAAAGGTGTAAGGAATCTAATTGCAGATTAAAGATGATTGCAACATACTGTCAGTTCCACGATGAAAACTTCTTTGTTCGATGCTATTTTTCCACCGTCTAAAAGCCTGCCTTACAATGCGTCTCAGTCTCCTGGGAGAAAGCAGTCAATCTCCGATCAATATACTTTTTTTACAATTATACTAATATTCTTGTACATGATTTTAGAAAAGCTTTTCACTGCATACTTTCCCCAATCTCTTTCTCCCTAACAATCTCCATTTTTCTCCTGCTCCGAAATGCCCCGACTGTCAACACAGCCATCAGCACACAGATAACAATTCCTAACATAAAGGCTGGTTCATAGCTGTTGGAAAGATCGTACATATAGCCGAACACCGCAAATCCGAAAGATTTCACTAATGCCTGTCCCATCGTTACATAAGAGAAAATTTCAACAAAATGTTTCTTGCCAAATAATTCTTTTGTAATCAATGGCAGCCCGACGATAATAACCGATGCATGAATACCGTACAGAAGGGAAGCAGTAAACACGGTAGCATAGGTTCCATGAGATATGAAAAATAGACTGAAGCCAAATGCAATCAACAGCACACTGACAATCAACGTCATTTTCACGCCAAATTTATCACTGGCTGCTCCAAAGAGAAATTTGGTAAGCAGGTTCGATATCATCGAAGCCGAAACTAACGTAGCGGCTGCTGTAGTAGTTAGCCCAACGGTATTACCGTAGGAGGTTAACAGCTGGTTTAATCCGCTGATCAATCCGGAAAAAGAAGCAATGATGATTATACAGAAAAAAGCTAAACTCGTAATAGCAACTTTAACAGGTACGCCCTTTTCATTTTCTTTTGTAAAGGTTTCTTGATCTTCTAAGGTTTCTGCATAGCCGTATGGTTTGTACCCTTTATCCTCTGGTTTAAAGCGTAAAACAAAAATGGTGAAAGGCAGGACAATCACTCCGATAATAATCGCTGTGATCACATATGCAGTTCTCCAGCCAAAGCTGTCGATGAAAGAAGCAATCACCGGATTCATAATTGCTCCTCCAATGCCTGTAAAAGCACCGATGATTCCCAAAGCCACTCCCGTTTTTTTGTGAAACCAATTTTGAACAATAACCGGAATAGGAATATAAAAAATAAATGCCCCGGCAAATCCGATAACGATGCCAGAAAGGTACCATTGCCATATTTCTGTATATAATGACATGGCAGCAATAGCGGAAAGAGCTACCACAAAGGCAACAGATAATGTAATGCGGACATCGATTTTAGGTAATAATTTTGCTACTAAAGGAGAAGCCACAAACATTGCCAAGCATAGAAAAGTCATGTATAAAGACATATCTCCTGTGCCAATCCCCAATTCCTTTGTAACAGAAGGAAAGAATATACCCGATGTGTTGAAAATTGTACCCAAGCCGGCAAAATTGATCATACAGCAGACAATTAAGACCACCCAAGCATAATGGAATTTTTTCTTCTCTTTCATTTTGCATCACCTTTTCAGCTAGTATCCATTCATTCACCATCAAAGTAATTATCCCCTCTGGAACAACCAAGGGACTTCTGTCATTTTACCAGCGGGAGAGACTGTCCTCTCCCGCTGTATGGTGCTTCCTATGTCATTCCATTCGATTTGAAATAGAACCGTGCTTAAATCACTGTAACACGCTTTACGCAGCTTCTACCATACCTTCATTCTCTTTTTTATATCTTTTATTGACGTAAATTGCAAGCAACACACCTATAGCTGTTATGGCAAAGTTAAACAATAAGACATATTTTGGCCCGTCTACACCGCCAACTCTTGTAATCACACCTGCTGCACTTAAAATAATATAGTTGGCCAGACTGGAGGAAATCATAACAATGGATGTGATTTTTCCTTTATGCTTTGGAAACAGTTCATTTGCTGTCGATGTTACTAGTTGCAGTACTCCTCCAGCTGCAGCGAATCCGAGAATAAACCCGCCGATTAGTAAAATAGCCGGCGTTTCTATAAAGTAAATAATAAGCAGCATAACCGCTGATATCGCCGGATATAAAATAAGCACTTGAACTGGTTTGAGCCATTTTTTATTAATGAAAACAGCCGTTAATAATACAGCAACAATAGATCCGATGGCATAATAGGATTGAATCGTGCTTGGATTTTCCATGCCATATAACGTTCCTAATTCCTGGTTGGCATTCAGCCAAAGCTGGAATGTAGAAGTACATGTAAATGCAATAAGAATAATGACCACGCTTGTCGCTGTAAATTTCATTTTTTCTTTCTTCTGGTTCTTATCGGTCTTTTGGATACTGCTATTTGGCGGTAATGGCACAAAAGCAAGTAACACACCGTCTATAGCGAGCAGAATCGCTACAAAGTAAAAAACGGTTTGGAATGACATTTGGCTGGCAGCCACAAATCCTATCATAAAAGGTAATACAAACTGCCCGATAGATATAGAGAACTTAGTGAACATATTCGCTATACTGCCCTTTTTACCGAAAATCTCCATAAGGGATGGAATAACCCCGGTGTCCAAAAAGGAATTGGCAGCTCCTCCTAATAAGGCAAAGACAAAAGCAACATAGAAATTCGGAGCGAAAATGATTCCGACAAAGAATAATACATATAAACCAACACCAATCAGACTGGAAACTCTTCTGCCAAATTTATCGGAAACAGGTCCTGAAATCGGCAGTGTAATCAGACGCCCCAGCCCTAATGCAGCAATAACGGTAAAAACGATACTTACATCCAACGTGCCATTGGGCAGCGTTGCTGCTCCCCACAGCTCTGCCAGCTCATCTTTATATTGTGCCAGAATAGATACTCCAATACCATGGATAATAAAAGTAATATAGAGTGCCAATGCAGCTGGATAATATCTTTTCGTATTCATGATTTTTTCTCCTCTCATTGAAGGACTTTTTTATTCGATATAAAGCGAAACTTCATTCTGCGGGAGAAAAGCGTAACCCCCCACAGAATAAGATTGGATATGATATTTCGATGACTTCTTACTCCAAATTAATACAGTGTGATTAAAACATCTGATTTTTCACATATTCCACAGGCATTTCCTGACCTGTCCACAGTTCGAATGCGGCAGCGCCCTGCCAAAGCATCATCCCAAGACCATTAATTGTCTGGCAGCCAGCGGTCTCCGCCATCTTCAACAGCTTTGTTTTTCTCGGAATATAGACTACATCGGAAACAATCAATTCTGGACGCAGCCAAGAAGAATCAGGAACTAAGGCTTGCCCTTCAAGCGGCTTCATTCCAACTCCTGTTGCATTTGTTAAAATATCGCTTGCTGCAATTTCTTCTTTCAACCTTTCTTGATCTTCTAACCGATATACATTTGCTATACAGTCACCTTCCATTTTTTCATTGATAATCACCGTATTATTTTTCGCCCGGTTAAAGTATTCATCATCTCGATTAAAAATGGAGATTTCTTTTACTCCTTCCAAAGCTGCCTGAATAGCAATTGCCGTTGCAGCTCCGCCCGCTCCCAGAAGGGTGATTTTCTTTCCTTTTACATCGATATTATTTTCTTTCAAGCTGCGAAAGTAGCCGATTCCATCTGTGTTATAGCCTATGAACCGCCCATTATCGTTTAACACGGTATTCACAGCACCTGCAAAACGCGCTCCATCTGTTAATTCATCCAGTAACGGAAGTATTTTTGTTTTGTTCGGCATGGAAACATTAAATCCGCGTAAATTTAAAGCCCGGAACCCGGTGACAACATCCTCCAGCTGCTTGTTATCTACCTCAAATGCCATATAGACATAATTTAGTCCCAATTCCCGAAAAGACATATTATGCATTGCTGGAGATAAAGAATGTCCAATAGGTGTTGCTGTCAGTCCAATCAATTTTGTTCTTCCGTCAATTCTGCCTTGATCTGCCATGTTAATTCCCTCCTGAATTTTTGATAACATACCATTGATTTTTTCTATTTTACCTGTACACTACAATCCAATGACCCATGATATTTTTGTGAAACATTTCACATGAATAGCTAAAATCATCCCTTTTCTTTATATAGGAAGCTTCTTATCCTCGTTAACTGGATTTTTCATTTTACAAACTCTGATGCAGCAGATGCAACGTCCGTTTTAATTCCGCGGCTGCAACCTGGCCGGGCGCTGATGCTTTATTTGCCGCACCAAATGTTAATGCAGAGCCAAACACTTCCCCAGCCAGACGGCTAATAACTCCCTTTCCTGCCATTGACATCGTAATAATCGGCCTGTCAGCAAATTTTTCCTTCATTTCTCTCGTAGCATCTAATAATGTCAGTACATCTGCCGTTGTTTCCGGCATAACAGCAATCTTCGGTAAATCGCCGCCCAGTTCCTGAGCCCGGCGAAGTCTGGTTATGATTTCTTTTTTATCTGGCGTCTTGTTAAAATCATGGTTGGAAATGATAACAAATACACCATGTTCATGCGCGGCTTCAATGATTTGTTTTACGTCTTCGGGTTGATTAAATAGCTCGACATCAACGATATCAATCTGCCCTGTCCGGCTCATTTCACGATTCAGATGCAAATAATAATCAACAGAAACCTCTTTTTCTCCACCTTCTTTGAAGCTGCGGAAAGTAAATATCAGAGGCATCTCCGGAAGCACCTTACGTATCTCCGTAAGGGCTTCTTTTACTTTTGCGATATCCTCAACCTGTTCAAAAAAATCAACACGCCATTCAACTACATCACATTCCAGGCTTTTCAGAAAATCTGCTTCTTCTATCAACTGGTCAACCGTCTTGCCAACCATCGGGATGCAAATCTTTGGCATCCCTTCACCGATTCGGATATTTTTTACTTCTACGGCTTTAATCATCTTTTCTCCTCCTTGAGACGAATAATGAGTTATCCTTTAAAAAGTAATCGCTTCTTTCTTCTCTGGTTCTTCAAAAGCACCTATTTTCTCTAATGTTGTAAGAATATTTCTTCCTTCACGCGTACCGTCCATAATTTTTCTGGCGCCCCAGCTGTCTCCGATATTTACCACTTCCACATGATTTGCTTCAAAATATTGCTGTAATTCTGGAACTTCTTTATTTTCAGGACGCATTCCCAGGCAGATAAATCCATAATCAAATGCCATTTGTTCTTCCTCGTCTTGATGTTTGATTTGGAAAGAATTGTCTTCTACTTTCGTCAATGCTGTTTCAGTTCGAACATCGACCTCATAATCCTTCAGCATGGTCATCATTGATATTTTTGTAATATGATCTAAGCCTGCGCCAACTGCCGGCATCATTTCTATCATGCTGACATCACTGCCTCGTTTGCTGAAGAATTCTACCACATCCAGGCCGACAGCCCCGCCGCCAACTACAGCGATTTTCTTTCCTTCTAAATGCTGTTCTTCAAATTCATCAATATGCTGAAGCAGTTTAGCAATAGAATAAATGCTGCTGTTTTCTTTATCAATCCGATCATGCAGCCCTTCAATCGGCGGCAATAATGGCTTAGATCCTGTTGCATTAACAATAATATCGGGGTTTAGGCTTTCCACTAACGCAATGGTTGCTCTTGAATTCGTTAAAATTGTCAAATTATCTAATTGCTCTGCTCTTTTTTCCAGATATTCAGGAAAATCTAAAATCCGCTTCTTATCAGGAAGTTTGGAAATCTCTCTGGCCAAACCGCCTAATTCTGCTTTTTCTTCGATAAGAAATGTTTTACATCCCACTTCCGCTGCTGTACATGCTGCTTCCAGCCCCGTTGTTCCGCCGCCAATCACAACAACTGTTACGTCCTTCTTCACTTTTCTATCCTTATACGCATCGCCGCCAAATAAATCCGGGTTTACTGTACATCTTATTGGACGGTTCAGAGCGATACGATGACCGGCACAGCCGATATTACATGAGATACATTTTCTTAGCATATCCTCCTGGCTGTCTTTTACTTTATTGACCCAGTTCGGATCTGCAATCAAGCCGCGGCCCATTCCAATTAAATCTGCATCGCCTTCTACCAGAATTTTTTCTGCTGTCAGGGGCTGACGGACATTTCCTGTTGTAATCGTCGTTTTATGGAATTTTTCCCGCACTGCTTTTGCCATATAAGAACGCCAGCCGTCAGCTAAATTCATTTCGTCGATTTGGTATTGGATGGTATCATTTACTGCAGCTGATACGTTAAAGATGTCTACTTCATCATCTAAATATTCCAGGATATGCAGGATATCTTCTAATGTATTGCCGCCCTCTACAAATTCATCGGCACTTACCCGGAGGCTGATTGGAAAATGCGGGCCGACCTCCTGACGAATACGGTCGATGACCATCCGCGGGAATCGTGCTCTATTTTCATAGCTTCCTCCAAATTCATCGGTCCGTTTATTATAGATTGGTGATAAGAATTGATTCAGAAGATAGGAATGTCCGGCATGGATTTCAATTGCATCAAATCCGGCAGCAACCACACGTTTAGCTGATTTACCATAGTCTTCAACAATTTCAAGGATTTCTTCTTTTTCCAGCGGTCTTGGAATAGCCCCTCCTGCTTTCGAAGGGATATTGGAAGCAGATACCGGCTGGTGTCCAATTCTGTCCGGCACAGCAGATGCTCCTGCATGATTGATTTGAATAGCTGCTTGTGTCCCGTGTTTATGCAATGTTTCTGTCAATTTATATAATCTGGGAATAAATTTATCATGGTCAATACGAAGCTGTGTTGTTCCGTTCGATCCCATTGGAAAAGAAACACAAGCATTTTCGACTATAATTAATCCAGTTCCTCCTCTTGCTCTCTGCTCATAATACGTTATATGCTCGTCGTTCATCGACCCGTCTACTTCGGCGAAATTTGTTCCCATCGGCGGCATAATGATGCGGTTCGGTATCGTCATCCTTCTGACAGTTAACGGTTGAAAAATATGTTCATATACACTCATTATAATACCTCCACTTTATTATTTTGTGAAATATTTCACAAGTAGTTTTAAAAAAATTTGAAGCTGCTTTTTATTCCTTGATTTCCTTTACACCTTTATTATATTTGATACTGATTCATAAATCTAATAGGTTTTTTCGACAAATCAATAGATTTTATCTATGAATTATAGCATAATAAATATATAGGACGCTCCGAAGCGAATGGAGGTATAAAAATGAATTTGAAACAGCTTCACTATTTCAGAGAACTGGCGCACAGTGAACACCTTACCAACACAGCGAATAAACTTTCCATTTCTCAGCCGACATTAAGTTATGCCATTGCAGAGCTGGAAAAGTATCTCGGGGTCTATTTATTTGAAAAGCAGGGAAGAAATATTCGTTTAACAAAATACGGACACTTTTTTCTTGAGTATGTAGAAAGGTCACTGGCTGAACTGGAAAGAGGAGAAAAAAAGCTGCGTGAACTGACAAGTCCGTCACATGGAGTCATTGACCTGGCGTTTATTTATACGCTGGGGCCTTATTTCATTCCAGAATTGATTAAGAACTTTTCTGAACAAGGCGCCTATAAAAATATCTCTTTTTCTTTTTATCAGGGAACCACCAAAAATATAATTCAAAATCTAAAAGAAAATATGTACGATATTGCCTTCTGTTCGATGAAATATAATGAACCTGACATTGAATTTACACCCGTTGCAGAGCAGGGGCTTGTATTGATTGTTGCGGAAAATCATCCTTTAGCAAACAGAGAAAGTATTGATTTAGAGGAGACAGCCAGCTACCCCTATGTTTATTTCAATCAAAACAGCGGGCTGCGCCCCATCGTTGATGAATTATTTCATAAAGTAAATTTAACTCCTGAAATTATTTGTGAAGTGGAAGAAGATAATGCCATGGCCGGGCTGGTCGCAGCCAATTATGGAATTGCCGTGATCCCGAATATTGGAGCGCTTTCTCACTTTCCAGTTAAAGTCATTAACATAAAAAAACCTGTTTATCACCGCTTTATCTATATGGCTGCCAGAAAAAACGATTATCTATCCCCGGCAACCAGCGCATTTCGAAGCTTTGTCATCAGCTATTGTCAAAAACATTATTTAAAAACAAAAAACAAAGTAGAATAGCCTGTAAACTCATTTTGCCTTGACATCAGAACAGGCTGCCTGGATACTCCAGACAGCCTGCATCTCAATAAATTATATTAATTGCATCGTTGTGATACAGGTGAAATCATCCTGAAACGTACTGATTTCTGATGTTACTTCTTTTCCATCCTGTTTGATTTCAACTGTATAGGTTTCATTCCTGGGAAGCCATAAATCAATAAAGCCATTTTCTTCTGTCTGCATGGGTTCATCTATAACCACATCGCCCGCTGCGTTTTCAATGTAAACCTCGAATTCTTCCTGAACCATTTCTCCCTGACATCCTGTTAAACTATGAATTTCACAGGGGTGCGTCTGCTGTTCAAAGGGAGCTATCGAAACAAAAAATTCATCCTCCGGCAAGTCATATACTGCTTCTTCCTCTCCCTCATCATTCGTTACAATCAGCTGCTCGGAAGTAATCGATGCATTCTCGTCAACAATTTCTTCTGTACTATAATGATGGACTAATTCCTTGATATCTACGGTTTCGTCCAATGCATTTCCTTCCTGATTGTCCTCTTCACCACTGCAGGCAGTTAATAAAACCAACAATCCAAACAAGACAAGGATTATTTTTTTCTTCATGAAATTCACACTCCAAATAGGATTTCTTGTCTTGTATTATACGGCACGGCGATGCTTTTTCCTATATTCGCATGATAACTGACACAATATAGTTAACTTTATAGGAAGAGGAAGGGCTATTATGAACAGAACGTTCAAAATATGTATGTAAAAGTGTTTAAAGATACACATTTTATTATTGCAGAATGGAATAACTTTCTTCAATGCTTCCTTTATGTCTAGAAGCCATTAAACATTTACATTTTTATATTTATAGTGTATTCTTAAAATATAAATGAATATACTATTAAAAACCGCCCGGTGCTGGCACACCGAACGGTTTTTACAATAGACTACTTCATAATAATGAGTAGCGCTGAGTTATTGAAATAATCCCTCAAACGCCCGATAAAGCATACGAGGGATTATTTTTTGTGGCTATTGGACATTATAAACGCAATCAGCATCCCAAAGGACACCATTAGTGTCAAAATAGAAATGATTATTGTTAACACATTCGCTATATCCATAAGCAGCACCTCCCTTCTGAAAACAGAAGTTCAGCACACTACCCCTCATATGCACGTTCGCCTATTGATGCTATTATTATAACATATCAAGTAAGAATAATTGCACCATTTAATTAACTCATGGACAACTTTTACTCATCTTTATTATTTCACCTTGCTTCTTACAAAATTCAAAACAGTCTCCTTAAACGTTTCAGGTTTTTCCACATAGGGATGATAACCACTATTTAACACCTGTACATCCATTTTACTAAATTTAAAAGAATGATGATGGGTTGGCCTAACCGCACAATCAGATTTTCTAGTAATCACCAAAATAGATTCCTCTATTCCCCTAGAAAAAATGTAATTTCCTGAAAATATTCAGCAAAAGAGTTAGGTATATTTTCGAATTCATATTTGCTAACTATTTTTTACTTTACAAGAAAAACAGCAGCCTCTTTAAATCAAGTCACGCAGATAAGCGATTTTCTTTTTATCTTTCTGGTTATTTTTGTTCGCACGATAGCTGTCCTTAAAGGAAGCCTCATATACTTTCAAATATTGCTCAGATGTTAAAAGATAATACGTCGCATCTCCCTGCTGATGAAGTTCTAATTCCTCAAGCGATATCCCCGCAAAGTCCGGCAATGTGTCCATAATACCGAATCCGACAGCCAGCCCATTCTTTTCAAATTCATGCTCATGCAAATCAACAAAGCTGTATCCCAGAGATAGCATAGCCTTCATAATCTTATCCCAATCATAGATTGCTTGTTCTGGCGGAATCTCCCATCCTCTTTTATCACCGGGAACATGTATATCCAGATCCTGTGTATCCCAGTTCTTCCCTGTAACTATTTCTAAACCTACAGACCCCATTAATAGAGGAGTAATTTCTTTCTGATTAAGCTGTTTTGCAATGGTTAAAAAAATAGAAAATTTTTCATTTTGCATTTAGACATCTCCCTTTATTCAGAGACTTAGTTAACTATATACTCCTTGCATTTCTTGATTCCCATACATATGCAATGCTTTGGTTATCATTGCTGCTACCTTTTCCTTCTCTACCGATATAGATGCATATTGTTCCACTTCATGTTCACCAACACAGACACTGTACAAGGCATTTTCGAACAAGCATTGATCATTACTGTCATTTCCAAATGCAATAAACTCCTGAACATGCAAGCTATGTAATCCTCTTACTTTATTAATTCCAAGCGGGCTGATATCTATCGCATTTTCCCCTTTATAATAGGTTATATTTACAGGCAAGTCGGCGAGCTCATCTATCACACGTTGCGGCGGCTGAAACAAAACCAGCTTGCACAGCTTAGGCAGACTTCTTAACTCTCTGTTCTGTGCGGAAGCCTGATTAATATTCTTATAAATAGGATGTGTCTTCTCTCCAGTAAACGCATAATCCCAGTCACTATCTGCTAAATAAGTTATTTGATGATCTTCTACCAGCATAATCAGTTTTGTAAGCAGGCTATCTTGAAAATGGATAACATCCATCTTCTTCCCGTTTGAAGTATATGCTCCATTCCCTCCAACCAGTTTTTCTTGCTGCAAAGATTTAGGCAAGACTGGCAATAAATCACGGATTGGTCTTGCCGACGCAAAAATCACTTGATGCCCTGCTGCCTTTATTTCTTCCAGCGCTTGTATAATGGAGGAATCAATTGTTTTCCCATCAAAGCAAATCGTGCCGTCTATATCAAAAACAAAATTCATGTGAATCACCTCTTTTTCAAGTATACTAATGATAATAAAATTAATCCTGCATTTTGAACAGTGGATGGTATACGGTTATCCATCGTTCAAAATGCAGGATTAGAAATTCATCACTTGAATATCTAGTAACGGTCATCAGGCTTTGCTATCTATAAACCTTAATAAATACCCACACTTGCTAGTAAAATAGCCGGGATAAGTGATAATATCGGGAAAACAATTGCTACTACTGCAATATCTTTGTATGACTCTTTATGTGTTAATCCTGTTACAATCAATATCGTTATTACCGCTCCATTGTGTGGCAGTGCGTCTAAACCGCCTGAAGCTATGGATGCGATACGGTGAAATGCTTCTGGTGCAATACCAGATGTTGCAGCGATTTCATTATATTTCTGACCTAAAGCTTCCATCGTAATACCTAAGCCTCCAGATGCTGAACCAGTTGCTCCAGACATCAAATTGGAGGCAACAGCCATTGAAATAAGCGGATTTGCCTCAATCCCCAGGATATAATCACTTAATTTTTGGAATCCTGGCACCACCCCTACTACCGTTCCAAATCCAACCGCTGCTGAAGTATTAATCATCGCCATTACAGAATCCGTAGCTCCTTGGTTTAATGAAGGAATCAGACTTTTAATTTGGTTTAATGAGAATAAAATAATTAATAAGATACCAACTAATAAACAAACAACAATATCCCAATTTAAAACATTAAGCGTAATGATTACTGACACTAGAGGCAGTAAAGACAAAAGAATGTGTGGCGGCTTATCAATTAACTTTCCTTTTGCTTCAGAATCCTTTTCTAATTCATGGAATCCGTAGCCAGCTTTTTTTAAATTCTTTTCTCTTCTTTTTAAATAGAAATAAGCTCCTACACCCATAACTAATGAGGCTGCAAGTCCCATAAAAGGTGCTGCAACCGCTGTTGTATTAAAATAAGCAGTTGGAATCAAATTCTGAATTTGCGGCGTTCCAGGAAGTGCAGTCATTGCAAATGTCATCATCCCAGTTGTAATAGTAGCTGGCATCAGTTTTCTAGGAATATCCGCTTGTCTAAACATACTTACTGCAAGTGGATAGACAGCAAACACAACAACGAACACACTAATACCGCCATACGCCAAAACTGCTGAAGCCATAATCACACCAATAATTGCTTGCTTTTCACCAAAAACTTTAATAATACCTTCTGCTACCGACTGAGCCATGCCACTGAATTCCATTAATTTACCGAAGATCGCACCTAACATAAACACAGGAAACCAATTCTTCGTAAAGTCGACAAATCCTTGCATATATGTATTTGTATATGCATCAAGCAAGTCAAGCCCACCAAATACCGCCACAACTCCAGCACAAATCGGTGCGATCCAGATAATTGACCACCCGCGATAGGCTAGGGCAATTAACAAGACTAAGCCTAATAATATCCCTATCATTTGATCCCCATCCTTTTTGTAAGGGTTTACATTTTACTGCTCATATAAAATTGATGAACGTACTAATCTATCTGTCAGGAAACTTATACAGATTAGAGACTCTGTGCTTTCTTGTTAAAAAGATAGGGGCCAATTTTAATGGCCCCCTTCTATTAACTACTAGGAAAATCAAAATTAGTTTCATCAGAGATAGATTGGTCAAACCATCTTTCAGAGACCGTTTTTGTTTTAGTAAAGAATCGAGCAGTATCTGGGCCGAACATTTGCCCTTCCCCAAATCGTGAATCTTTCCATCCGCCGAAATTATGATAACCTACAGGAATTGGAATTGGTACATTTACCCCAACCATGCCTACCTCAATTTCCTGGGTGAATTTACGAGCATCACGGCCGCTATTGGTGAATACGGTCACGCCATTACCATATTGATGATTATTGATTAACTGTATGGCTTCATCAATTGTATCAACTGTAGTGATTGTGCGTGCCGGACCAAATACTTCTTCTTTGTATATATTCATATCAGGAGTAACATTATCTAATAACGTAGCATCGAGATAAAATCCTCCCTTGTTCTCCACATCAGGATTCCTTCCATCTACAACAATTTTAGCTCCTTCTTTTACTGCTTCATCAATAGCACTTAAAATGCTTTGTTTTGCTTCGGCACTTATTACTGCACCAAAGTCTGCTGTCTCATCATCATAAGATCCAGCTTTAAGCTTCTCTACTTTTTCTTTTAACTTCTCTGTAAATACTTCTGCCGTCTTTTGTCCTACCGGCATCGCTACGGATATAGCCATACAACGTTGGGATGCTGAACCGTAAGCAGCACCCAGGAAGGAGTCGACTGCTTTATCAATATCCGCGTCTGGCATAATAACCATATGATTTTTCCCACCGCCAAAAGCATTGACACGTTTATGGTGCTTCGTACCTGTTTCATAAATAAATTCCGCTACTTTTGTAGATCCTACAAAACTTATTGCTTTAATATCTTTGTTTGTAATAATAGCATTGACCGTATTTTTATCCCCATTTACAACATTCCAGACACCAGCAGGTAAACCAGCCTTCTCCCATAGTTCAGAGAGTAATATAGCAGAGTACGGAACTTTTTCAGATGGTTTCAATATCATTGCATTTCCTACCGCTACCGCCATTACACTCATTGCAAGCGGTACCATAACTGGAAAATTAAAAGGAGAAATACATGTTACAACACCAAGCGGCTGTTTCATTGAATAAGCATTTATTTCCCCGCCAACATTTACGGAATATTCCCCTTTTAGTATTTGCGGCGCTCCAATTGCCAGGTCAACTGACTCTATCCCCCTGCTTATCTCTCCTTTTGCATCAGAAATTGTTTTTCCATTTTCTTTCCCTATTAACTGTGCTAATTCCTCTGTATTTTCAACTAATAATTGACGGAACTTAAAAAGAACTTCAACTCTTTTACCTACAGAAATTTTTGCCCATTTTGCGGCAGCCTTTTTGGCTAATTGTATCGTCTCGTCTACTTCTTCATCGGAAGCATAAGGAACAGCAGCTATTTTTTGACCAGTTGACGGGCTGTATACATAACCAAACTTATCATTCTGTCCTTTCACTTTCTCTCCATTGATATAATGTGTTACTGTATCTAACGTTACCGTAGCCATATCATCAATTCCTCTCGTTTAGTATTTTTTCATAAAATCAATAGTATGTTATTAATTATTAAAAACTACTTAGCAGGTTCAACCTTTTGTTCTGTTAACATGAGATATGCTGTTGACATATCTTTATCTTCGTAACCCTTTATATTAGATTCAAAGTAGTCTACTAACGCTTCACCTAAAGGCAATTTTGTTTCAAATGAATTGGAAACATAATTTGCCAGTCTTAAATCTTTTAATAATAGTTCCGTAGTGAATGCTCCTTTATAATACTCATCTTTAGCTATAAAATTTTTGTAGTTTCTTCTAAACACATCACTTTGTCCTGAGCTTACATTTACAATTTCGTAAACAATATTATGGTCTAACCCTGCTGCATCTGCGATAGATAGAGCTTCTGCAACAGCCTGTGTATGGATACCAGCCATTAAATTATTAATTAATTTAACAACAGTCCCTACTCCATGGTCTTCTCCTACATGAAAGATGTTTTTGCCGATTGCTTTTAGGTACGGTAATGCGAAATCATATGTTTCTTTGTTACCTCCAACCATCACACTTAAGCTGGCTGCTTCTGCGCCAGTTACACTCCCACTTACTGGTGCGCCTAAGTATTGAGTCCCGTTTTGTAAGGCAGCTTTTGCAATCGTTTTATTTAATTCTGGAGAAACTGTGCTTAAGTCAACCAATGTTAATGATGTTTTTCCATTCTCTACAAGACCCTCGTTACCTAAATAAACACTCTCTACAATGGGTGGCGTTGGCAAGCTAGTAAATATAAGATTTACTTCACTTGGCAGTGTGGCGGACGTGAATCCAATATTTCCACCAATTTCAGCGAACCTCTTTTCATTCATTTTGTTTACATCTACTCCATAAACGGTATAACCCGCTTTTAGTAAATTACTTGCCATTGGAAAACCCATATTCCCTAACCCAATAAAACCAACTTTCTTTGTGTTCATCAAATCCCTCCTTCAAATAATTCCACCAAAATGGAAACGCTGTCATTTTTGTGTTTAATTAATATTTAACTTCCTTTCTTGGTATATATTTATATTTCACATACCAAAGTCAGATACCATAGTCACCGAATTGCATTACCAACATAATAAATGTAAAATTTAAAATAGTCAAGACTTTCCTAAAAATTGATTCTACATTTCAAAAATATTATGCTATTCTAAATGAAAGGGGGCTATATTATGACACATATAACAGCAAGAAAGCTAAAAGCCCTAGAGACCAAAAAAGCACTCTTGGAAACTGGGCTAGAACTTTTTGATAAAAAAGGGTTTGATAATGTAACGGTGGATGAAATTGTAAAAACCTGTAATGTATCTAAAGGGGCTTTTTATGTACATTTCAATAGTAAATATGATATTTTCAATGAAAAATTTAAAGATATTGATAACTTCTATTCCGAATTTCAAAAAGGAATATCAAATGACATTAAAGCAAGTGAAAAAATTCTTATATTTTTTGAAGCCCAAATGGTTTATTTACGTGACGAGTTAGGGAAAGATTTAATCAGAACTGTATACATGAATGCAATGTCGCTAACCATTAACAAAAATCATTATTTATCTGACCCAAACAGGAATCTTTATCAAGTAATTAACTCTTTTGTTCAGGAGGGAATTAAGAATAAAGAATTTAAGGAAGGATTAACAACGGAAGAAGTATCTGTATTAATTACGAGGTGTATGCGAGGCACCATCTATGATTGGATTATTTTCGGGGAGCAATTTGATATCGTGGAGGAAATGAATAAATTCACATCTACTGTTCTGGATGGGTTAAAAAGGCAGTAAGTATATCATTTGGGGCGAGGATTTCTTACATTAATAAATTAGGAATTACTTGATTTACTTTCCCTGTTCTAATTTTTCTCTAAAGTGAAGAACAACCAGGGAACAATCCCGATAAAATTCACTATGCTCTATACGTCGGTAAATGCTTAACGATAATTTTGTGTATTAAAAATAAAGTGACATACATACTGTTTATAATGTAGTAGACGGCTGATTAAAGAAAAATATCTGACTTACGAAGTTAACTTTCCTGATATTTGGAAGATACAGGACGGTTAACTTCTTTTCTTTTGTAACAATGCCAGATGATGAGCTGTTTTTCCCTGTCGAGCAAGAAATGGGATTAGCTTTTGAGACAGACTTGGAAGCTCTCACAGGAAGCGATTATCGTAGTGATGAAATGTATGCAGCTATATTCGATGAAATAAACCATGATGAAAAGCTAGAGGAAGCATTCTTCCAGCTATTTAATGGGACAGGTCATAAACTTGGCGGCTACCCCTTCTTTACACAGGAAGACCCGCGTGCCTATGGAGATTATCAAGATGCAGATATATTGCTGCTGCAAATAGACAGTGTCGGAGATAAGATTATATGGGGAGATTCCGGTGTCGGGAATTTCTTTATCTCTGAAGAGGATTTGAAAAACAAAGATTTTAGTAAGGTGCTTTTTAATTGGGATTGTTATTAAAATATTGCCTGTGCTGTTTATATATTGAACAGCACAGGATTTTTTATACCCAATCTGCTAAACATAAAATATACTCACCTTGCTAATTTTTTCACTTCTTTTTTACCTCTCCTTAACCCCTTTCCCTGCAAACACCGTCGTTTTCGTCTCTTCCGGTGTAACCAGCACCGGCCAATAAAAAGCTCCACCGCGCCAGCCCTGCTCCTCTGCACCATTCTGTCTTATCAAGATCAGTGATGGAATAAGTCGCGCTAAGTTTCGTGCTATTTTTAGTTCATCCTGTTTCGTATCTGGCGCATCTTCAAACCTGCCAGTGCTTTTCCGAATACGGGCCATATTACGATTCTGACGCAAAACGACCCAGACATACCCTTTTCGATTCGTGTCCGTGTCCTCGGATAAATAATTCATCACAGCACCAAACGTTTCTAAATCCCAATCATAGCCCTCTTTGAATACGTAGGTTTGATAAATCATTTCTAATAGGTTTTGGACCTTCTCCTTTTCAACCAAAAAGCAGCGGTCATCTTTGGGATGTATTGCTTTTGCTGTCTGCTTCATTGTTGTCACATGCTTATCTATCATTTTCATTTCCCGCTCCAGGTAGCTTTTCGCAATCGTTTGAAAACCAGAAGGCAGCATCCGTTTTCCCGGCTTTAGCATCTGTACGCTTGATAATAGAATTTTATTTGGATTACATGGCAAAATGGCATTATCGCTATCCCTTTGAATAAAAGTAACTTCCCCGCTGTTTGCTCCAGATTCAAAAGCCCGGCGCAGCTCTGTATCAAATTCATGCATCTGCTCCATGACATCATAAATTCGTCTGGTCGTATAAAAGCGGGTAACTGCCATGTCAGCAAGCGGACGTGCTCCATACATTCGCGAATGCTGTAAGACCGTGTCCTGCTGGAATTTTTGCGGATTTCTTCCATAGTAGAAGCCGATTAAATTTTTTATTGTAATTCCCCGGTCAAGGATTTGCCCGCCGATAAAGAAATTAAGCGGCGTCCGTAATTTTAGCTCTCCTGATTTATCTAATAAATGATCGACATCCTGCTCTGAGTTTACAATTTCAATTAACAGCTCTTCCCCTATCAAAGCATCACGAACATCGGAAAGCACTTCATCAAAAGCAGGAAAATACATATCCTTCCTTTGTGAGCGCGCAAAATCCTGATAAGCTGTACGAATTAACTGATCAAAGATAGGGTCTTCTTTCTCCATTGCACCGCGGAGCTGTTCTTCCATATGAAGCATGACTTCTTCCTGCCACTGATGCGCTGCTTTTGTCGTGATCGTGTGCATGATAAAAGCATACTTTTCAAGGCGCTCTCCTTCTTTTTGCTGTTGTATATTGCGGATTTTACTGCCGACAATAAAATGAATCAGCGCGCTGCGAATCCCTTCATAACGTTCCCCATTAAGCAAATGGTTCACCTTTACCTTGCGCTTATCACTTTTCCTTAAGATTTCAAGCTCTTCCTCTTGAATTTCATGGTAGAGGTAACTCGCCATGTGCGCCTCTTCCTTAGATTTTTCAAAGTACATTTCCCCGCCGACATATTTATCATGCACCGGCACTAATTCTGTAAAAGCCGGCCGCTTCGGCTGAAAGGTTTTATGCTCATGGATAGTCATATCATCGGGCTGAAGATATAAGGAATATGGAGTCGCTGTTACCTGCAAATAAGCCGCATCCTCTAACCGGGCACGAATCTGATCAATTTGTCCGGCAATCACTTTGAGATCAATTATATTTTTATCTTTGACATTGTCATATGCGACAGAAGCAAAATCTGCTTCATCATCAATAAATAACATTTTCCTCGCAGTCAAATCCGGATACATATCAAATAGCAGTCTTTCTAAACGCTGCATATTTTTCTTTTCTTTTTTCAGAACAATCACAAGCTTTTTCTTCATTTCAAATTTACGCAGCTTTACGGGCATTTTCATAATGTCGTAAATAGCTAATTCATCTTCCTCAATACACTCCGTAAATTCACTCTCCACCCTTTCAAAGGTTTGTTTGACAAGGGCATTCGAATTTTTGGTCAGAATAATCACCACTTCAAAGCCATTATCAAAGCCTAGCCCCATCGATCCGAGAAAGGAGCGTGTTTTCCCTGATTGGATATGTCCTAAAAGCATGCCCGGCTTTTTTGATGTGGTCGACGTTTCTAATAGCTTTGAAACAGTGTTCTGCATCACCTGTATTTCTTCAGCTTTATAATTATTTTTCTGAATTAATGGGGAAAAAAACGTTCCATTTGTTTTTAAATCTGGTTTAACTGTTTCCATAAAGTGGCTCCTTATTTTATTTTCATGCTTTTTATCATTTCACCAAAATCTATGATTCCTTTTTGGATACATAAGAAACATACTCTTGGAAAAAAAGATCCATTAATACGTTTAGTGTTACAAAAGATAATTTTGAGATGTTTCCTTTCTTCGCTATACCTGTTGGATGATAATATAAATTATTAGGGGAATAATTAGCTAATTTATTATTTTTTATATCCGTAATTGATAAAGTGGGTATATTTTTCATTTTCAACATTCGTAGTGGATGTTCTAAATCGTTTGTATCCCCACTCAAGGATACGATAATCAGTAAGTCAATATTCGAAGCGAGACTCGATACCATTTCCAATTCGCTGTAACTTGGAATGATGATTAAATTTTTATTAATAGACAGCATATACCTATTTAACTCATATAACATATTTTTTTGTGCTGTACCTGTTGCATAGGCATATATATTATTCGATTCATGAATAAGAGCAAATTGCTCAGTCAAGTCTGTCTGTTTGAATAATTTAACCGTTATATTGATATCATTTTGTAATTCCTCTAAATAACTAGATGTATCAAAGTTGATTTGACTCTCTTCATCAATCTCACCTTTAAGTTGATATTTCAGCTCACTAAAACCAGAATAACCTAATTTCTTTGACAAACGGACAATAGAAGCTGGTGAGGACGTACTTCTCTGCGCTAACTCTGAAACATTCATGTATTGGCAAATTTCTTTATTTTGAAGTATATAATTTAATATGAATTTATCGTTTTCACTTAATTGATTGTAGTTTTGATTAATTTGTTTACTCAAATTCTCAGCCATCTAAAATCCCCTCCCTGGATAACAAGCTTATACATATGAACACCGTTAAGCTAAAAGGTTTCTTTTTCAAGAAAATTATACATTTCTTCATTATACCAAAATGGAATCATTCTTAGAAAGCATTTCCATTCCTTCAGCCAGAGTAAATATTTTTCATCAAATGAAATTTAAATCAGGCTGTTAAACAAAAACCTAAACCTCCGAATTCCATTGTTTTCTCTGAAATCCCTGTGTTATAAATTACTCAAGCATCAAATACAAAACTTGGAGATGGTAGTAATGGCTAAACAACATTCAATTGTGATTGCAGGCGGAGGGAGCACCTATACACCGGAAATCGTTTTAATGCTTCTGGACAATTTAGATAAATTCCCTATTAGACAGTTAAAACTATATGATAATGATCCGGAAAGACAGAACACAATAGCAAAAGCCTGCGAAATTATTATTAAAGAGCAAGCGCCTCATATTCAATTTGTTGCAACAGCTAACCCTGAAGAAGGGTTTACAGATGTAGATTTTGTTATGGCACATATCCGTGTCGGTAAATATGAGATGAGAGAAAAAGACGAAAAGATCCCTTTAAAATATAATGTTATTGGTCAGGAAACATGTGGACCTGGCGGTATTGCATACGGATTGCGGTCCATTAAAGGGGTAGTTGAGTTAATTGATTATATGGAGATGTATTCACCAAATGCTTGGATGCTGAATTATTCAAACCCAGCTTCCATCGTTGCGGAAGCTTGCAGAAAACTGAGACCCGAATCAAGAGTGTTGAATATTTGTGATCATCCAATCGGATTAGAAGACCGTATGGCTAAAATGGTTGGTTTAGATTCCAGAAAAGATTTAACCATCCGTTATTATGGTTTGAACCACTTTGGCTGGTATACAGATGTACAGGACAAAGACGGAAATGACTTGATGCCACAAATAAAATCATATATGGCTGAAAATGGATTTAATCTGAACGCCATTGGAAAAGAAACAAGAAATTCAGATCCTAGTTGGCTGCACACGTACGATATGGCAAAGTTTGTTTATGAACTCGATCCGGATACCATACCAAATACGTATTTAAAATATTATTTGTTCCCTAATAAAGAAGTAGAGATTGCAGACGAAAATTATACACGGGCAAACGAGGTCATAGATGGCAGAGAAAAACGTGTATTCGGGGAATGCCGCAAAATTATTGAAAAAGGAACAGCGCAAGGAACCGCTTTAGAAATTGGGGCTCATGCGACTTATATTGTCGACTTAGCATGTGCTTTAAGCTACAATACGCATGAACGAATGCTTATTATGGTTGAAAACAATGGAGCGATAAGCAATGTTGACGCTACTGCTATGGTTGAAATTCCTTGTCTGGTAGGTTCAAAAGGAGCAGAACCTTTATCCATTGGACCAGTGCCAACCTTCCAAAAAGGATTAATCGAACAGCAGGTAGCTGTCGAAAAATTAGCCGTAGAAGCTTACACAGAAGGTTCTAAACAGAAATTGTACCAGGCATTTGCTCTAAGTAAAACGATTCCAGGAGCAGATATTGCAAAAAATCTTTTAGATGAATTAATTGAAGCAAATAAAGATTATTGGCCGATATTACATTAAACGATTGTTTGATTTCAGATGTATTCATCAGCGGGCTCTAAACAAAGCTTAGAATAACCATAGTTTGGAGCCTTTCTTTGATACATCATATAGAATCGTTGTTTATATTTTCATCAAAGAAACAAATTGGGTCAGTCACCTTTCCTTTAACATCTATGAAAACGCTTAAACATAAGAAGGAGGAATTTTAGATGTTGCAAAAAATACAACGATTCGGCGGAGCCATGTTTACTCCTGTTCTATTATTTGCATTCGCCGGTATCATGGTTGCATTAGCTTCTGTGTTTCAGAACCCTCTAATCATGGGGGCATTGGCTAATGAAGACACATTATGGTTTAAACTATGGGACATTGTCGCATCAGGTGCATGGACAGTCTTTAGACAAATGGAGCTCTTGTTTGTCATTGGGCTTCCTATTGGTTTAGCTAAAAAAGCACATGCCAGAGCAGTTATGGAATCTCTGGTAATCTACTTAACTTTTAATTACTTTGTGTCATCTATCTTAAAATACTTTGGAGGATCCTTTGGAGTTGATTTTTCTGCTGATTTGGAGGCCAGCCAGACAACAGGTCTTAAATTAATTGCAGGGATAAAAACGTTAGATACCAATATTATTGGGTCTATCGCGATAGCCGCTTTAGTTGTATGGCTCCATAATAAATACTTTGATAAAAAACTGCCCGAATGGCTGGGGATTTTCCAAGGTTCAGCCTACGTAGTAATCCTTGGGTTTATATGTACCTTGCCTTTGGCTTTTCTGACATGTTGGATATGGCCGATGGTACAGGATGGAATAAACTCCTTACAGGCATTTTTCATTGGTTCTGGTTCAGTTGGCATCTTTGTGTATAGCTTCCTAGTTAGAATATTAATTCCAACAGGACTACATCATTTTGTCTATGCACCTTTTATGTTGGGACCAGCCATTGTAAAAGAAGGTATCCAGGTTAACTGGCTGAATCACCTTTCTGAATTTGCCCAGTCTAAGGAATCATTAAAAACTTTGTTCCCTGCCGGTGGTTTTTCCCTGTATGGGTGCGTAAAAATATTTGCCCCTCCTGGCATTGCTGCAGCATTTTATAAAACGGCAAAACCGGAGAATAGAAAAAAAGTATTGGCTTTGGTCATTCCAGCAACCATTACAGCTGTTGTTGCAGGTATAACCGAACCAATCGAATTCACTTTTCTTTTCATAGCACCACTTCTCTTTGTGGTTTATTCCTTACTAGGAGCATTGATGGCTGTCATCATGTACCAATTTGGGGTCAGCGGTGATTTCAGCAGCGGGCTCATCAACAGTGCAGCCAGAAACTGGATTCCGTTATTTAGTAACCACTGGGGAACCTACGTTGTTCAGATTATCATTGGTATCGCTTTTATCTTCATCTATTATTATGTCTTTAAATATCTAATTTTAAAAATGAAATTAAAGACACCAGGACGAGAAGATGCAGGAAAAGTTAAATTGTATACGAAAAAAGATTATAAGGATAAAAACAACAGAACAGAAGAAAGCTCCCAGCCGAAAACATCGGAAAACAAAGAAAAAGCAATGTTGTTTTTAGAAGGACTGGGGGGTGCATCAAATATTGATTCTGTCACCAACTGCGCTACGCGTTTAAGGCTAAATGTAAAAGATGCTTCTCTTGTAGAAGGCGATGCTTTCTTTAAAGAAGCAGGCGGCATGGGTCTGGTGAAAAATAAAAATGCCATTCAAATCATTGTTGGACTTTCTGTCCCTAATGTCAGAGAGGAATTTGAAGAATTAATTAATAAGCAACAGTCTACGGACTAAATGAATCCTATTATATAAATACATTGGAGGAAGAATCTGCATATTCCTTCCTCCAATAATTCTAACTAGGAGGTATTCACACATTGAGAAATCAAAACGCTGTCCAACAACCTAAAAAATATATAAATTCTTTAATCATTTTCTATCTTCTTCTTCCTTTTGCTTATCTAGGTTATGTTATGTTTTCACTGAGTCAAACCAATAGCAACTATTATACCTTTCTTTATAGCGATCCATTAAATTCCATTCTTTTATTATCTGTAATGATATGCTTCATTTGGGCTTATATATTATGGAAATTAAAGGAGCTAAATCAATATACGACACTTTCATCCTATTTAATGTATATGGCAGTATCACAACTATTTATTGGTAATATTATTGGTGTAGTCTTTACAGTTATTACAAGGATTAAAACAAAAAAGTTCTATTCAAATTCAAATGTACAAAAAGGGGAATTACAATGTAAACTGCTTACAATTTTAAATATTATTCTAACGTTAATTGTGGTTTCCGCTTTTATAAGATTATCTTTCTAACCCTATTCCCTCCGTCCATTTATTCTATAATTCATATAAGCATGTTTTGCCGGTAAAAACCCGGCTTTTTTATTGCTGATAGAATGATTATCTTTCAACATAAACTTTACGCTTCCTATTATTTTTTATCATTTCACTAAGGTGATATTTCCAAAAAGTATGCGAATGTCCAAAACGAATTTTTATAGTCTTTTTGCCATGTTCTTGCGAGATTTGCAAAGAAAAGCTACAATAAAAGGCGGAATAAAAGCAGAATTTTATCAATCACAGCTGTAGTTTGCCCAGATAATACTGCCTTTTAAAATAAAACAACAAGCTCCTTCTACCATAAATAGAAGGATTTTATTAGTCTATATAACGACAAGGATAGAGTCAGAAACTTTATCCTTTTTCGACCGTAAATAATGAGGAGTTATCACTATGAGTAAAATAAAGAATGAAAGTTATTATAAGATTCTTGGCACCACCGCGAATATTGGTCAAGCAAGAATCGAGGAAAAATATTTGCAGGCTGTGGAAAAACATCCGCAGGAAACGGATCCAGAAGGCTATGCCAAGGTACAGGAAGCTTTTGAGGTTTTAAGAGATCCTGAGAAAAGAGCAGCATACGATAATAATCGTAAAAATGACAAGAAAAAAGCGGGCGCCGCTTCAACTGTAAAGGCTAATCAACAGCAGATAGCTGAAGAAAATACAAAAGCAGAAGAAGTCAAACCACTTGATGAAGCAGAACAATTAATTGCCGTTGCAAAGAAAGCCATGGACAATGGAGATAATCAAAAAGCCTTTGAAATCTATAAAAAATTAAATCAGCTCATACCAGATAGCGGTGAAATTAAGTTCAAGCTATTAAAACTAGCCAGTTTAAATGACGATGTTGATGAGATGGAAAAGGTATTTTCAGAAATCATTCCGCTGACGACGAGTAATGAAGAGTTGCAGGTCATCTATACGTTAAAGGCTGATATCTATCAAGATAATGGCTATCCTGACAAGGCTATCAAAACCTATGAGGAATTATTGGAGAAATTCCCAGAGCAAACATCCATGTTTGCCCCAGCGCTTGCACATCTTCATGCTCAGATAAATCAGTTTGATAAATCTATGCAGGTCATGGAACAATCTCAACCAGCAGAAGATGAGGATACCAAAACAACCACCGCATTCTATCTATCCTGGATCAACATTATCATTACGACAGAAAATTGGTCTAAGTTATCTAAAATCATCTCCAAATTTAAAAAGCAGCTAAAGCATGTTTCGGAAACGGATGATGTAAAAGAGCTGCAAGATGAACTGATGGAACAATATATGTATTTTCATAAAGCAGCATTATTCCAAGAGGCCGAGATTTACATCGGTTTAGCAGACGCTATCGCCCGAAATAATAATGACATAAAAAAAGCACATAATGAAACCAAAAAACAAGCACGTCTGCAAAAAGAAATTAGCAGATTGTCTCGTGATATCCATGCTCATGCACTGCTTTACTACAGAGCATATGAATGGTTCTACACCGGCAAAGTATCTGCCGCAAAAATGATTGCGGTAATAAATGAGTTGCCAGTCTACCAGAAACAACAACTGGAAAATGACAACCAAAGCTATGCGGCAGGAATTCTGCAATTGAAGAAAAAATATCCGCTTATTTATAAATCATTTCAGAATCAATGGGATACTTTATTTGAACAGTTAACTGTCGGACTCAGCCGGGAAGAGAAAAGGAATTTGCGAAAGAAGAAATAATTCATTAAAAAAAGAAATAGCTGACACTTTCACATTTTATTTGGCGAAGGTGCCAGTTTTCTTTTTAATATGAGCACAAGACTTAATCTGTTAGTTATTTCTCCACATAATTAAGCTTATGAGAAATCAATAAAACATTAAAGGAAATTCCGAGAATATACTCTTACTTCTGTTTATTTCAACATCTTTAGTATAATATGAATAGGTCACGAAAAACATCTATGCTTCACAAATGCAACTGCCATTTATTTTATCAGATATTTAAGAAGGAGCGGTTTTTTATGGATTTTCCATTACATAAAATAAAAGAAAACATTGATCACATTGAAGATTATAAGTTACCTCAACAAGCTTATTTGATACTTAAATCTGCCGTTCGCGAACTAATTTTATCGCCAGGAAGTATGTTTTTAGAACGTGAAATAACAGCATTTCTAGAAATGAGCAGAACACCCGTAAGAGAAGCATTTGTACGCCTGGAAACGGAAGGTTTAATTCGTTTAGTTCCTCGTAAAGGGTTTGTTGTAGAACCTATACGTCCAGAAGATTTAAAAGAAATTTATAGTGTTATCGTGGCACTTGATGGAATTGCCGCAGAAGCAGCTACTCAGAACGCCTCAGATAAAGATATTCAACAACTGCAAAACATGATTGATGAACAACTAGAGGCATTAGGAAATGAAGATTTAGAACGATGGTCCAAGCTGGATGATTTATTTCACCGCCAAATTTTAGATTTAGCTGATAATCATCGTTTATCAAATACTTATGAAACATTTGATGATCAGTGTCATCGAGCAAGACTCTTTACGATTCACGAAAGGCCCTTACCAAAACAATCCATTCAAGAACACAAAGCTATCATCGCCTGTATGATTGCTAAAAATGAGCAAGCTGCAAAGTATGTTATGCAAGAGCATCGAAACAGATCTCATATCGAAATTTTAAATGTTCTACGCAAGGAAAACTAGCAGACAAGATTTTAAAATCTTATCTGCTAGTTTTTTAATGAATACATTAAAAGGATTAAATAAACAAAAAATAAATAAATAAAATAAATATTGACTTTAACGTATACGTTGTTTAAGATATAAATAACTTAATAAAGGGAGGAAGCGTTATGACAAAAGCGTTTAAACTTGCAGTAATTCCAGGAGACGGTATCGGAAAAGAAGTAATTGCAGCCGGTATGAAAGTATTAACTTACTTGGAGGAACAATCAGACGGTAAATTTAAATTTGAAAGCGATTACTTCAATTGGGGAAGTGATTATTACTTAGAGCACGGAAGTATGATTCCAAAAAATGGTGTAGAAACTTTGAAAGATTATGATGCCATTTATTTCGGAGCTGTGGGTGATCCTCGCGTACCCGACCATGTCAGCTTATGGGGACTTCGTATAGCAATTTGCCAAGGGCTCGATCAGTGGGCAAATATCAGACCTGTGGAGTTTCTTCCTGGTATCAATCATCGTATCGCTCATCCAGATCCAGAAAGCTTAAATTGGATATTGGTACGTGAAAATTCAGAAGGAGAATACTCTGGAATTGGCGGAAGAAACTTTAGCGCTCGTCCAGATGAAAGAGAAGTAGCCATTCAATCTTCTATTTTTACAGAGCATGGCTGTGAACGTATTATCCGTTTTGCGTTTGACCTTGCACGTACTCGAAAAAGGAAGAAGGTAACTAGTGTTACAAAAAGTAATGCACAACAATACGGAATGGTTTTATGGGATGAAGTATTTGAACGTGTCAGCAAAGAATATCCAGACGTAGAAACAGACCAATGGTTAGTAGATGCCATGGCTGCCCAATTTGTACTTAACCCAGATAATTTAGAAGTAGTGGTTGCATCCAACTTATTTGCTGATATTTTATCTGATTTAGGAAGCGCCCTTGCTGGCAGCCTTGGTATTGCTTCTAGCGCTAATTTACAAATCGACAAGCGGTTTCCTAGTATGTTCGAATCTGTCCATGGATCTGCTCCAGACATTGCGGGTAAAGGAGTCGCAAATCCAATCGGCACGATTGCCAGTGCTGCATTAATGCTAGAAGACCTCGGACTGCAGGAAGAAGCCAATAAAGTACATGAGGCTATCCGCCGCACAACTGCACAAGGCATTATCACTCGTGATATTGGGGGAACTAGTAATACAGAAGAAATTACAAATGCAATTATCAAAAATCTAACACTATAATGCACCCTTTATTTTCACATTTTTCTAATATTTAAAGAAAACTTGGCAAGGCAAACCTGAAAGGCGCGGATTTCCTTAGTTGGGACTGGTACCGCGATTACTCGTCCCATCGAAGTGCTTTAGCGATTACCAGCCCTATCAAAAACGCGCGCTTATACTTTATTCCTAAAAGTTCTTTATGCTTTTTTAAAGTGCAATGATAAAAGGTACTGAGATAGGCTTATCTGAGTACCTTACTTTTTCATAAGGAGGAGACAAATGAAGATATTAGCTGCTGTAGACTCATTTAAAGGAAGTATCAGTTCTTCAGAAATTAATGGCATTATAGCTAAAGAATTAGAGATTAAAAATTTAGAAGTTATTCAAAAACCTTTAGCTGATGGCGGTGAAGGTACAATTGATGCATTGATTGATTCAGGCGTTGCAGAAAAAAAAGACTGTATGGTTATTGGCAGTCTGGGAGAAAAAATAAAAAGCTATTATGCTCTGATGAATAATGGCACTGCGGTAATTGAAATTGCTCAAATTTGTGGATTACCAATGATTCCTGAAAACAAAAGGAATCCGATGCATACGACTACATACGGTGTAGGTGAAGCAATTATACATGCAATAAATCATGGAGCAGATAATGTGGTCATTACCCTCGGCGGAAGCGCTACAAATGATTTGGGAATGGGGATGCTTCAAGCTCTGGGTGTAACAATTACAGATGAATCTGATCAACCAGTTCTTTTAGGAGCTGCTGCTTTAAAAGATATTGCACATATAGATTTCTCAACATGCTTTACAGCGATTCAAAATATATCTTTATATGTTATAACAGACGTACAAAACCCGCTATTTGGTCAGAATGGTGCTACATTTATTTTTGGCCCGCAAAAAGGTATCACACCAGAAGATGCTGTTCAAATCGAGGAACAAATAAAGCGTTTATGTACCATTACCCCTATTTTAGAAAAGTATCAAGATACTCCAGGTGCAGGTGCAGCAGGTGGTTTAGGTGCTGCATGCTTAGCACTTGAAGCACAAATATTTGATGGAGCCGACTGGTTCATGGAAACGCTTCAAGTAAAAGAAGCTATCCATCAAGCAGATGTTGTTATTACCGGGGAAGGAAAATTAGATTCTCAAACATTGTCTGGTAAAGCTCCTATTAGCATTGCAAATTACGCAAATAACTTAAACAAACCCGTAATTGCTATCGCCGGCAGTATAGACAGTTCTTTATTAACACGTTTTTATGAAAGCGGTATCAGTGTTTGCTTATCTGTTATTCCCGGCGTTCAAACACTAGAACAAGCAATGGAAAGATCACAAGTACAGAATAATATAAGCTATATATCACAGCAAATAGCCACTTTTCTATCATGGCCAAAAAAGTAGTTTAGCAGTCTTTGTGTTTTAGCTTTTAAACGTTATAACTTTAGGGGGAATAATATGAGTCCTGAAATAATTACGTTACTATTTTTAATATTTGCTATCGTAATGTTCGCTTGGGAAAAAATCCCTTTATCTATTACAGCAATGATAGTTGCTGTGGGATTAATTTTAACAGGAGTATTAGAACCCGGCGAAGCTTTCGATGGGTTCGTCAATACGAATGTCTTATTATTTATCGCCATGTTTATTGTTGGTGGAGCATTTTTTGAGACAGGTATGGCACAAAACTTTGGGAGTATCATAACCAAATTTGCAAAAACGGAGCGGATGTTAATTGCCGTTATCATGGTAATTACTGGTCTTATGTCAGGTCTATTATCAAACACAGGCACAGCAGCTGTATTCATACCTGTTATCATTGGCATAGCAGCTAAGTCTGGGTTTTCCAGATCTAGATTACTTCTCCCTCTAATTTTCGCAGCGGCTATGGGAGGAAATTTAAGTCTGATTGGGGCCCCAGGGAATATGATTGCCCAATCAGCTTTACAAGATATAGGTTTATCTTTTGGTTTTTTTGAGTATGCAAAAGTTGGATTACCTATATTAATTATTGGTATCTTATATTTTTGTTTTTTCGGATACCGATTTTTACCAAATAATAAAGAACAAGCATTGAATGAAGACTCCATTTTCAATCAACAAATAGATTATTCAAATGTTCCCAAATGGAAACAATATTTATCTCTTATTGTTCTAATATTAACTGTAGCTGCGATGATTCTGGAAGATGTCATAGGTGTACCGCTGCATGTTTCCGCTTGGACTGGAGCATTGATTTTAGTAGCAACAAGAGTTATCTCAGAAAAGGATGCAATGAAATCGATTGATATGAATACGATCCTTTTATTTGTCGGTTCTTTAGCGATGGCAAAGGCAATTGATGTTACCGGGGCAGGAGCATTAATTGCACATTCTATTGTAGACTTTTTAGGAGATACACCATCACCCTATTTATTATTATTTGTGATTTTAGCACTCTCTGCTGTGATGACAAATTTCATGTCTAATACAGCAACGACAGCTTTATTAGTACCGATAAGTTTATCCATCGCAACTTCTATTGGAGCAGATCCAAGAGCTGTACTGATGGCAACAGTAATTGGAGGATCTTTAGCATTCGCAACACCGATTGGCATGCCTGCAAATACAATGGTTTACAGTGTCGGCGGCTATAAATTCATGGATTACGTTAAGGCAGGGTCTCCAATGATTTTAGTCGGCATCATTGTTTCCATGCTATTGCTCCCTATTTTCTTTCCATTTTATCCATAGGGACCTAGGTTAAAAATTACATTATTTCAATTAGCAGCGTGCTGTCTCATAAGAAAAGTTGAGGGCACCATTATGATAAATGTTTATTTAGCAGAATTGCTTTTAAATTTTATTTTCTAACACGAAATAAAATTTAAAAGCAATTAAAGAAGAAGACCGGAATCTTTCACGAAGCCAGTCTTCTTCTCTTATTACTCTATCTCAGAACACATCATTCCTCCCTATCCAAAGGAACAGGAGGCCTTTCTCCCAGCGGAATCTTCCAATACCACCATTTAAATATCCTCGCAATAACAAAACAGGCTATCGAAATAGCTAAATAAATACCGACAAACGCCCAATGCTGTCCGGTCATCAGCATAATCGGCCCCGCTGACCACGCAAATAGCTCTAAAGGCGTGTTTAACGGTCCAACAATTGCAGTATCTGTTAATGTTTTAGACTTATTATTTGGGTCAATAACTCGTAACAGCGTGAGCCCAATAGCAAAGACGCCGGTGGAATAGCCATATACAAAGATAGAGCGCTCAAACCAGCTTTCGTAGTTCATACCAGGTCCGATTACGACAAGGGTTAATACAACGACAACCAGCCCTGAAAGCATTAGTAACGTCAACGGCAGCCAGTACTCCCTTACCACTGGCAGCTGAATCGATGCCACGCCAAAAAATACAAGATAATCCGTTGCAGAGCTTCCGATTCTATCTACTACCTTACTATCTACATACTTATAAATACCTTTTTTACCTCTTCCCAAAACAAGATACATCAATAACGCAATAATAAATGCAATCGTAAATGTCGGAAATTCTAAATTCCAGGTCTCTGCAATATAGTTATTTAATAAGTATCCTAATCCGGCAGGAACTACCAATAACGCGACATGAAAAGCTAATGGGTCAAGCGCGATAGGCGATACGGTATCCTTCCCCATCGATGTTCGATTTTCAGGCTTTACTAATCCTGTTTTTAAATCCTCCGAAATTTCCGAGAAATCCTTCACATATTGCGTATAGCCTTTTCGTGTTGCCCATTTGATAAAAATGAGCCCGCCCAAAATACCAATAAGCATCCCGCCGGTGGCCGCTGTCATGCCTAAATCCGTTGCATTTTCCCAGCCTAGGTTCTCAAAGGTTGTTCCTATCGCTGCAGCTGTTCCATGACCTCCATAGAACCCGGCTGCTAATAGTAATCCAAACCCATAATTGATCTCTGGAATAAATTTTGAAATAACGATAATGGCAAAAACAATCGGGATAACGATTTGCAGGGCAATCCCCAAAATCTTATAAATAGCATAGGCGCCCATCCGGTTAAGATCCTTTTTCATATTGCCCGGTGAAAAGGAAAAACCATTAATCCCTACTGCCGCAAATACTAATATCGTAATAACACCCGCGTAAGAACCAATATGTTCAGAAAGCGGCAAAATATTTAAAAAACTGGGTCCCAATGCCAGACCCAGAAATCCCGCCAGCAAGCTCGCAGGAATAAAGCTTCTTTGAATAAATTTCAATTTTGCGCGCAGAAACATTCCTAATAAAATAAGAATACTTGCACACGCAAAATCTACTAATAATGTGTTTATCGTCATCTAGTTTCCCCTTTTCTTGGTTGCTTTAAATCTCTAGAAAGTTGGTTGATCTTGTCCGTGTTGCCGGCGGTGCAAAGTCTATTTCTTCCTCCTGCAGCTGGAGTACATCTTCCGGACGTGCCCAAGGCCGATTTTGAATAGCACTTGTTTCTTCATGTGTTAAATAGCCTTTATAGGCTGTTAAGCTTCTTCTCAAAAAGCCGTCACGAATGCAGGCCTCCTTCACACCATGGTTTAAAATGGAACGAATATGCGGAAGCACGGATGCTGCATAGGCAACTGAGGTAGAATTCGCAATCGCTCCCGGAATATTACTTACACAATAATGCACCACGCCATTTTCAACATACATCGGATCTTCATGTGTTGTTTCGCGGAAGGATTCAATGGCACCATCTTCATCATTACTAATATCTACAATAACAGAACCCTTTTCCATTAAGTGAAGCATCTCCCGGTCAATTAAATAATCTTTATTTTCTTTTGGCCACTTCACACAGTTAATTACCATATCAATTTCTGGGAGCAGTTTTTTAATATTCTGCTTTGTGGATAGTTGCGTATTTACCTTTTCGTTATATGTCTTGCCGATATCTCTAAGTACCCCGTAATTCACATCCATCACTGTACACCAGGCGCCTAAAGATTGCAGAACCTGCAGGGAAGACCTTCCAACCAGCCCGCCTCCCAGTATAAGTACCTTCATGCCGGGAGCGCCAGCTAGGCCGCTGACAAATTTTCCTTTTCCGCCATTGATTGTCAGCATCGCATTTAACCCCATCAACGCCCCTTGCTTTCCAGCTGCTTCACAATTGACGGAGCCAAAACGATGTGAATCCTCTGCAGTAAACGCAACACTTTTGCTGTCAAGAATAGCCTGCACTTGCTCCGGATGTGCCGCCGGATGGATACATGTATAAACAATCTGATTTTCTCTTAATAATCCATATTCGCTTTCTTCAATCTCTTTCACCTTGGCAAGAAAATCACAGCGCTTGTACATTTCTTCTATTGTATCTACCATCTCTGCACCTTCTTGCTCATACTGTTCATTCGTAAAGCCGGCTGACAAACCTGCATCCTTTTGAACTAAAACGGTATGCCCATCTTCTTTAATGGCAGCTGCCTCAACAGGAGTTAACACCACACGGTATTCTCCTATTTTATTATCCTTTAACACACCAAAAATCATTTCTATTCCTCCAATATCTTTGTAAAGCATTTTTAACATATAAACTAATACGATTAATATTTCACACTTTAAATACTTAACAAAGTATAAATTATATTACATGAAATTTCAAAATTATTTTCATTATACACAAAACCTCATATGAGAAACATTAGCGTCAGCTTTTTACTAAATAGAAATATTTTTATGATATACTTTTTATTTAAATTGCTTTATAGTTAAGCTAGCTTAATTATAAAGCGAGGTGTTTTATAGTGGACTCCAAAATAGATCTTATTCAAAAAATCAATGCTTTACAAAATCAGCTGAATATTCAACTCGCCAGCAGATATGAGCATGAACTCGATAACCAGCTTACTGCAAAACAAGTGTTACTATTAGAACTGATTCAGAATGGAGTTGCTTCCCCCAAAGACTTATCTCAGCATTTGAACACTTCCATGAGTGCCATTAGCCAGCTGCTGAATAAATTGGAGTCGAAGGAATATATCACTCGTCATATTAATAAAGAGAACCGTCGTGAAATCATTTTAAATTTGGCACCGAAGGCAGAGGTCTATTTTGAAAAACTGCAAGAGCTTAACGATGACATCAATTATCATGTTTATGGGCAGCTTCCTTTAGAGGATTTGCAACATTTAGATCGAATACTAAACCATTTAAATACAATTGTAGAAGAGGTGTAGATGATGAATGTGATTCAAAAAGGAAAGTATCTTTGGCTGCTGATGCTCAGCCTCATTTTAGCCAGTAATTATATGCTGTATCAAACAGCCGTCGGAGCTGAAGTTTTACCCCCGGAAGCTAATCCGGTTGTTTTAGGTTCGTTAATTGATTTAGTTATTATCGGGCCACTATTTTTCATGCTGTATAGAAAGAAATTCTCTATTAAGACAGCTGTTTTATTCGCAGCAGCAGGCTGTATAATAGCAAGGCTTCTTATTCCCTCTCATTTGTTAGGCCCTTATGCAACAATTACTTGGGTCGGGATAGGCGCAGAAGCAGCATTGGTGCTTTTTGAGCTTTTATTTGTTATCGCTTTTTTCCGATACCTTCCTGACATTATACAAAAAGTGAAAACAAGCGCATTGCCTGTTATTTTTTCTTTTCCAAAAGCAGTGGACCATTATGTAAAGAATAACCCGATTATCCATGTGATTTGCTCGGAGTTTTTGGTTTTTTACTATGCTTTTTTCACCTGGAAAAAGACACCGCCAAACGGCATAACACTCCATAAAAAATCAAACTTTATCGCCTTTCAGATTATGATGATTCATGCAATTATCGTGGAAACGTTCGCTATTCACTGGTGGCTTCACGACAAGTCTATTGTTATTTCTATAATTTTATTGATTCTTAATATCTATTCGGTGATTTTTTTGATAGCGAGTATTCAATCCATCCGTCTGAATCCTATATATACAGATGAAAAGGCTCTCTATGTATCCTTCGGAATATTAAAACGGGTAAAAATTGATTTTCAGGATATTGAGTGCATAGTAGAGAATCCTGTTGTTTTAAAAAGTAAATTAGAAAAGGATACCATTGATTTTATCGCAAAGGATTTTGAGCAGGTTTATCCAGATATGATTTTAAAAATGAAAAATCCAGTTAAAGCAACTTTATTTATGGGGATTCAAAAGGAATATTCCAAGGTCGCCATTAAGTCAGATGATCCGGAAAAACTGAAGGCTGTTATTTTTGCTAAATGACAATAGTGATTGATTACGAAGATCTTCTCATTCCATCAATCTGTACCGAATTAGTGTAGGATTTTTTTAAATTGGGTATAGTAATTATGGACATCTTAGCAAGAGATGTAAACATGTAATACGGGTAATGTGACCTGGGTTTGATGATTGACCGGAAGCTCGGTTTGCTGAAGGTCGCTTGTTGTTTTCATAATGACAGACATCTATCATTCTCAGCTTGCATTACAAAGATTGTAAAGGAGATGAGATTGTGACTGTTAATCATAACGGTTTTATTCTAAATGATGGCTCCGTACTTCCCTTCGTAGGACTAGGCACGATTGGTATTGACGGGGATCAGGGTACATTTGAAATTTTAAACGCCTTGAACCTGGGATACCGTTTAATCGATACTTCAACAAACTATAACAATGAAGGTATTGTCGGGGAAGCTGTGCGTCGATCTGCACTCCCAAGAGAAGAAATCTTAATCAGCGCAAAATTGCCCGGCTCGCACCATGAATACGATAAGGCATTTATCTTTATTCAGGAATCTTTACGCCGCATGGGACTAGAATATTTTGACAAGTATTTAATTCATTGGCCGAACCCTAAAGACGGCAAATATGTAGAAGCTTGGAAGGCTTTAGTGGATGCTCAAAAACAAGGATTAATCAGAACCATCGGTGTTTCCAACTTTGAACCCGAACATCTGGATAACATTATCGAAGAAACAGGTGTGACGCCTGCTACAAACCAGGTAGAGCGTCATCCGTATTTTCATAATAACCGGATGGTTGAAGAAAATGAAAAACGGGGCATTCTTACGGAAGCTTGGAGTCCTTTTGGACGCGGTTATCTGAATGACGTGCTCGAAAATGCCACAATAAAAGAAATTGCAGATAAATACGGTAAAACTCCGGCACAAATTATTGTGAATTGGAACTATCAGGCTGGCGTTTTTACTATTCCAAAATCAAGCAATCCAAGGCATCAAAAAGATAATATCAATAGCACCGACTTTGAATTATCCTCTGAGGATATGAGAACAATTGATTCATTGGATAAAGGGGAAGACGGCCGTGTAGAAGGACAGGATCCCAACGAATATCACGAATATGTATAAACGGCCATCTTTGTTGGCATTACGCCCTTTTAAATAAAGGGACATTTCCTTTAGCGGGCGTTTTTTGACGCATAAACATTTCGATGGAGACAGTAATCGTCCCATCGAAATGCGTTGTCTCAGACGTCTTGGTGACCTGTGTTCTGCAGGGACAATCCAAACAGAGCCATTACTATTACTGCGATAAAATCAGTGAAAAAGCTTTTAAAAAAAGCCGTGCTTCCTTTTAACATGTAGGAGGCACGGCTGTTTTTGTTTCTTTTTAATTTCCGCTCCTTTTCTCACCAGACTCTGTAACTTTTCTCCATGATTGCTATAATGAAGAGGTAAGATGTTCAAAAGGGAGAGGAACAAAGCAATGAAATACGATGTAATATTTTTTGATATGGATGATACCTTGTTTGACTTTGGCAAATCGGAGAAAGGGGCTTTACAAAAAACATTTGAAACCTTTGGATTGCCGAATGGTCTTGTAGACTACCGGAGCAGCTACCGGGAAATCAGCAAGGTACTCTGGGGCGAATTGGAGCAGGGAAAGCTGTCGATAACTAAATTAGGATCCGAACGATTTAGAAGATTATTTGAAAAGCATGGCCTTTCTTTGGATGGATCAGCATTTAACCATGCTTATCTTGAAAATTTAAGCAAAGAAATATACCTGGTGGATGGTGCTGACGTCTTATTTGATTCGCTTCCTGAACAGCGTTCTGCGATTATCACGAATGGGTTTAAGCATGTGCAATTACCTAAGATTGAAAATTCACCGCTTCAGAACACGTTTGAAGCGGTAATTATTTCAGAGGAAACGGGTTTTCAAAAACCGGATTATCGCATATTTGATTATGCTTTTTCCAAGCTTGGCCTCACCGATAAAGCAAGCGCATTAATGGTTGGAGATTCCTTAACCTCTGATATGCAGGGCGGAATAAACTATGGAATTGACACATGCTGGTTTAATCCTGACCATAAGGAAAACACCACAGGAATGGAGCCTACATATGAAATCAATCATTTAACAAAGCTTATTCCGATTGCCAAATGATGAATAGGCAAATAAGGAAAGTTCCGTATGAAACCTTCCTTATTTGCCGTTTTTTACTATTCAATCGGAGCTAGATTTGCTTCAATTTCAGCACGCTTTTCTTCTAAGAATGGCGGTAAATCAAGTTTTTCCCCCAAATGCTCCACATCCCCATCAACAGTGAATCCTGGACCATCTGTCGCGATTTCAAATAAAATACCATTGGATTCGCGGAAATATAAGCTTTTAAAGTAGAAACGGTCCACAATGCCCGATGAACGGAATCCGCGTTCCTTGACTTGTTCTTCCCAATATTGAAGCTCTTCATGGCTTTTTACACGAATCGCTACATGATGAACGCTGCCGCGACCTGGTCTTTCCGTAGGACCGTCTAAATATTTCACAACGATTTCTCCAAAAGCCTGGCCCGGAACAGATTGAAAAATAGCTTCCCGCTCGCTGCGGCTGACCTCTGTATAACCAAACATATCTGTCAATGTGGACGCCAGCTTATCCAGTCTTTTTACGGTTATCTCCACGGATCCCATACCTTGGATTTGATGTTCAGCAGGTACTTCTGATTTTTCCCAGGTTTCCCAATGGTCTGCTTTTTCTCCATTGGCAACAAGCAATACCATCTGCAGTCCTTCCGGGTCTTCGAATTTCATTGCAGTTCGATTGGCATAGGTTGTTATCCCGCCGTGTAAAACATTGTACGTATCAAAGCGTTCTTCCCAATAACGCAGACTCTCTTCTGATGGAACTAAGAGACCGATTCGAGTAATGGCATTTGTTCCTCGATGCGTATTGCCAACCATCGGTATTTCAAAAAAGGTTAGCTCCGTACCCGGACTGCCTGTTTTATCTCCATAAAATAAGTGATACATGGAAGGGTCATCTTGGTTCACTGTCATTTTCACACGACGTAAACCTAATACATCACGATAAAAACGATTATTTTCATTTGCATTTTTTGTAACCATCGAAATATGATGGTGTCCTGGAATGGTATACATAAATTATCTCTCCCTTATCAGTTTACTAGTCAAGTTATAGCTAAAAAAATAATAGACATATTATTTTTTTAATTTGCTTTCTGTATGCTTCTGCAGCTTTGACATCAGCGTATATAATGTTCGCTGTTCTTCTTCTGTTAAACAGTCATCAACCACAGATGTTTGAAAAGCCAGCTGATGTTCAAAAACTTCCTCTATCTTGGTTTCTCCCTTTGACGTCAAACTTATCCATTTTGTTTTCCAATCCTGCTTACGCTGGATATATCCATCCTGCTCCAGCCGGGCAAGCATACGTGAAATGCCTCCCTCTGATACGGTCACTCGGGCAGCAAGCTCACTTTGCGTAAGAGGTTGATAAGACCAGACCTGGTTTAATACATCAAATTGGGCAACGGTAATATCAAATTGCTTTAGAAAGTCATTGGACAGCTGATTGCTCTGATGCATGAAGCGGGCAATCCGCAGCCAAATCAAGGAACCAAGGGTGTTCTTTTTCATTCGCCTCATATCCTTTCTATATCTTCATTTTACTACTCAAGTGATAGAAATGCAATGAAAATATATTTAATTAAATATATTTTTGCCATAATAAAAGAAGGCTATCCTCGATATGGATAACCTTCCTTTCATGTATATTAAGCATGAATCTGTTTATTCAACGAAACCATTTCTAATAAACCTAACGCAGCTTCTCCACCCTTATTCCCTGCTTTTGTACCTGCTCTCTCCAATGCCTGCTCAATCGTTTCCGTAGTCAGCACACCAAACATCACAGGAATTTCTGCATTCAAGCCGATTTGCGCGATGCCTTTGGCTGCTTCATTACTGACAAGCTCATAATGTGTGGTTGCGCCGCGAATAACTGCTCCAAGAGTTATAATCCCATCATACTTTTTTGTCTTTTCCACCTGCTTTGTCACATACGGAAGTTCAAAAGCTCCCGGCACCCAGAAAATATCGATATCTTCTTCGCTTACCCCATGCCTTTTCAAAATATCCTTGGCACCTTCCAATAATTTAGATGTAATCAACTCATTAAACCTGGAAACCGTGATGGCTACTTTCAATTGCTCTCCTTGGAACATTCCTTCATATACAGTCATAATCATTCTCCTTCTACAGATAATAGGTGATGAAATTTATCTTTTTTTATTTTTAAATAGTGTTTATTTTCATGATAAACAGTTGTTTCTAATGGCACCCTTTGAGCCACCTCAATACCGTATTGCTGTAATTCACTTACTTTATCCGGATTATTCGTCAGCAAACGGATTTTTGATATTTCTTCCTTTTTCAACAGCCATGCGGCGATATCATAATGGCGCTCATCCGGAAGGAATCCGAGAGAAACATTCGCTTCATAGGTATCTGCTCCCTGCTCCTGTAATTCATACGTCTTTAATTTATTGAGCAGTCCAATTCCTCTTCCTTCCTGCCTTAGATATAGAATGGCGCCACGCCCTGCATCGGCAATCATTTGCATGGCTTTCTCCAGCTGTTCACCGCAATCACAGCGATGGGAACCGAAAATATCTCCAGTCAAGCATTCGGAATGTACCCTGACTAAGACAGGCTCTTCATTATCCTTGATTTCTCCCATCGATAATACGAGCTGATCTTTTCCTTCTTTGTCCTGATAGAGGGACAAATCAAAATCTCCATGTTTGGTCGGCAGCTTCACTTTGGCATTTGCGTGGATACTGGAATAAGCCAAATAATCTGCAAGCTCTTCGATGGTAACCAGCGGCATATTCCATTCTTCCGCAAGCTTTCTTAAATCCTGCAGTCGAGCCATCTCCCCGTCATCCTTTAAAATCTCACAAATATAGGCTGCTTCGCTACCTCCTGCCAGTTTTGCCAAATCGATCGCTGCCTCTGTATGTCCCCTGCGTTCCAGTACTCCGCCATTCTTCGCGATTAACGGGAAAATATGGCCTGGTCTGTTAAAATCATCCGCCTGGCTATTTCTATTTGCCAATTCCTGAATCGTCTTTGCCCGTTCAAATGCAGAAATCCCTGTGGTTGTTTCTTTATGATCCACGCTGATAGTGAATGCTGTTTGATACTCGTCTGTATTTTCACTGGTCATTTCCCATAAATTTAAGCTCTTGGCAATTTGTTCGGAAACCGGCGCACAAATCAATCCCCGGGCATGCTTTGTCATAAAGTTGATTGTTTCCGCAGTTGCTTTGCTGGAAAGCCCAACTAAATCCCCCTCCGATTCTCGGTCCTCATCATCCGCAACAATAATCAGCCGTCCTTGTTTCAATGCAGTAATAGCAGCTTCAATATGGTTTATCATATTTATTTCCCCTTTATCTTGATTAGGCGAGAGGACTCCCAACCTCAAGGCAGGCTAACGTCGCAACGTCCTGGGGTTGCGATTACTCACCCCATCGAAAAGAGTTGTTGCAACGCCTGCACTAGTACATCCTGGGACTGCGATTACTCGTCCCATCGAAAACATTTGTACGTCGGAATGTGCAGGGTGAAACCCAATGAGTAGGTGGGAGGTGAATCGCCTTTTGTGTTTACGAACATTTGTTTGCATGATATAATGTTCTTGAAAGTCGCTCTTTGAAAACTGAACATAGTAGGTTGTGGCGAGAATCGTTGCTTTGCCACGTAAAATGTTCAAGCCAAACATGTCAGCCATGGCACACAAACGTGTGAACCTCATATAGGCTGAAAAGTAGTCCCAAAGGCAGGACCAATGGGATAGCGGGGTTGGGTGTTTTTAGCACACCAATGTGTCAACACCACTGGTGGTTAATCGGCATCTTGAAAGTCGACACCCCAGAAACCCACACTTCAAATTTCTTTATAAATTAAGTGGTGGGAGTATTCATTCTCCAGCGTATTTACTTAACATTTGGTTCTTTTCTGTGCCTATCATGGCTTTGATATATTTCCCGAGTATATCCGTCTCTATATTCACGAATTCACCTTGCTTTAACTGTCCCAGATTGGTGTGATTCATCGAATAAGGAATGAGTGAAATACTAAATGATCCCGGTGTGACAGCTGACACGGTCAAGCTTGTCCCATTAACCGCAACCGACCCTTGGGCCACGATTTCTCCTTGTATTTGCGGTGGATAATAAAATGTGAGAATGACGGAATTCTCCTTTTTTACTTTTTTAATTAATCGCGTGGTAGTATCTGCATGACCTGAAACAATATGTCCCTCTAAGCGTCCGTTCGCTGGCATCGCACGTTCCAGATTCACCGCTGCATGTACACGCACATCAGAGAATGTTGTTTTATGAAATGTTTCCGGCATAATATCTACTGTAAAATCTGAATCGTTCACTTCGATGGCAGTCAGACAGACCCCATTGATTGCCATACTGTCTCCAACTTGATAATCCTGCAGAAGTTCGCTGGACGCTGTGCATGTCAACTCAATATGCCGGCTTGCTTTTTTGATTTTCTTGACTGTCCCTATTTCCTGAATCAATCCTGTAAACATCCTTCTTCTCCCCTCCTGCTTACGATTCGTATATCCTCGCCAACAGTTTCCACACTTTGTAAAGCTAAAGGCGTCACTGACGAAACCTTTCTATCACTGTAAAAAGCGGATACTCCATTGCCGCCAATCAGCTTAGGCGAGATATACGTAATCACTTCTTCAAACTTATTTTCTGCCAGGAATGCATCATGAATTTCGCTTCCGCCTTCCACATAAACCGATTGAATCCCCTCATTCTGCAAGTAATTAACTACTTTTGAAATGTTCCAGTGCTGATCGGGTATCAATCGGACATGATCGGGTATATTTGCGATGGAATTGTTTTTTGTAAATACCCAGACTGGAACAGATTTTTTATAAATTTGGTACTTTTCAAAATCCAGTGTTTGTCCTCTCCGGTCTAAAATGATACGAACCGGGGGAAAATCAGTGATTATATTTGGTAAAAGCTTGGGGTCATCCGCTAAAATGGTTCGGCTTCCTGCCAAAATGGCCTGATAATATTGCCGCTCTTCACGTACTTTTTTATAAGTTTCCTCTCCTGTAAGATACGTCCGCTGAAACGAATCGACAGAGAGCTTTCCATCCAGACTGACAGCTTGTTTTAATACAATATAAGGCTGCTGTCTCCTGTGAAAATAATTGTAGTGCTTGTTTAACGCTTCCGCCTTTTCCTGCAATATACCGGAAATGACTTGTATCCCTTGTGATTCTAAATAAGCCTTTCCTTTGCCTGCTACCACAGGATTAGGGTCAAGCTGCGCAATCACAACCTTGGAAATACCGCTGTCTATAATCGTTTGGGTACAAGGGGGCTGTTTTCCAGTATGATTGCAGGGCTCCAGCGTCACATATATCGTTGCATCGATTATCTCTTCGGGGAATTCACATTGGTCGACAGCCATTTTTTCTGCATGCTTGTCACCGTATTTCGAATGATAGCCAGTCGCTAAAATGACACCGTCTTTCACGATTACTGCACCGACTAATGGATTGGTATATGTCTTTCCTCTTCCTAAACCCGCAAGCTCTATTGCTTGATCCATGTACCGTTCATCCATGTGCTTCCTCCTTTCCGAAACGTAAAAAAGCCCCGTAAAAAAAATCACGGGGCGTCCTTAAATAAACTATGTCCAATACACCTGAACAGTTTTATGTACGCAAAAAAGAGTACACTACACCCATTCATGTGCTGACTTACGTTTTCTTCTCCCATCCAGACTATTACTGTCGGCTCTAGAATCTCACTAGATCCACCGCTAAACGCGGGTCACGGACTTCAAACTCTATAGGTTTGTCACCGCCGGTCGGGAATTACACCCTGCCCCGAAGAATAATATTAAATTTTGTTATTACCTTAAATGCTCTAACATAGCTTGCTATATGGTTTTTCACTTAATCAATTAAATTTCCAATATCCTGTTATGTCCTCAAAAACCTACCAAGAATCTTAATTCAAATTCTGACATGTTAAAAATGATAATATCAGTTAAAAGTGTAAAATGCAAGACATTATTTTTATCACGAGTTAACGTTAATTGAAAACAAAGACGATTCTTTATTATTATTTATTTCACTCTTTAAATCCTGATTCACCATCTATAATAAGTCCCCACATCGGTTATTATCCCCCATATAATCCCTATCCCACCTAAGAACACGGCACACCAAAAGTAAAATTAAAAAAAGCAATATTCACGAGATAAAGCAGTCATTTCAAGTTCTATTCCAGAGCAATCAAACGATATACTTATGCAACATTGACGTACGTTAAAGAGTGCATGACATGTTTTTCATAGTATTATGACGGGTATAGTGAAGTTCAATATTTTTTTATTTCATTTCAACTTGGAAACCCTCTTAAATTTTTATGAAAAGGAGTTTATCTATGTCCTTACAAATTGTCGGTTTTGCTGTTATTATACTTGCCGCTCTGCTCGTAATCGGGAAGCTTATCCGATTGAAAATCCCCATCCTTCAAAAACTCTTCTTACCTACGTCTTTGATAGGTGGTTTCTTAGCTCTCTTATTGGGACCAGAAGTATTAGGCCGGCTAACTACAGATGGTTTTCTTGATGCTGGCTTCTTTACTGAAGATATAGTAGAAGTTTGGGCGGGTTTACCTGAGCTATTGATTAATATTGTTTTTGCATGTTTATTTATTGGATTTATCTTACCAAAACCTAAAAAGATGTGGAGGGTTGGCGGACCGCAAATAGCCTTAGGCTACACAATATCTTGGGCTCAATACGTAGCAGGTATATTACTAACGCTCACCGTATTAACCCCCTTTTTTGGACTTAGTCCTGCAGCAGGAGCACTGATTGAAATTAGCTTTGTTGGCGGCCATGGAACGGCTGCAGGGTTACAAAGTACATTTGAAGAACTCGGATTCTCTGAAGGTTATGACCTAGCTATTGGTTTAGCAACGGTAGGAATACTGTCCGGCGTAGTAATTGGTATGATTATGGTGAATTGGGCTGCACGAAAAGGGAAATCGCAGACGTTACGTCATCCCGATGAAATTTCTTTTGAACAACGAACAGGAATTATAAATAAAGAACACCGTGAATCAGCAGGTACGAAGACTACCTCCCCGCTATCGATTGAACCATTTGCATTTCATTTAGGTCTAATTGGTATTTCTATATTCATTGGGTATGTGCTATTAGAAGCGTTTGTTTGGTTAGAAGCTGTAACGTATGGAAGTGCGCTGGATATTTATTTATTTGAATATGTTCCTTTGTTTCCATTTGCAATGATTGGCGGGATCATTGTCCAAATCCTTCTATCCCGCTTTGATTATCATGAATTAGTTGATCGGGACACGATTAACACAATACAAGGAGTAGCACTGGATTTTCTAATCATTAGTGCCATGGCTTCACTAAGCTTGCAAGTAATTGGAGCTAATATCATTCCATTTATTTTACTTTCCATTGTCGGTATAGCTATTAATATCTTCCTCTTCCTATATCTCGGACCTAAGATGATTCCGAGTTACTGGTTTGAACGAGGAATTGGAGATTTTGGTCAAAGTACCGGAGTTGCAGCGACAGGAATAATGCTTATGCGTATCGTGGATCCAGAGAATAAATCGCCTGCACTCAATGCGTTTGGTTATAAACAAATATTATTTGAACCAATGGTTGGCGGCGGCCTTGTAACTGCTGCTTCCGTACCATTTATCATCCAATTTGGAGCAATTCCTGTATTAATAGCAGTGATTTTATTAACCATTGCATTTTGGTTATTAGGTACACTATACTTTGGAAAAATGAAAGAATTCGATTAGCATATGAGCAACAGCATGAGTATTATTTCGTGTTGTTGCTTTTTAACTGAATCTGGGACTTCTTTTAATAATTCATCAATAGACGTTAGGTTGCTAGTCCGTAGTCATTGTACTTGAAATACCAGCTCCTGCAATTATTTCACCAGTTGCAATAACTTTTATCATTGACTTGTTTTTAATGTTATCTCTTCTACATCTTCTTTAACCAATAATTATTTTCCAAAAAAAGAGAGAATTTCAAATAAGGATGTATGATTGACAATCTGATAAAAGTGATTTAGGGTATAGAACGGTGGAATTATACTTCCGTTGTTGAAGTATGATTCCACTTTTATGTTTCTGCGTTTCTGTTACCTATTTCATGATAATAAAACAACATGTCGGGGCTTTTTCGCATTTCCCCTCGTAAAAAATTTTTATATACTCATTAAATAGAAATTGGGATTCGGAGGAAGAATAAACGTATAGAATAATTAAAAAAACGGAGGAAACAAAGGAATGCAAGATTCAAATAAAAAGAAGTCTTCTATAGATTTACCAACATTCCTTATAAGTGGCGGTGCACTCATCCTATTTGTTGTAGCTGCACTTATTAACGCTGACCTTGTCGCTAATATGGTTGATACTTTATTCGGCTGGTCCGCTACTTATTTTGGAGTAATTTATCAACTGACCGTATTAGTCACATTCTTTATTGCGTTAGGCTTAGCATTTTCTAAATACGGAAAAATTCGTTTAGGTAAGATGGAAAAACCAGAAATGAGTACATTTAAATGGATTTGTATCATTATGTGTACGTTATTAGCTGGAGGAGGTATATTCTGGGCTGCTGCAGAGCCTTTATCCCACTTTATAGACGTGCCTCCCCGTTTCTCTGGAATTGAAAATGGGACTGTCGAAGCGATTGTACCAGCTTTAGCATCCAGTTTCGTTGACTGGGGATTTCTGTCATGGGCAATTTTAGGAACACTGGGTACGATCGTATTAATGTATGCTCATTATCATAAGGGCATGCCATTGAAGCCAAGATCTTTACTGTATCCAATTTTGGGCGAAAAAGTCATGCAAAAAAGTGTAATAGGAACACTTGTTGATTCCTTTTCTATTCTTGCTGTTGCTGCTGGAACGATTGGACCGATTGGTTTCTTAGGCTTGCAGACAGGTTATGGATTAAATGCATTAACTGGTTTGCCAAATACCTTAGTTATTCAAATTATCATTATTATCGTCATCGTTGTTGGTGCAGCTATTTCTGCTGTAACAGGGATTCATCGAGGCATTCAGCTGTTGACCAGCTTTAATGTTCTCTTGGCACTTGGATTAATCATTGGAATCTTATTACTTGGACAAGGCTTCTTTATCTTTAATAATTATTTCGAGGCTTTTGGCCTTTATGTAAATGATTTTATTTCATTCAGTACTTTCCGGGGAGATGAAGATTGGCTTAGCTTATGGACCGTATTTTTCTTTGCTTGGTTTATTGGCTATGGTCCGATTATGGCGTTATTTACAGCACGTATCTCACGTGGACGCACCATACGCGAACTTATCGTCGCCGTTGCTGTTATTGCTCCAATCATTACAACATTTTGGTTTACTGTTGTCGGCGGGACAGGAATTTTCTATGAACTAAATTCTCCTGGCTCGATATCAACTGCATTAGATGAGGCTGGCCCTCCTGCTGCCATGATAGCTATTACAGAACAGTTGCCGTTTCCTATGATCTTCGGTGCTTTGTTCTTGCTGGCCACTGTTATTTTCGTATTAACAACGGCAGACTCTATGGCCTTGTCCATTTCCATGACGATTACCGGTGAAGGAAATCCTCCTAGCTGGTTAAGAGCGTTTTATGCATTGGTCATGGGACTTGTTGCTATTGTATTAGTGACGATTGGCGAGGGCAGTGTCGATGCTCTGCAATCCTTTATTGTGGTAACCGCCGTACCTGTTGTATTCCTGCTGATTACGACATTCTGGACAGCTCCAAAAGCAGCGAAAGATTTGTATAATAATCATAAGAAAGAAACGTTATAAAATATGGTGTGCGCATCCTTTCTACTAGTAGAAAGGATGCTTTTTATCTTGCTGAAAAAGCATTATAACTATTTCCTCGCAAAAACTTTATACCCATCGTCCAGCATATGTTTCTAAATCCAATTATTATAACATAATATTAGGAATATTATGTTATAATAATTCTAAACAAATCAGCAAGTTAAATAAACCTGTTCATGATTCATACTAGGTCTCCCTCCCATCTTGAAAAAATATACTTTAAGGAGAGTTTCCAATGCCTCACCCTATTTTAAATAAAACAAATACAATTTTTATCCATGTCAGTAATTTAGAAAAATCCGTCATTTGGTATAGCAAATTATTAAATCAACCAATCGATGTATCATACGTGTCACCACCAGTATATAACTTAGAGATGAATCAGAATACTGGTATCACACTTGATGCAGGACCCTCTGGCACAACAAAAGAAATTACACCACACCCGGGTCCTTTATTTAATTTTCATACAGATGATATCCATCAAGCTTATGAATATATCGAAAAATTGAAGTATGAGATAGTATCGGAAATCATAAAATTTAATGATTTTGCCTATTTCAATATTAGTGATCCTGACGGAAATGTGATTATGATTTGTAACGGATAAGTACCAGTTCATTTAAATCGCAAAGCATGCGCTAAAACATAACGGCTCCTCTTTCGCTCGTGAACGATAATCGTTACTTTTTAATTTATGCATATTTATTGAAGTAAGCCGTAAAAAGACAAGTAATTTCAACGCTGATTTTTTTACAATTATTCAGTTCCTTGCTTTGTTATTCTCAAACCTAGCTCCTCCAACCACGCAAAATATTGAGGAAATGTTTTGGAAACACAGCCCGGATCATTTAGTTGTATTCCTTCTGTTCTTGAGCCAATCAATGCTAATGCCATCGCAACCCGATGATCATCATATGTGTTTAAAAAGGCTGATTTCGGGGTGCCAGGATATACTTTTAACCCATCACTAAATTCTTCTACTTTAATACCCAGCTGAGTTAACGCTTTACAAATAACACGTATCCGATCAGATTCATGATGGCGGATATGCGCAATCTCCTTTATTGTCACTGGCCCATCCGCAAATAGAGCGATTGCTGCTAATGTTAATGCCTGATCAGACATCTCCTTCATAGAGATAACGAAATCACCTTTTAATTGGGCAGCACCTTCTAATTCAATAAATGTAGTACCCCTTGTAACTTTACAGCCCATTTGCTCAAAAACTTCCAGCATCTGAATATCCGGCTGTTTGGTTTTCTCTGTCAAACCATTTATCCGTATCCTTCCGTTTGTCACCGCCGCCAGCGCCAAAAAGTAGCAGGCCGCAGAGGCATCTGGCTCCAGTTGGATATCTTTCGCTTTGTATCCTTGAGGATTTATAACGATTTGCTGGAGCGCATTATCATCTTGCACATCTGCACCAAACTCCTTCATTAAATCAAGGGTTAAATAGACATAAGCATGCTGAACAATTTCGTCCTTGATGGTTACTGTCGTGGTTTCATTGAAATACGGCGCCGCAATTAATACCCCGCTGATAAATTGACTGGATATTGCGCCTGAAAGGCTGACTTCTCCGCCTTTCATTTCGGCTCCTTTCATCCGCAATGGATAATAATCTTTTACAGCTAAATAATCGATTTCAGCACCAAGCTCTTTTAAAGCGTCAATAAGCGGTGCAACCGGTCTTTTACGCATACTTTGACTCGCCTCCAACTCCCACTCTCCTTCACGACACGCCGCCAATGCCCCCGGCAGAAATCTTGCAATGGTTCCAGCTGAACCTATATATAAATCAGCAGTACTCCATCCTCCTCCGTTTCCATCGACATACGCTGTATTACCCTGAAGCTTGATATTTACTCCTAATTTTTTTAAGGCCTCGATACACCAATAGGAATCATCACTTTTTAAGATGCCGCTTATTTGAGATTTCCCGTCTGCTAAAGCACTCATGATAAGTGCTCTGTTTGTCAGACTTTTACTTCCTGGAATAGTAATAGCAGCCTCTATTCTTTGCTTACCAGGCGAAACCGTTATCCTTTCAATTCCCCGCAAAGACGTCCAGGGGCTTCTTGCTTTGCTGTCAAACATATGATTTTCCTCCATTTTTATCTCCCCTTCTAACCGTTGCTGTTTGTTCTTCATTATAATTTGGATTATGATATAAATGAAATTGTTATTTTTAATAAGAGCTATAGGTGGTGTCTATATTATAAATACAGACTTATATCGTGTATTTTACATAACAGCTATCGAAAAGAACTTTAGTAAAGCTGCACACCGGCTTTTTATTACGCAGCCAAGTGTGAGTCATTCCATTAAACAGCTGGAGAACGAACTGGGTATGCAGCTATTCACCAGAACATCAAAGGGAGTTCTGCTGACAAAGGAAGGGGACGTGTTATTTGATTATCTCAAACAAGCGTTTGATTTAATTCATCATGCAGAACAAAAAATGACAGAAATGAAAAATCTACAAAGCGGGTCTGTTACCGTTGGAGGGAGTGATTCCACATGCAAGCATTATCTTCTTCCCTATATACAAACCTTTCAAGAGTTCTACCCTGACATCCAAATTAGATTACAGCATGGCTCGACACCACAGATTTTAGAAAAACTGGAAAATGGACTGATTGATATCGGCATTGTTCACCTGCCAGTCCATCAAAATAATATTTCTATAACAGAGTTTTTAAGTATTCACAGCACATTTGTTGCAGGGAAGAAGCTTCAGCACTTATCGAAAGAAAAGCTTTCTCTGTCAGCAATCCAAGAATATCCGCTTATTTCTTTTTCTGAAGCAAGCAGCTCCAGGAAATTTCTAAATCAGCTTTTTCTTAAACGAGAACTGGATGTGCAGCCTGATATAGAAGTTGGCAGCGTGGAATTATTAATCGAATGTGCAAAAATTGGTATGGGTATTGCGTTTGTTACGAAAGAGCTTGTATTAAAGGAGTTAGCTGATAAGGAATTATTTGAAGTGAGCATCGATGAAGTTATTGAAAAAAGACAGATTGGATTGGCCACGAAAAAAGGTGCTTCCTTGTCTTTGGCAGCTGACACATTTTTAAATCATTTGTTAAGATAACAGATAAAAGCATACGTGCAATTAAAAATGATGAAATTGAACACGTGCTTTTATCTGCTTAAACAGAATAATTATACATTTCCTTCCTGCATGATGAAACGAATTGATTTATAATTCTTTCCGGATTTGCTCTTCATATAAAGACTTCATCAGGTTCTTATAAATCATCAAACTTTTTATAAATGCATCCCCGTCCATCTCCAAAAAGAAAAATAGAATAGCATCATGATAGTTATATAAACAGGCATTAATATAGCACTGATCTTTAATAGCTTATCAGCATCGTATGAAATTCCTGCTTCCTCATAAAAGAGAAGCAATGCTTTAGAGCTGACTGGAAATGTAACACAATAGTTCATACCTACCAGACTTAGAAAAACAACTGTTGAAGGTTCAACTCCTATTGTTTCACTAAATAATAATAAACCTGGAATAAAGACGATTGCGCGTGTTGTATGCGAAGTAATATATAGATGACTTGTCACCGTTATAAGCAGGATAATCAAAACAATGAGCCATTCTGGAGATCCTGTAAACAAATGCAGTATACCTAGCATTTCATTTTCAATCCATTGAACTACACCTGTATCCACCAACACCTTTCCCAGTGCAGTTGCAGCAGCAACAAATAGAATCAAATTCCAGGATACAGCATTAATTCCTTGTTGCCAGCTAATAACTCCGTAATGCGGCATCATCATTAAAATTGCACCTACCATCGTGATAAAAGCTATATCATAGCCATGTATACTTTCTGTCATCCATCCCCCTATTAAAAACGAAATTAAAATCAAAGTCTTTTCTTCTTTTCCATTAATTGTTTTTTGATGCTTATTTTTTTCTTCAGATTGCAGATCTTCTATTTCCTCTGATTCACCTTTTGGCCATAGTATCCATTTGATGAATAAAACCGAAAATACTGAAATGACGATTGTAAATGGGACTCCCCATATAAACCATTGGATATAAGATATACTTTGATCTGTCGTGCTTTTCAGCAGCCCTATCCCAATTAAATGCGATCCTGCACCTATTAACGTAGCTGAGGTACTCATTAATATAATAACAGGTGCTAATATAGCTAACACGCTCTGTTCCTTTGCCGAAAAATTCCGGCCAATTTGATGGATAATCGGCATGGATAAGGCCGCACGACCAGATGTAGAAGGTATGAAAAATGCCGATGTAAATAAAACCGAACTTAGACCAAAGAGGATATTAGTTTTTTTATTAGACTTGTTTAATATGAAAAGGGTTCAGCGTTCCGCTAATCCAGATACTTTAACCGCCTTGCCAATGATAAACGAGCCGACCATCAGCCACACAACTTCCTCAGAAAGAGAATGGTATAACAATTCTGATTCCCCTGCACCCATTAAAATAATGAATATAATGAGTGCAATGGCTACAAAACCGGCGCTACAGGCTGTAATTTCTGAAATAGCTGTTTATAGGCTTTGATATCTTGCCTATCTTCAAGCGGCTTTGTTAATCTTTGCCTTCGTAAGCGTTCACAAATAATTGTTTCCTTATTCAAAATTATATTCATCCCCAATCCTGTCTTCTATTAAACATAAAGGTCAAACATATTAATATCGTAACCAAGCTGCTTTAAATAGTTAAAGAATTGCCCCCGATGATGAAATAGGTGAGAAACTTCTTCCACGAGCCAATGCGCCTGTGTTTCCCCTTTTTCCAGGTAAAAGGGTTTCGTCTTTTTCGTTAAAAAATCGTCATCTGACAAGGACAGCATGTAATTTTTGTACAATTGTAAGCCTTGATTCATCGCTTCAATCAGTTCCTCAGAAGATTCCAGCTTCTCATATTTTGATTCTAACTGTTGAATGGTCTCCTGATCCTTTTCCTGCCAAAGATTCAAGTCTACTTCTGGTATCGATGCGATGTGTTGCGCCAACTCCCTGAGGCTGCGCATATTTTCTGCCGGCTGGTAACTCCAATCCTTCTCCTCCACCTTTTTTAACAATCCTTCCATAGACTGGATACCAAGATCCAACTCTGCTAATAACTCGTCTCTTAAAATAGCTGCAGCATTCATTACGCTCATCCTTTCATTGTTTTTTCTACCCTATCATGGAATCATGACAAATCTTGTCATCATTGATAAAAATAGTTGAAAAATTAATGGTATTTCTCCAGCAGACCTTTTAACTTTCTTTTCATAAGGGTTATTGCTTCTTCTGGTTCTATAATTTGCGCTTCCCTGCCAAAATTCCAGACCAGATCAACAAAGTATGTCAGCTCGGTCTTTGGTATGTTCAGTTTCACCCAGCCAGCTCCATCCTGCCGCTTCTGAACATGCCTTTCTAAATCCATTTCTGACATCGCCCGCCGTACTCCTTCTCGTGTTAACTCCACTGTAAACGGAATCGGGTCAGAAACCTCAGATTCTGATAGCTCAATCCAGTCCATCACGGATGAATAAGGCAATTCCTGTCCTTTTTCATTAGTAAGCTCCGCTTTTTTTATTCGATCTGCACGAAATAAACGAATATCCTCACGCAGAAAACAATAGGCCGGACAATACCAGAAACCATTATGACTGTACAAGCCGATGGGCTGAATCATTCTCTCTTTTATTTCCTTTTGGCTGTCATATTGAATCGTAAGCGTCGATTGATCTACCGCTGCATTTAATAATATATCCAGCTCATTTGCAGTCTGTACACGACTCGGATTCCAAAAAACAATCCGATCCTTCATCGTATCGATACGCATTTTCGCATCATTTGGCAGGTAACTATATAATTTCTTTAAAACATAGCCTGTTTCTGTTTCAAATGGTAAAGCCCCGATAAATTGCAAAGATTGAAAAGCAAAATAAAGTGCGATGGCTTCCGACTCTTTTAATAAAACTGGAGGAAGCATCCGCTCGTTCAATACATAATAGCCGCCATCCGCGCCAACTTCTGAATAAAGCGGCACTCCCAGCTCACTTAATTCATCCAAATCTCTAAGAATCGTCCGGTAAGAGACATTAAATTCTTCGGCCAGCTCTCTCGCTGTGAATTTGCGTTTTACATTTACTGTCATCATTAGCTCGATTAAACGTTTGGTTTTCGACATGGGATTCCCTCCATTTGAATAAAAAGTTGAGCATGGAAATAAATAATGCGCAATGAAGCTTACCAACTTTCCTTTCAACTATTTTCCGGAATGGGCTTCTCCACCCAAAATCATATTTACCTGTTTCAGACTATCTACCATAAATGTGGGCTTCTCACCATTTAACTCTTCCAACGAACCATATCCATATGTAACGCCAATGGAATCTATGCCGGTTTGATTGGCTCCGATAATATCATGCTTTCTATCACCTATCATGATAAATTCTTCCAATGTATATTCTGGATAACTGTCTATAATATACTGGATAATCTCTGCTTTTGCAGATCTTGTCCCATCCAAATTGCTTCCTACAATGAGTTCAAAGTATGTACTTATTTGGAAATAATCTAGTATATGCTCTGCGAAAACTGTCGGCTTTGATGTAGCAACTGCTAAAATAAACCCTTGTTCCTTCAGTAATCGTAAAAGCCCTGGCGTATCAGGGTATAACGTATTCTCATACATCCCTTTTTCTTTAAATCTTTCCCTATATAACTGGATTGCTTTTTGCGTATTCGCTTCATTAAAATGGTAATACTCAGCAAAAGATACTTGTAAAGGCGGACCAATAAAGCATTCCAGCTTATCCAGACTGGATTCCACAATATCCATTTTATTTAATGCATATTGAACGGATTTGGTTATGCCTTCTTTTGGATCAGAAAGTGTTCCATCTAAATCAAATAGGATGATTTTATATTTCCCCATTAGAATCTACCTCTCTCATAAATTAACTTTATATCTTTTTTATTTTACCATTTATTTTATCACGGAAAACCGTCCGTAAAACTCCCGCTGAGTGAAGTTTCATTTTATATTCAGATATTTCTATAAAATAGTTTATGCAGCATTTCATTCAGTCTGATTATGCTATACAATATAGACAGATAAAAAAGGGCGTGATACATATGATAGAGTTCGAAGACAGATTAATAGCGATTCTCCAACAAGACAGCTATATCCTATCGATTTTACAAACAGTGGAAAAATTACAACTGAGTGATTGCTGGGTTGCTGCGGGATTAATCAGAAGTAAAGTTTGGGATACCTTATATGATTATCATACAAAAATAAATGATATTGATGTTATTTATTTTGACCAAACGGATATTTCTGAAGATACAGAGAAAAAACTAGAAGCGAAATTAGAAAAATGGATGCCTGGACAGCCATGGTCTGTGAAAAATCAAGCGAGGATGCATTTAAAGAATAATAACCTCCCTTATACCTCTTCCTTTGATGGTGTTTCTCACTTTCCTGAGACCCCCACTGCGGTTGCTGCACAGATATATCGTCATGAAATTAAAATAATGGCTCCTCATGGCTTAGACGATTTATTTCAAGGCATTGTCAAACCAACGCCGTATTATGTAAAAGGTACAAAGCTCCATTCTATTTATAAAGAGCGGATGCGTAATAAAAAATGGGATTCAGCCTGGAAAAATTTAATTATAAAATATTAATGCGATACATGAAAACTTATCCTTATCTTATTAATAAAAAACAGAACATTACATATTATTTACATTCTATTCATCCTCAGTTAAAGTCTTCCACCTACAATGAGGTTAGATTCAATTTCGAAGGAGGATGATGGAATGTTAAAAAAGCTTGGAGTGGCAGCGTTAAGTACCGGAATTATTTTTTCAGGAGTAAGTACCACAGCAGCGAGCGCAGACGGAAACAGCCAATTGAATAATAGCGGAGAAAATGGAGAGAAGGCGGAAAATATCATTTATATGATTCCAGATGGTTTTAATGCCGACTACGCCACCAATTATCGGCATTATAAAGGGGAGCCTGCCGTATGGGATAACCATTTGCAGGGAATGTATACTACATATTCCGCTGATTCCAATATTACCGACTCCGCTGCAGCAGGTACAGCTATGTCAACAGGTGTCAAAACGAATAATGGCGTTATTGGATTGGACCCTGAGGGTAACCCGCAGCAGACGATTTTAGAAGCATCACAGAACAAAGATATGTCAACGGGCCTTGTTGCTACTTCTACGATTACGCATGCCACTCCAGCTGCATTTGGGGCACATGTAGATGACCGGAACAATGAGACGGAAATCGCCAGACAATTAATAGACAACGAGATTGATATTTTACTAGGCGGCGGAAAAAATAATTTCCTTCCAGAATCTGAAGGCGGAAAACAAGAAGAAACGAACGTACTCCAGCAAGCAGAAGAGCAAGGATATCAGCTTATTGAAAACCGCAATCAATTATTGGAAACAGATATTGATTTGGAAAACGAAAATTTACTGGGATTATTCGCAGATGACGCCATGTCACCGGAGTTGCATCGTGATACGGAGGAAGAGCCTAGCCTTGCAGAAATGACGCAAACCGCCATTGATACCCTAAACAATGATGAAGACGGCTTTTTTCTGATGGTAGAAGGAAGCCAGATTGACTGGGCAGGTCATGACAATGATGCAGCATGGGCAATGACCGATGTAGGCGCTTTTGAAGAAGCAGTCCAAGAAGCGATTGATTTCGCTGAAAAGGATGGAAATACACTGGTTGTTGTTGGAGGAGATCATGAAACAGGCGGCATGACTGCTGGTGCCAACGGTTCGGGAACAGCAAATCCAGAATTGCTTCACAGTGTAACAGCGACTGGCGAGAACATCGCTGCAGAACTAAATGAAGATCGCTCTAACGCAAAAGAAGTGGTCGGAAACTATACGGATATGGAATTATCAGAAGAAGAAGTTCAAACCATCCAGGAAGCGGAAGACCCTAAGATGGCAATCAACGCAGTTATCAGTGCAAAGGCCAATGTTGGATGGACAAGCACCAACCACACAGGCGTGGATATTCCCGTCTACGCATATGGGCCAGGAGCTGATCAATTTTCAGGATCACTCGATAATACAGATTTACCAAAAATTATCGCAGATGCGGCAGAAATAGAACTAGGCGGCGAAATAAGCCAAAATCATCCTGAAGAAGCCTATACAGTTAAGCCTGGAGACACCTTATTTGAAATTGGCCTAAAATATAATTATTTATGGACAACATTGCAGGAAATCAATCAATTTCCAAATCCGCATTTGATTTATCCAGGCGACGAAGTGTATTTTAAATAAGTGTCTAGACAAAATTTAGATGCAGCTTATTAGCTGCTTTGAAAATCCCTGTGAATACGAGTTTATTACGTACTCGGTGATTCACAGGGATTTTTGAATACCTTAAATAAATGAATTTTTAATTTTACTCAGACAAAATCTCAACAGTAAATCCGCCCGGAGCCTCCATATAAAACGTATATCCATGAGATTCAATGGGTGAATCTACTTCATAACCATCCTCTTTCAACAGTTTATTTATTTGATTTACTTTCTCTCTGCTTTCTTGCGGGAATCCAATATGAAAGGTTTTCGGATATTGAACATCTTTCCCTTTCATCAGCGTCAAAACGAATTGATTATCGTCAAACATAGCTGCAAATCCTTTGCCACGACTATTCACACATGTCATTTCAAGGTATTTCTCCAGAAATTCCCGCGAAGCTTCCACGTCGTTTACTGTTAGGTTTAAATGTTTTAATTGCATACGATCCCCTCCTTACAATGAATAAAATTTCCAGCATTGAAATAATAGCTGTTTGACAAGTATACCTGAAGCAAGCGTACAACCTTAAACAGAGCGATATTTTTTCACAGAGAAAAAATAACAAATTCCGCCTATCATCCAAAACGGCTCCCAAAAAACCAATCTCCAAAAGGTTGCATGGGCTTCTAAATCCATATCCAACATAGCAAATGCACTCATTGAAATCGTGATAAAATTTAAGAATCCATACATAAATAAGAATACACCTGCAAGCTTTGCTAGGTAATAAAGCGCCTTGGCGATAACAGCATTTTTCCATGAAACGAGCAGCAGCAATAGCAATAATGCGCCTAATAATTTCACAAAGCCCGTCAGCCATACAATTCGAACAAAGGAAGGTTCCGGATCAAGCGACATTTCGTAGATTGCTCCGCCCAGAGATCTGACACCAAGCATTCCGCCCCTCGCCCAATAAAAGCTCATACCGGCAAAAAGAACCGTCCAAATAATGCCTAAAATAAGCCATCCTCGATTGACCAGCAAATAAATGCTCCTCTCTGCTCTGTTATTCTTTGTACAAATAAAAAAGAATCAAGAATTGTCGGTTTACATCCATTCCTGATTCTCCATATCCTTCTCCTGCTTACTGCTACACTCGTAACATCCCCCGGAACCCACGGGAACCATAATAGGATTCCGCGCCATTATGATATACGAAAACATGCCCAAAACGGAAATCACAAAAAAGTGCTCCGCCTCGTTCTCTAATATCCGTCGGTGTCTTTACCCAGGTTGATGTTTTCGCATCAAAAGTTCCAAGCTTTTGGAGTTCGCGGTATTGGTCTTCTGTTAACATTTCAATGCCCATATCCGTTGCCATATCTATCGCACTTTTTTCCGGTTTGTGCTTCTTTCTTGATTCTAATGCAGCCCGGTCATAGCACACACTTCTGCGTCCTTTAGGGCTTTCTTTCGAGCAGTCAACAAAGATATATTCTTCTCTTTCTTCGTCATATCCAATTACATCCGGCTCGCCTTCCGTTCTTTCCATTTCATATAGGGAGATTAATTTATCAGAATGCTCCTCCAGCTTGGCTTGAATCGGATTCCATTCCAGGCCTTGATGCCGCTCCGTATTCTTTTCAAAACGTGCCTTTAATTTTCCCAGTAATTCTTCCTGTTCCACTTGTGAAAGCTCTTTTTTATTTTCTGCTGTCATATTTAGTCTCCTTATACTTTAAATTATTTCATCTAAACTTATTATATCCATTTAGGAAGGTTATTTCATTTTTTATCTTAAATTTTATTACCCCGAAAAATGATTTAGTTTAGATTACACAAGAAATTAAGAATCAGGATTCATTTTATAAATATGCTCCCTTAATTGCTTCTCCCACAGCTCCCGATTTTCCCTTTCTGCCAAATTATGTACATAATCAACTATTTCTATAAATCCCGCTTCATTCGGATTCAGTCCGCCGACTCTAGTCGTGGAATCTGTTAAATGGACGTCGACATAATAAAAGCTCCCATCAACGGAGTCATCATCTGATACATCTTCGGGAAGCTGCCAGAAGCTATCTTCTATCAGACTTTTAATCTTTTCCACTTCTTCTTCAGATACACTTGTTTCATATACTGGAGCATCTTCACCTATTTTTATATCATCTGTCTGTTCTGTATGCAGCGTCAGCTTCCCGTTTTCATAAACAGCATAGTTTACCGGGTAAAAATGTCTGTATTCATCTGTCCCTGCAGAAATAGAGGTTACTGTGATAAAAGGTCCGTCTGTTTCATAATCTCTTTTTTCATTGCAGCCGGCCAGAATAATGAGGGAAACAAGGATACTCAGAGTAAGATATATACTTTTTTTCATTTTTCCTTCACCACTTTATGCGGAATAATTATATTTAAGGTTCGTTTCTCTAAGTATAAAACAAAACTTCATTCAGCGGGAGTTTTTCTTTTCTCCCGCTGAATGAGCCTGATTGAGTTAAGGAGTCAGTTCACCTGATTTCCTATCTAAATAAATATATTTTCCTTTTTTATGCAGAATGAGGAATTTTATGGGCGTTTCCCTGTGATAAAAGTTAATTATCCCAAATAGCGATGATAGATATTTTTTGCTTCCATCTGGTCCATCGTCCCATGAACCAATGCTCTCCCGTCCTGAAACAGTACAATACGGAAGAAGGAGTCCACTTCAAACGAAAGCAGATAAGGGTTTTGAAACAGCTTGATTTGGTCATTCTTCTGCAGCTCTTTGGCTACTTCATTCAAATCTGTTTGTTTACGCTGCGGGCGGAGCTGGACGGTATTTCTGCCGCATAACACAGCGGTTTTCAAACGAGAATCATAAGCTAGGTTGGGATAGCTTCTTTTCTCTGAGCATGATGGACAATCCGCTTTGCGTAAGGAAGCTACATCTATTTCCACATGCTCATTGTTCCAAAGGTCAAAGGAAATGAGCTTTCCTGATAAAGCCGCTTCGTTACCGGTCAATAGCTTTAACGCTTCTGTTACCTGCTGGGAGACCACCTTTTGCACAACCGGCTGGATAACGCCGACACTATCGCAGGTAGCGCCATTAACTGGAATGTATTCCTGCAAGCATTGCAGACAGGGCGTTTTTTCAGGAACCACCGTGAAAGTAACTCCATAGCTTGCTACAATCGCTCCATAAATCCATGGTTTCTGATATTTTTGCGCCATATCATTCAGTAAAAGCCTTGTCTCAAAATTATCCGTCGCGTCGATAATGAGATCTGCTTCAGGCACTATTTTCCGCAATCTATCCACCTCAGCATCTCCAACAATCGCATCTATTTTGACATGGCTATTCACTTCAGAAAGCCGTTGTCTGGCAGCAATGGCTTTGGGCATTTTCTGTTCCATATCCCTTTCACTAAACAGCTGCTGCCGCTGCAGATTACTTTCTTCTACATAATCCCGGTCAATTAATGTTATGCGGCCAACACCTGCACGCGTCAAAGCTTCCGCGCTGCTCGATCCCAGAGCGCCTGCACCGATAATCAGCACATGGCTTTGACCCAGCTTCTCCTGACCAGACTCGCCGATTGGCGCAAATAATATCTGACGATGATAACGATTAGTTTCCAACACTGATCCCTTCCTCCGGGCTGCTGGCTACAGCATAATCTTTCATCGCAATCCTTCCCGCTTCATACCCCAGTCTTCCTGCTTCTATTGCATATTTCATTGCCTCTGCCATTTTTACAGGGTCATGTGCTCCGGAAACAGCTGTATTCAATAAAACACCATCTGCGCCCAATTCCATGGCATACGCTGCATCAGCAGGCGATCCAATCCCTGCGTCGACAATAACAGGCACTTTTGACTGCTCGATAATAAAAGAAAGATTTAATGGATTGATGATTCCTTGCCCGCTTCCAATGGGAGAAGCTCCAGGCATCACGGCGTGGGCTCCTGCTTCCTCCAGTTTTTTTGCTAATACCACATCATCTGAGGTGTAAGGAAGCACTGTAAAACCTTCTGCCACCAGTTCTTCTGTTGCTTTCAATGTCTCTACCGGATCAGGCAGCAACGTTTTATCACAGCCAATGATTTCTACTTTCACCATATCACACCGTCCCGAAGCGGCCGCTAATTTAGCAATTCGCACCGCTTCCTTCGCATCCTTTGCCCCTGCTGTATTTGGTAAAAACGTATAGCGGTCCACATCGATTTTTTCTAAAAAATTGGGCAGGGAGGGATCATAAATATTCATCCTTCTGACAGAAAAAGTGAGTACTTCTGTCTCTGATTTATCTACCGCCTGTTTTTGAATATCAAAATCCGGATATTTTCCCGTTCCTAAGAATAAACGTGATTTAAATTGATAGTTTCCAACTGTAAGCATTTGCTTAACCTCCTCCAACAAAATGAACAATCTCCACCTTGTCTCCATTTTCCAACACTGCTTTTTCATGCTCTTCCTTCTGTAATATCTGCTGATTATGCTCGATAATTAAAGGTTTATCTTCCAATCCCAGAAAGTCGATTAAGCCTTTGACATGCTTTACCTCTTCCTGTACTTCTAATCCATTGCCATTCACTGTAATTTTCATGTTGATTCACCTGCCTTTTCCAACTTATTATTTTGACGGCCCGCATAAAAGCAATCATAATAAAGCGGGGAAACCGGCTTATTTTCTATTAAATCTGCCATATAAATTCCCGTGATAGGCGATAGTAAGATGCCGTTTCGATAATGTCCCTTTGCCGCATATAAGCCTGGGATTCCTGGAATCTCGCCCAAGTATGGCAGTTCATCAGCTGTAGACGGTCTGATGCCTGCCCACATTTTTCTTATCCTCGCCTCTGCCAGCTCCGGAACCATTTTTTGCGCTCGTGACAGCAGTCTCTGGACACTTGCAGCATGGACATGCTTATCCATTTTCCCTGGTATGGAGGAGGCTCCAACAATTACCTTTTTTCCCTGCTTCGGAACAAGGTAACAGCCATCCATCCAAAGTGTTGATTGAAACAGCTTCTGATCCAGTTCTAACAGCAGACATTCGCCCTTCACCGGAATCGCAGCATAATCTGCAGGCAGCAGCTCATTTCCGAAAGCTCCTGTTGCAACAATAACCTGGTCCGCTTCATAGATTGCCTCTGTTGTCCGGACACCATAAACCGTCTCATTTTCCATCAACAGCTCATTAACGCTTTCCTGCTCATGCAACACCGCACCATGATGAGATGCAGCCAGAGAAAAGGCTTTGGTGAGATGAGGGGCGGAAACCTGGCCATCTTCCGGCAAATACAGGACAGCACGAAGATTCTCCGTCAGACTTGGCTCCATCTTTTTCGCTTCTTCTACTGATAGTAAATACGCAGGGTTATCCGCTTCCCGCTGGAAGGACGCGATGGTTTGCAGCTTGCTGTATTGCTGCTGATGAAAAGCAAGCTTCATGATTCCTTTATGAATATATTGAATATCTACTCCTGTCGCTTCCTTCAGCTCCTCGGATAAATTTTTGAATAGCGCTCTGCTCTCCTGTGCAAACCGAAAAAGCGGACTGTCTTCTGTAAACTCTCCTTGAGCCCCTAACATACCTGCCGCGGCACTGGAAGCCTCGCAGCCGATTTGATTCCTTTCAATAACCAGCACCCGATTGCCTCTTTTGGCCAGCTGATAAGCAATAGAGCAGCCAATAACTCCGCCGCCGACAATGATTTGATCAAACTGTTTATTCATCTTCTCCCTCCTTTCCACGAATTCAACGCTTGCCGGTAAGCACTGACAGTTCGGACCGGATCCTCTGCCTGCCAAATACCAGACATGACCGCGATGCCGGCGGCTCCTGCTGCAGTTACTTCCTTCGTTCGCTCAGGCGTAATCCCGCCAATAGCATATACCGGCACAGAGAGCGCGTTAGTCATTTTCTGTAGTTCCGTTAATCCTCTGGGCTGCTGATTGGCTTTGGACTTGCTGGAATAAATATGGCCATACAGCACATAATCAGCTCCCTCCTGCTGCGCCTGCTCTGCCTCTGCTAAAGAATGAACAGACTTTCCTGCTTTCAATTTAGGGAAGCTTTCTTTTACAAGGGGAATGGAAGGGCTATGATACGCCAGCTGAACACCTGCACACTGCTTTATCACGGCAATATCGACTCTATCATTCACTATTATTTTCTCTAATGGCAATCCGATATTTTCTAATGCACCGATGATTTCCAAAATGTCCTTCGCTGTCTTGTTCTTCTCTCTGATATGCAAATAATCCATCTCAGCCTGAATCCGTTTCACTAATTGCAAATGCTGCTCGGAAAAATTGCCATCACTGATCAGATGCAGCTGCTTGTCTATCTTTATCGCCCCCTTTCTTCCATTTTTCTTGCTTCAGGGTCGGCCAAAGAACGAAAAAGACCACTTATCCAGCTCGGGATAAGTGGTCCTGATTATATACAAATTCATTGTTCGAATGATATATCGTCATGTTCCTGCCACTTCCCTACGCTAGTGTTAACCAGATCAGGTTCAAAGGGTCCGAGTATTCGTCTCAGCCAAAGGCTCCCCTAGTGTTGCTTATTTAATTTTCAGATTACAACTAAAGAATAACATATAATTTTTTATTTTCAAAGATATTCTTTCAAAAGTGTTTAGTGTTTTATCAAAGAAATGTTAATTCATTTTCAAATGAGGTCTCTTACCCAATCACCTGAACAACATTCCCTTCATTATCTTTCATGTATGTTTTAACAATTTTTACAGTCAGCTGTTCAAACGAGAATAGTTCTGCCACACCTTCTTTAGGAATCAGCTTCTCACTCAACTCGATTGTACTCTGCTCATCTAAAATCAGGCGCACCTTATCCTTCTCCATTGCATATTTTGACTTTTCCCCGGGCTCTATGGCAACGACAATATCAGGACCTGCCAATGTCAGAGCCTTTCCCTTCAAGAGACGTCCTCGCAGCACTTTACTAATGGTTTCCGCTTGCTTTGCCCCCAGAGTCAGCATTGCTGGTTTTTTTCTGAATAAACCCTTTTTTTCTGGAGTCCACGCTAAATTATCGTTAAATAGAAATCCTGTATTGGATCCTTCCCGTTCTCTTCCTTCGTCAACTTCTTGGGAAACATCCGCATGATTTAGTAAAGAATCTCTTTTTAAATCGGTAATAAACGCAGGCATATATGGGGAACAGGCAGAAAGAACACCTCGTGTATTCCACGTCTGCATTGCTTCAAGCTCATCATTTGTGATACCGACCATCTGCAGAAATTGCACTTGACCATTTTCTGTTTCTATTGTACCAAGCTCAGAATCCGTAATAAATGCCAATGCGGTTAATGCCGTATCTGATTCCAAACAGATAGGACCGTTTGCATCCATATAGTCTCCATTTTTAAACACATTACCGCTGTTAAAAACATATCTTCCCAAATTCTGAAGCAGATTAAGCGCCCAGGCTGGCGGCTCCTCTTCCCCTTCTTCTCTTTTCAATCTGAAAGTTAATTCAAATCCAAAACCGCTTACTTCTGGATGATCCGTTTCTTTTTCATAAATCTCTGAAAATCCATATGTAACTATATGCCAGTGCAAGCCTGGCGTCTCTGATTGATAGGCGCTGATTCCATCTAAAGGATCCGGCCCGCCCAGCGAATAAGAGATCACTGTTCCATAATGCTTCGGTTCCTGCTTCCCATAAATTGCTTCCATTGCATTATCAATTGCATCCCAGCCGGCTGCTTTTACTTCTTCATTCATTAAATTCCTCCTCTGCTTCCCTTTCCAAAAAGACGATTTTTTCTTTCTAAAACACTACCCCTTTGTCGAAATACAAAACATCTCTGCAAAATCAGTGACGATGGTTTTTTCAGGATTACGCTTCACATCATATCTCATTTTCTCTAACCCTTCTTGATAATCCTGATCATCAATCAACGTTAATATGGATATGTCTCTATTCTCTGCATAACTCAGATAATCCGACACCCTGATTTTTTCTAAACGATATGCCATCTGCAGCTCTGTGTTAAACCCCCTTGCGGAAAGCTCATCAAAAATAACTTCCTTTTCCCAAAACCTTTTTACATCCTCATCATATGCTGTTGGAAAATAATGATATACCCACCATTTTCTCATATCATGGACAGCAATATTATGCAGCTTGTATACACCGTTTTTCTTCAAGACACGATATATTTCATCAAGCGCTGCTTCCTTCTTTAAAAAATGATGAAAAGCATAGTTATTGGAGATATAATCAAACTTTTCATTCTCGTAGGGCATATCTTCAGCTAAACCATGCACGAGAGAGACATTTTTTAATTTGTTCTTCGCCTTTTTCAACATATCCTCTGAAGCATCAAGACCATACCAGTTCATGTTTCGGCTATCAAAACCGTTTGTTTGAGCATCAAGATAAATACCTGTCCCGCACGCTAAATCTAACACGTGATACATTGATTTAGGGTATTTATCTTGATACTCCTTTAAATTCTTATCAAATTGCATTTCATCTAATCGATATGTATTGTCCTCATATTTATCAGCAATTTGCGAGTAATCAGTTATTTTCATATTGTTTATCCCTGCCTTTTGATTATTAGGAAGAATTTAAATGCAGTATAAAGCCACTATACTTGTTTTCTCTATGTTTTTAAAAACTTACTATTCCCCTAATTCATGAAGCAACGTCTTACTGCTTTCCGGAAATGCAAAAAAGACAGCACCATTCCAAATGAAAGGTGCCATCTTTTCTAATAGCATGAATTATTGATTTCCTTTTTTAACCCATTCAGCCGCTGTCACTGTACGTTGTGCCTGATGCTTAACTGTCGCTTCCACATCTTCCACCATTTTTCCGTCTTGATCAACAGTGACACTTGTACCATAAGGATTTCCGCCAGCTGCAAATACAGATTCGTCCGAGTAGCCTGGAGGTACAATGATAGCTCCCCAGTGCATCATGCTCGTGTACAACGACAGGATCGTCGCTTCCTGGCCGCCATGCGGATTCTGTGCAGAAGACATCGCACTGACTACTTTGTTCACTGTTTTTCCGCTAGCCCAAAGTCCGCCTTGGATATCCAAGAATTGCTTCATTTGAGAAGGCACATTACCAAAACGCGTTGGCGTGCTGAAGATAAGTGCATCTGCCCATTCGATATCTTCTGAAGATGCAACAGGAACATCCTTGGTTGCTTCCACAGTTGCTTTCCATGCCGGATTTCCTTCAATAGCAGATTCTGGAGCTAATTCCTGCACTTTTAATACTCTTACTTCCGCGTCATTCGCTTCCGCCGCTTCTGCTGCCCATTTTGCCATTTGGTAGTTCGTACCGCCCATACTATAAAAAATAACTGCTACTTTTGTGTTTGTCATCGTTTCTATCTCCTTTGATTCATTTGATTTTCCAAATAATTTATTTAAAAATCCCATTTCTAACACCTCTTTAAAATATTTCCCTTTTTCTTCGCCAGAACCATCTCCTTTATTGGAGCGCTGCATCCCAATATCTAACTGTTCTTTTTATGCCTCATTTCAGCTTTTTTATACTTAGTGAAAAAATAACCGCTTTTTGAGACAATTCTGCTTCCAACTGTGTTTCATTTAGTTACCTATCATCACGCTTCTTTCTAAAATTATATTTAATCAAACTATAATTAATTAATTTATTTTTAATTCAATATAAATTATATGACGTACTTTTTATTTTGTCAACACATTAAATCATTAGATAAACGATTGAAAAATAGGAAATGAAGCAACAGATGAAAATACCCGTATAATTTCATAGAAATCAGAGAAAATACCAATAAGATACCTTAAATAACAATAATGTAATCGGGGGGTGCTCTAGATGAGCCAGCCATATCAATGTCCCAGATGTAAAACAAACCGGTCGCGTTTCAATGTCATTGAACAAGTAGCGAATCCGGTCAAATTAGATGCCAGCACAGGAGAAGTATTAAATGATTACACGCAGGAGCCGCTGGAAGTATTTCACATCGCCTATAATGGGCCTGAGAGAAGAATACAGTGCGGAGCATGCGGCTTGATCGAGGATGAAAATACGTTTGTAAATACAAAAGCACAATAACTACACGACGGAGGTTGAATATAAATGACGAAAAACCGAAAAGGACCAAAACAGCAGGAACAACCTAATTTGCCGCAAAGTCCAAAACAGCCTTATGACGAGCCATTGGCAGGTTCTCATAAAGTGAAGAATAAAAATCATTCCAGACAAAAAAATAATGCGTCGCATGATATGTGACGCATGAATGGTTTATACCATATACAAAACAAATGTTATAAAGTCTGCAAGGGTCAATTGCTTTGTATATGGTAGAGAACTTTCATACCTTTGCCCCTTTAACTTTACATTGACACCATTATTTACTTCATTATCTTACTTTATCACCTTTAGCTTTTGTTACCCCTCTTAACTTTATAACATTAATTTTTATTGTCTATTAAAGATTGTAATGTTTCTTCCAGCCCATTTTGAAAAGGAGTTGCTGGAATCGTGCCAATCCGCTTTTCATATTTATCTCCACTCAAAATAAATCCCTCTTTAGTAAGGTACATGATTTCAACAATTTCTCTCATAAATGCATCAAACAAGCCTACCCCTCGGATAACATTTTTAGTCAGAGGAATAACCATCTTCTGATTCCCTGTTACTTTCCGGGCAATTCGAATAACCTCTTTACCTGAAATCAGTCCAGCACCTGGTATGTTCCAATTCTCACCATAGGAATCGTCTTTATCTGCTATATTCACAATCATCTTAGCAGCATCTGGCAAATAAACATATTCACGGGGCGTTTGCAAATTGCCAATAAAAATGGACATTTTACCTGCAGCCATTCTTTCAAGTGTAGGCTGCAAGTAAGAATTTTGTGAAGTTGGGCCATAATAATCTGGCAACCTGACAATTAAAGCTTTTGCTCTTTTCCATTTCCCGCTGAATATCAATTGTTCGAAAGCTACTCTAAGTTTACCTTTTTTCGTATGTGGATGTTGAGGGTGGTTTTCATCTCCTTTCGCAACTTGGTGTCCATATACATAAATGCCATCAACAATCACGATTCTTTTCCCCAAAGTATCAGCGGCTTTCATCACACTTTCTCCCAGCGGCATCAATTTTTTCGCCATTTCCTGATATGGAATATTAGCACACTGAAAGATAACATCTGTATCTTTAGAAGCTTCCACAATCGTTTGACAATCAAATATGTCACCCAGCTGATAGGTAAGATTCAAATGATGATTGTGTTCTGCCATTAATGCTTCCAATTTATTTTGAGAGCGTCCAAAAGCAATGACCTCTATTCCTCTGTCTAATAGTTCCGATACAATCGCTTGACCAGTGCCTCCGGTTGCGCCTAATACAATTGCTTTTTTCATTTTCAATACTCCCTCCTATTTAGTTATTGATTAATCAATAACTAAAAAAACCAAAAAATAATTCCCATGTTACATCTTTTACGCCTATTAAGGTATTATCTTCAATATAAGCTTGATAAATAAAAGAAGTTAATCCCAATATGTGAACAATACAATCACAACGACAGCAATGCCTAATCCTACAGATAAAGTGGAAACAGCATGTTCCTTTTTATTTTTCACCACCATTTTTTCAACCTCCTTTTGATTATTGATTAGCAACTAATTAATCCAACCAGCTGATGATACAAACAGCAATAATTCCAATAAAAACATAATCTACCTTACGTAATTTCACATTCTCACCCCCTAAATTATTTATTGATTAATCAATTACTACCTTACAAAAATAAATAATCAACTTAGATTGATTATTTATTTTGCTTTCTCATCAATAAGCTCGGGAAGGTCTAAGAAATAAGAAATATTACATAGCATTCCTCTTGCCAAAAACGTACTGGCTTCCCTTTCTGCATCCTTTATTCCGGCAGACTTGAATCTTTCTAACGTATAGCTTCTAATGTCAGATAGTCCTTTTTTTGCAGTATCCTGTATCGGCTTTTCTGTTACGGAAATTCCTATTACCTGCAAAGCAATTTCATTAGGATATAATTCGGACAGTTCTTCATAGGCTTCAATCATTTTTTCAACGAGCTGTTCCGGGCTTGCTTCCACATTTTTAAACGTTTGCAGAATCCTTTCAAATGCCCGATCTAAGGCAGCAACGAATAACTCTTCCTTTGTTTTAAAGAATCGAAAAACATACGGCTGAGAGATAGCTGCTTTTTCCGCAACATGAGCGGTAGTTGCATTATAATAGCCTTTTTTTGCAAATACTTCTAATCCTGCCTCCAGAATTTCTTCTTTACGATTTTCCTTCTTTGATTTCACCATGATAGTACACCTACTCAAAAATTTAGTGATTAATCAATCACAAATAAATATTAACGTTATTTTCAGATTCATGCAAGCACTTTGTAATAATTTTTAATGAAAAATGTTAAAAACATCCCCTCTCCCATTACTCGTTTTCTATTCCAGCAGACGTTTTTATATCAGATAGCTCATTTATATTTTATAATGAAGTTCATTGGTAAACTGAGCTCGATAGCCATCATCATAACCTACTATCAGTTCAAAGAACACATTTTCAAGAAAATGTGTTCTCTGCTAATTTGGAAACAGACAGCAATATTATTTACTTCCTTTTGAGCTTCCCTTTTGAAGCCTCATTCACCTAAAAATACTGCAGCATCATCCTCGGAGACCTCATAGGAACCTTTTCACTTCTCCGCTTGCAGCTCAAAATGGCGCATCCTGTATGCATTCATAGCTGTTTCCCCAAGCGTATCCATCAGATTATGATTTGCATATGCACCTACGATTGCTCCAAACCCAGGAATGAGCTGCAGCATTTTCACCAAATCAATATAATCGCGATACTCCTGCTGGAAAACACGCCAATCCATATCAACCAGCTTCTCTTTCTCCTGCTCCCAATTTTCGATAATATAAAACGTATCCTTCCGTTTTTCATCACTGGAAAATGCAAGCTGAAAAACATGGAGAATAAATAGCCGTTCCTCATATTCATTCGCATCATAGCCATAGACTGCTGCCGATTCAAACAAAAATTTCATCTTGATTGACAATAGAAGCGGAAAATCTGCAAGTCCAAGGAAAATCCCCCCTGCACCTGTTCCTGCTCCTTCAACAACTGCAGTTTTACGATAAGAAGCTAGCTTTTCTTTGGCTATTTGGTCCCTTTCGTACAAGGAAAGTTCGGTTGGTTCAGGTTTTTTTGTTGTTATATTTGATCCAACCAATGTTGCTTTCACCATATTTTTAATACTGTCTGTAATAATGTTGTGAGCCTTTTCAGGAATCATGTTATTCATTTTCTTTTGTGCTTTTTTCGATATCTGATTAAAAAGACTGGATTTTTTCAAAACTTTATTACGCCAAACTCGGAGTTCTTCATACACGATTGTTTCGTAATCCATATTCAAAAACCTGCCTTTTCTTTTCTATACTTTATTCATACGTTTTAATCAAGAAAGAGTTTCAGTTATGGGTTGAATGAAGCTTTTAACTAGCAAAGATGCAAGAAAGTATCACTGAACTTGCATGATTCAGCCTTTAGGAAAGATTGAAAAATCTTAATTCGTCATGAATTAAGATTTTTGTCTATCATTTTTTTCTGTCCACTCATCAGCTAAAATCGCCATCTCAATCAGCGTCCAATATTCATCTCCCATTTTTGCCGCATCCTGTAAGATTCTTTCTCTCCGAAATCCAGCTGCTTCATAGCATTTAATAGCTGATACATTAAAATCAAACACACCCAAAGTAACCTTATGTAAGTTTAATTTTTCAAATGCAAATGTTAATGCTGCATGTATAATCTGAGCACCATACCCTTTTCCTCTGCTGTCAGCAGCACCAACCAATACCTTGCCGATCCTTGCTGAATAATTATTTCTATCCAATTTCCCCAGCGAAACATGTCCTACGACTTCATTCGTCGCATTATCAATCACTTTAAATATGTATTTAAGGGCTTCTGGTTGATTTGCCCCCTCTATATACGCTTCCAACTGTTCTTTTGTCAAAGGATAAGTGAATGTCGAACCGCTCCACTGTACAATAAATGAAGCATCAGGCGCCCAATCAATTAATTGCTGGAAATCTTCTTTTGAAAAATATGCTAATCGAATCAAGTCAAAAGCTCCTTTTCATTCTTTTCTGCATAAACCCGCTGAAAAACCCAAGAAAGCAAAGGCACACAATACATATATCTATTCTTCTGCAGGGTTTTCCGGTCCGTTAAGCTCTAATTGATAAAAAGCTAAATCTCTCCATTGCTTAAATTTAAAGCCAGCTTTTTTTATCGTGCCCGCATGCTCAAAACCGAATTTTTCATGCAAGGCAATGCTTTTTTCATTTGCAGCATCAATGCCGGCAATCATTGTCATATATTCTCTTTCCCGGGCGACAGCGATAATTTCTTGCATCAATAAGCTGGCAATTCCTTTTTTCCGATAGCTCTTGTCCACATACACAGAATGTTCAACGGAATATTTATAAGCCGGCCAGTCTCTGAAAGGCCCGAATGTAGCAAATCCCGCCACGTTTCCATCCTGTTCACAAACAAATATGGGATAACCTGCATCCTTTTTCTGCTTATACCATACTTCTCTGTTCTCCAATGTTTGCGGTTTATAAGAATAAACAGCGGCAGTATGCACGATGGCGTCATTATAAATCTCTAAAATGGCTGATAAGTCATTCGTCGTTGCTTCTCTTATCATTTTATTCTCCCTTTCACAGCGGTTTTATCGATAGTGTGGAATTATCTCAGCAGCACGTTGATAGGTGAACTGTTTTATCCACCAAAAGGTATTCTTCTGTACTTAATCAGAACATTTCCCCCTCATAAAAAGAGCTTGGCATTGCTTCAAAATCATATTCTCGCAGTTCCTCCAAGGTGACATTGGCATGAGCTCCTTCATGCACCATCAAGTTGCTGTCCTCGCCTAGATGAACTGCAATAAACGGTTTATTCGTTCCATAAGCGTAACCTAATTCAAATGCTGTTCCACTATCTGAATAATTCCCATGATAAACGCCAACAACGATTTCCGCCCAATCAATAAACTTTTTATCATTGGTAAATGTTGCAATCGACCAATGCCGGCTTCCTTCCTCCAGATGATCCATTTGGTTTTTTCGCGGTGAAAAAACATCCAATCCTTTTGCTTCTAAAATTTGTTCCACTTCTTTCAAAGGCTCCATCTCTTTTTCATTAAAGAATGGGCTTGCTAAATAAACTCTCATATTTTGACCTCCATATATATAATAGATAGCATTCAGCTAAAAATGGCATGCATATTTAAGTATATCCATATTATCCGACTTACTCAAAATTTGATGTTGCTATTATTGAATTGGTTACTTGGAAATGAACATTTATCAACCTTTTTAGTTTGCATGCTGAGATACATCCAATATAATACAACTAATACACACGGATTTAATCTACAAGTTCTACTTTAGGAGGAAGCGTCATGGAACAATATGTAAAAGATAGCTGGAATGCGGATTTATACGATGGGAACCATTCCTTTGTATCATCATTTGGAAATCATTTATTAGAGCTTTTATCTCCCGTAGAAGGTGAACAGATTCTTGATGTCGGATGTGGTACGGGAGATTTAGCCCATAAAATCAATCAGCAGGGCGCCGCTGTAACCGGCGTAGATAAATCAGAAAATATGGTGCACAAGGCAAACGATAAATATCCCGATATAACGTTTATGCCAAAAGATGTTTTAGAACTCGAATACAACAATGATTTTGATGCCGTTTTCTCTAATGCAACACTTCATTGGGTAAAGCAGCCCAAAGAAGCACTTCAATGCATCTATAACAGCTTGAAACCCGGCGGAAGATTTATTGCAGAGTTTGGCGGCAAAGACAATGTTCAAACGATTACAAATGAAATCATCCACCAGGTTAAAAAAGCTGGAATCCCCTATACATTAGAACAGTTTCCCTGGTACTTCCCAAGCATAGGAGAGTACACAGCACTAATGGAGGAAACGGGATTTAACGTAACCTTTGCCCAGCATTTCAATCGGCCGACACCCTTAGAGGGAGACAACGGCCTGAGAAATTGGATGGAAATGTTCTGCGGAAATATCTTTGAAAATCATCCGGAAGCTATCAAAGAACGTGTGATGAAACAGGTAGAAAATAACTTAAAGGATGTCCTGTACCAAGAAGGACAGTGGATTGCAGATTATAAACGACTTCGTGTCGTCGGGATAAAGCAAGGCGGCATACCTGCTAAATAAGTTTTGATTAAATAGACAGAACAGGAATCTATAAAAAGAGGGCCATATAGATTCCTGCCTCCCCTATACTTCTCACCAATCCTCTATTCAACGAAACGAAAATAATTCTACCGTCTCTTTTCCCGAAAGCATATTCTTCACGTTAAACTGATTCTTCCTGACTTCCTCATCGCCAATGATAATCACGTTTCGTATGTTTTCTTTATTCGCCCTGTCAAGCGCCTTACCGACCTTTTTATTGCCTAATTCCACCTCTACGTTATATCCTTTATCCCGGAAATATGTTGACACAGACAGCGATTCTTTTTGTCTTCCCAGAGGAATAATATAATAATCCATCTCTCTTCCAGCAGGTTCGATTCCTCCCGCAGCAGCCATCGCTGTATAAATCACATCCAGCCCAAAAGAGATTCCAACGGTAGAGAAAATTTCATCTGTTCCTATCAGTCCGCCGATTGCATTATCATATCTTCCGCCGCTCCCGATGCTTGACTTCATCGAATCATCCGCTAAAAACATTTCATAAACGGTGCCTGTATATATTTCTAGTCCCCGTGCCAGAAACGGATTAAATATACATTGGTCGCTAATATCCAAATAATCAAGATACGATTTCAGCTCTTTTAGTTCCTGCAATCCCTGTCTGACTTGTTCATTTTGATTAGATAATGATTCAAAGCGGGTAAAGTCAGTATGATAGCCTGCCGTCAAAAATTGTTTAATGGAGCGGACCGCATCATCTGACACCCCTAGTTCAGCAAGCTCGGCTATAACTGCGTCCACCCCTATCTTCTCAAGCTTATCCAAAATCAGCACCACTTTATTGATTTTCGCATCCGCTACACCAAACACTTCCAATGCTCCGGTTAATAATTTCCTATTATTATATTGAATATTCACCTGCATTCCGAGTTTGTCAAAGGCATCCAGCGCCATCATCATTAATTCCGCTTCAGCCATCTGCGAATTTACGCCGACAATATCCACATCACACTGGGTAAATTCACGCAATCTTCCTGTTTTTATTGGCCCATCCCGAAATACTTTACCAATTTCATACCGCTTAAATGGCATCTTCAATGTCGGATTCATTGCAGCTACCTTAGCAAATGGAATCGTAAGGTCATAGCGCAATGCTAAATCTCTTTCTCCTCTATCTGTTAAAGTGTACATCTCCTCTAATATTTCCGCACCGCCGCCATATTTGGAAGCAAGCAATTCCGTATAGTTTAAGATAGGTGTTTCCAGCGGCTGACATCCATATTGAATAAATACATCCTCTAATGTTCTCCGAATCGTCCTTCTGACACTTTCTGACTCGGGTAAATAATCTTGTGTTCCTTTTACATTTTGATAATCTATCTTCTTCATTTTCCTTACCTCCTGTTTTTGAATACAAAAAAATCGCACTCTGAGTTAAGTGATTTACTTAATTCGGGATGCGATTTCATGAATAATAGCCTTCCTCATTCGATTTTTTAAACGACCACCTGCTAAAGCAGGTGGATTTGGACATGAATGTCGGCGACTAAAGTCGCTCTTCAGGCTAAAGTCCTGCTCAAAGTCATTAAGCTGAAGCATATTCAAAATAAGACTGAACTCATTCTTCAATCTTGAATATATCGTCTTTGTTTTCATTGAATTGATTGGCTATATAATTTCTTATTATCTCTTCCGTTACTGTTCCAACTGTGGCGCAAAAGTACCCTCTTGCCCACAAATGCTGTCCCCAATATCTTTTCTTTAGTTCTGGAAATTCGTCCTGTAATAACCTTGATGATCTTCCTTTCAGATATTGCATGATTTTACTTGGCGCAACACTTGGTGGACAAGATAATAATAAATGGATATGGTCTTTGCCAACACTACCTTGCAGGATGGTTATTCCTCTTGCTTCACATCCTTGCCTAATCAATTCTCTTGCTCTAACTGCTATATGACCTTGCAATACCTTATATCTATACTTTGTTACCCATATAACATGGTACTTTATATCATATACTGCATGACCGCTTTTTCGATATCCGTCCATACTATCACCTCATCCATTAGTATGGACAAAAAAGATAAGGCTAAAAGCGGATACCGTCTAAAGACGGTGGAGTTAGACCACGCATTTGGAAATTAAAAGTTAAATCGATAAAGCAAGGCTAGTTGATATGATGATGGAATTGTGAGAAGGAATCATTTATTTTAACGAAAACCATTTTGCTCACCTCTGATTTTGGATAAGTCTATCATAACCGATTGACAATTTCAAAGGAAAAACCTGTAACTCAAGCTAGTACAGGTTTTCCAATGCGCTATTCTTTCACTTCTTTCAAATCCCGGTTATTTCGCAAGAACATATAGAAGGATGCACCGAATATGGCTAGATAGCCAAGGATACTCCATATATCTGGAATTTGGCCAAAGAGCGCAATACTAATGATACCTGAATATACCACAGTCGAGTAGAAAAAGATGGATATTTCTTTTGCTGGTGCAAATTTATAAGCAACGGTAATACCAAACTGCCCCACCGTTGCAAATACTCCTGCTGCAAGTAAATACAACCACTGCAGCCCGCTCATAGGCTGATAAAACAAGATAACAGGCGGTAATAAAATAACAGTGGAGAAGAATGAGAAGTAAAATACAACCGTATAAAATTGTTCTTTATTCCCAAGCACCCGTAAAACGGTGTACGCTCCCCCTGCAAAAAATGCGGATAAAATCCCTGCTGCATATGGAACCATATCTAGATTGAAGACCGGTTTGATAATAAATAACGTTCCAAGAAACGCGATAATAACAGAGACCACCTGAAACCGCATTACGTATTCCTTTAGGAAAATCGCAGCAAAAATAATGGTTATAAATGGACTCATTTTATTCAGCATATCCGCATCGGAAAGCACAAGATGATCGATAGCATAGAAATTAAGCAATACACCAGTCATCCCCAGTGCAGAACGCAAGAGTAAATACTTTTGGTTTTCCTTTTTCCCAAAAAGTCGTTCTCTATGATAAAGAACAAAACCTAACGCAATAAACATGGATATCCCATTGCGAAATAATGTTTTTTGTATGGTAGGCACATCCCCTGACAGCTTCACAAACATAGCCATCAGGGAAAATCCTAACGCTGATAATAATAACAATAAGATGCCTTTATTTCTGTCACTCATGAAGCTTTTATTTCCTCCTATTAAATTCTATATTTTTTTTATTCCACTTTTGCACCAGAACAATCTATTAAAAGTAATAAAGCTCAATTGCTCTTAGTCATTGAAATACTTTTCTCGATAAAGAAAGATCCTAAATAAGAAAAACACCTCTGCGGTTGGTATAGTAGTATTGACCAAAATTACACTACCCAAAACAGAAGATGTGTCTTTTACAATCATAGCGAATAACACTGATATTGAAAAATCTTTTGTTTTTTCTAGATGGCAAACCTAATTATGATACAGACTGCAACTACTTAATCGTTTGAAAATAAGTACCCTTATACTTTTCCTTAACTTCTCTACACCTTCTTAGAGTGCAAAATAAGGAACTTAGTTTTGAAATCTGAAAAAATTTTAAAGCCACTCTTATGATAGCCTATCAGCCATATAACTTTAAACATTAAAAAACTGCCTCTAGAAGTTACCGAAAATTTCTAGAGGTAGTTTTAGGTTACTATCTTTTCTACTCTTTCTTCAGAAATCAGACGGCTGCTATAAGAGCGTTAGTGTTCAACACCATAAATGGTTTTAAATCTATTATATCATTGAAATTTAGATTAATTATTTTCTTCTTATTATCCTCACTCCATTTTTCTTAACAACGAAGCATCTAATTTGTTTACTGAGCTTTGACCAGCCAGCCCCATTGTGATGTCTAAATCAGCGAGCATATTTTGCATTACTTCTTTTACGCCTTTCTGCCCTGCAACTGCAAGTCCATACATCAGCGGTCTCCCCACAAGTACTGCTTTCGCACCAAGAGCCATGGCTTTTATAATATCTGACCCTCGCCTAATCCCACTATCCATGAATACGGTTGCTTTATCACCTACTGCTGCCACAATATCAGGAAGGGCGTCTAAAGCCCCGATAGCTCCGTCTACTTGACGTCCACCATGGTTTGATACAATAATACCTTCAACGCCCTTTGCTACGGCGAGCTTAGCATCTTCCGGGTGTAGAATACCCTTTAAAATAATTGGCAGTTTGGTATGCGCACGTAAAAAGTCAATATCATCCCAAGTTAAACCAGTATTCCCAAAAATCGTCGTCCAATGCATAATGGCAGATTGCGGATCTTCTTCCGGTTGCCTATCCAACTTACCCAAAAAAGCAGGGTCAGTAAAATAATTAGCTACACCTTCCCCAGCTAGAAATGGCAGGTATACATTTTTTAAATCCTTCTCTCTCCACGCCATCATTGGTGTATCTAGAGTTACTACAATCGCAGAGTACCCAGATTTTTCAGCACGTCTTAAAAAACTGGCCGCTATCTCAGGATCTCTGCTCCAATACAACTGAAACCAGCGTGGGGCATCTGCCATAACCTCTGCAATTTTCTCCATCGGCACAGAGGAAGCTGAACTCGCAATATAAGGAACTCCCATTTCAGCAGACGCTTTTGCAGAGCCGATCTCCCCTTCTTCATGTATGATAGACTGTACTCCAATAGGTGCTTGTAATATTGGGAAGGGATATTTTTTACCGAATAAATTAACCGATAAATCACGTTGATCTACATTCCTTAACATGCGAGGAATAATCTCCTGTTTGGAAAACGCTTTCAAATTTGCCTGCATTGTTATTTCGCTTCCAGCTCCGCCCGCAATATAGTAAAAAGGACCATCCCGTAATTTTTTACGGGCAAGATTCTCCCATTCTTCATGTATTACCGGAAACCTATTAGGATCTGGATTCTGCATCGTTGCATAAATTTGATACTGAATGCTATTACCTATATTTTCCATATCTTATTTTCCCTCCATTTCCTGTATTTATATATTGGTATCATACCATATATTTTATTTATTTTGTTTTTTCAGTAAATAGTTATTGCTAAAATGATATATTTGCTTCGTAACTTTTTATATAAACTTAAATGAACACAAAAACGTCTTCTAAAAGATGCTCTGCATTTTTTAGAAGACGTTGATAAAATTACACTCTCTTTTTATAAAAAGAAGAGAAAAAGAACAATACTACACCTAGCAACACAGCAATCCCGCCAATAATTCCAAAGTAGAGAATCTCAGTTTCCGGGCTATATAGTTTAACAATTTGCGCATTAATTGCCTGTGCCGAAGCATTAGACAAGAACCAAAGACTCATTGTTTGGGCAGAGAATGCAGCAGGAGCCATTCTTGTTGTAGCTGCTAAACCGACCGGTGATAAACACAGCTCACCAAATACTACAATTAGAAAGCTGAGCACAAGCCATATTGGGCTTACCAGCGTATCAGGACCTGCGTAAATTGCTGGAATTATCATGATTAAGAAAGATAGACCAGCGAAAACCAGACCTAGTGAGAATTTTTTGTGCGTAGAAGGCTGTCTTTTGCCAAGCTTCATCCAAAGTGCCGCAAATACCGGCGCTAACAGAACAATAAATAATGGATTGAATGATTGGAACCAAGATGATTGCAGGGAAAAACCGGCAAATGATAATCTTGTCCGCTCATCGGCATATTGCGCCAAAATAACTGCTCCTTGTTCTTGGATCGCCCAGAACACCATTGCTGCAAGGAATAACGGTATATAAGCAAGTAAACTTTTTTGTTCCTGACTGGTTGTTTTCTTACTGAAATACATGACTAAAAAGTAAATAATCGGAATAATTATCCCTAATATACTGACTAACATGATAAATCCATCAATGGTTAAAATGCCGTTAGAAATCAGAATAGCGCCCAAGATGATAACCACAATCGCGCTGATTCCCATTTTTAAAAATACAGATTTCTTTTCCTCCGGTGATAGAGGATTTGGTACATAAGAGCCAGCGAGACCTAAATATTTCTTTCTTGTAGCCAAGAAAATAATCAGCCCGACTAACATACCAAGAGCTGCTACTCCAAATCCTAAATGGAAATTATATTTTTGCCCGAGTGTTCCGACAATAAATGGTGCAATTAAACCACCAAGGTTAATCCCCATATAAAATATACTAAATCCGGCATCGGTCCGCGGATCTTCTTTATCATATAAATCCCCGACGATATTAGATACATTCGGCTTTAACAGCCCTGTTCCAATAACAATTAAGCCCATCGATACGAATAGAGCTGTAACTCCTCCCGGAAAGGATAAGGCAATATGACCTGCCATAATCAATATGCCGCCATAAAAGACGGTGCGTTTCGTACCAAGCAAACGGTCAGCAATCCAGCCGCCGATAATCCCTGACATGTAAACAAGCGAGCCATAAATAGCCATGATGGAAGCAGCTGTTCCTTTATCCAGATTCAGTCCGCCATCTTTAATCGCATAATACATATAGTAAAGTAAGATTGCTCTCATACCATAGTATGAAAATCTCTCCCAAAACTCTGTGAAAAATAATGTAAACAACCCTTTAGGATGTCCGAAAAAACCTTTTTGCGGAATACTCTTAAGGATCTCTTGCGGGTTCTTCGATGTCATAAGTTTTCCTGTCCCTTTCTATTTATATTAATTTGTTTTTGCTATATATAGGCTTCCATATATTACCGATCATCCATTCCGGCTAAATTGCTGCTCTTACGTAAATATTCAAACAATTAAAAAACACCCCGCCGTCTGGGTTCTAGATTACTGGAATCGTAAAATCGCCAAACAGAAGAGGTACCTGTAATTGATGAGCCTATAAGCAAATGCTGCATGAAATCAGCTCAACTTTTAAAGAAATAAACGGATAAAACATTCATGTCATGCAAGTATGACAACGTCTTTCTTGCATTGCTTCGCTGTTATTTTCAAATATACCGCTAATCACTGCTTTGAAAATAAAGCCGTTTTTATACTTATTTTGGGTTCGTCAGGGTACTACTTCTTTTGTTTATTCCCGTGTATAAAAGTTGAATACTATATATCATACCACTCTGGAAGTTCGATGTAAATAAACTGGTAAATGGTTATTTTTACAATTTTTCATCAAGCATGTATATAGAATCAAAAAAAGGAATTTATTTGGGGATGAAATTAACCAAATTAAATTCCGAATGAGTTCTTTATCTAGTTACCTAATCCATACACTTCCATCTGCCTTTTGACAATTTTTCCATCTACAATATAGTTTAATATACTACTTTTTTATATTTAAAAATACATAGGTTTCTTTCAAAACTGCTTCCAAATTATCTATCAACAAAGCGTGTCCGGCATTTATTGGCGCATAACGAAAATCCATTCCAGCCTCTTGGAAATCCTCCATTATTTCCAACGTCATCTTCTCCGATACGATTAAATCATTTTGGCCCCAGATTACTAAAATAGGAGCGGTGAGATGACGTATTTCCCCAGTTCCATCAACTGCACCATTGGACACTGTACTTATATTGAAGATATTCGCTGCATATGCCGCATCGAGTATATTCCTTTGCTGCGTTGCACTTGTTAAATACTTTTGGTACTGTTCTTCGCTCGGTTGGTTAGTGGAATAAAGCACCTGATCCATAGCTGCTCTAAAAAACGCTTGATTATTCATTTTTTGAGTATCTAACATCCTATTTAATCCAGAATCTTTTACTAATTGCTCTTTGGAATGAATTCTTTTATCGTCTATATTAAAAGCTGGATACCCTCGGGTGGACATAGAAGAAAGTAATACGATTTTATCAACATGGTCTGGATAATCAACAGCAAACTGCATGGCTACTCCACCGCCATTAGACCAGCCCATTAAATAAAACTTCTTCAAATCTATTTGATCAACAAATTGTTTGATATCATCTGAGAAATCTTTGATTGAATCTACCGGCTGATGATAGGTTGATTGTCCATATCCACGTAAATCAACCGCATAGACTGTAAAGATAGGATCTATTTCTTCAAGCAGCAGGTCCCATTGAGCAGAAGATGCCATATTTCCATGAATTAATAATAAAATATGCTCTCCCCCATCTCTTTTCACATAAAATAGATTTTCACCATTATTTAATGTAATATTCATAAATATCCTCCTTTTCTAATTCTATATACTTCTATTCTATCTGATTTATAAATCCTACAAGACTAATAATACAGCTCCTTCAGCGCATACTATTCTTAAGTTACACCCTTTTATTAACTCAATAATATATATTCATTTTTATGCGAAACCCCTTTCATTATACATTAAAATATAATTTCACTGTTGGATGCTTAATAACATAAATAGATTTCGTCTATAATTTTCATTTATTAATGAGATCATTCCTGTAAAATAATTTTTCAACGTCTGCAATTAATGGTATAGTTATGAAAGGGATTGTAAAATAAGGTACGGTCCTTAAAATGTTTTTTCAAGCTTAACAAATCAAAGAAACCGAAATAGAAATACACTCCTATTTTCGCAGCGAATATAGATATACAATTAATGACACTCAAAAGGAGAAACCAAGTGGAAAAAACAGTAGAATCCGGAATATCCAGTGCAATCGGAAAACTTTTTCGAGATAATTTCGGAAAGGGTCCCGAAGCTATTTTTGTATCTATAGCAAAACCATACATTACAATCTATTTAAGAAACTTTTTAGCTCCGATGGAAAAGATTCTGCTGAAGCAGGAAAATGAATTGAAGTTTCAGGAAACCCGTGATTTATTAATGAAAGAACTGACTCCGGAGATACAATCGATTATCTCCTCGCAGGCCGGCGTAAAAGTGGACAAGATCTACTATGACTGGTCGGTAGAAAATAGCAGCGGAATTCTTTTTACCGAGCTGGATTCCAATCTGGATGAGACAATAGAAGATTATCTTGATTATCCAGCCAAAGAACAGGTACACGAAGAGATCAGCCGTTTTACTCAAAAAGCACAAAAGTCTCCGAAACAGCTTACGTCTTGTATGCTTAATCCCCGGACATTGATTTCAAGACGCGAGGATATACTTGTACTGATTGAAAAAGAGCTGATTCATTCGGGATTTGAAAACCAGCTCAGGCTGTCAAAGCGGAAGCTGGAAAAGAGTTTAATTGATAAACAATTCTTAGAATCTGTGCTTCATCAGGAAATACAAGATTTATTTGTAGATTGGGATTTCGACAATGATACAGGGTTTGTTATATTCATACTTAAACCAAAAAAATAATCTGGCGGAAATGTCTAGACAATAGCGCTAAGGCATGAGCCGAAAAGGATCTTTATTCCTTTTCGGCTTTTTTTATTAAATAAAAGGAAAGCAGGTTAATAAATAAGAACGCGAACAGAAAGACAGTTTTATTTGGTATGTTGATTGATTTAGATATCCATCTCCAGAAGCTTCCAACTGTGCTGAATCTGAAGCAATGCATCTTAAAACTCTATCAGAAACTGGAGGAATCGACTATGAAAACTCAATCGTATGTAAACATCCATAAGGAATTGGATATCGTTCATGCTAGACAGATAGGCAGGGATATAGCAAAGCAGATTGGCTTTGGTACAGTGGATCAGGCACGTATCACCACTGCAATATCGGAATTAGCCCGTAACATCTATTTATATGCAGAAAAAGGGGGGATTTCTTTTGAGGTCATCGATACGCTTGGCCATAAAGGAATCATTATGACTGCAACCGACTCTGGTCCAGGAATAAATGATATTCGATTAGTGCTCCAGGATGGCTATACCACTTCAGGAGGACTTGGGGCTGGTCTCCCTGGCGTGAAACGTTTGATGGATGAATTTGAAATCCAATCAGTCATTGGACAAGGAACAACAATCAAGGTGGCTAAATGGATTTAATTAGCAGCATGTCGGCAACTGGAACAATTCCGGCATATTCCCAAAGAGAATTTCATAAATTTTTGCTTGTAACACTGATCTTTTCTACGTTTGTTTCATCGTTGCTGTATTCAGGTTTTGATTCATTGCTTTTACATAAGTAAGAGAATACAATCCTCAAAGAAATCTTATTCATCTTTAACTCCAGCCGCTTTGAAAGTTAATTACAATTCAGCCTCTAAACCCGTCTTATCTTACCCAAACAAATTTTTTATTTATCTAAAAAGCATCTCTTCAGATAAAATATCCAAAGAGATGCTCGATAGATTTAAAATAATTCAGCGATTTTTTATCATCCCTTTATTCCGGCCACGGGGAATGTATAATACAGCTGCAGAAATTCTTATTACGGTATTCCGGCCGAAAATGCTGGACGACATCTTCTTTCATATTACCAAAAGTTGTTTCCGGCTTATGCTTAAATCCTTCATAAAATGCCGGGATAATTTCCTTTTTAAAATTATTCCGAGGGAAAGCCTGTATAACTTCTTCACGCAAATCAGCCGGGAACTCTTCAAATCCGTCTCCCATCACATCTAAACCAACACCAGAGAAAAGAAGGGCTACTTCCGATTCCTTGTGTTCGGCAACTCCAGGAGTTGTGTGTAGAGCAATCGCATCCCATACAAGCTGAATAGATTCTTTTGGAATTTGATACTGCTGTAAAAAGCTTCTGGCTGCATTAGCCCCGTCTACTTCAAAACGCAAATCGGGACTGCTGTACGCTTTGGTCAATCCTAAGTCATGGAATAATGCACTGACATACAGCAACTCTAAATCATAATTCAACTTTGCCTGTTTACCGTTTACCGCTCCAAAAAAGAAGACACGATTGGAATGGTTCCACAGCAAGTCATTTCCATATTCCCTTAGAATATCTGCCGCGTCCTTTGCCAATCGCGTATCTGGAACTTTGATACCTGCTACTTCTTGAATCATCATTCAAACTCCCCTTTACGATTTATTTTCATCTTGGCTCCATTGTAAAAGGATTATTTCCATATAGCAATGCAATTATTTCTGTTATAGAAGCCATTTCATCCCTATCTTAAATTAAATTTATCATGAAGTTAATTTTTTGAGGTGAATTTAGAAGGAATACTACAGAAAGTCCTTTAACCTGGTGCAGTATATTTTCGGATGAATTCATTTACCATATCATAAATTAATGGTAAGATATTTTAAATTTAACTTTGAAGGGAGAAAATAAAATGGAAAGAAACAGCCAGATCATCTGTGAAAAAAGAACCTATTCAAAAGAATTTCATTCGCATCAGCATGCCTTCGGACAGTTTCTTTTCTCTTTACAAGGCTCCCTGGATATCCAAACAAATCAACAGGAACTTCATCTGAAAGCGGATTGCGGATTCTATCTGCCGCCAAACTTCCAGCATCATTACCGCTCTATTGACAGAAATGAATTTCTAATATTGGATATACCGCTGCGATATTTGCCCAGTGATACGGAAAGTATGCATATCAAGCTGGATAAACAATGGAATGCAATCCGGTATTTACTATTGGAAGAGGCGGACGCAAAGGACAATATCTCTGCCTTAACCGATTTGACCCGCTATGTAACCAAAAAACTGCAGACTTCCAATCCTCCTTCCATAGACTATATTCACAACCATTTTAAGGAGCCGATTCGATTGGAAACGCTGGCAAAAATAGAGCATTATCACCCTGTTTATTACTCGGAATGGTTTAAGAAAAGAACTGGCAAAAGCCCGCAAGCCTACATTGTAGACCTGCGTTTACAGGAGGCGGAGCATTTATTGCTTTCAACCAGATTGTCCATATCCCGAATTAGCGAGGAATTAGGCTTCGAGAATGCCTCTTCATTTACAAGATGGTTTGCTAAACATAAAGGAATGGCGCCAAACAAATATAGATTTCTTTAAAGAAGGTAAAAAGTATATGAAACTCAGTATAGAAAAAAGAACAGTCTTTATCTATGATGGGTATATATTCTTTTATTTCGGAGTGAAATCGATGCAAGGAAAACTTTCTGCCTTTCTTATTCTTTTTGCTGCTGTACTTTGGGGAACAACTGGGACAGCACAGGCTTTTGCACCAGAAAATGCCCATCCTATTGCGATTGGGACGATTCGTTTAGCAGTAGGAGGACTCTTTTTATTATCACTTGTCCTTCTATTCGGCAAATTAGAACTAAAAAATTGGCCCATCAAAGCTACGGTGTTAGCTGCTTTAAGCATGGCTTTATATCAGCCGTTATTTTTTACCGCTGTCACCGTCACTGGCGTAGCTATCGGAACCGTTGTAGCCATCGGGAGCGCGCCAATTTTATCAGGGCTTCTGGAATGGATATTTTTTAAAGCTCGTCCGTCAAAAATTTGGTGGGTGTCTACTTTCCTCTCCATTTCCGGCTGTATCCTGTTATTTACCAACAGAGAATCGACGTATGTTGATCCAGTCGGTGTCGTGATGGCTTTAGGTGCAGGACTTACCTTTGCCAGCTACACCCTCGCAAGCAGAGATATGGTTCAAAAATTCTCTTCCTTAAATGTGGTTGCAATCATTTTTACAATAAGTGCGATTTTCTTAGCTCCATTCCTATTTATTTTTGATATGTCATGGGTGGCGAGCTTGCAGGGTATCGGCGTCAGTATTCAACTAGGTGTTGTAGCTACAGGCATAGCCTATTTTCTTTTCGCCAAAGGATTGGCTAATGTTTCTTCTTCAACTGCGGTTACTCTTGCTTTAGCAGAGCCGTTAACAGCAGCATTATTAGGGGTATTTCTGTTAGGGGAGAGCTTAAATACGACTGCCTGGCTGGGTATCTTTCTTTTAATTATGGGGATTGCGATATTGATTGGTTCATCCAGAGCAGCTAACCGGAAGAATAAAGCTGCCGTGAGAGCTACACTCTAAAAAAGAAATGGTTTCATTTATTTCATTTTTCATCATACAGATGAATAAAGGGCAGCGAGATTCTATTCTCATTGCCCTTTTTAGATTTACTTTTTACCCGTCGTAATAAATAATGAAGCGTCCTGATTCATGAAAATATTGCTTCCATGATGAAATGTATGCATTTCTGTATCTCGAAGGCCTGCATGATTCAATGCCTGATTTATTTCTGTTTCTGTAAAGCCGTTATGCACTTTGGGATGCTGTATCTTTTCATTTTTATCAAAATCGGCAATAATAAGCATTCCATTTGGATTTAGGCGCTTACTTAATTTTTGCAGAAGTGTTTCTATATCCGGCACATGCAGCAAAACCAACGATAGGATAATGATATCTGCATGCACATCCAAATTATCTTCTTCTTCCGCTAAATTACATTCCATCGCTTTAAAATGCTTTAATTGCTGCTGTTCTATTTTAGCTTGCGCAACTTGAATCATTTCCTCTGAAGCATCCACGATCCATCCCTTTTCAAAGCGGCCAGCCAGTTGAAAAGCCACTAATCCCGTTCCACCGCCATAATCCAATATGGAATGATATTGCTTCTCAGCTATGCTTTTCTTTATCTCATCGGCGATCACCGTTGCCAGCTCTATTCGTTCTTCTGTGTCATATTTTTTTGCCATTCGATTGAATACATTCTCTTCCAACTTATAGCCTCCTGCACATGGGCTTCTTTTATTTTCCCAAATGAAATCTCTTCGGCTTCTCAATATACCATAATCGCACGTATAAACAAGCAATATGCAATACTATTTGCTGTCTAATCAAAACCTTCTAATCATGCATTATCACCACAGGCATCCCTAATTTGTGAAGGCCCCAGTGCATTTAAAATTCAAACAAACGATTGATTTATTTCATCGGGAAGCTTTATTTACAAGCCATATACTTCTATCTTATAATCACCATTTTTTGTACCTCATCTGGTTTAATAGTCCGTTCTGTTCTCAGCGTCTTTCCAGATTTGAAACGGTTTATCGTACTTATCCGGGCGAACCTGCATCATCTCGATATCACGCTCTTCTACAGGAAGCGCAATTTGATCATAAATAAAACGATCATCAAATCCCGCTTCTGCAGCTTCTGTTTTAGAAGCAGCATAATAAACCGCCTCTGGCCTGGCCCAATAAATGGCGCCAATGCACATGGGACATGGTTCACAGCTGGTATAGATTTCACAATCCGTTAATTGGAAACTGTCCAGTTTCTGGCACGCTTCCCGAATCGCCTGCACCTCTGCATGAGCTGTGGGATCATTGGCTGCTGTGACTTGATTATTTCCCGTGCTGATAATTTCTCCATCCTTTACAACAATCGCTCCAAATGGACCGCCGCCAGTAACTGCACTTTCCTCGGCAATTTCTACTGCCTTTTCCATCCATTTCTTATTACCCACAAGTAACCCTCCATTTTGTTCACAAATTGTTTCCATCCTATACATATTGAAAACGCGTTCATCATTATAACATATCGACTTTTACTCATTCTATCATGCCCCGCCCCTTGATAAAAAAAACTGCTGTGTTATCATTGCCTCAGTATTGAAATAAAGGAGATATTACCCATGAATGTTCCAATCCTTTATGAGGATAATCATTTACTTTTTGTAGAAAAGCCTGTCAACGTGCCTGTACAGGAGGACCAGTCAAAGGACCAGGATTTGCTGAATTTCTTGAAGGAGGATATAAAAATACGTTATCAAAAACCAGGCAATGTTTACCTGGCGCTGGTTCATCGTCTGGACCGCCCTGCAGGAGGTGTCATGGTATTTTCGAAAACATCTAAAGCAGCCTCCCGTCTATCTGATGCCATTCGCCGGCAGGCTGTAGAAAAGAAATATTTGGCAGTCGTGCGGGGAGTACCTGATAAAAATCAAGCTTTGTTAGAAGATCACTTAGTCAAAGATAAACATGAAAACAAGGTATATACAACGCATCCAAATAATAAAAATGCTAAAAAAGCAAAATTAGAGTATGAAGTAATTGGGAGCAAAAAAAATTTAAGCCTCCTTTCCATTAAACTGCATACCGGCAGACCGCATCAAATTCGTGTACAGCTCTCCTCCCGCAATTTGCCGCTTTACGGCGATCAAAAATACGGAGGAAAATGGAACCAGACTGGGGAACAGATTGCTTTATGGTCAGAAACACTTGCAGTGGGACATCCTACTAAAAAAGAAGAAATAAAAGTACAATCTCAGCCGCCAAATAGGTTTCCATGGAATCTGTGGTGAATCGGAATAAGCTTTTATTCTCCCTAACAGCAGACTTTTCAGTTAGCGGCCACATCAAAACCATTGCTGCACGCCAGAAGAAAAAGATTGTACATTGTTAATTTTTCCATTCATAGATTCATTCATATTTCCGCATAATAAGCTTGAAATGCCTGAAGGAGGTATCTATGATGGGTGAAATCAGTCAGTTCAAGGGTGGAGAAAAGGCTCCCAATAACGGGGTCTATATTGAAGTTGGTGAAACAGGCAGCAATGTAGAAGACCCGCAGCAGGTTTCAATGAAAGCTGGGGAAAAGTTTCCAGAAACGAAGAACAACGACCGTGTTTGGAAAAACAAACGCAGCCAGTCCCATCCAAGCCCGCGAAATAGCAGAAGTACGAATTAATTCAAAAAAGCAAAGGAGTTTCTAGTCTGGATTCCTTTGCTTTTTGTATATACAATCTCTTTTATTACGCCTCTCCTATTCTGATTGCCTCCCGTATCTATGAAATAGCGCTTCTCCCACCAAGCCCAGTCCTATTCCTATCATGGTTCCCGCTGCAACATTTCCTGTAAATAAACCAACACCGATCCCCAAACACGTCAAACCTCCGATAATCAAATTATCCCTCCTCTATTCAAACTAAAAATAAACTCCTTATTTTATTACCCGTTCTTTTAATAAAAATTTAATAAATGATTTAGATTTCTTTAAGGTATTACTCTTAGTATATGAATTGTAAGCGAAAAAAGTATGATAACAAAATAGAAAGGAGCTTATTTGATGACCATTCATAAAATAAATGATTATTTAGGTATACCGGTGCTTACTTTACTATTGCTTTCTCTGTTAGGCATTCCCCGCGTCGTTTTACACGATTTATCCATGGTGGAGGAAGGAAGTTGGATTAACAGCATCTTGGTCTTTGCACCGATTATTATATGGATTCTGTTTATTGTTTTAAAAAAGGTGGAAAAACCCTTTTTATCTTTATTACTCATTGGGTTTTTCTACGGGATATTTTTAGCAATCGTTCACCAAATTCTTTGGACTACTGCTTTAGACACACCTATTCAATTTGGCGGTAACTTAAGTGACCTGCCACAGTCAGCAGTAAATATTATTGCTCGTACATTTGCATTCTTCAGCAGCGTCACAACCGGCATCGTACTAGGCGCAATCACAGGAGCAGCCGGCTCCCTAGTGAATGTTATTAAGAAAGGCTTTAAGTCAGCATAAGCACAGAAAACAGACCAGCATTAACATACAGCTGCGCTCCGATAAAGGAAAAGCTCCTGAAATTTATAAAATGAATCGGATTATGATGCGCCATTTCAATATAAAAAATAAAGCAAACCGCTCTTTTCAAAGGGCAGTTTGCTTTTTGGAATTAACACTCACTAATCATCAGGATATTCCCGTCCGGATCTTTAAAATTAAAATAATGATCATACTCTACCTCTGTAAGCAAATGCACCTGTTTATCTTTCATGTATTGAAATGCTTCTTCAATATTATTAGTATTCAGGTGAAATGCCGGTGTTTTAAAAGTTTTATCCTTTGCGTAAATTTTACTATCCAACACAATTCCCGCGCCCTTCATAGGGATAACATAAAGATGACCAAAAAGGATTTCTCCATCTGCATGTAATCCTAAAATATCACAATACCAGTCTCTTGCTTTTTCGATATCGCTTACCGGGATAAACACGGTTCCAATCTGTTTGAGGATAGGACTATCCATTAAAGCACCTCTCTTCTAATTTTTCAAACGGATTATTCATACTTGCTTCCCGTAACAAAAAATTTGTCTTTTCCTCCAAATGAAAAGGACTATCAAACCTGCTTTTCATCTAAATCTGAATAAAGCATTCCGTACACAATGCTATCTGTCCATTCACCCTTATTCCAAAAATCCTGTATAAAATGCGCTTCTTTCCTCATCCCTATACGCTCACATAATTTTTGCGATGCTTCATTTCTCGCATCCAGATTTGCCTGGATACGATGCACATCAAATGAGTTAAACAGTCTTTCCACTAAACCACGCACAGCTTCAGTTGCATAGCCTTTTCCCGAAGCTTCTTGAGAAAAGCTGTAACCAATTTCAACCGTATCTTTCATCTCTGTATACCATACAGATAAATCACCAATCACCTTATTGCCACTTACCACTGCCAAATTTAAAGCAGTTTCTTTTGTAAGCACATTATTCTCCAGCTTATTATGAAATTCCTCTTGTTTATTTTCATCGGTCCACTTTTCATGCAACAGATATTTACAGGTGGCTTCGTTATGATAAATATGAAATACATCCTCTAAATCGTCCACATTAAATGGTCTAATAAGTAACCTGTCTGTTTTAAATTCCAAAGCGTATCCTCCTATTTTTCTGTTATTTTGAATGGTGATGATAATACAAATTTATCTAATTAAATTATACCAAATCTTCTTACAATGTATCACTTTTCGTGCGATTCGGAATCACCTTCTAAAACGAAACATCCTTTTATCAGTGTTCATAAGAGATTATCTGTAATAAAATATCTTGCATCAAACTTTAATATGCACTTTACAATAGTGTGCGTCATACACTATAATGAAAGTAGGAGTTGATAACATGGCGGATGCAAATGAACATTTAGATAAAATCATGCAGGAATTGAGAAGAGGAACCATTACAATAGGTGCATTAAGCCAGCTCTCAGAGCCGCAGTATGGTTATTCTCTTGTGACAATGCTTCATGAAAAAGGAATACACGTTGAACCTGGCACATTATATCCACTGCTGAGGAGACTGGAAAAACAGGGACTCTTAGATAGTACATGGGACACGAATGAATCGAGACCGAGGAAATATTACGTACTGAGTAAAACAGGAAAAGAAGTCTTTGATTTACTGGTTGTTGAATGGAAGAACATTGCTGCCAGCATGGATCAGGTAATAGAAAATAAGAGAGGTGACGAAAATGGAGATGATTAACCGGTATATTTATGCAGTTACGCAAAAGCTGCCTCAATCCCAGCGTGAAGATATTGCCATTGAGCTGCGCGGGCTAATTGAGGATATGCTGGAGGAACGAGCCGGGCAAGGGAACAGAAGAGAAAACGATGTAGAAGAAATCCTGCTGGAGCTGGGCAGTCCAAGGTCATTAGCTGATAAATATCGAGGGAAAAAGAAATATATCATCGGCCCGGAGCTTTTTGATACCTATATTTTAGTAGTTAAGATTGTTCTCATTGTTATAAGTTCTTTGATAGGTATTGGGTTTATCATCCAAACTATTTTAGAGCCGATGTCTATTTTAGATCATTTTATTGATATGATTGTTTCTGCCGTTACAGAGCTTCCACAGGCTTTCGGCTGGACAACATTTTTGTTTGCTATCGGTGAGCTATACGGTGGAATGAAACAAAAAGATTTAATCGGGAAGGAATGGAAGCCTGCAGACTTACCGCCCATTCCAGATGAAAAGAGACAAATCAAACGCAGTGAGTCGATTATCGGAATTATTTTCTACACGATAATCATTGTATTTCTTGCCTTTTCGAATGAGTTCTTTGGAATTTGGGTATTTCAGGATGAATTTAACGGTGTTGTTCCATTTTTAAATGAACAGACCTATGGCTCCTATTTATTGTTTATTGTTCTCATATTCGGAGCTGGAATTATCAAAGAATGCCTGAAGCTCGTTGCCGGGGAATGGACGTATAGGTTAGCTGCTTATACAACAATTGTAAATGTCGTATCGATGGCAGCAGTACTATTTATGATTAGCGGTCCTGATTTTTGGAATCCTGAATTTATGAATCAATTGGCAGAAGCCGGAATGGTTACGGCTGGTTCTGAAACATTTAATACGGTAACCATGATTTGGAATCAATCCACGTTCTGGATCCTTATTCTGTTTATTGTCGGTTTAGTATGGGATGCTGTGGACGGATTTATCAAGTCTCGAAAAAAATAATTATATTCTAATGACGCATGGTTGAACAGAGAACAATTCAATCATGCGTCATTTCTCAGATTTTAACGTTGAGATAATTAGCGAATAGTTGATGCATCCATATTCACCTTTCCTGGTTAAAGGAATGTTCTGCTCATTTAGATACGTTTAACCAACTTCCCATTTTTTTAAATAATGTAAGTACTGTTTGCTTGGGCATCTATCCTCTCTATCCCCAGTCATTTTAAACCATTTATCCATTCATTCATATTTTCATTTGGTTGTCTCTCTTCAATCAACATCTTTAAATAATAACATTCATTTTGTAAGCTGATAATATTTGAATTAAAGACTCCAAGTACCAATCCTCCCAAAGCCGAATAAAACCGTTTCTGTATAATAGCTTTTCCAGTAAAGAATTATGAAACTTTATATTCTCACCGTTTTCTAATCAAATTGTAATCATCATCTTATCCGTTTCATTTAAGATGTTGTATGGAATGGAGGTGAAAAAATTGGCAATAGAGATTTTCAAAAGAAGAGAGCAAAAATATCTGATTACGTTGGAACAATATTCGCTCTTGCTGGAACAAATAATGCCCTATATGCGGTCAGATAATTTTGGTGTAGATGGAAGATATGTTGTCAGCAGCTTATATTTTGATAGCGATGATCACAAAATTTATTTTGAAACAAAGAATAAATTGGCTTTCCGGCAAAAACTTCGCCTACGCACCTATAATGAAACTGGTATTGAGAAGTCAGCTTTTTTTGAGATGAAGCAAAAACATAACAATGTGGTCAACAAACGAAGGATGTTACTTCCGTTAAAAGAAGCATATCACTATCTTGAAAAAGGAGATAAAAAACATTTAAATGACTTTCATACATCTAATTCGCAAGTACTTCGTGAAATTGATCACTTTCGAACATTATACGGACTAAAACCGGAAATGGTTGTTAGTTATGATCGCCATGCACTTCACGGAATAGACAACCCTGAGTTGCGTATTACATTTGATTTTAATCTACGCTGTCGCAATGATGATTTGCTTCTGGAACACGGTTCTGATGGAGAGTACTTTATTGATTGCAATCTAGTTGTATTGGAAGTCAAAGTAAATGATAGTGTTCCATTATGGTTAACCCGTATTTTACAGGCCCTTCAATGCGAACAGCGAAGTGCATCTAAATACTGTACCAGTATGGAATTGCTGCAGAGAAATCAACTGCCAGGTAAAATTGAAAGAGAAGTTGTATCAACAGGAGGAATATAGAATGGATTTTATGAATAAAATATTCGATTTACAAGCAAGTGAACCATCCAGCATTTATATGATTTTACTTGCATTGGTCATATCAACTTTATTAAGCCTAGTTATTACGAAGGTTTACATAATCACATTTACAGGCGAACGTTATGCACAATCCTTCGTACACACTATTATTATTTTGAGCATTATTGTCTCTGTCGTTATGAACGTTGTTAGTGATAATGCCGGAGTTGCATTTGGACTATTTGCTATTTTTTCACTGATTCGATTCAGAAGTGCGGTCACCAATGTGAAAGATATTGCGTATATTTTCTTCGGTCTTTGCGCAGGCATGACATGTGGGCTTTTTCGATTTGATTTAGCGATCATACTTACCTTATTTGCTTGTTTAGTACTTTACTTGCTTTACAAATTTGAATATGGAAAAGGAAAAGATACACAAATTTTAAAGGTAACTGTACCGGAAAACTTAAATTATGAAAATCTGATGCATGATCTACTTGCTGAGTATACACTAAGTTCTTCATTACGACAGGTTGAAACTACTAATCTCGGAACAATGATTTTGTATACTTATGCTATCCGTATGAAAAATGAAGTGCATGATAAAGAACTATTAGATCATATTCGCGAAAAAAATGCTAATTTAAAAGTATCCATTACTTATATGGAAAATACTGATGGGTAGAGTAAGCAGATAGCGTAAAGCCTTTTTATTAAGATGCGCTATATAAAAGAGGATATTAAAAAAGCCGAAAAGCAAGCGTTAAATAAGATAATCCTTTGAAAAATCATTTTATTTAACGCTGGCATTCTAACCTCGGAAATATATTATGACAATATACCTACCGAGAATGCTGAACAACTTTAATTGTTATATTTACATTACTCCTTTATTTATTACGCCTTTTATAAAATCGACAATGCCATCTTCCACTTCTTCTCGAATATCTCGATAGTTGTGAATTTCGTGGCGATAACCACTGTACAATTTTGTTTTTACAGTATGGCCTGTCTCTGCTAACCAATTGGATACAGCATAAACCCCTTCTCCATATAAACCGACTGGATCCTGATCACCAGCAATATTATATATAGCTATGGAGATAGGGACATTCTCTGCCCACTCTTTTCCAACAATCTGCTCCATCATTTGTACAAAATCATATAAAGACCGGATATTAGGAGGCGATGTAAAGTTATTAAATGGATCATTCGCATGATCAGCTACAATATCCGGATCACCACTGATCCAATCATTCGCTGTATTCGGCTGATCTATCCGATCTGTCATCCAGCCCAATAACTTGCCCAGCGCCTCTGCATCCACTTGGTCTCCCTCACCTGCATCAATTCGGTTTTTCAACTCTACACTCAACTCAGCGGCAGTCGGTAAAACACCGGATGTGCCGCATAAAATAGCACCTTCCACTCCTTCACCATATTTAGTTAAATAATTTCTAACAATCATCGAACCCATACTATGACCAAATAAGAAAAATGACAGATGAGGGAATTTCTCTTGTACCATTCGACGTAATTGGTGTTCATCTTCCACCATCGTCATATACCCTTTCTCTCCCCAATTTTCCCAATTACCAGAATCATACGCTGTTTTTCCATGACCAATATGATCATCACAAGCTACAATAAAACCTTCTTCATTTAACCTTAAAATCATATGCAAATATCGTCTGGAATGCTCTCCGAATCCATGCACCAGCTGTATAATTCCTTTTGGTTTACGAATCGGTGTATAAATCCACCCCTTAATCGTATCCTGCTCACTAAATGACGTAAATGATACCTCATGCAATCCCATATTCATTTCCTCCTTCATAAAAATAATAAAAAAAGACACACTAAAATCGATCCTTTCTAATTCGGACCATCTAGTGAGCCTTCTCCAATTCTCATCTCTTTTTCATTAACTTTAATTTCAATTATAAATCCATTTGTAAGCGTTGTCAACTTGTAATTTTGTAATTATTAATTTTAAGAGAGTATCTTCTTTATTAACAAAAAATGATTTTATTAGCACACCTATTAACTCTTAATACAATTTATAATAGCATTTTATTGGCAAACAAAAGACACTGATTCTCCTTTCATTGAATCAGTGTCTCTCCAGTTCAATCTTTATTCCCTTAATATCTTCTCCATCTTCTTCCCTTTGGCCAATTCATCAATAAGCTTATCCAAATAACGGATTTCCTGCATCAGCGGTTCTTCTATATCCTCTACACGTACACCGCAAATGACGCCTTTGATTAGGGAGCGGGAATCGTTCATCTGCGGAGCTTCCGCAAAGAAGGTCTCAAAGGTTACCTCTTTTTCAATTTGCGCTTCCAATTCTTCTTGACTGTAACCTGTGAGCCAAGTAATAATCTCATCGACTTCTTCTTTGGTACGGTCTTTTCTCTCTGCTTTGTTTACATAATGCGGATATACACTTGCAAAAGTCATTGTGTAGATACGATGATTAGCCATGGTATAGCCTCCCTTTTACTGTTCCGTCACTGCGTCTTCTGTTTGCAAATGAAACGCGTCCAGCAACTTTCGAACTTCATCCGTTGTTTCGGTACTCATCAATTGATGTCTTAATTCACCGGCTCCCCGGAATCCCCGCACGTAAATTTTAAAGAATCGGCGCAATGGCTTGAAGGCCCGCGGCTCCTGCTCTGAATATTTATCATGCAGATCCAGCTGCAATCGTAACAAAGCCAGCAATTCCTGGCTGCTGTGCTCCCGTGGCTCTTTTTCGAATGCGAATGGGTTTTTAAAGATACCTCGCCCAATCATCACGCCATCGACACCAAACTCTTCGACAAGCTTTAAGCCTGCTTCCCGGTCCGGTATATCTCCGTTTATAGTCAACATCGTATCAGGAGCAATCTCATCACGGAGCTTCTTGATTTCTCCAATCAATTCCCAATGCGCATCGACCTTACTCATTTCTTTTCTCGTACGTAAGTGAATGGAAAGATTCGCTATATCCTGCTCAAACACGTGCTTCAGCCAGTCACGCCATTCATCTATATTTGAATAACCAAGTCGCGTTTTCACACTGACAGGGATTCCGCCAGCTTTGGCAGCCTGGATAATCTCCGCTGCTACTTCCGGACGAAGAATCAATCCGCTTCCCTTTCCTTTGGAAGCCACATTCGGCACAGGGCATCCCATATTAAGGTCTATTCCTTTGTAGCCCATTTCCGCCATTCCAATGCTCATCTCACGAAAATTATCCGGTTTGTCTCCCCATATATGGGCGACCATGGGCTGTTCGTCCTCGGTAAAAGTCAAACGCCCGCGCACACTATAAATGCCCTCTGGGTGACAATAACTCTCCGTATTTGTAAACTCTGTAAAAAATACATCCGGGCGGCCTGCTTCAGCTACAACGTGACGAAAAACAACATCCGTTACATCTTCCATTGGCGCCAAGATAAAAAACGGTCGTGGTAAATCACGCCAAAAATTATTAGTCATTTCTCCATTTCAACCCTCTCATTTATGGATAGATAAGGCATTATACACTTATCCAATATGTTTAAGCAGTAATCGACGCTGCTTCTTTTTTATTTTGTCCATGATAATATTATCATAAGAGGGCTGCAGAGTACAAAAAGACTGAATTACTATTGAATCCAGCTTTTGTAGATTTGAAATAAAGTTTGATCATTTTCTACCTGTGTTGTTCTGCAATCAATCTTGATTATAGATAAAACAAGCTTAAATTTACTTCAGGTTATTTTTGACTTGGTTTGTGCCATCCTTCTTTTGTGAGATACGTACTTAAAGAGAAAACATTTGTCCAGAATTATGATTGATTCCGATTTTCCACTTGATGAATCCAATTTAAATCTGCTTCTAAATGTAAAAGAGTACCAGTGATTAATAAATACCTATTCTCGTCTCCTTGCAAAAGAAAATCCGTTTTTAATTTAGTCAATTCCATGACATCTTTCATTATCATCGCTTTTTGCTGTTCGAGCATCTCCTTTTCCTGTTCGAAATCAACCTTACGAGCACAGCTCCATTTAAAATGAAAGTCGTCTTTCGTAGAATGATAGGGCACTGGTTCCAGCATCCAATCTTCCAATTCTTTTTTTCCTTCCGCAGTTATTTCATAAAGTTTTCTTTCTTGGTCATCCATTCCTACAGATAAGACAAGTTGATCACGGATGAGACGATCCAGAGTCGTATAAATTTGACCAGCATTAATTTTCCCCTTCGTTCCTAGAAGGGATTCTAGTTCTAATTTTAATTCATACCCGTGATTTTTTTGTGAATATAGTAATGTTAATATTCCGTACTTAACTGACATAATTGCTCAACCTTTTTTGAGTGATGATATAATATTGATTTTACTTGCTGTAGCACTAGAAATCCAAGCAGCAAAAAGGCTTAGTGAAATTCCAGCAATCAGTGCCAGTATAATATTTCTCAAAGGTAGTTGAAAAGATATAAATCCTCCCAAAAGTTCGGATTGACTAGTGACATAAAGTAAAACCACACCTGAAAGTATACCTCCAATGACCCCTGATAATCCAATAAGAAATCCTTCTCCAACTATCATCTTTTTAACCTGCTGTTTTGTAAATCCAAGCGCTCGCATCGTTCCTATCTCCGGTGCGCGCTCCAAAGTGTTCATTAATAACGTGTTAGCTGTACCAATACTTGCTAGCCCGATGATTAAAACTAACATGATTAGGATTAACTCGTTCATACCAGATAATGCTGAAGTAGTTGATTTAATTTCATCTTCTACAGTTTCCACTTTTGAGAGATGATTGCTGAAATCCAGCCATAATTGATCACGTAATTGCTCACCATTATATCCGTCAAGTAAAGTTAAAAGCATGTCAAAACTATTCGCCCAACCAAATTCATTGTTTAAATGATTCTCATTCATAAATGCGACATAACCTGAGTAATTCGATGTTTTCACCACGTCAATAACTTCAAGTTGTTGTTTGCCTGATGGTGTATTAATGGAAATATATTCTCCCACATTTCCGCCCCATTCATCAAAAGCTCTTTCACCAAGGAGAATAGAAGGTTCCTTAGTTAGGTCATTATATAAATTCTCTTTTTTAGAACTCTCAAACAAGGCAGGTCCTTCTTTATCTACAGCAAAAACGGAAAACTGTTTCTTCTCTCCATCGATTGTTTCCCATGTAATTGGTGCAGCTTCTGTTAACGGTTCAGCCTTGGCAACAGAATCATAAGATAGCAGTTTTGTTCTGTCCTGATTAGTCCAAGGCGCTTCTGATGTAACTCTGAGGTCACCTCCATACGTATCCCTGATTTCATTTTCATAACCTTCAGGAGCAGATTCTATAACAGCGCTTAGTAATAATATCACCGCTATCCCAACAGCAAGAATGGAAGCAGTATTGGCATTTCGATTTAATTGTTGTGTAAGGTTTTGGGCTGCAAGATTGCCAGGATAACCGAAGAACACCTTCAAAACCGGTTTAAGTATTCGCTTCAGCACCAGTAAAAGTAATGGAAACAACAGAATAACACTTATTAATATAGCTAAATAAGAGGCAGAGTGATCAATAAATATAAAAGAAAGTAAGCCGCCCCCCACAACAACTCTCAGCACAAATTGCCTTGTCGATGAATACGTTTGATTTCCCATTTTTAATGTCATTAAGACCGAAGTTTTCCCAGCATTGTAAATAGGAAATAAAGAAAAGACAACAGGAAACAGAATCCCAATTACTACAGATATGAATGTAGGCATTTTCCAATTTAATGTGTAAACCATATCAAACTCAAACACGCCCAGCAACGTTTGCATAAATATATCCCCAAGCCAAATTCCTATAGGAACTCCAATAGCTGTACCAATTAATGCTAAAAGTATTACTTCAATAAGAATAAGTCTAGAAACAGAACTTTGAAGATAACCAAGACTCTTCATTATCGCAAATTCCTTTTTCCGCTCCATAACGCTTGTATAAATCATATTAAAAACGATGAATCCGCTGATAAAAATCGATAGCCCAGCAATTAAGTAAAAAAATGTATAAAGTCCTCCAATATCATTACTTTGCAGATCATCTGCGACAACTGGTTGTATGTATACATTTGAATTACTAAATTCGTTCTGGAGAGATTGGAAAAGTTCCTCCCCTTCTCCATTTATTTGAAATCTTACATAGGAAAGCTCGTTATCCATACCAGTCCAATCTCTTAACAAATCAAGTGGAGCCATGATTCGGAAGTTATTTGACTCAGCACCTTCCCAATCACTCGGACTTGCAAGCAGTTGCGTATATTCAACAATAGCGGAAACCTTAGCTTCTCCCAAATCGGTAAACCTAATTGTATCTCCTACTTTTTTATTTAACAGATTTGCAACAACGTCTGGTATCACCAACCCTTCATTATCTAAATCCCCGTCGATAACAGGAAGTTTTAGTAAAGAACTATTTTGGTTATTTACACCTGTAATTCGTACGGACCGTTGATTTAAGGTTTGATCTCCCTCAAGTTCAAAGAAAGCTTGCTTGTCAAGCGCAAACATTGTTTCCGTTACATCTGGATTCGCCAAAATGGAGGAAACCGCATCTTCAGAATAAGTATGTTCATCACTTAGAACCCAGTAATCCGCATTTGCCACATACATTTGTTCGTAATAATCGAAAACATCATTTGTTGTTTTGTCGGCAATCAGCATGGATGTGACAAACGATATCCCTAAAATAATCCCCAGCATTGAAATGAAAAATCGTTTTTTATTTTGTGTTATGTTACGCCATGAAATTCGCCACATATTTAGCATAATCATCTTCCTTTCTAGAGATGACTTGATCAATAACTCCATCTTTAAAAAGAATAATTCGATCTGCAAACCCAGCTGCGAAAATATCATGTGTAACCATGATGACTGTTTGATTGCTTTCTCGGTTGAATCTTGATATTAATCCGAGAATTTCCTCTGCTTTATTTCTATCTAAATTTCCTGTTGGCTCGTCAGCTAATAAAACGGAAGGATTGTTGACTAGCGCTCTAGCTATAGCTACTCGTTGTTGTTGACCACCACTAAGTAAATTAACATGTTTCCGGCCAAGCCCTTTCAGTCCTACAGCATCAAGTAATTCTAAAATCATTTGGTTCTTCTCTTTCGTTAAGCTGCCATCTGCATGTAGAGGGAAAGCTATATTTTCCTTTACATTTAATGTAGGTAGCAGTTGGTAATTTTGAAAAATAAAACCTATATACTTTCTACGGAATATGGTTCTTTCTTTTTCCGTCATGTTACTTAAATGATTTTGATTTATTAATATATCTCCTTCAGTTGGTATATCGAGACCACCTAGAAGTTGGAGTAATGTACTTTTCCCAGAACCGCTAGGTCCCATTATAGCCACAAATTCTCCTTCTTCAACGTTCAAATCCACATTTTTCAACACTTCCGTTCTTTCTTGCCCTTGTATAAATTCCTTTTTTAAGTTCCTGACCTTAATCATGTTTTAATTCCTCCTGTCCTCAAAAATATTATATACTAAGTATATAATTTAATAAAGTTAATTCAATTATTTTTCTTTATATATTTGAGTTCACAGTAAAAACACCTATAAATAACACATACTTAGTATATGTTATTTATAGGTGTTTTTACTCTTTAAAACGAAATTTAATTTCCCTTCCAGCATTTACTGTTATGGCAAGGTGTCGCTCAATTGTACTCCAAGCCATTCAACGTGGGCAGGAACCAGCATCTTAATGCAGATAATTTGATGCCCTTATTTCTTTTCATCAAAATACCGCTAAGCGATTTTATTATATACATAACCGCCATTAAATGTATTGCTTTATCATATTGATTGTCGCGGATAAGTTCACGTTTTAGTTCCACCACAACAATGCCAATACCCTCTTCCATTAACTCCTCATCGTCGATATCTTGGTCCAGCAATTCCAGAAAAATTTCATATTGTCCGTCTAATGGAAGCTGTTCAAAGTGGTCAAACCTCTATTCTCTTTGTTCTGTGAAAGAGATCAACTTTATCAAACTCCCTATATCATTTCATCCTATGATTTTTTCTTGTGAGCAAAAATCGAACCATCGTTATGAAGTATCACTTACAACTATATATCTATATTCTGAAACGTATCGATTTCTTTGGAAAGTGCGTTTTTCATCTTCTGGCCACATTTATCATCGCAAACCGTAAACAAGCCGTCTTGTCCATGCTTTTTTGCTTCTGAGTCAGCAGTGGGAACAACCATTGGTACACTTGTCCCCCGTGAGGATAGATAGACCTGAATGATTTCTCCTTCTTTACCCTTGAAATCTACTCCTTCAGCAAACTTCACATTTAGCGCGGTTAATGGCTGGTTTTCTCCTATTTTCTTCATACACCATGCACATCGGAACATTATTGACTCCTCCCTCTATATAAATATTTGCTTTAAATCTAATTCTAAATTAGGCAGTGTCTCAACAGAAATCATATCGCTTTTTGTAAAGATTCCTTTAAATGGATATTGCTCGTCAGTTAGCAAATGGATTTCTACAGATTCATTCACCGGATCAACAATCCAGTATTTCTTCCCTTCAAGAAAACAGAAAAAGCAGCAGACAGCTCCCGCAATACTTGCTGGTGTTTACGTGAAGAGCCAGGCGAGATATTAAAAATAGCTCCATCAATTAATTGAATGTTTTCCTCTTCATCCCAGGTCAGATAATCCGCATACGAATATGTCTCCTTTTTATTTGGAATAGACGTAAAATCATTCTCTTTAACGCGTATTTTACAGTTAGCATAGCATAATCAGAACGATTACTCATCTAACATGGATAAGCTTCTTAAAAATAAATATATTCGTTTCGATAGTATTTCCTATATTTATTTTATCATTTCTTGATACATTATCATCAAAAAAAGACTGAAACATATCTTTCCTGAACAATCCCCAGATTCAGAAAAAGCGTTCCAGCCTCCACACCTATTTATTTTTATGCAAATATTTATTTAACGCCGCTTCCTGTCTTTTAAAGTATAGATACCAGCAGAACCAGTTTACGACATACAGGAGGATAAAAATCAAACTGCCCCATAAAATAACCCAGCCATTGAGAGGAATCCAGCCGACTAAACCAGCAATAATCAGCCAAAAACTATACGTAAGGACAAAATGGATAATCGATTTTTTAATCAGATGGTTCCCGCTTTCTCCAAAGATAAGCGAAGATATGCCGAAATAGACGCCCATTAACATGCTTGCTCCCATATGCATCCATATTTCCGAAACTGTTGACTCCACAGCATTGAGTTTCATAATGGTGAGGACAATAAACGTTAATATCGCTCCGAAAGCGATGCCCAGTGTCGAACGCTTCAACATTTCAAGTATCATATTACTGTCCTCCCTGCATTAGTTTGTTTTTAATGGCACTGACATATTTTCGCGTAATATATTCCTTGTTGCCAGATTGAAAATAAACACATAAATTTCCATTAAAGGATGCTTCAAATTTTTCAATACGATGGATATTCCCGATAACCGACTTGGAAAAGCGCATAAAACCATATGGAACTAAGAACTCCTCCACTTCATACAGCTTCATTCGCACTTCAAAACGCCAATCCTTGGACGCCGCATAGATTTTTCGTTTTTCCGCATGAATAAAATCAATCTCTTTTGGCTCCAGCAGGACCGTCTGTTCCTCATCAACCCCAAATAAACGCTGCTGTTTTTTCCTTTTAATCACATTCACAATATCCTCCAGCTCCTGCGTCCATTCCTTAGCCTGGATAGTGATTTGCGTTTCTTCATGGTTATCATCGATATCAATGTTTATTTTCATTCCGACCCCTCCACATTCGTTTCACATCTACGGCTAATTCACAGCTCGTTTCAGAAAATATGGGTACCGGATAATGGCAATACTAAATGCAGCTAATCCAATCGCTAATAAGACACCTAACGTCTGGAATAATTCCGAAGCTTGCGTGGTTCCTGCCATCGCATCCTGAAAAGACTGGTGTGCCCAGTATTGAGGCAGAAAACGGGCGATTGTCTGCATAAAGTCCGGAAGCATTTCAAGGGGCATCCATAATCCGCTTAGCATCGCTCCACCGAGAGCAATAATTTGTGTAATCGCAATCCCCATATTTTCGGTATTTACTGTCAGTGACATAGCGATCCCGATTGCTGTCACTGTAAATGTAATAAACAAGGATAAAATCAATAAAATAATCGGCTCACCTAATGAAACATCATAAACGACCTTTCCAAATAAAAATAACACAATAATCTGAAATAATACAATAAACATGAAGGGTAACCATTTTCCCAGTAAATAGGAATAGCTTTTGAGTGGTGTGCTTGCCAGCCTTGCCGTTATCCCTTTGTCTCTGTCTTTAATAAATACCTGCACCATCGAAATCATAATAAAAAATACAAACATCACTACATATCCTGGAACAATGGATTGAATAACCTCTTGCCTCGTCGCATCGTCGACTCCAGAAGTAAAGATAGCAATAAATAATACCGTAAATAGAATAGGCAGTAAGAATACCCAAAACACAAGCCCTTTATCCTGTACATGTTTTTTTAATTCTACTATCATAACAGCATTCATTATGAACACCTCCAGCTTTATTTTTTAATCTCTTAAGTTACTTCCAGTCAACCGGAAAAATACATCCTCCAACCGTGGGCGAACAAGCTCCAGCCGCTCTACATCTATTTTCTTCTCTCTGCAATAGGAAATCAGATTTTCCATCGCTGACAGCGCTTCTTCTGTATAGATTAAAAATGCATCCTTCTCCTGCGAAACATCACCATACGATTCCAGCTGTTCAGCCGAAATATGGTCTGCTTTAATATAAATGGATGGCACCGCATATTGTTGAAGTAATTCACCTACCGCTCCATTCTCTATCAATTTCCCTCTATCGAGAAATGCAACATCATCACAGAGTCTTTCCACTTCCTCCATGTAATGACTGGCATAGATAACCGTCTTCCCTGCTGTTTTCAGTTCTTCAATCATTTGAAATATATATTGCCTTGATTGGGGATCGATACCGACTGTCGGCTCATCCATGATGATAAGCTCCGGATTATGCATCAGTGCACAGCCAATATTCAGCCTGCGCTTCATTCCCCCTGAAAAAGTGGATACTTTATCTTTGCTCCTTTCGCTAAGACCGATTAGTGCCAGCACTTCCTTTGTCCGTTGAGCCAGTTTGTTTCCTTTTAATCCATATATTCTTCCAAATAAATATAAGTTGCCGGATGCTGTGATATTCTCTTCCAATACAATATCCTGTGGAACATAGCCTAATTTCTGTTTTGTTTTATCGGAGATTCGTTGTTCATTAAATTCAATTTTTCCTTCGTAATCGCGGATAATAGAAGTAATCATCTTAATTAAAGTGGATTTTCCCGCACCATTGGGACCTATCAGCCCATAGCAGGTGCCCTCAGGGATAGTCATCGACATATTTTTTAATGCCTCTGTTTTCTCATAGCGCTTCGTTACATCTTGAATCGTCAGCATACTCACCATCTCCTTTCATTTATATTATGGCGAAGGAATAAAGGGTTGCCTTGAAGAATGGAATAACATGCGTGGCTCGAGGTATGAAATGCTGAAATAGTTGTTTAAAAAATAATAAGTTTATGTGGCAATTTTTACAGTGCGGATTTTCATTCACTCCTCACAACTTTCAAAGAGATAGCTATCACGAAAAATGTTAAACAAATAATAGCTGTGGACACAACAATTGCTGTTGGTAAATTCATTATTTATCACTCCTTTTCCTTTATACTATGGAAATAGAAACCGTAATTGGGGAGATAAGAGATAACATGCAGGGTAACATGTTAAAAATCTTGCTTAACATCTATATAGCTTGAACAAATTATTTTAATAACAGATGTCTCTATTGTATAAATCTTTTTTACAATGAAAAACCCCTTAGACTATCCTGTCTAAAAGGGTTATCATTCCTATTTATCTTTTCTGGAAAACAGAATAACTATAAATAACAGCTTACTTCTCTTTCCCTATAAACCTAAACTTCCATACAATAGTAACCATTAAGACAATCAAACCAATCGCAGTTATTCCATAGACCGTTTGAAGCGCAATGGTAAATGATGACTGTATAGCTTGAAGCATTTCCGGGAATCTTTCTGATACGGCAACAGCTGAACCAACGTTTTCCATGGCTGAATCAGCTATTTCTGCAGGCACTCCAGCAGGAATAGAATTCATCAGCACCCAACGGTAAACTAACATTCCAAGACTCCCAATGAATGCAATACTCACTACCGAGCCAAATCCGCTGCTTACATCGGACATCGCAGAAGCTGAGCCAGCGCGCTCTTGTGGAACACTGGAGATAAGCTGCTCACCGGTAATCGTCATAGCAGGACCTACTCCGAATGCGAGAAGGGAAGCACCAATAATTAACAGAAGTGCTCCTGCATCATGCACAGTTAACATAATAAATAATGCACCAGCTGAAGCAGTTAACAAACCTGCTACCATAGCATATGCCGGACGTATCCATCTTGTAAGCACAGGAGATATTAACGTTCCCGCCATCGACAAGAGTGCAGGGATAATCAACAGAAGACCTGCCTCTGTTGGAGTCAGTCCTACAACTGCTTGCAAATGTTGTGCAAAAAGCATATCTGCCCCAGTCGTTACAAGTAATATAATCATCAAAGCAATCAATGAAAAATTAAATTTGCGAATTCGAAACATGCTCAAATCCAATAGTGGATCTTCCGCTTTTAACTGCCGACGAATAAACAGTACTCCAACTCCAATACCAATCACTACAGATCCAGCGTAAAGCATATTAAAACCAGCGTTAGCCATTTCCTGCAAACCGAAAATCAAAGTTATCAATGCGAATGAGGATAACAAAACACTGATAAAATCGAGACGTTTTGAATCCTTGTTGCGATACTCAGGAAGTAGGGGCGATATAACTAACAATACAATGGCAATCGGAACATTAATGAGAAATACAGCTCCCCATCCAAAGTAATCCAAGAGTAAACCGCCCATTGGAGGCCCTAGCGCCATGCCAGCTGAGAATGCGCTAAGGTTAATAGCAATTGCTACTGAAAATTGTTTTGGATTGAAAAACATATTGCGTAGTAAAGACATCGTGGACGGCATCACAGTTGCAGCCGCTACACCAAGAAGTGCTCTTGTCGCAATCAACATCCAAGGCTCCGTCGAAATTGTAGCAATAAAGGAGGCTGCCCCATAGACAGTTACACCAATCACAAGCAATCGCCTTCTTCCTATATTGTCACCCAAACGCCCCATCGTTAATGCGAATCCCACAGCCAGCAATTCGCCAACATGAATAATCCAAAGCATTTGTGTACTGCTTGGTTCCAAATCAGCAGCAATTGATGGTGTGGCAAGAAAGAGAACGGTCATGTCGGTTGAAAGCATAAAAACTGCTAAAGTTAATGCTCCAAGCCCTATCCATTCTCGCCATGTTGCCCTTTGCGCTTCATCAATATGCGCATTACTGCCATTTTGATTATCGTTTGTGTTACTCATAGCTGCCTGCTCTCCTTTTAATATGACTTAACCATTTCCATACTCAAGGTTATTGTTCACTTCTACAAATCTCCCTTTAACTTTTTAAAAATATCCATTCCAAGTTCCTCAAGCACATCTATGGCATTTTCGACTGGCAATTTAGGAAGTTCAAATTCCTGATTGATAACCTCGCGAATAGCTTGACGATCTGCTAATATATGCTTTTCAACCTCTCCATCACTATATTGAATACTTAACACATTATTAACTAAAGATAGAGACCGCCGTTGATCCAATTGCCAAATTTGGCAACGTAAATCAGACGTAAATAATCCATTAGGCTGGAAATATTCTTTGATTGCCTGCTGAAAATCATCAAATTGGTAGATTTTCTTTGTATCAAAATCCCAGACTATATTCTCAGATAATTCTCTATTCACATATCGGTAATACCTATACGTTCCTGGTTCATTTCCCGGACGAAGTTTTATCTCAACATTTCCAAATCGGGAGACATTCATCGGGTCTGTTTGCAAATGAACCGGTTCAAAAAAAGGAGCACCATTACCAGCATCTACATACACTTCTTCCTCTTCACCTGGTATCTGAACGAGCAAAGCAACATGCCTTCCGCCTAAAAAAGCATAACGGTTTTGGAAGCCAAGCTGTTTTAATAGCTGATGAAGACTACTGTTGATTACATAACACGTCCCGCCCATATGATACTGAAATAGCTGTCTAACAAACCGCTTTTCATCTTGAACAAGCTTCCCTTTTTTTTGATATTCCTCCAATTGCAGCAACGTGCTAATATTTTCAAAAGGAATTTGATTTAAATGAGCGCTGGATATTTCAGTTAAATATTCCAGCGAAGGCTCTTTAACAGAGACCTGAATATAGTGCAAATACTCCCTTGCCCACCCAGGCAATTGTTTTTGATTCATCATTCTCTTCACTCTCCTTTATTTCTTGTTTTTATCTACTTTCACTATACTAACCCTTAAAATAAAGCACATCCTACAGCTGTCTAAAAATCCCATAGAAAAAAGGCCTTACCATAAATAAGACCTTTTCTACGACGACCGTCGTATACTTATACTTCAAACCATCTATGTTTTAAAGCATGAATCGCCGCTTGAGTTCGATCTTGAACCTCCATTTTACCAAGGATACTTGTAATATGTGTTTTCACCGTTTTCTCTGTGATATAGAGTGCTGCAGCAATCTCCTTGTTACTTTCTCCATATGTGATATGTTTCAAAACCATCCGTTCTCTAGGTGTTAATTCATAGTAGCTGGATTGTTTCTCATCTTCTTTGGCGACATGCACCATTAAATGGCTAGTTATTTGCGAATGAAGCGAAGTTCCTCCCTCCATAACAGCGATGAGGGTTTCTTCCAAAAAGGTTGGGTCAACATCTTTTAGCTGATAACCGCTGGCACCCGCACGAATTGCCGGTATGACATGGTCCTTATCAGAGGAGCTAGTGAGTATAACCACCTTCACTTCAGGATAGTCTGCTTTTATTTGTCTGGTCGCTTCGATTCCATCCATATTTGGCATGATCACATCCATCAACACAATATCCGGCTGCAGTTTTTTCACTTGCTGCAATGCTTCTTTTCCATCCTGGGCTTCACCTACAATATCGATACCAGGCCTTGTTTGCAGAAAAAAGCGCAGACCTTTTAAAACGACAAGATGATCATCGACAAGTAATACTTTCAAAGAATATCACCTTCCTTTTCGATGGATTGGAACACGAACAATAATCGTCGTACCCTTTCCTTTTTCACTATTTATATGGAAAGAACCTTCAAGTTCTTCGACTCTTTCTTTCATACTTGTAATACCAAGGGATTGCTGTTTCTCAACAGCACCTCCACTGCCTTGATCTCTCACTTTCATTGTAAAGCCATTAGCATCTGATTGTATGACCATCGCAGCTTTAGATGTCCCAGCATGTTTTTGAATATTATTCAATGCTTCCTGTCCAATTCGCCACAATGCTTCTTTATACGATTGATTTATCTCTAAATCATCCGGAGCCTCCATAGATAAATCCAGCCCAATTTTTTGTGCATATTCGTGGAATGAAGTAATCAGTCCCTGTTCAAGGTGATTGGGACGAAGCTGCCAAATCAAACTCCGCATGTCTATTAAAGCTTCTTTTGAAAGCTGCTGAACTTCCAGAACAGCTTCCAAAATGGCACGTTCCTTCTTATCAATTAATCTTTGCAGCCCACCTGATATTAATGAGAGAGCAAACAATTTTTGATTGACAGAGTCGTGTAGATCCCGTGCAAGTCGATTTCTTTCCTTATCGACAAGCAATGCTTCCCATTCTTCATGTAGACGGATACGCTCAATACCCATAGAAAGATGATCAGCGAGTCCTTCCAGCATTCCGATTTCCAAATGATCACATGCTGTGGTGTTTCGGCTAAGCAATAACACACCGAATGTTGCCTCAGGTCTATCACGCATAAACAAAGGAAAAGCAATGGAATAAAGAGATTGATAGTCTTTTAAAGAGAAAAAATGCAACGGCTGTTTATTGTTCTGTGTAACACGCTGTTGTGCATAAGCTTTTCGAATGAAATCTGGTCGAGAAAGGTTTATTTCTTGTTCCGTATCAAAAACTTCTTTAGGCCCATGTTCATCTGAATGGAATTGGACGGTCAGCCTCTCTTCCTCCATTGTAATAATAGCGGCATGTGTCCAATGGGGTAAATGATGATGTAACGCTTGCATGATTCTCTGAAACAATTCATTTCGGTTAAGAACATTTCCAATTTCATGTTTAATTTTTTCGGCATTGGCATAAGCATTGATAAGATAACGTGCAGTAGCATTTACTTCTTCTTTTGTTTGCTCCACGTGCAAACGCGTCCGTTCTACTGCTGCACCTATTTGATAAGCAATGGTTTCCAAAAGGATAAGGTCCTCCTCTTGAAAACGAAGACGCCCAGGTGAAGCTAAATTAAGCAAGCCGATTTTCTTCCCGCGAATCGTAAGAGGGATACTCGCATGATGGGTAAGTCCCCGTGTTTCACCCATCTTATCCGTAACAGCTTGTTTAAGACGAAAACATTTCACATGGTTGACAGCCTGTTTCATACGTCCTTCCCAATAAAGCTGCAAACACGTACAATCGGTGCATCCTTCCTGACAATGCATCAGTTCTTCTCTGTTATCAGCCATCGCAGGCGGAAGTTGATAATCAGCAGCAAGACGGTAAAAAGTAGCATCCTCCGTTAAAAAAATCCATCCGGTTTCCAATTCCATTAATTCAAGCAAGCGTTCTAATGATAATTGCAGCATTTCATGGAGGTCCATGCTCTTATTCAGAGTCTCCGAAATTTCCCGCTGGATTTGCAGTGCTTTTTGATAATTTGATAGATGACTCGACATCTATGCTTCCTCCTTTTGCCCGCTTATACAGTCGTTTCTTCTTTACAGGAAGCAACATTATTCTTCGTTAAAGCTTAATTCAAAACTGTATAGCCTAAAACAATTAGCAAGCGCTTTCTTCCTTGAATTCATTATCCTTTAAACTGATTTTTACTTTCTTCATCTTAAAGTTAGCGTATCAAATACTTTGTTTCCTCACAAGATATCTATTTCAAAATGGATTATATCCATCTCCCTTTCATATCATATTATCTATTTTAGAAGATGCCAAATACTTATATACTTTTCTTGTATAAAATATGCTTTGGATTAATAACAACAAACAGTAACGCCACAACAAAATAAAACAGCATAACATATACCAATATATCTAATAAATCTCCTCTAATGATTACAAGGGAAAAATTAAATATCTGATGGGCAACAATCGGTATGAACAGATTGTTGTTTAAATTATAAAACAACGTCACAATAATGGAAAAAGAAATAATCCCAATCATAAACAGGACGATATACTTGATTAAGTCTATCCCAGTATACCCTGAGGCAAACCATAATGGCATGTGCCAAAAACCCCATAAAACACCTATGATGAATGCTGCTGATAAAGGAGAATGTTTCTATTGAAGTTCATTTAAGGCATACCCCCTCCACCCCAACTCTTCACCTAAAGGCCCCCGGACGAATTGATCGAAAAATACGAGAGATAAGATTCCCATACTGGTATACGATATTGCTGCACCTTCCGTTGAAGTTGTTGAAGTTGATAATAGAAATATGGTTATGCCGATGATGATAATTTGGAGGATGAACACGCTGCTGAGAACAGAAAATTTAACCTTTGGCGCAAATTGTTGTTTAACAAAATCCTTCAGCCTTAATCCGGGATAAATCTTTTTAAATAAAATAATAAATGCAAAGGTGGATGACCATGCAGCTATGATTTGTAAAAGGTTTGTTATGCTCTCTGGCGCACCAAACATCATGCTGATACCGATAATCAGAAAAAGTACAATAAAAATGATGTAAGATAATACAACAAAACATCCAAATGCGCTTTTTGTTGTTTGGATGATTAAATTCCCCCTTAGTGCT